>CAJZKN010000014.1:0-44486 GCA_916050345.1 Parahaemophilus parainfluenzae | reverse complement strand
AAGTTATTAAATTGGAATGGTTGACCTAATTCAGCGCCTTTCACTAATTGAATAACGGCTTGTAAGTCATCACGGGATTTACCGGTTACGCGTACTTGTTCACCTTGAATTTGAGTTTGAACTTTGATTTTTGAATCTTTCACTAATTTAGTGATCTTCTTCGCCATCTCCGTTTCAATCCCTTGTTTTAATTTGATTTCTTTGGTGTAAAGTTTACCGTGGTGTTCACTTTCTGTTGGAATATCCAATGAGCTATGTTCAATGCCACGTTTCACAAATGCACCAATTAAGATTTCAATTAACTGCTCTAATTGGAAATCAGATTCAGTCGTCACTTTCACGGTTTCGCTTTTTTCATTTAATTCAATGACGGCTTCCACGCCACGGAAATCATAACGTGTACTTAATACGCGGTTTGCATTTTCAACCGCATTACGCACTTCGTGCATAGTAATTTCAGATACGATGTCAAAAGATGGCATAAATTTTCTCCCAAAATGAATTAAATTCGATCATTTGCACTTAAAAGACATAAAAGTGCGGTTAAGTCAGCAAAGTTTACCACAATTTGCGCTTGTTGTTGCACCTTCGGTTTGGCATGAAATGCCACGCCTAATCCGGCGACATTCATCATCGCCAAATCATTAGCGCCATCACCAATAGCAAGGGTATTTTGTCGTGGAATGTTGTATTCTTCAGCGAGTTTTTGCAAGGTATTCGCTTTGTATTGCGAATCGACTACGCTACCTTTTACATTGCCGGTCAGCGTGCCATCAATAATTTCAAATTGATTAGACGCCGCAAAGTCGAGATTTAATAAACTTTTTAAGTAATCGGCGAAATAGGTAAAACCACCAGAAGCAATGGCGGTTTTCCAACCATGTTGTTGTAATGTCTTAATGGTTTCAATTAAGCCTGGCATTAAAGGCAATTTTTCACGTACTTGCTGCAAAATACTTTCTGGTGCACCTTTAAGCGTTCCCACTCGACGCCGCAAACTTTGTTCAAAATCGAGTTCTCCACGCATGGCACTTTCAGTAATGGCAGAAACTAATTCACCTGTGCCAGCCAGTTTAGCAATTTCGTCAATGCATTCAATTTGAATCGCCGTAGAATCCATATCCATCACCAATAAACCTTTTTCTGATAATTTTGCATCAAAATCCAGTTTAGCGATGTCTAATTGCAGGTCGTGAGCATGGGCAATAAAATCGGCTAGCCATTTGCCTTTTAAAAGGACAACGGTATTTTTTTCAACGTTCCATGCATCAAAACACTGGAAAGACTGACCGCACTTTTGTTGGAATTCGAGTAATTTGGCTAAATTCAGGGTTGTGCCGTATAAAATAAACGCATGCGTTTCATCGGGATGAGGCAAATCAGACGAAAGTGCGGTGGGAAATTTGGGATATTTTTGGGTAATACTTGCAAGGTTTTGAATTTGCATAGAAAATCCTGTAAATTGTGAATACTCGTCTATTCTAGCCGATCTTGGCGAAAAAATGGAAAAACAACGTGCAATTAATTAAAGAAAAACTTCAAAAATCACTGATGTTTGGACTCATCGTGCTGCTTTGTATCGGTGCTATGGCCGTGATTTTGTTTGGCGTGAAACAATTTAAGATTGGTTCACAGCTTTCAAGTGTGAATCAAGTAGCGAATTTATCGCATACATTGGTTCGTCAGCAAGCCAATTTATTTTCAGTTTTATTAACCAATAATGCGAAATCCGATCAGCTCGTCGAAAATTTAGATAATTTAGTCAAAGAAAACTTTGTGCTCGATGCGACTATTTACGATTATAACGGTAAAGAATTGGCCCAAAGTACCAATACTGGCAATCTTCGTGAGCAACTTGGTCTTGAGCATAAAAATGAAGGTGAGTTTTCAACACAACAAATTGTTGAACCGATTTATTCGGCTTCCAATAATGCGGTTCGTGGCTTTTTGCGCGTGACCTTTGACGCCCAATATGCTCAAACGACGCAGAGCAAAATCAATCAAGTTTTTCACCGCTTATATGGTGAAATAGTAGTGGTCTTTTTATTAGGCGCGTTATTCGCCAGTTCCATTCATTATTTTTTAAGTCATTATCGTCGAACATATCGAAAACCAGTGGAAACTAAAACAGTCATCAATTTACAAGGTAAATCGAGTAGCCAACGTTTCCATCAACGTCGTCGAAGAATTTGATCAAGGTAAATAAAATTGCAAATATTGGTTAAGCCAATCAGTAAATAAGGTAGAATACTGAGAATTATTTAGATAGGAGAAAAACATGGCAACTCGTAGACAACTCGCCAACGCAATTCGTGCGCTATCAATGGATGCAGTACAAAAAGCAAAATCAGGCCACCCAGGTGCACCGATGGGAATGGCGGATATCGCTGAAGTATTATGGCGCGATTTCTTAAAACATAACCCAAACAATCCTAAATGGGCCGATCGCGACCGTTTTGTACTTTCTAATGGCCACGGTTCAATGTTGATCTATAGCTTATTACATTTAACAGGCTATGATCTTTCTATCGAAGATTTAAAACAATTCCGTCAATTACATTCTAAAACCCCAGGTCACCCAGAATATGGTTATGCACCAGGTGTTGAAACCACAACCGGTCCTTTAGGTCAAGGTATCACTAATGCTGTAGGTATGGCGATTGCGGAGAAAACATTAGCAGGTCAATTTAACCGTGAAGGCCATGAAATCGTGGATCACCACACTTATGTGTTCTTAGGCGATGGCTGTTTAATGGAAGGGATTTCTCATGAAGCTTGCTCTTTAGCGGGCACATTAGGCCTTGGCAAATTAATCGCATTCTACGATGACAACAATATTTCGATTGATGGTCATGTTGATGGTTGGTTCACTGATGATACGGCAGAACGTTTTGAAGCTTATGGCTGGCAAGTGATTCGCAATGTGGATGGTCACGATGCAGAACAAATTCGTGCCGCAACCATTCTTGCTCAAGCAGAAAAAGAAAAACCAACATTAATTATTTGTAAAACCATCATCGGTTTTGGTTCACCAAATAAATCAGGTTCTCATGATTGCCACGGTGCACCATTAGGTGATGAAGAAGTCGCATTAACCCGTAAAGCACTGGGCTGGGAATATGGTCCATTTGAAATTCCGGCTGAGTACTATGCAGAATGGTCAGCAAAAGAAAAAGGCGCTGCAGCAGAACAATCTTGGGAAGAAAAATTTGCTGCTTATGCAAAAGCATACCCTGAACTTGCAGCAGAATTTACACGTCGTGTAAACGGTGAATTACCAGCAAATTGGGCGGCAGAATCTAAAGTGTTCATTGAAAAATTACAAGCGAATCCTGCAAGTATTGCAAGCCGTAAAGCATCACAAAATGCCATTGAGGCTTATGCACACGTGTTGCCTGAATTCTTAGGTGGCTCTGCAGACTTAGCAAGCTCTAACTTAACGTTATGGAGCGGCTCTAAACCAATTCGTGCACACGAAAACGTAGGCGGTAACTATATCAACTATGGTGTACGTGAGTTCGGTATGTCAGCGATTATGAATGGTATTGCTTTACACGGCGGTTTCATTCCTTATGGCGCAACCTTCTTAATGTTCTACGAATATGCACACAATGCGGTGCGTATGGCTGCATTAATGAAACAACGCACTTTATTCGTTTATACTCATGACTCGATTGGTTTAGGCGAAGATGGTCCAACTCACCAACCTGTTGAGCAAACTACATCATTACGCTTAATTCCAAATCTTGAAACATGGCGTCCATGTGACCAAGTGGAATCAGCCATCGCATGGCAACAAGCGGTTGAGCGTAAAGATGGCCCAAGTGCGTTGATCTTTACCCGTCAAAACTTAGCACAAATGGACCGCACTTCTGCACAATTAGATGCCGTTAAACGTGGTGGTTATGTGTTAAAAGACTGTGAGGGTACACCTGAGTTAATCTTCATTGCGACAGGTTCTGAAGTGGAATTAGCAGTGAAAGCAGCAGATGTATTGACTGCTGAAGGTAAAAAAGTACGTGTCGTTTCTATGCCAAGTACTAACCGTTTCGATAAACAAGATGCAGCGTACCGTGAAAGCGTATTACCAGCTTCTGTAACTAAACGCGTTGCGATTGAAGCAGGTATTGCAGACTTCTGGTATAAATACGTCGGCTTTGAAGGTCGCGTGGTAGGTATGAATAGCTTCGGCGAATCAGCTCCAGCAGATCAATTATTTAAACTCTTTGGTTTCACCGTGGATAACGTGGTAGCAAAAGCAAAAGAGATTTTATAATTATTAAAATAGATAAAGGCAGGCAATGACCTGCCTTTCTTTTTTTTTATCTGCTTTCACCTTGTTATCTAAGCCTTTTTTCGTCAATCCATTGAGTTAGCCTTTCAAGTTTGCTAAAATTCGCGACACTTTTTGCGATAAAAAATAAAACGTAAAAAGTGAGTTCGGAAGAAGGTAGCTGGAGAGTAGGGAATTGCCCCTACGCCGACGAGGTAAAATCTTTCAGGCGCAATCGCAAGATTGCAGGGACTGTTACTGGACGAACCCTTGGAGAGATCCATTGCATTTTATTGATGTAAATGGACGCCGAAGGCGCAAAAGAGCGGTCGATTTTTCGATTGTTTTCCAAACGCTCAGGCAAAAGGACAGGGGCAAAAGACAATCCGTATTATCAATATATTTCTATCGGGATTCTTCTTGTCTCCTTGTCGAGTTTATTTGTATTTTAAACGACGAGGAATCATCAATGTCATTACAGACAATCTTATCGGCTATTAGTAGCTTTATATGGGGACCGCCTCTACTTATTCTTTTGTCCGGAACCGGACTTTATCTCACCCTTCGTTTAGGCTTTTTGCAAATTCGTTATTTGCCTCGTGCTTTGGGCTATTTATTTGCTCGTGGCGCAAATAAAGGCAAAGGGGACGTGTCTTCTTTTGCTGCACTTTGCACGGCATTAGCGGCAACTATTGGTACAGGGAATATCGTGGGTGTAGCGACTGCCGTACAAGCGGGAGGACCAGGCGCGATTTTTTGGATGTGGCTAGTTGCATTATTAGGCATGGCAACTAAATACGCTGAATGCTTACTGGCAGTGAAATATCGTGTACGCGATAAATACGGTTTTATGGCTGGTGGGCCGATGTACTACATCGAACGTGGTCTTGGTATTAAGTGGTTAGCGAAATTATTTGCGCTATTTGGGGTGTTGGTGGCCTTTTTCGGTATCGGTACTTTCCCTCAAGTTAATGCGATTACGCATGCGATGCAAGACACCTTTAACGTGCCTGTTGTGATTACTGCAACAGTGGTGACGGTATTGGTTGCCATGATTATTCTCGGTGGGGTAAGACGTATTGCGAGAGCCTCTGCCGTCATTGTGCCTTTTATGGCACTGGGTTATGTGACGACCTCAATTATCATCTTAATCGTTAATTACGATAAATTACCTGCTGCAATTTCATTAATTATTCAGAGTGCGTTTAATCCACAAGCAGCTTTAGGCGGAGCAGTTGGTTTTACCGTGATGAAAGCGATTCAATCAGGTGTGGCACGTGGTATTTTCTCAAATGAATCTGGTTTAGGGAGTGCGCCTATTGCAGCTGCTGCGGCACAAACGAAAGAGCCTGTTCGCCAAGGTTTAATTTCGATGACAGGGACATTCTTAGATACCATCATCGTATGTACGATGACGGGCTTAGTGCTTGTGATTACGGGAGCATGGAGTAATCCTGAGCTTTCAGGCGCAAGCGTGACTAACTATGCTTTTGCGCAGGGATTAGGTACATCATTTGGTGCAACGATTGTAACAGTAGGATTATTATTCTTTGCTTTCACCACAATTTTAGGGTGGTGCTACTACGGTGAGCGTTGTTTCCTTTACTTAGTTGGTATCCGTGGTATTAAATTGTATCGCTTCATATTTATTGTTCTGGTTGGAGCGGGTTCATTCCTCACCTTAGATTTAATCTGGATCTTAGCGGATATTGTGAATGGTTTAATGGCCTTCCCGAACTTAGTTGCATTAATTGGTTTACGCAAAGAGATTATTTCAGAAACCAAAGATTACTTCGAACGTTTAAAAGCGACGCAACATGATCAAGATGAATTAGCCTAATTTAGGCTCATAAAAAGAAAAGGGAAGTCGAGTGCTTCCCTTTGTTGTTTACAGCTTTACATCATAACAAGTTTACACGGAAATGAAATCACATTTTTTTTAGAAATTAGATCCCGATCATATTTTTGAACATTTGTTTTTTTATTTACCTAAAAGCACTTGAAAAAGTGGTTCAAGGTCGATATGTTGTTATTAAAGATGAACGGAACCGAAGGGTTCATTTAAGCAAAAGAGGTAAATGCTATGACACTCAATATCACAAGTAAACAAATGGATATCACCCCTGCAATTCGTGAACATGTGGAGGGAAGACTTGCAAAATTAGAGAAATGGCACACTCAACTGATTAGTCCGCACTTTGTTTTAAGTAAAGTACCAAACGGCTTTTCTGTAGAGGCTTCAATTGGAACTCCATTAGGTAATCTGTTAGCCACTGCAACGGCAGATGATATGTATAAAGCGATCAATGAAGTGGAAGAAAAATTAGAACGTCAATTAAATAAACTTCAACATAAAGGCGAATCTCGCCGAGCAGATGAGCGTTTGAAAGATTCTTTTGAAAAATAAAGGATAATGAATAAATTGAAAGGGCGAACATCATGTTCGCCCTTTTTTAGATATCTTGAATCACTAATTGTAACGCATGGCGTTGGAATTGTTTTGCTTTACGGTGTTTTAAGCGTCTTAAACGCAAGTTGCGTGAGGCAGAGATATCTCTTGATGCTTTTTTCTTTAAAAAAGTTTTTCTTTTTAACATCTTTTTCTCCTTGTTTTCTTTGAGTTCAATAAAACGTTGCTTTTTCTGACCGCACTTACTCTGTCGCAGTCGCTTGGTTTTCTTGAACGCGATGATAATTCACAATACTGTTCATGTAACGGCGGATATTCTCGACATATTGGTAGGCTTCATAGCCACGAGCGTAGCCATATTTTAAGTTTGAATAATGACGCTTTTCTGATAATAGTTGAAGATTATTTTTCACATCTAACCAGTTATCAGGATTGCCACCTAATTTTTTAGTTAGTCGACGAGCATCTAAAATATGCCCTAACCCCATATTGTATGCCGCTAAAGAATACCAAATTCGATCTTCTTCTGGAATACTGTCAGGCATTTGGTCGAGTAGCCAATGTAAATACTCCGATCCTGCTTTTATACTTTGTTCGGCATCCGTGCGATTATTAATATTCATCCACACAGCCGTATCTTTGGTGAGCATCATCATTCCACGTACGCCAGTTGGAGAGGTGGCATAAGGGTCCCAATGCGATTCTTGATAGGCCACCGCGGCTAATAATCGCCAGTCTAAATTCCCTTTGTATTTTTCAAAGAGCGGTTGATATTGAGGCAGAATTTTTTCAACTGCCTCTAAATAAGCCTGAGTATCTACATAATCAAAGGCAGTAATATGGCGGAAATATTTTTCCTCAATACGATCGATTAATCCCGTTTCAATGGCATTATTCATAAAATCTAACAAGCCGGCTTGTAGCTCATTATAGGATTTATTGGAAAGATACCAATGCACGGTCATTTCATCCGTTAGGTCAAATGCAATTGCTAAGTTAGGGCGAATTTGTTGCGCTGCCGCCACATCAATACTATTTGCAATGGTATAAGGAATTTTTCCTTCCGCTACTTGAATCAATAATTCTTCTTGGGTTAATTGCTTGTTATTCTGCCATTTAAGTGCAGGGAGTTTCTTCTGAGCAAGGGATAATAATTTTTCTAAGTCTTCCCCCGCAGAAATGATAATTTCTTGCTGTACTTGCGCTAAATCTTTCGGGCGATTTTCCCCTTTTTTATACACAAGTTGCCAAGAAGCGGAAGTATAAGATGGTCCTAACTGAAATTTTTCCGCTCGTTGAGGCTGAAACAAAAGATTCGCAGCGGCAATATCAATATTATTATTTTCTAATTCGTTAAAAAGTTGATCGTTATTTTCTAAGGTTTTAATTTGTAAACGAACCCCTAAATAATCAGCAAAGTTTTTTGCTAATTCGTATTCCAAGCCGGATTCGCCTTCATTCCCAATAAAATAGTAAATGGGATTGTTAATGGTGCCGACAATAAGGCTACCGCGATTTTTGATCGCGGTGTAAGGGTTTTGCTCCGATTGCATGATTTTTTGCCAAGGGAAGACCATATCAATTGCCCAAAGTAATAATGCAAAAGCCGCAATAATACGTAAGAATAGACCTTTCAATAGATAAACCTTATAAATTGAGATAAGAGAGGATTGTAACGAGAATTAAGACAATAAAAAAGCCCCTTTTACTTCAAGGGGCTGTTAAATAAGGATTAACGTTGACGATCTCGGCGACCACGTTCATTAAAAGTGCGGTCGTTTTTATCGTTAAATTTACGTTGACGACGTTCGCCATTACGCTCACCATGGAAGCGATCTTGGCCTCTATCTCCACGTTCATTACGGCGACCTTTTCCACCAAAGTCATTGCCACCACGTCTGTTGTCTGACTGTGCTGCGCCCATAAAGCTCATTTGCATTTGTTTATTTAAAACGCGCGTTTTACCGAATTGTTGAAGCAATTCTTTTGGCATGCCTTGCGGTAATTCAACGGTAGAGTAGTCATCATAAAGTTTGATATGGCCAATATAACGGCTGTTAATATCACCTTCATTTGCGATCGCACCTACGATATGACGCACTTCTACACCATCCGCACGACCCACTTCGATACGATATAAATCCATCGGTTGTGGTGTGCCGTAGCCTTTACGTTCACCACGACGTTCAGCCGAACGAGGATTTTCACGGCGATCACCGCGATCATTACGGTCCCGACGACGTTTATCCATCGGAGGATCAGGTGGAAGAATGAGTTTTTGTTTACCTTGAAGCAACATCAACATAGCAGCTGCAATATCTTCTTGATCTTGATCCGCGGTGAATAAATCTTCCAATAAGCTGCGATACATTTCGAGATCGTGATGTTCCAATTGCTTGGTAATCTTGTCTTGGAATTTCTTACGACGACAAGCTTGTAACACTTCATGATTTGGCAATTCAACTTCATTGATTGGTTTTTTCATCAAGTGTTCGATATTACGGAGTAAACGGCGTTCACGTGGTTCAACGAATAATAATGCACGACCAGAACGACCTGCGCGACCGGTACGGCCGATACGGTGAACGTAAGACTCTGCATCAAGTGGGATGTCATAGTTCACCACAAGACTGATTCGTTCAATATCGATACCACGCGCAGCCACATCGGTTGCAACCACAATATCAAGGCTGCCATTACGTAAGCGATCTAAGGTTTGCTCACGTAATTGTTGTGTCATATCACCGTTTAATGCCGCAGCACGGAAACCGTGTTTTTCTAATAATTCGGTCACATCAAGTGTACCTGTTTTAGTACGAGTAAAAATGATTGCTGCATCAAACTCTTCCACTTCTAAGAAGCGTAATAATGCCTCATTTTTACGGAAACCTTGAACATACCAACAATTTTGCTCAATATCAGGCGCATTATCGTTATTTACTTTAATTTTCACTTCTTGTGGATTGTTCATGAAGCGTTTTGTGATGCGACGAATTGGCTCCGGCATAGTTGCTGAGAATAGCGCAGTTTGGTGCTCTTCCGGTAATTCAGCCATAACGGTTTCTACATCATCAATAAAGCCCATACGAAGCATCTCATCAGCCTCATCAAGTACGATAGCTTTTAGTTCAGAAAGATTTAATGTGTTACGACGAATGTGATCCAAAATACGACCTGGTGTCCCCACAACAACTTGTGCACCTTGCTTTAATGCACGTAATTGGATGTCATAACGTTGACCGCCATAAAGAGTCACGATATTGATGCCTTTTGCATATTTCATGAAGTGTTCACAAGCATCAGCAACTTGAATAGCAAGTTCGCGTGTTGGTGCCATGACCAATAATTGTGGATGTTTTGCGGCAGGATCAATTTTTGCCAAAATAGGTAAAGAGAATGCGGCAGTTTTACCACTACCAGTTTGCGCCATACCAAGTACATCTCTGCCTTCTAGAAGAGCAGGAATACAAGCTTGTTGGATTGGCGAAGGTGTTTCAAAACCAAGGTCAGAAACGGCTTTTAGAATGAACTCAGGCAAGCCTAAATCATTAAAAGTGATTTTGTCTGTCATTAAAATACTCGAATGTAAGTAAGGAAAGCTCAATTTCGCTTTCAGGTTTATTTGTTACACAAGAAAGAGGCAAGTCTAAAAAACAGCAGTTTTTGTGACCGCACTTTTTTCTTCTTTTTCGTCGTCAGTTTGAGCCGGTTTCAATTTCATCAGCTCTAACACGGCAAAACGATACTCAACAAAGTTATATACCTGATTTGCAATAGCGAGTTTGAATAAAGCCGCAGCTTCATCAATTTGCCCCAAATTGAGTTTTTGTTTTGCTAGATAAAAGTAGGTTTCGGTTAATATTTCTGCATATTGTTGTGAGTTTTCTGCAAATTTAGTTGCCCGTTCTTGCAAGTCATTCACGGAAATATTACCTAAATAGTATTGAACGATATTGGTTCCCCAGAAGTCCTTAGATAGCCCTTTAGCTCGTTCAACAAGGTTGGCATGGGCTTCTTGTGGTTTTAATTTTTGTTCGTTCAAATAGAGCCAGAGTACGCGATAGGGATCTTTGGTATCGGCTTCGTAAAACTTCATCAAATCGTCTTCAGCAAGATTATAGCGTTCGACGTAATAAAAATTTAAACCACGATTAAGGTGGGTATAGTCATAACTTGGATCCAACTCAAACACCGCATTAAAGGTTTCTAATGCGCTGTCGTAATCTTCTTCAAGCAGTAAGTAAAGCCCTAAGTAATTATAAACGGAAGCCATCTTTGGCTGTAACGCAAGGGCTTGTGTAAAGTCATAACGTGCGAGGCCCCATAAACCGAGGGAATCATATAAAACGCCACGTTCAAAGTGAAGCGTCGCTCGTTCTTCATTACTCATTTTTCCAACTAATAAAACCTGCCCGATTCGGGTAATCATCACTTCTTGTTCGAAGTGCGTATTCGGGTTTTGATCCGCGAGCACGACTTTATTTGGTGCGACAAACACGTTTCCCGATTGCACACAACCGGAAATAAATAAAGTCAGACTTAGGCTAGATAATGAAACTAGAAAACGGAATAACCGAAAATATTGCATTGTTTTATAAGTTAGTTCGATAATCAAAACGGGTGTGTAAAGGTTTTTACACACCCTATGAGATTATTCTTGTTCTACTGAAGTCTCTTCTGCTGGTGCAGATTCTGCTTCAGTTTCTTGTTTTGGTGCAAGATCTTTCATAGTTAAGCGGATACGACCTTGGCGATCGATTTCAACCACTTTCACAGTCACTTCTTGACCAACATGAAGATAATCACTCACTTTCTCTACACGCTCTTCAGCGATTTGAGAAATATGAACTAAACCTTCTTTATTTCCTACGATAGCCACGAATGCACCGAAGTCAGCAAGACGAGTCACTTTACCTTTGTAAATTGCGCCCGCTTCAACTTCAGCAACGATTTCTTCAATACGTGCCATCACATTTTTCGCTGCACTGCTATCTACTGCGGCGATTTTCACTGTACCATCATCATCGATATCGATAGAAGTACCGGTTTCTTCAGTTAATGCACGGATAGTTGCACCACCTTTACCGATAACATCTTTGATTTTCTTCGGATCAATTTTCATGGTGTGAATACGCGGCGCGTAGTCAGAAATATCTGCACGTGGTGCAGGGATTGCTTGTTCCATTACGCCAAGAATGTGCATACGTGCACCTTTTGCTTGGTTTAATGCAATTTGCATAATTTCAGGGGTGATACCTTCAATTTTAATGTCCATTTGAAGTGCGGTGACACCTTCACGAGTACCAGCCACTTTAAAGTCCATATCACCTAAGTGGTCTTCATCACCTAAGATATCTGAAAGCACCACGAATTTCTCTTCTTCTTTCACTAAGCCCATTGCGATACCTGCAACAGCAGCTTTAATTGGCACGCCCGCATCCATTAATGCTAAAGACGCACCGCATACAGATGCCATAGAAGAAGAACCGTTAGATTCAGTGATTTCAGATACTACACGCACGACATACGGGAATTCCGCAAGGCTTGGCATAACTGCTGCTACACCACGTTTTGCTAAACGACCGTGACCGATCTCACGACGTTTTGGTGAGCCAATCATACCGGTTTCACCTACAGAGTATGGAGGGAAGTTGTAGTGGAATAAGAAGTGATCTTGACGTTCACCGGTTAATTCATCAATGATTTGTGCATCACGTTCAGTACCTAACGTTGCAACGGCTAATGCTTGTGTTTCACCACGGGTGAAAATTGCAGAACCGTGAGTACGTGGTAATACACCAGTGCAAATGTCTAATGCACGAACGGTATCAACGGTACGGCCATCAATTCGTGGCTCACCTGCAATGATACGGCCACGAACGATTTGGCTTTCAAGTGCGGTGAAAATATCCACGATTTTACCTTCGCTGATCTCTTCATCTTCTGCTGTGATTTGTGCAATCACATCCGCTTTAATCGCATCGATTTGTTCGTAACGTGCTTGTTTTTCAGTAATGCGGTATGCATCGCCTAAACGCGCTTCTGCAATCGCTTTTACTTTGTTGATTAAATCGGTGTTTGGCTCTGGAGCAACCCAATCCCAACGTGGTTTGCCAGCTTCTTTTGCGAATTCTTTGATCGCTTCAATCACAACTTGTTGTTGTTGATGACCGAATACGACCGCTGCTAACATTTGTTCTTCAGTTAAGATATCAGCTTCAGATTCAACCATTAATACGGCTTTGTCAGTACCTGCAACCACTAAGTCCAAACGGCTTTGTTTTTGTTCTGCCATAGTTGGGTTTAATACGAATTGGTTGTCGATAAAACCAACGCGCGCTGCACCGATAGGGCCATTGAAAGGTACACCAGATAAGGTTAATGCTGCAGAAGCACCAATCATTGCCACTAAGTCAGGGCTGATTTGTGGGTTTACAGAAACTACAGTTGCCACAACTTGGATTTCGTTGAAGAAACCTTCTGGGAATAATGGACGAATTGGACGGTCGATTAAACGTGCAATTAAAGTTTCGCCTTCAGATGGACGACCTTCACGTTTGAAGAAACCACCAGGGATTTTACCCGCCGCATAAGTACGCTCTTGGTAGTTTACGGTTAATGGGAAGAAGTCTTGACCTTCTTTCACATCTTTTTTAGCAACAACAGTCACGAATACTGTAGTATCGTCCATGCTTGCCATAACTGCAGCAGTTGCTTGACGAGCAATCGCGCCGGTTTCTAGAGTAACGGTATGTTGACCGTATTTAAATTGTTTAACAATTGGATTCACAATGTTTTCCTTCAAAATAATATTTCAAACAAAGCTTTATTTTCCAGATTGCGACTAGCAAAAGAAATCTCTCGAAAAAATGACCGCACTTTGGTCGTTTAAAAATTTCTTTTGATAGCCGCACGCTAATGCAGAAAATAAAGCCCGCTTATTATACAGAGTTTTAAATTTATTGGTAACTTTATTTAATATAAGCAACTTGTTATCATATTCTCATACAAATACATACGTAAGGAGACACTATGATTATCAGTGCATTAAATAACCCAAATTTCAAAGTGGGTTTACCAAAAGTTATCGCGGACATTTGCGATCATCTCAATACTTTAGATCTTGAAGCATTAGAAAATGGTCGTCATGATTTAAGCGAGCAAGTCTATATGAATGTCATGGAATTTGATACGGTTGAAGCGGATAGCAAACAAGCTGAACTTCATCATAAATACCTAGATATTCAATTACTTATTCGTGGCGAAGAAAATGTTGAAGTAAGCGCGACTTATCCAAACCTCAGCTTATACGATGAATATCGTGATGCAGATGACTACCAACTTACCCCACAAATTGAAGATAAAAGCACGGTAACACTTTTACCAAAAATGTTCGCCGTCTTTTTCCCTTATGAACCACATAAACCAGGTTGCACCGTAAACGGCAAATCAAGTTTCGTGAAAAAACTGGTGGTGAAAGTACCGGTAGAATTAATTTAATTATTTCGATTTGTTAAAGCAGAAGTGCGGTCAGAAATTTGTGTGTTTTTCTGACCGCACTTTTTTATTATTTAATTACGGTAATTGACCATTTTGCATCATCAATTTGTTCGAAGTTTGTCACTTCATAACCTTCTTCAGCCGCCCAAGCGGGAATAGCTTCAGTGGCTTGTGTGCAGTCAAATTCAATTTCTAGGCCATCGCCTTTATTTAACTTAGCCATAGCTTCCTTGGCTTCAACGACAGGAAATGGGCAAACAAGGCCGAGTGTTGGTAATTTAACGATCATATAAGCTCCTTATGATGCTTTTGTTAATTTTAAACGTTGTGGATAGATAATAGTGAAGTAGGCGGCCACCCAAGTGCCGAGAATCATCAATGGCAATGAGACCCAACCTTGCCAAGAGAAAAAGGCTGTTTCGACTAAGCCATTACCGATAGAACAGCCACCCGCAAGCGTTGCGCCAATGCCCATGAGAATACCGCCGAGTCCGCTGCGTAGAATCGTGGTGGCATCTGGTACGCGAACACGAAATTCATTGCTTGCTTTCGCGCCGATGAATGAACCAATAAAAATTCCTAAAACTAAGAATACGCCCCAGTTTATAAATTTGCCGTCGCCAGTAACGAGGAATTGCATAATATTGGCTGATGGACCAGTGATCCCAAGTCCAAACTCACGACCAGTAGCGACACTGAGTGGCCAAGCGGCAAGCGCGATTAATCCGATTAACACGGCTGAGAAAAATGGATGCCAGCGTTTTTCAAATAATAAGTGAGCAAGTCCCGTTTTCTTCGGTTTTAATGCCGCGACTTTTACGCTTGGTTTGCTGAGATGTTTGTATACATAAAAGGCTGTCACTAAAGTTAATAATGCGACTAACCACCAAGGTGAAATGCCGAATGTATCGTAAATGTTGCGTTGTTCGATATTGATGCTACGTAAAGCTTTATTGAATTCGCCTAACGGGCCGGTGCGCATGATGGCACTTAATAGCATATAAGTGAATAACGCGACCCAACTGCCGACTAAGCCTTCTGCAGCGCGGTACCATGTACCTGTCGCACAACCGCCAGCAAGAACAATGCCGATACCAAACACAAAGGCACCGATAATCACCGCTAAAAAGGCAAAATTTTCAGCTGGATCGACATTTAATACACCGATTTCTTTTAAAAGAAAGAAACCAATAGATTGCACGGTAATCGCCAATAGAAGGGCAACAAACATTTTGTTATTTGTGGTGACATACATATCGCGAAATGCGCCAGTAATACAAAAGCGCCCACGCTGCATCACAAATCCGAGTAAAATTCCGCAAAGTAATCCGGTTAAAAGCATAACTATTCCTTTCTTTTAGAACTAAGTAGGACAGTATTTTCTAAAAAAATAAGAAGGTAACGCCAATAACTTTTTGCTAGAAAATATGTTTTTTTGATATAAAAAAAGTGCGGTCAGGAATTTATATATTTTTCTGACTGCACTTTATCGTAAGTTACCACGCTATTAAGGACAGGATTTACTCACCATAATTTCAATCACTTGGCGATCGATATGGTGCATACTCTTAGAAGCAATTGAGCATAGATTGTCGATAGTACGATCGAGATTGTGTTCAACAATACCTTCATTACCCGTAACATGGGTTTCATCCATCGCCATAAGTACTGATTTATAGCCAGAAGCCACGCTGGTGGAGACTTTCATTGCACAGCTATTGGATGCGCCATCGCAGATAATTCCGCTGATGTCACCAATCATGCTGCAAATCCCCATGCTCACGGTTTCGAATTTACCCGTAAGTAAATAGGCGATACCCGCACAGCTTCCCATTGATGCGGTTGTTACTGCGCAAAGGGCGGACAGTTTGGGTAATTTACTGTGGATATAAATGGCCATTAGGTGTGATAAGAAGAGCGCACGGAGACGTTTTTCTTCACTCACGTTTAAATAATCGGCGACCACAACTACGGGCATAGTGGCGGCAATACCTTGGTTACCGGAACCAGAATTACTCATTGCTGGCAATGTAGCCCCACCCATACGGGCATCGGATGCAGCGGTGGTTTCGATCATAATTTTACTGAGCAAATCGTCTGACATTAAGCCACTACCAACTTGTTTGCGTAATGTTCTGCCAATGTGTAAACCGTAATTTTCGCGCAATCCTTCGTCAGATAGCGCGCGGTTGAGCGCGGCAGCTTGTCCGATAAAACGGATTTTATCGAGCTCAACTTCACAAGAAAATTCAAAGATTTCACGTGTGCTCACCTGTTTGAAAATATCATAGGGATCGCAATCCGCACATTCATCGTGTTCTTTCTCAAAAATGACCTCGCCATTTTTTTCAATCAAAATGATGTTGGTGTGTTGATCTTGAATGGCTACTTTCACTCGGTCATTATCTGCAAACAACGCAGCTTCAGAATATAAAATATGCTCGGTTTGATGAATATCCACATTAACGAGTTTTTTATCAAGCATCGCCTTGGCTTGGGAAACTTGCTCTGGTGTGATGTGTTTTAACACTTCCAACTCACCCTCAGGGTCACCGCCTAAAGCACCAATCGCGGCTGCGATTGGCAAGCCCACCATGCCCGTTCCTGGTACTGCAACACCCAATCCATTTTTCATTAAGTTTGGTGACACCTTGGCTTCAATACGTTCAGGTGTTTTGCCTAAATATTTGGCTGCGGTTGCTGCTGCAAGCGCTAAAGAGATCGGTTCAGTACAGCCAAGTGCAGGAACAACATCACGTTCCACAAGGTGAAGTAATGATTTTTCGATTTTGTTGAGTCTTTCTTGGTTCATAAAATTCTTTTAATTTATTAAATACTGTCTTCTTTCTCTATGACTAATATGCGCGCTTCGCCTTGTGGATGAGCTACATGTTCGGTACCGATACCCGCATAAAAAATATCACCCGTATGGAGCAATACGGCTTTCTCTTGGCCCTCTTCTTTGTAATGCATTTCCACCGTACCATCCATGACAGCAAAGACTTCTTCACCGTCATTGATATGCCATTTGTAAGGTTTATCTGTCCAGTGAAGACGCACGGAAATGCCATTCATATTGGTAATATCCAGTGCTCCCCAAGCACGTTCTGCCGTAAAGTGCTGACTTTGAATAACTTTATTCATGACTAAATTCCTTAGTGCGCCTCATCCCAGTTAGTGCCTTGCCCCACATCTACAATCAATGGCACCACTAAATCAGCTGCGCTTTCCATGTGTGTTTTGATGAGTTTGCTATAAAACTCGACTTTTTCTGACCGCACTTCAAACACCAATTCATCGTGTACTTGCATAATCATCGCGATATCGGGATCATTTTGTAGTTTTTGATCCAATTGAATCATGGCTCGTTTAATAATGTCTGCGGCAGTGCCTTGCATTGGTGCATTGATCGCTACGCGTTCTGCAGCTTTACGGCGCATACCGTTAGAGGAGTTAATATCTGGTAGATATAAACGACGGCCGAATAGGGTTTCCACATAGCCTTGGGCTTTGGCTTTTTCGCGAATATCGTGCATAAAAGTTTGTACGCCCGGATAGCGTTTGAAATACAAATCCATATAGTTCTGGGCATCGGCACGGCCAATACCGAGTTGGCGCGATAAGCCAAAGGCTGACATACCGTAAATTAATCCGAAGTTAATCGCTTTAGCATTGCGGCGTTGCTCGGACGTCACGTCATCTAGTGAGACACCAAAGATTTCTGCCGCAGTAGAGCGGTGAATATCTTTGCCTTGGGTAAAGGCATTAATTAAGCCCTGATCTTGTGATAGGTGCGCCATAATGCGCAGCTCGATTTGCGAATAGTCAGCTGCCACAACAGTAAAGCCTTCGCGGGCGATAAAAGCTTGACGAATACGGCGGCCTTCTTCATTACGAATCGGGATGTTTTGCAGATTCGGATCGCTTGATGAAAGACGACCAGTGGCAGTCACCGCTTGATGGTAGGAAGTATGCACTCGACCCGTTTGCGGATTTACCATTTGCGGTAATTTGTCGGTGTAGGTGGATTTTAGTTTGCTGAGACCACGATGTTCTACCAACACTTTCGGTAATTCATGGCTAAATGCCAGTTCCTCCAATACTTCCTCGTTAGTAGATGGCGCCCCTTTTGGTGTTTTTTGAATAACCGGCAAACCTAATTTATCAAATAAAATTTCCTGTAATTGTTTGGTTGAGGCCAAATTAAATGGCTGTCCCGCCAAGACATAGGCCTGTTCTTCTAATTCACTTAAACGGTTAGCGATTTCGTTAGATTGTAGGAATAGCGCATCGCTATCAATTAAAACACCGCGACGTTCCATACGGGAAAGCACGCCTAACAAAGGCAATTCCATTTCTTTAAAGAGTTTTTCCAGAGTGGGTTCTTTAGAGAGTTTTTCCCATAGTACTTGTTGCAGCTTCATCGTTACATCAGCATCTTCCGCCGCGTACTCAGCGGCTTTTTCCAACGGAATTTGGTTAAATGTCAGCTGATTTTTACCTTTGCCTGCAATTTCTTCAAAACTAATAGTTTGATGCCCTAAATAACGTTTCGCCAGGTCGTCCATATTATGGCGGCCTGTGCTGTTGAGCACATAGGATTCAAGCATAGTATCGAAAGCCACACCTTGCACATCGATGCCATTACGAGCAAAAATGGTGAGGTCGTACTTGAAGTTTTGCCCTACTTTTTGAATAGCATGATTTTCTAAAACCGGTTTTAACAACATAAGGGCGGTTGTTTTTTCGAGAGTTTTTGGTGCGCCTAAATAATCTAATTGTAGCGGTAAATAAGCTGCTTCACCGTTTTCTAACGCAAAGGAAATGCCGACTAAGTTGGCAGCCATATAATCTAAATTATCGGTTTCTGTATCTAAGGCAAATAGTTTGGCTTGCTTGAGTTTTTCCACCCAACGATTTAAATCTGCTTCGGTGAGCAAGGTTTCATAACGGCTACGATCAATTTGAATTGCCGGCAATGTTTCATCGTCATTATTTTGAGCGAGGGCAGGCGTAGCTTGATAGTGATTAATCTTGGTTGGTTGTTCGTTATTATTGGTGATGGAGTCAGCGCCATTCATCACTTCATTGAGCCAACGTTTAAATTCATAACGGCCGAAATATTCGGTAAGTTGATCGTTATTGCTTGCACCAAGGGTAAGTTGTTCCGGAGTGATATCGAGAGCAACATCGGTTTTGATAGTGGCAAGACGATAGGATAAATCGGCCATTTCTTTTTCAGCCAATAATTTATCACCTAATTTTTTTGCCCCACGAATTGGCAATTCAGCCACTTTGTCTAAGTTAGCATAAATTTCTGCCATGCTGCCGATACCCTGCAAGAGGCCAAGTGCGGTTTTTTCACCGACACCCGCTACGCCTGGAATATTATCGGCGCTATCGCCCATTAGCGCTAAGTAATCAATGATGAGTTCTGGCGGAATACCGTATTTTTCAATCACAGCCTCGCGATCTAATAAGGTATTATTCATAGTATTGATCAACATAATGTTGTCATCCACTAGCTGCGCCATGTCTTTATCACCGGTGCTGATCAAGACTTTTTGATTGGCTTTGGAAGCGGCTACCGCTAAGGTCCCGATGACATCGTCGGCTTCTACACCTTCAATGACTAAAAGAGGAATGCCAAGGGCTCGGATAATATCGTGCAATGGCTGAATTTGTTTGCGTAGATCATCCGGCATCGGTGGACGATGGGATTTATATTGTTCAAACATTTCATCACGGAACGTTTTGCCTTTCGCATCAAAGACCACCGCAATATGGCTCGGTTGCACTTGCGAAATCAGGCTTTTGAGCATATTTAATACACCGTACATGGCACCAGTCGGCTCGCCAGCAGAATTGGTGAGTGGCGGAAAAGCATGAAAAGCACGATATAAATAAGATGAACCGTCCACTAGGACTAATGGATTAGGAGCGATAGTTGGCATAAATATTCCGTTCAAAAATAATGAAAAGTGTCGCATTATAGCGTAAATTGCGAAATGGGGCGAACGGATAAAGTGCGGTCAATTAAACGTAAAAATTATGACGAAGGCGTTTGGCTGTGGCATAATAGGCTCACTTGAGCATTCAACATAAGGGAATAACATGTCATTAAAACTGGTTGAAGTTGTTGTATTAGGGCAAGTGCTGCGCTTGAATGTCCCTGCAGAACAAGAAGAGATTTTGCGTCAAGCGGCGCGTAATTTAGATCTTCAAGTGTCTGAAATGAAAGAGCGTACAGGTTTATTACAATTAGACCGAGTGCTTTCTATTGTTGCCTTGAATTTAAGTTTTGAATTAACCCAAGAAAAAAATAAAAATGCCCAGATTGAAAACGTGTTATGTACGCGAATTCAGCAGTTAGATCATTCTTTAGAGAATGCATTAGGTGGGCGTCTTATCGTCGATTAAATAAAAAAGAATCGCATGTTGAAAGTGCGGTTCTTTTTTTATGTGTTTTTAATCGGGCGTATAATAGAGTTTACCAATTTCAATTTTTTGTCGTCCCGTTTCCTCACGCCATTTATTGCTGTCTCGTAAAGAATAAACGCAGCCACAATATTCCTGTTGATAAAAACGTTCACGCTTACTGATTTCGATCATGCGTTGCGATCCTCCAGCTTTACGCCAGTTGTAATCCCAATAAATCACATCATCATATTTTTCAGCCGCACGGTGACCACAACCATTAATTTGATCCATATCTTTCCAGCGAGAAATACCAAGGCAGCTAGTAAATACAGGGAAACCATGTTCATGAGCATATTCAGCCGCTTTTTCAAAACGCATATCAAAACACATGGTGCAACGGATACCACGTTCAGGTTCCCATTCCATGCCTTTTGCGCGATCAAACCATTGTTGGCGATCGTAGTCTGCATCAATAAACGGAATTCCGAATTTTTGGGCAAAGCGGATGTTTTCTTCTTTACGAATTAAATATTCTTTTAATGGATGAATATTCGGATTGTAAAAATAAATCGTAAATTCAATACCCGAGGCCAAAATGGCTTCCATCACTTCACCTGAGCAAGGCGCACAGCAGGAGTGGAGAAGTAACTTATTATGTCCTTCGGGTAATTCGAGTTTTTCACGAATAAAAGGCGCATTGGGATCCTTGCGCACTTTTTGTTTACGTGGTTTTTGAAATTTAGGGTGAGAATCGACCGCACTTTGCGGTTGAATTTGTTCTTCAGTCATATTAATAAGTTCGGTCTACCGATAAATAAGCCAGTGAAATTAAGGCTTTTTTGTATTCGCTTTCAGGTAATAAGGCAATAGCATCAACCGCTTTTTTAGCTTCTTGTTTCGCGCGATCCATCGCGTAATCAAGGGATTTATGTTCTGCCATAATCGCAAGCACTTCATCAATTGCATCACGTTTTCCGCCTTGTTCAATGGCTTCGCGAATAAGCGCAGCTTGTTGTGGGTTGCCATGACGCATTGCGTGTAATAAAGGAAGGGTAGGTTTACCTTCGGCGAGGTCATCCCCCACATTTTTACCTAATGCTGCAGCGTTTGCGCTGTAATCTAGCACATCATCTACTAATTGGAATGCGGTACCAAGATAGCGACCATATTCTTGAAATGCCGTTTCAATTGATTTTTCAGCACCTGCAACAATTGCAACAGATTGTGCTGCCACTTCAAATAAGCGTGCCGTTTTACTATAAATCACACGCATATAGCTTTCTTCTGTGGTATCGGGATCGTTCACGTTCATTAATTGTTGAACTTCACCTTCAGCCAACACGTTGGTGGCATCTGCCATAATGCGAAGAATATCTAACGATTGTAACTGCGCCACTAATTGGAATGCGCGAGTATAAATGAAGTCTCCTACTAATACGCTAGCCGCATTACCAAAGGCAGAGTTAGCCGTTGCGCGACCACGACGCATATCCGATTCATCTACCACATCATCATGTAATAAAGAAGCGGTGTGAATAAATTCTACAAAGGTCGCACAAGTGGCCACTTTATCGCTTTCGTAGCCTAATGCACGCGCTGCTAAAACCGCAATAAGTGGTCGAATACGTTTTCCGCCACCTTGCACAATATAAAAACCAAGCTGATTAACCATCGGCACATCGGAGTTAATTTGTGCTAAAATGGCTTGGTTGACTTTCTGCATATCCGCATCAGTTAATGCTTGGATGGCATGCATATCCATTAAATCTTGTTTGTTCATCTTCATTTGGTTCGATGGTTGTGTATATAAAAGAAAAGTGCGGTGAATTCTACCCGATTTTTCAGGGTTTTTGAAATTAAGCTCGAGGAAAAGCGCTTTTTTTTATTTTATTGCAAATAAGTGCTTGCGATCGAGTTGTTTTTTCCGTAGAATTTGCGACCTATTTATATGAATTTTGAAGTGCGGACCGAAAATAGTAACGGAGAAGCACAATTTATAGCGGAGTATTTATGTACGCAGTTTTCCAAAGTGGCGGTAAACAACACCGTGTGAGCGAAGGTCAAGTAGTTCGTTTAGAAAAACTTGAACTTGCAACTGGCGCAACAGTTGAGTTCGACTCAGTGTTGATGGTCGTTAATGGTGAAGATGTTAAAATTGGTGCACCAGTAGTAGCTGGCGCGAAAGTAGTGGCTGAAGTTGTGGCACAAGGTCGTGGCGATAAAGTTAAAATCGTTAAGTTCCGTCGTCGTAAACACAGCCGTAAACAACAAGGTCATCGTCAGTGGTTCACAGAAGTGAAAATCACTGGGATTCAAGCATAATTTCAGAGGAGATCAAGTAGATGGCAACTAAAAAAGCTGGTGGTTCAACTCGTAACGGTCGTGATTCTGAAGCTAAACGCCTTGGTGTTAAACGTTTCGGTGGCGAATCTGTATTAGCAGGTAGCATCATTGTACGTCAACGTGGTACTAAATTCCACGCAGGTAACAACGTAGGTATGGGTCGTGACCACACCTTATTTGCTACCGCTGACGGTAAAGTAAAATTTGAAGTTAAAGGCGAGAAAAGCCGTAAATACGTAAGTATTGTAACTGAATAATTTTACATCTGATTTTTAAACGCCCCGCATTATCTGTGGGGCGTTTTCTTTTTTATCAGTAATTTACAATCATCAATCACATTTGTTATTCTGGCACTATTGCTTATCTTGATATTTCTTAGTCGAAATTTATCTTAATTCCTAACCGCACTTTAGTAAAATAAAGGAAGATATCATGAAACAACAACCGTTTTTAGGTTTTCTCTTCGCTTTAATTACGGCGATGGCGTGGGGATCTTTACCTATTGCGTTAAAACAGGTTCTATCAGTGATGACACCACAAACGATCGTTTGGTATCGATTTGCGGTTGCTTCTCTTGCACTATTGATTCTGTTAGGTTACAAGAAAAAATTACCACAATTTTCGAAAGGTGGTCGTTTTATTTGGCTTGTACTCATCGGTGTAGCTGGGCTAGCGGGTAATTTCTTTTTATTCAATAGCTCACTTAATTTTATCGATCCTTCTTCAGCCCAAATTTTTATTCATTTTTCTTCTTTTGGTATGTTAATTTGCGGTATTTTTGTCTTTAAAGAAAAGCTCGGATTACATCAAAAGATTGGTTTAGGTTTGTTATTGGCTGGGTTGGTGCTTTTCTTTAATGACAAGCTTGAGGTGTTTAAAGGAGAGAGTGGTTATTTAACAGGTGTCTTGCTCAGCCTGACTGCTTCATTAGTTTGGGTAGCTTATGGTATGGCACAAAAGCTTATGCTCCGTCGTTTTAGTTCGCAACAAATTTTATTAATGATGTATTTCTGCTGTCTTTTAGTCTTTACACCTGTAGCTGAATTTTCACAAGTGAGTAACCTCACCCCGTTTGCATTCGGTTGTTTGGTTTATTGCTGCTTGAATACGTTATTTGGTTATGGGGCTTATGCTGAGGCACTGAATCGTTGGGAAGTTTCTAAAGTAAGCGTTGTGATTACCTTAGTACCACTATTCACCATTTTCTTTGCTCATCTTGCCCATTATGCGAGCCCTGATAATTTTGCCGCGCCAGAATTAAATATGATTAGCTATATCGGGGCGTTTGTTGTAGTATGCGGAGCAATTTTGTCGGCAATCGGACATAAGTTATTACCGCAATCAAAGTAAAGTGCGGTTAAATATTGGAGAGTTTTTATGAAATTTATTGATGAAGCCCTGATTCGAGTGGAAGCAGGGGATGGTGGAAACGGTTGTGTGAGTTTCCGCCGTGAAAAATTTATCCCAAAAGGTGGCCCTGATGGCGGTGATGGCGGTGATGGCGGTGATGTTTATTTGGTTGCAGACGAAAACTTAAATACATTGATCGATTATCGCTTTACGAAACGTTTTGCCGCAGAGCGTGGTGAAAATGGTCACAGCTCAGATTGTACCGGTCGCCGCGGTAAAGATATTACGTTACGTGTGCCAGTGGGAACGCGTGCAATTGATAATGATACCAAAGAAGTACTTGGTGATTTAACGAAGCATGGTGCGAAAATGTTAGTGGCGAAAGGTGGTTATCATGGTTTAGGTAATACGCGTTTTAAATCTTCAGTAAATCGTGCACCTCGCCAAAAAACCATGGGTACGCCAGGTGAAAAACGCGATTTATTATTAGAATTAATGCTTCTTGCGGATGTCGGGATGCTTGGTTTGCCGAATGCAGGTAAATCGACCTTTATTCGTGCTGTTTCAGCGGCAAAACCAAAAGTCGCTGATTATCCATTTACCACTTTAGTGCCAAGTTTAGGCGTAGTGAAAGTGGATGAGAGCCATAGCTTTGTGGTGGCAGATATTCCAGGATTGATTGAAGGTGCATCAGATGGTGCGGGTTTAGGGATTCGTTTCTTGAAACACTTAGAACGTTGTCGAGTGTTAATTCATTTAGTGGATATTAACCCAATTGATGAATCCGATCCTGCGGATAATATTGCGATCATCGAGTCTGAATTATTCCAATATAGCGAAAAATTGGCAGATAAACCGCGTTGGTTAGTCTTCAATAAAATTGATACGATGACTGAAGAAGAGGCGCATGAACGAGCACAAGAGATTACCGAACGTCTTGGTTGGGAAGAAGGCTATCACCTTATTTCTGCCGCAACCGGTAAAAATGTGCCACCACTTTGTCGTGATATTATGGATTTCATTGAAGCAAATCCACGTGATACGGAAGTAGAAGAAAATAAACCAGAAGAAGTGAAATTCAAATGGGAAGACTACCATCAAGAACAGCTCGCTGAGCATCAATTTGATGATGAAGATGACGACTGGGATGATTGGGACGAAGAAGATGAAGAAGGCGTTGAGTTTATTTACAAACCTTAATGCCTAAATGAAAAAAAGAGCGGAAATTTGACCGCTCTTTTTTTATTGGGGTTAACCTTTCTTTTTCCCACCTTGACGCGCTTTAAAGCGAGGGTTGGTTTTCGAAATGACATAAACGACACCGTGGCGACGAACAATTTTGCAGCCAGGACGGTTTTTTGCGCTTTTGAGTGAAGATAATACTTTCATTGAATATTCCTATTTTGATTTAAATGCGCCAAATTTACCGTAACGGCTTGCAAATTCACTTGCACGACCTTCGTTACCAATTTGACGAGTTTTACCAGTATAAAACGGGTGGGAAGCAGATGAAGTATCACACATAAATACAGGGTATTCATTACCATCTTCCCATTTCATGGTGTTGTTAGTTTTAGCACAAGAACGGATGAGAAAGCCTTGTTTCGCATTGGAATCGTAAAATAAAACGGTACGATAATTTTCAGGATGAATGCCTTTTTTCATTAGAACTCCTTATATGACGGAAATAATTGGGCGGAGATACTAATTTAAAAGAGAATGATTATCAATGTACTTTTATTCATAACCATGAGAATTTTTTTCATATTGAGAAAAAGAAAAATGCCTTTCGGTTGAAAGGCATTTTGTCTGTTTGGTCGGAGAGTTATCCACGATGCGCATTTTTCATAATACGCTCTTTCGCCACTTTCCATTCACGCTCTTTAATATCATCACGTTTATCATGTTGTTTTTTACCTTTCGCAAGACCGATTTTGATCTTTGCCCAAGGGCCTTTCCAATAAAGAGAAAGGGCAACAATGGTAAAACCATCACGGCTTGATTTACCGAAAAGATTATCCAGTTCACGTTTATTCAATAAAAGCTTACGTGTACGCGTCGGATCGCAAACCACGTGAGTAGAGGCCAAGCTTAATGGTTGAATGGTCGCACCAAATAAATAGGCTTCGCCATTTTTAAAAATGATATAGCTGTCGCTGATATTGGCTTTACCCGCGCGCATTGATTTCACTTCCCAACCTTGTAATTCAAGGCCGGCTTCAATTTCATCTTCAATAAAATATTCGTGTCGAGCTCGTTTATTTAACGCAATGGTGTTAGAACCGACTTTGACTTTCTTCTTGGTCATTGTTATCCGTTGTTTATTAATCGTAAATTGGCGTTGATTTTACCGAATCTCGCCGTGGATAGCAAAAAACAAAAGGCTGATTTGAGTCAGCCTTTTGTTACTTAATGAGAGATTATTCTTCTAACTCTCCACAGAAACGATAGCCTTCTCCATGTACGGTAGCAATGATTTCTGGGGTATTAGGATGATCTTCAAAATGTTTTCGAATGCGGCGAATTGTTACATCCACAGTACGATCTTGTGGTTTTAATTCGCGTCCTGTCATTTTTAGCAATAATTCTTCGCGTGTTTGCAATTTTCCTGGGTTTTCACAGAAATGCAACATGGCACGAAATTCACTACGCGGTAGCTTAAACTCAGTGCCTTCAGGTGTAATTAAATTATGACTATTTAAATCCAGTGTCCACCCATTAAAACGATAGTTCTCACGTTGTAAATGGGCCTCTTTGCCATTTAATGTCATGGTGCGATGCAATAAATTTCTTGCACGAATGGTGAGTTCTCTAGGGTTGAAGGGTTTGGTAAGATAATCATCGGCTCCGATTTCTAAACCTAAAATTTTATCAACTTCATTATCTCGCCCTGTTAGGAAAATCAGAGGGATAGGTGTTTTTTCACGTAATTCACGGCCCAGTAATAAACCATTTTTACCGGGTAAGTTGATATCTAATACGATGAGATTAACCGTTTCTGAGTTTAACTGACGATACATTTCGGCACCATCTTGTGCTTGTAATACCTCATAGCCCTCAGCTTCAAAAATTCCTTTTAACGTATTACGGGTTACCGCTTCATCTTCCACGATGAGAATTTTTGGGGTAGCCATTCGTTGCTCCTTGTTATACTTTGTTATGGGTATATTTTATAATTGTAACATTGCTGTAACAACAGAAAAGTGCAGTCTTTTTTTTAAATTGCATTTAATTTTATGATCTAAGTCATAAATTATTAACATTCCGCTCATCTATGCTAGAATTTTAGCAGGAACAATAGTTGGAACTTTATGATGAAGCGAATTCTTCTTTTTTTATTTTTTATTTTTACCGCTCTTTCCACTCAAGCCGCTCTTTTTGATAAGAAACCGGCTTTCTTACCTGTGGATGACGCTTTTCAATTTTCAGCTGCGAAAAGCGAGAATCAAGAAAATGTGATCGTCAATTGGTCGATAGCAGAAGGGTATTATCTCTATCAAGAGAAAATTTCCGTGAAACTCAACCAAGAGGAAGCCTCATCATTTGATGTGCCGACATTTTCTATTTCACCTGAAGATTATAACGATCCTTATTTTGGCTTAATGAAGATTTTCAAAAAGCCCGTGCAAGCTATTTTTAAAGCAAGCCATCCGCCATTAAAAGCCGAAGATGTGGTTGAAATTGCTTACCAAGGTTGTACATCGGGCTTTTGTTATCCGCCTGAAGTGAAAGAAATTAAAGTAGCTGATTTGCCTATCGCACAGGTTGCTAATACTGAAAAAACATCGGAAAAATCGACCGCACTTTCCGCACAACCTAAAGCAGAGCAAGATCGTTTAGCGGAAAGCTTATTTAATAGCAAATATGCCGTATTTGGCTTTTTCTTATTGGGCTTAGGTTTGGCTTTTACCCCTTGTGTGTTGCCAATGCTGCCGTTGCTTTCAGCGATAGTGATTGGTCAAAATCAACGCCCTAATATGTGGCGCGCTTTCGCATTAAGTTTTGTATATGTGCAGGGGATGGCGCTGACTTATACCTTGCTAGGCTTGATTGTGGCTGCAATTGGTTTGCCATTCCAAGTCGCTTTACAACATCCTTATGTGATGATTGGCTTATCAATCATCTTTGTCTTGTTAGCATTGTCGATGTTCGGCCTATTTACCTTACAGCTCCCAAGTTCCTTACAAACAAAACTGTCTTTACTTAGTCAACAGCAAAAAGCCGGCGCCTTTGGTGGCGTGTTCTTAATGGGGATGATTGCGGGGCTTGTGGCTTCGCCTTGCACATCTGCACCGCTTTCTGGCGCCTTGCTTTACGTGGCGCAGAGTGGAGATTTATTTACTGGTGCGATCACGCTTTATTTGCTCGCGTTGGGTATGGGCGTCCCTCTGATTTTAATCACGTTATTTGGGAATAAAATCCTGCCTAAATCAGGCATGTGGATGGAAACCGTTAAAAAGCTCTTTGGCTTTGTGATGCTTGCGTTACCAGTATTCTTAATTTCTCGTATTTTGCCGGATGAATGGACGCCAAGATTATGGGCGATGCTCGGTACCGTATTTTTCATTTGGTTTGCTTTCCAAATGCCGAAAAATGGCACAGGTTGGGTATTCCGAATTCTTTTTTTAGTCGCGGCTATGATTAGTGTTAAACCGCTTCAAACATGGGTTTGGGGCGAAACCTCAACACCAAGTGCGGTCGAAAATAAGGCGGTTTCTCATGTTGAATTTAAACAAGTAAAAAGTGAAGCTGAATTGCAACAAGTACTTGCTGAAAATAACAAACCGCTTGTGATGCTTGATCTTTATGCGGATTGGTGTGTGGCGTGTAAAGAGTTTGAAAAAGAAACATTTAGTGATCCAAGTGTACAAAAAACCTTTGGTGACATGCTGCTCCTTCAAGTCGATATGACAAAAAACTCCGAAGAAAACCGTGCTTTAATGACAAAATATAAAGTGTTAGGTTTACCGACAATTTTATTCTTTAACCGAGATGGAAAAGAAATAGAGGGGAGTCGTGTTAACGGATTCATGCCGCCAGTTGAGTTTTTACAATGGATTCAGAAAATCCGCAAAGTGTAAGATTATTTCCTAATCGTAAAAAGTCTTTTTCGATTTGAGGTATTGTTTAGCTTTAAGTTAATCATTAATATACACCCCGTTCTCAAATCACTTTTTATTTTTATTAGGAAAACTTTATGAAAAACTTAGAAAAATACTCTCCGTATGTTTTAGCTTTATTACGTATCGTCGCCGCGTATATGTTTATCTTACACGGTACAGCGAAATTCTGGGAATTCCCAATTTCAATGACGGGCGGTAACGGCGCAGTGGGCGATCCACTGATGATCGTTGGTGGAGTAATTGAGATTGTCGGTTCAATCCTATTAATTTTAGGTTTATTTGTTCGCCCAGCGGCATTTATTCTTTCAGGTCAAATGGCTTATGCGTATTTCTTTATGCACGCTGCAGGTAAAGGGAATTTATTCTTCCCAATCGCGAACGGTGGTGAACTTGCTTTGCTTTACTCTCTCGTGTTCTTCTATTTTGTGTTTGCGGGTGCTGGTGCATTTTCTCTAGACAATCGCAAACGTTAATCAATTAACTCATTCATTTATTGCCCGCATTTCGCGGGCTTTTTTATTTTTAAAATCGTTTAAATAAATCACCGCACTTTTAAGTGCGCTTACCAGAAAAATTTTTTCTACATAAACGCAAACGTTTGCGCTATAATTCCCCCCGCTTATTTTTAACCATTTAATGAAAGGAAAATGTAATGACAGATCGTCCAATTCGTCAGGCTTTACTGAGTGTTTCAGATAAAACTGGTATCGTAGAATTTGCTCAAGGCTTAGTACAGCGTGGTGTAAAACTACTTTCCACAGGCGGTACCGCAAAATTATTGGAGCAACATGGTTTACCGGTGACTGAAGTGTCTGATTATACGGGATTCCCAGAAATGATGGACGGTCGCGTGAAAACCTTACATCCCAAAGTACATGGCGGTATTCTTGGTCGTCGTGGTACAGATGATGCTATCATGCAGCAACATGGCATTGAAGGCATTGATATGGTCGTTGTGAATTTATATCCATTTGCCGCCACAGTAGCGAAGCCAAATTGTACCTTAGAAGATGCGGTAGAAAATATCGATATCGGCGGTCCAACAATGGTACGTTCTGCAGCGAAAAACCATAAAGATGTGGCAATCGTGGTAAATAATGGTGATTTCAATGCCATTCTTGCTGAAATGGATAAACACCAAAATAGCCTTACTTTGGAAACTCGTTTTGACCTTGCGATTAAAGCATTTGAACATACCGCTCAATATGATTCTATGATTGCTAACTACTTTGGACAAATGGTGAAACCATACCATGTGGCAGAGGAAGAAGATGCGAATGCGAAGTGCGGTCAATTCCCACGGACTTTAAACCTTAACTTCGTACGTAAACAGACTATGCGTTACGGCGAAAACTCTCATCAAAATGCGGCTTTCTACGTTGATTTAAATGTGAAAGAGGCGAGCGTAGCCACCGCTCATCAATTACAAGGCAAAGCCTTGTCTTACAATAATATTGCAGACACCGATGCGGCACTTGAATGCGTGAAAGAATTTGATGAGCCGGCTTGCGTGATCGTTAAACATGCAAATCCATGCGGTGTGGCTTTAGGTAAAGATATTTTAGAAGCTTATAACCGTGCTTACCAAACCGATCCAACTTCTGCATTTGGCGGCATTATTGCTTTCAACCGTGAATTAGACGAAAAAACTGCGAATGAAATCGTGGAGCGCCAATTCGTTGAAGTGATTATTGCGCCGAAAGTTTCAGCCGAAGCGCAAGAAGTCGTGAAACGTAAGAAAAATGTTCGTTTACTTGAATGTGGCGAATGGACATCACGTTCTGAACGTCTAGATTTCAAACGTGTAAACGGCGGTTTATTAGTACAAGATGCGGATTTAGGCATGGTTGGTGTGGATGATTTAAAAGTAGTAAGTAAACGTCAGCCAACTGAACAAGAACTAAAAGACTTACTGTTCTGCTGGAAAGTGGCGAAATTTGTGAAATCTAATGCCATTGTTTATGCCAAAGATAATCAAACTATCGGTATCGGTGCTGGCCAAATGAGCCGCGTATATTCAGCTAAGATTGCGGGTATTAAAGCGCAGGATGAAGGTTTAACCGTAGCCGGTTGTGTGATGGCATCTGATGCGTTCTTCCCATTCCGTGACGGTATTGATGCGGCGGCGAAAGTAGGTATTCAATGTGTTATCCATCCGGGTGGTTCAATGCGCGATCAAGAAGTGATTGATGCAGCGGATGAACATAATATGGTGATGGTATTAACTAGAATGCGTCATTTTAGACATTAATTTATCTAACTATCCCCCTCTTTAGCAAAGAGGGGAAGGGGAGATTTGGCAGAAGTGATCTCAAGCTCATACTAAATTCAATATCGTTTAAATCTCCCCCTAGCCCCTCTTTACAAAAGAGGGGGAATTACAGGAAAAAATAGCCGCACTTTTTTAAATTAGGCATACGCAAGGACTATAACATGAACATCCTCATCATCGGAAATGGCGGTCGTGAACACGCCTTGGCTTGGAAAGCAGCGCAATCTCCATTGGCAGACAAAGTTTTCGTCGCACCGGGCAATGCGGGGACAGCATTAGAACACAAAGTAGAAAACGTGAATATTGCTGCAACAGATATCCCTGCTTTAGTGAAATTTGCTCAAGATAAACAAATTGGATTAACCATTGTTGGCCCTGAAGCCCCATTAGTAATTGGGGTAGTCGATGCATTTCGGGCTGCAGGATTAAAAATTTTTGGTCCAACTCTAGCGGCTGCACAATTGGAAGGTTCAAAAGCATTTACCAAAGATTTTCTCGCTCGTCATAAAATCCCAACGGCAGAATATCAAAACTTTACCGAAGTTGAGCCTGCGTTAGCGTACTTGCGTGAGAAAGGTGCGCCAATTGTCGTAAAAGCGGATGGTTTGGCGGCGGGCAAAGGCGTAATCGTTGCAATGACATTGCAAGAAGCGGAAGAGGCTGTACGTGATATGCTTTCAGGCAATGCCTTTGGTGAAGCGGGTAGCCGAGTGGTGATTGAAGAGTTTTTAGATGGCGAAGAAGCCAGCTTTATCGTCATGGTGGACGGTAAAAACGTCGAACCTATGGCTACCAGTCAAGATCATAAACGCGTGGGTGAAAATGATACAGGTTTAAATACTGGTGGCATGGGGGCGTATTCGCCTGCACCAGTGGTGACACCTGAAATTCATGATCGCATTATGCGTGAAGTGATTTATCCAACGGTTAATGGTATGGAGTCAGAAGGCAATGTTTACACCGGTTTCTTGTATGCGGGATTAATGATCATGCCAAATGGTCAGCCGAAAGTAATTGAATTTAACTGCCGTTTTGGCGATCCTGAAACACAGCCAATTATGCTACGCCTTGAATCAGATCTCGTTGAGCTTTGCCTTAAAGCTTGCGAGGGAAAATTGGATGAAGTGAAATCTCAATGGAATCCAAAAGCGTCCTTAGGGATTGTGTTAGCCGCGGAAGGCTATCCAGGCGATTATCGTAAAGGCGATGTGATTAGCGGTTTACCACAAAGTGCGGTCGAAAATGAGAAAGTTTTCTTAGCGGGCGTCGCAGAAAAAGAAGGCAAATTAGTTACGAATGGCGGTCGCGTACTTTGTGTTACTGCATTAGGCGAAAGCGTATTTGAAGCGCAACAAAAAGCCTTAAAACTCGCTGAGCAAATTCAATGGACTGGACGTTTTTATCGTCGAGATATTGGCTATCGTGCTGTTGAACGTGAGCAGCAAAAATAATTACATTTAATGTTAAGGGATCGAATGGATTATAAAAATAAGGAATTATGTCGTCTTCGCACAATCAGTTTTTTTCTGACGTTACATAAAGATAAAACGCAATGGGAAGACGCCCTTTATTCGGTGAAACGTGATGTGGATTTGTTATTGCCTGCTGTGCAGAAAGCGGGTTATACCTTGCAATCGATTCGAGTAATTACCAATCCCTTTGGTGAATATTTGGATTTAACCAATTTGCAGACAGCAAAAGCAGATTTACAGTATTTAACGGAGTTACTGAATAAATTTAATGAAAGTGGAATTCGTATTCGATTTGCAATAGGTACGGCGAGAAATAAAGAGGAAATCGCGTTATTGCCAGAGTTAATCGCAGCTTATGGTGATTTGTGTAATGCTTGTGTTAATGTGCCATTAGATGAAAATGGCGTGTTAGATAATGAACTTATCGAACAATCTGTTTATGCCGTACAACGAATTGCAAATATTACACCACGTGGCGAAGGTAATTTTAACTTTACGGTGAATTTTAACTGCAAGCCATTTATTCCTTATTTCCCTGCCGGTTATCATCTAAGTCATTTGCCAAACAGTTTTGTCATTGGGTTCGAAACGCCCGATTTATTAGTCGAAGTATTAAAATCTGTACCAAAATCGCCTCATAATCAATTTTATGCGGATTGTTATCAGGCTATGTCGAAAGCGCTGCAATATCATGTAGATCAAGTATTAGAGATGCTAAGTGCGGTCAAATTATCAGGTGAATTTGAATTTGCAGGAATTGATAGTTCGGCGGCACCATCTAAAAATTGTGCATCTATGACAAAAGTTTATGAATTAATGGGATTGCCATATTTTGGTGCGGCTGGTTCAGTAGAGGTTTCTGCCTTACTGACAAAAGTGTTTAAATCAATCCAACGCGTACCATTAGTTGGATTTTCTGGATTAATGTTGGCGGTGACAGAAGATTTAGGTTTAGCCGAAGGGACACAAAAACACTATTTTGATATTCGTGCTTTACTGACTTATAGTGCCGTATGTGGTATCGGTTTAGACACGGTTCCGGTGGCGGGAAATGTTAAGGCAGAAAGCATAGCCGCTATTATGCGCGACACAGGAACGATGGCATTTCGCTTAAATAAACCACTAACTGTACGCTTATTTCCCATTCCGAATAAGGTTGCAGGTGAAATATCAGAATTTGAAAGTGATGATTTATGTAACTGCCGCCTTCTACATATTCCGGATTAAATAAAAATTTCCCTACTTTGTTGTAATCAATGTTATCCCTGCTGTCAATAAAAGGAGTATCTTATGAGAAAGTTAATATTAGGTAGTATTGTAGCAGTATTATTAACAGGTTGTGCCGGAGCTTCAAATGTTTCACAAAGCTCAACATTAGATGGCGAATGGATTTGTCATACTATCCCGACAAAAGATAAACAAACTTACGATCGTTTAGATCATTTTGTTTTGAAATCTGATGGAACAGGGATGTTACGAGGCATTTCTAGTATCGAATTAGATAAAGAGAGCACTATTCGTTATTTAACCAAAGGCAAGGTGAAATGGCAGGCTCAAAATAATGTCTTGAGTTTTGATTTTATCAATCGTTCTATGGTGCCGGCTCACAGTAAAAATGTGGCGAAAGCCATCAAGCAAAATAAAGCCTTACAAAAACAAGAAAAAGAAGAGTTGGCAGCATTTTATAGTAAATCTGCTAACCATACGGATATGCCAATTGAGCTGAAACAAAATGGCAATCAAGTTATTCTCGGTAAGGATTATGCGACTTGCCGACGAGTCACCGAGAATGATAAAGACATTCAGTTATTAAATAAGTGGTTTGTGAAGAGATAGGCACGATTAAGAAAAACAAATACGATTTCAACCGCACTTTAATTTTAGGTGCAGGGATCTGATTAATAAAAGGAGAATTATGATGAGAAAATTAGTATTAAGTAGTCTTGTCGCAGTATTGTTATCAGGATGTGCAACGGCACATCAACAAACAGAACAGGAAAAAGCCTTAGTCGGCGATTGGATTTGCCACGTAAAACCTGTAGCCAAATCCCCTTTACCTGTTGAGCATTTTGATTATGTCACTTATCGAGCGGATCAAACTGTGCTTCTACGTGGTATTTCACAGATTGATACAAAAGAAGGCTGGATGCGTTATTTATTGCAAGCTAAAGCCAAATGGCAGGCGAATGATGGTAAGTTAAGTTATGATTTTACCGATCGTCTATTTAAAACAGCGCATTCACCAGAAGTTGCGAAAATTATTGAACAATCTCCAGAATTTAAAGAATTAGATAAGGAATTTGTTTCACCTTGTAATAACTGCGGTAATCATTTGGATATGAAGATTAAAATGAAAAGCCCAACAAGGATGACCAATTTTAATACTTATACGAAAGAAACCAGCCAATGCCATAAACTGGGTGATGGCGAGAAAACAAAAGAAGTTAAACTAATTGAGAAATTAGTGAAAGAAAAAGGCTCGATTTAGATAAATGAATGTTTTTCATTGTAATAATGAAAAATATGATCGAAATTTTTGATTAAGTTTTTACTTGGAAACAGGTAAACTATACACAAATAATTCAAACAACGAGGAAAACACAATGTTTAAAAAAAGTATGAACATCGCTGATTACGATCCGGTTCTATGGCAAGCCATTCAGGGCGAAAATCGTCGTCAAGAAGAGCATATTGAGCTTATCGCATCTGAAAACTATGCGAGCCCACGCGTAATGGAAGCGCAAGGTTCACAGTTTACTAATAAGTATGCTGAAGGCTATCCAGGTAAACGTTACTACGGCGGTTGTGAGTACGCAGACATTGTAGAGCAGTTAGCAATTGATCGTGCTAAAGAGTTGTTTGGTGCGGATTATGTAAACGTACAGCCACACTCTGGTTCTCAAGCCAATGCGGCAGTATATGGCGCATTACTTAATGCAGGTGATACTATTCTAGGGATGGATTTAGCACATGGTGGTCACTTAACCCACGGGGCGAAAGTGAGCTTCTCCGGTAAAATCTATAATTCTGTACTTTATGGTATCACTGCTGATGGTTTAATTGACTATGAAGATGTGCGTCAAAAAGCATTAGAACATAAACCAAAAATGATCGTGGCAGGTTTCTCTGCTTATTCTCAAGTAGTAGATTGGAAAAAAATGCGTGAAATCGCCGATGAAGTGGGCGCATATTTATTTGTGGATATGGCGCACGTTGCAGGTTTAATCGCAGCAGGTTTATATCCAAACCCATTACCATATGCACATGTTGTCACAACAACTACCCATAAAACCTTAGGTGGTCCACGCGGTGGTTTAATCCTTTCTTCTTGCGGTGATGAAGAGCTTTATAAACGCTTACAATCTTCTGTTTTCCCTGCAAACCAAGGTGGTCCATTAGTTCACATTATTGCGGCGAAAGCAGTATGTTTCAAAGAAGCGTTAGAACCAGCTTATAAAGAATACCAAGCAAACGTGATTAAAAATGCGAAAGCAATGGTAGAAGTGTTTAAACAACGTGGTTATGACGTGGTTTCAAACGGTACAGAAAACCATTTATTCTTAGTGAGCTTTATCAAACAAGGCTTAACTGGTAAAGCAGCAGATGCAGCGTTAGGTAAAGCGAATATCACGGTGAATAAAAACTCCGTACCAAATGATCCACAAAAACCATTTGTGACCTCAGGTATTCGTGTTGGAACACCAGCAGTGACTCGTCGTGGTTTTAATGAACAAGACTGTCGTGAGTTAGCCGGCTGGATGTGTGATGTATTAGATGCATTAGGCAAAGAAAACGAAGAACAAGTGATTGCAGCAACCAAAGAAAAAGTATTGGCAATCTGCAAACGTCTTCCAGTTTACGCATAATGCTGATTCAGCTTTTATTTGTGATGTTAGCGGCGGTGAATATCGCCGCTTATTTTTTAATGTGGAAAGACAAAGTCCGAGCGGTTCGTCACGGCTGGCGAATTTCTGAAAATACTTTCTTTCTATTAAGCCTGCTTGGTGGGTTTATTGGTGTTTATTGCGGGATGAAACGCTTTCGTCATAAAACCAAACACTTCAGTTTTAAATTTGTTGTTATTCTCAGTGCCTTTATTTGGTTGATCTTAATGCCTTATTGGTATTTCTTTCTTGAATAATGTTGAGTACAGAATGACTTTCAGTAATAAAAAAGCCTAGAGAATCACTCTAGGCTTTTTAGTATGCGATTAGACTACTTAAAAATGAGACGTCGATTTCGACTTTTCTTCACTTGTGAAAGTGTAATTAATCCCAACACAATGATATAGACAGCGAAAATAAATACCAACCATTGCACCATTGTGATGCCGAAAAGTGACCATTGGCTTTCATTACAGCTGCCTGTTGGATTGAACACTGCAGGTAGCCATTTATGGAATGGTAACGTTTCTGGAAAGTTTGGTATAAATTCACATTGTTTCCATGGCGCAGGGTTCATTTGTAAATCAAGGTGACGAATGGAAATCATTAATCCTTTGATTGCACTAAATAAACCCACAATAAGAGCAAGAATGCGGACAATAAGCGAACTAGGGGCTAAGGCGCCGATAAAACCAGCAATAAATAACCCTACCATAGCTAAACGTTCGTAAACACAAAGTACGCAAGGTTGTAAACCCATGCCGTATTGAAAGTAAAGTGCGGTCGATTCTAAGGCAAATGCGGAAAATGCCAAAAAGATCCACGCTGAACGTTTAAGGGATAATTGCTTAAAAAAGTCGAGCATTCTTTCTCCTTATGCTTCATTAAATTGGAAGAATTAAGCCAAGGTTTGCAAGCCAAATCGTCATTCCTGGTAGGATAAATTCGATTGCAAGGAAACCAACTAGCGTTAATACGATAGTGTAAGGCAATGCCATGTAGACCATTCTACCATAAGAAAGTTTAATTAACGGTGCAAGCGATGACGTTAATAAGAACAAGAACGCGGCTTGACCGTTTGGTGTAGCGACAGAAGGTAAGTTTGTACCTGTATTGATTGCTACCGCAAGTAATTCAAATTGGTGCGGTGCAATTGCGCCTGTCGCAAGGGCATGTTTCGCTTCATTGATATAAACTGTTGCTACGAATACGTTATCAGAAATCGCAGAAAGTAAACCATTGAAACCGTAGAATAAGGCTAACTGTGTTTTCTCTTCAGAACTTAATACAAAGTGAATAATTGGCGCAAAGAGTTTTTGATCGATAATCACCGCAACGACAGAGAAAAATACGACTAATAATGCAGTGAAAGGTAAACTTTCTTGGAATGCTTTACCAATAGCGTGTTCATCAGTTACACCAGTAAAGGTTGTTGCAAGGATAATCACACTTAAACCAATCATGCCTACAGCCGCTAAATGGAAGGCTAAACCTAAGATCAACCAAACCGCGATAACCGCTTGGACAGAAAGACGAATCTTATCTTGTTTAGACATTTTTTGTGCGTTTTCACGATCTAAATCCGCTAAGACTTGCCATACTTCTTCCGGTAGTTTTTCACCATAACCGAATAATTTAAATTTTTCGACTAAAATACAAGTGAGTAATCCGCAGATAAATACAGGGACTGTTACAGGAGCCATGCGGAAGAAAAATTCAATAAAATTCCATTTAGCTTGTTCTGCAATGATTAAGTTTTGTGGCTCACCCACCATGGTCATTACACCACCGAGTGCAGTACCCACACCGGCATGCATCATTAAGCTACGTAAGAAAGAGCGGAATTTTTCGAGAGTTTCGTGATTTTTAATTTTGTTATCATCGGCAATATCAACCGCATCTTGTAGTGTTTTACCTGATGCGACTTTGTGATAAACCCCATAGAAACCCATGGCAACACTAATGATTACAGCCACAACAGTTAGTGCATCTAAGAAAGCTGAAAGAAATGCTGCACTAAAACAGAATGCTAAAGAGAGGACGATTTTAGAACGGATACGCACTAATAATTTGGTGAACACATAAAGCAAAAGTTGCTTCATAAAATAAATACCGGCGACCATGAAGATTAAAAGTAAAACCACTTCAAAGTTTGCCACGATCTCCGCTTTAACGTGTTCGGCATTCGTCATGCCAATGGCAATGGCTTCAAATGCTAATAAACCACCTGGTTGAAGAGGGTAGCATTTTAATGCCATGGCTAGGGTGAAAATAAACTCTGCAACGAGTAGCCAGCCTGCAAAAAATGGACTAACAAAAAAGAATAAAATCGGGTTAATTACCAAGAAGGCAATAATGGTTAATTTATACCAATCTGGACTTGCGCCCAGAAAGTTTTTCATGAATGCTTGTGTGTAAGTCATATCGAACTCCGTTTTTTTATAGTCCTGTCATTGTAATATATACTGCTTTAAAGGATAATAGACCAGTTAAAGATTTATTGAATAAATCACATTTTTTTGATCTTTTTAGATTTTTTTATATTTATTTCATACTCATGCAAACAGATAATACCCTTTTACGGGCTCAAAGCCCAGCCGCTCTTGCCGAAGAATATATTGTTAGAAGTATTTGGGATAATGTATTTCCCGCAGGCACCAATCTTCCTTCTGAGCGTGATTTAGCTGATAAAATTGGTGTAACACGCACCACGTTACGCGAAGTATTGCAGCGTTTGGCTCGTGATGGCTGGCTTACCATTCAACACGGCAAGCCAACAAAAGTCAATAATATTTGGGATACAGCTGGTCCAAGCATTATTGAAACCTTAATTACTTTAGATCGTCAAAGTGCGCCATTAATCATTGAAAATATGCTTTCGTTGCGTAGTCGTATGTCTGAATCTTATATTTATGAAGCCGTAAAAAATTCGCCTAAAGCCTCGGTTGCTTTGTTTAAAGGGCTAGATTCATTAGAAAACACCGCTGAAAGTTACATGGAGTTTGACTATGCCTTATTCCGTCAATTTACAGTAATGGCTAATAAACCTTTCTATCGTTTAATTTTTAATAGTTTACGTGGGGTTTATCATAAAATTGGTTTATTGTTTTTCAGCGAAGAAGAACATCGCCAAGTGACACATGATTTTTATGTAGAATTACGTGATATTTGTGAAAAAGGTCAATCCGATTTAGTGGTGGAATGTATTCGTAAACACAAGCAAGTGACTTCCGCCTACTGGCGAGCCATTTTAGAAAGCTTGCCAAAAGATTTAGCAACAGAATAATATTAAAAGTGCGGTTGAAAATGACCGCACTTTTTCCTTATATCAAAGACTCAATATTATGCGTATTCCAAGAATTTATCATCCAGAATCCCTTAAAAATCAATCTACTTGCCAACTTTCAGAGGATGCGGCTAATCACGTAGGACGTGTACTTCGTATGACAGAAGGTGAGCAAATTGAATTATTTGATGGAAGTAATCATATTTATCCAGCAAAAATTATTGAAGCGAGCAAAAAAGCCGTTAAGGTGGAAATTCTTGGTTGTGAATTAAGTGATAAAGAGTCGAATTTATCGATTCACTTAGGGCAGGTTATTTCCCGTGGCGATCGAATGGAATTCACCATTCAAAAATCCGTAGAGTTGGGGGTGAATGTGATTACACCATTATGGTCAGAACGCTGTGGTGTGAAGCTAGACGGCGAACGCATGGATAAGAAAATCCAGCAATGGCAAAAAATAGCTATTGCGGCTTGTGAACAATGTGGTCGCAATGTTGTACCAGAAATTCGTCCATTAATGAAATTACAAGATTGGTGTGCAGAAAATGATGGTGCACTGAAATTGAATTTACATCCAAGAGCCCAATATTCTATTAAAACCTTGCCTTCCATTCCAAAAGAAGGGGTTCGTTTGCTTATTGGTTCAGAAGGTGGTTTATCACCTCAAGAAATCGCTCAAACTGAACAACAAGGATTTACTGAAATTTTATTAGGAAAGCGTGTGTTACGCACAGAAACGGCCTCTTTGGCGGCAATTAGTGCGTTACAAATTTGTTTTGGAGATTTGGGATGATGATGGATTTACAAGGGCAATTTTTAATTGCGATGCCACAGTTGGAGGATTATTTCCAAAATACCGTGGTGTATATGTGTGAGCATAATGAGCAAGGTTCGATGGGCTTAGTGATTAATCAACCCACCGATTTAAGCATTGCTGAGCTATATTCAAAAATGAATTTTATGATGAAAAATGACCGCACTTTTAGCAATGAACTTGTGCTTGCAGGTGGCCCAGTACATTCTGAGCGTGGTTTTATTTTGCATAAGAAAACTGCAAAAGAATTTGAGCATAGTTATAAAATTACTGATGAGATGTATCTCACCACGTCAGCAGATATTGTGGAAACCTTTGGTTCAGAGGATGCGCCTGAAAAATATCTTGTGGCACTCGGTTGTGCTAGTTGGACAGCGGGACAGCTAGAACAAGAAATTGCAGATAATGCGTGGTTAGTGGCACCTGCTTCAGACACCATTTTGTTTGAAACCATTTATGAAGATCGTTATCCTGCTGCGAATCAATTATTAGGGATTAATCCTCATAATTTCGTCTTTTCACAAGTAGGGCATAGTTAATGGGCATCACGGCAATTGCGTTTGATTTTGGTACAAAAAGCATTGGTTGTGCGGTCGGGCAAAGTATCACGGGGACGGCGCAAGCTTTACCTGCATTTAAAGCGCAAGAAGGGATTCCAAACTGGGATGCCATTGAAAAATGTTTAAAAGACTGGAAGCCCGATGTCATTGTGGTGGGATTGCCCTTAAATATGGATGGTACCGAGCAGGATTTAACACTTCGTGCGAAAAAATTTGCCAATCGCTTAAATGGTCGTTTTGGGATTAAAGTAGAACTACAAGATGAGCGTTTAACAACGGTTTCTGCTCGAGATGAAATTTTTCAGCGTGGTGGTTATCGTGCTCTCAATAAAGGTAAAGTCGACGGGATCTCTGCTTGCTTAATCTTGGAAAGTTGGTTCGAAAGTTATTCAGAATAAGCCAAAAACAAACCGCACTTTAAGGTGCGGTTTGTTGTATTTATGAGTTTATTTTTTTATCCAAATCAGACTCGCCATTCTTCCTGTTTTGCCATCTCGACGATAGGAAAAGAAGCTCTCTTTTTCTGTGAATGTGCAATGGTCACCACCGTAAATTTGGGTAATCCCTAATTTATTGAGGCGTTGAGTAGCGATTTGATAAAGGTTGCCAAGGTATTTTCCTGCTTCATTCGGATCGGGTCGAAAAGCCGTTTCTGCAATCGGGTCAAAAGCCATAAATTGCTCAATCACTTCTTTGCCAACCTGGAATGCATTGGGGCCGATAGCAGGTCCAAACCACGCGATAATCTCTTCAGGGGCTGATTGGAAACATTTCACGGTTTCTTCTAATACACCATCACAGAGTCCACGCCAGCCCGCATGTGCTGCAGCCACTTCAGTTCCTTGTTTATCGGTGAATAAAACCGGTAAACAATCAGCTGTCATCACCAAGCATACTTGGTTAGGTTGATTGGTGTAAACCGCATCGGCCTCTAAATCATTACCCTCATAAGGCACCGCGATTACACGAGTACTGTGTGTTTGGGTTAAAAATAACGGAAAGTGTGGCAGATTAAATTTTTTGACCAATAAAGTGCGGTTAGTTTTGACCGCACTTTTATCATCTTCGACATGATCACCTAAATTGAAACTCTCGAAAGGCGGCAGGCTTACGCCACCTTCTCTTGTGGTTGTAAAAGCTTGGATATGTGGTGGAACAGTCCAGTTTGGAACAATGGTTTTCATCTTAATAATCCAACTCGTCTTTGTGTTCGAGGTAATCCGCTTTTAAGGCATGCAGTAATTCAACAAAGTCATCTGGCAGTGGGGCATACCATTCCATCATTTCACCTGTAATCGGGTGAGCTAAACGCAACATAACCGCATGTAAGGCTTGGCGTTTAAAATTGCGTAGCACCTCATTGAAGGCTTCGCTTGCATTTTTAGGTGGACGAGGACGACCGCCATAAGTTTGATCACCTAATAATGGATGTGCGATATGCGCCATGTGCACACGAATTTGGTGAGTTCGACCGGTTTCTAAACGTAAGCGTAAGCGGGTGTAATTACGGAAGTTTTCCATAATGCGATAGTGTGTCACAGCCGGTTTACCCATTGGGTGAACCGCCATCAATGTGCGTTTTGTCGCATGACGAGCCATGGGCTGATCTACAGTGCCACCTTTGGTCATAATGCCACTAGCAACGGCTTCGTATTCACGAGTGATTTTACGTTTTTGTAAATCACGCACAAGTTTCGTTTGTGCTGGAATGGTTTTGGCAACAACCATGAGACCTGTCGTATCTTTATCTAAACGATGCACAATACCCGCACGCGGTACTTCCGCAATAGGTGGATAGTGATAGAGTAGCGCGTTAAGTACCGTTCCATCAGGGTTCCCCGCACCTGGGTGCACCACAAGATCTTTAGGTTTGTTAATCACGATAATATCGTCATCTTCATAAACGATATTGAGTGGAATGTTTTGTGGCTCAAAACGGTTTTCATCTTCCACTTCTACCGAAATTTCAATTTGCTCTCCGCCATAAACTTTTGCACGTGGAATATCGGCAATTTCACCGTTCATTTTTACCTGTTTTGCTTCAATCCAGGTTTTTAAACGCGAACGGGAATATTCTGGGAACAACTCTGCGAGGGTTTGGTCTAAACGCTGTCCCATTTGTTCGGGCTGAATTTCAGCCGTTAAGGTCATTTGTGGCATAAAAAATCCATCTAAAAATTTAAAAAGTTGGCTTATTGTGTAATGTTCTATACAATATTCGTTAATTGTAACTTATTTATTGATTTTCGTAAAAATTAAGGAAAAAAAGAATGCGTAAAATAAAATCTCTTGCACTTATTGCATTGACCTCATTCGCGATTGCAGCTTGTAGCAGTGGTAATAAAGAAGTAGAGCAAGCTTCTGTTGATGATCTTTATGCAAAAGGAGCAGCAGCATTGCAAGAAGGAAGCTATTCTGACTCAATTCGTTATTTAAAAGCGGCGACAGAGCGTTTCCCTGGTAGTACTTACCAAGAGCAAGCAATGCTTGATTTAATTTATGCAAACTATAAAACACAAGATTACACAGCAACGTTGGTAACTGTAGATAACTATTTACACCAATTCCCACAAAGTCCAAACCGTGACTATGCCGTGTATATCGCGGGTTTAACAAACTTAGCAACCGCCGATAACATGATCCAAGATTTCTTTGGTATTGATCGTGCAACGCGTGAAACAACTTCAATGAAAACCGCGTTTTCAAACTTCCAAAGCTTAGTGCGTGCGTTCCCAAATAGCCCATATTCACAAGATGCAGTAGCACGTATGGCGTATAT
>CAJZKN010000013.1:0-45176 GCA_916050345.1 Parahaemophilus parainfluenzae | reverse complement strand
ACACCGCCAGGTACTGAATGTGAACCCCGAGCTGAATGGCTTGGGGTTTTTGTTTTATATAAAATATTAGAATTCATACATAAATGAGTCTAATAATGATAAAATCTTCGCCTATTTCTAGATAGCAATAATTATGAAAAAACAGATAAGTAAGATCTTTTCCAGTGATGGCGAATTGAGTAAGAATATCAAAGGATTTAAGCCACGAGCAGAGCAGCTCGAAATGGCTCAATCTGTAGGATATGCTATTCAACATAAGCGATCGCTTGTTGTAGAAGCTGGAACAGGCACCGGAAAGACTTTTGCTTATTTGGCACCGGCACTCATTGCTGGAAAGAAAACAATCATTTCAACTGGATCTAAAAATCTACAAGATCAGCTTTTTTCAAGAGATCTCCCTGCCATAAAAAAAGCCTTAAATTATTCTGGAAAAATTGCGTTATTGAAAGGGCGATCCAATTATTTATGTTTGGAGCGTCTGGATCAAGTTATTGCTCAAGGTGTGCTTGGGGATAAATCTGTTTTAGCTGATTTAAGTAAAGTAAGAAAATGGAATAATGCAACGAAAACAGGTGATTTGACAGAATGTATTGAATTGGCTGAAGATAGCCCAATTTTGCCTCAATTGACGAGTACGGCAGAAAGTTGTTTGGGAACAGATTGCCCTAACTACGCTGAATGTTATGTTGCACAAGCTCGTAAAAAGGCGTTAAATGCCGATCTCGTTGTTGTAAATCACCACCTTTTCTTTGCTGATATGGCGGTAAAAGAAAGTGGCTTTGGTGAGCTTATTCCTAATGCAGAAGTTATTATTTTTGATGAAGCACATCAACTTCCCGATATAGCTAGCCAGTATTTTGGCCAATCATTAACCTCTCGCCAGCTATTTGATTTATGTAAAGATATCAATATTGTTTATCGAACAGAATTGAAAGATATGCCACAGCTTGGCACAACTGCAGATACATTGCTTAAAGTCATTCAAGATTTTCGTCTTCTTCTTGGGGAAGGAAATCAGCGAGGAAATTGGCGTGAGCTATTTAAACAAAGTGCGGTCAAAAAATCGGTTGAATTATTACAAGAAAAAATTGAGTTTCTTTCTGAAGTTATCAAGATTGCATTAGGTCGTTCTCAGACTTTGGATAGTATTTTTGAACGTACTGAAAGTATCAAGAATCAATTAATTCGTCTTTGTGATACGGCTATTGTAGGCTATTGTTATTGGTACGAAAGTATGGGGCGACAATTTGGTTTACATATTACGCCACTTACTGTCGCAGATAAATTTGGTGAACAGCTAAATAATAAAGAAGCCGCTTGGATTTTCACCTCGGCGACGCTTGAAGTTGGCGGCACTTTTAATCATTTCTGTCAGCGACTTGGTATTGAGCAAGCAGAACAAAAAATTCTTCACAGTCCTTTTGATTATCCTAATCAATCGCTACTTTGCGTGCCACGTTATTTACCCGCAACGAATCAAAATAATACGTTACAATCTCTTGGTGAAATGTTGTTGCCTATCATAGAAGCGAATAAAGGTCGATGCTTTGTGCTTTGTACTTCTTATTTAATGATGAGAGGCTTGGCAGAGTATTTTCGAGAAAATAGTGATCTTTCTATCTTATTACAAGGCGAAATGCCTAAAGCAAAATTACTCGAACAGTTTATTCAGGAAAGCCATAGTGTATTGGTTGCCACCTCTAGCTTTTGGGAAGGTGTGGATGTCCGTGGTGATGCACTTTCCTTAGTCATCATTGATAAATTGCCTTTTACTGCACCAGATGAACCTTTACTAAAAGCACGCATTGAAGATTGCCGATTACAAGGAGGCGATCCGTTTAATGATATACAGATCCCTGAAGCGGTTATTACGCTGAAACAAGGTGTAGGACGTCTAATTCGAGATGTAACAGATCGTGGTGCGGTAATTATTTGTGATAATCGTCTTGTGATGCGAAATTACGGCGAAACCTTTCTAAAAAGTTTACCTAATTCAACCCGTACCCGAGATCTCAACAAAGTGGTACAATTCTTACAAAATGAGAAAATGGATTAATAATGAAAAATATCACCTTATTAGCACTTGATACTTCAACAGAAGCCTGTTCTGTTGCACTTTGGCATAAAGGCGAAAAAACACATCTAGATGAATTAGCACAACGTACACACACAAAACGTATTCTTCCAATGGTTGATGAGTTACTTGTTAATTCAGGTATCAATTTGAAACAAGTGGATGCGTTAGCATTTGGACGCGGCCCGGGTAGTTTTACTGGTGTTCGTGTTGGTGCAGGGATTGCTCAAGGGCTAGCATTAGGGGCTGATTTACCTGTTATTGCGGTATCAAATTTAACTGCAATGGCTCAGACTGCATTTGAATTACATCAAGCCGAAAATGTGGCAGCTGCCATTGATGCGAGAATGAATGAAGTTTATTTTTCTCAAGTAAAACGAGAAAAAGTGCGGTCAGAATTGGGTGAGTTTTTCCAATGGAACCCTGTCATTGAAGAACAAGTTTGCCAACCAGAAAAAGTACTTGAGCAGCTTTCAGATTTATCTGCATACAGAGTCGGCACTGGTTGGGCAGCGTATCCTCAATTTAAAGACAGTGGTTTAGAAGGAAGTGATATTATTTTACCTTCTGCACAATATATGCTTGAGCTTGCTTTAACAGATTATGCTCAGAATAAAGTCATATCCGCCTTAGAAATTGAACCTGTTTATTTACGTAATGAAGTAACTTGGAAAAAATTACCTGGGCGTGAATAATTTTCAAAAAGGAGTTGAAGATGAATAAAAAAACGATCTTAGTTTTGACCGCACTTTCGGCCACATTAGTGGGATGTGTCAATGCGCCGGAAGGGCTGAGAAAAGAGCAGTTTACTTTAAAATCATTATCTTCAATTCAACCGAATGATTATAGCTGTCAGTGCAAATCAATACGTTTGGGTGGAAAAGTATTAACCGCACAAGCCTTGCCAAATAAAACTAAGATTGAAGTATTAAGCTATCCAATTTATTCAACCTCAGCAAAACCTATGATTGATGAACAACCTAATGGACGTTTTATCACTTATCTTGATGGTTTTGTGGAGCCAGAAAGCTTAAAAGATCAATTTATTACAATTGGTGGTACCTTGCTGAAAACAGAACAAGGCAAGGTTGATCAAGCCAATTATATTTATCCGGTTATTAAAACCAATCATTATCGTGTCTGGAAGCTTTCACAAAGTTATTATTATCCAGATGATATGTGGGATGATTGGGGCTTTTTCGGTAGACGACCGTATTATTGGTATGGCGAGCCTGAAATTCGCTATTATCTCTATTAACTAAATGATAGAATTAAGAAAATTTTCCAAAGAATAAGGATAAAAAATGGAAAAAGTTTGGTTTCAAAATTATCCAGAAGGTTCACCTACCACACTGGATACATCCAAGTATGATTCAATTCTCGATATTTTAGATAAAGCAATTCGTGAGCACCCAGACCGTCCCGCCTATATCAACATGGGGCAGGTTTTAACATTTCGTAAATTAGAAGAGCGTAGCCGTGCATTTGCCGCTTATTTACAAAATGAATTAAAGTTAGAACGTGGTGAGCGTGTTGCGTTGATGATGCCGAATTTATTGCAATATCCTATTGCGCTTTTTGGTATCTTACGTGCGGGTTTAGTTGTGGTAAACGTAAATCCACTTTATACCCCACGTGAATTAGAACATCAGTTACAAGATAGCGGCGCAACAGCCATTGTTGTGGTTTCAAACTTTGCTTCAACCTTAGAAAAAATTGTATTTAATACTAAAGTGAAGCACGTGATTTTGACAAGAATGGGCGATCAGCTTTCTTTTGGTAAGCGTAATTTGGTCAATTTTGTTGTGAAATACGTTAAAAAATTAGTGCCAAAATATAAATTACCGAATGCCGTCACTTTCCGTGAAGTATTGAGTATTGGTAAATTTCGCCAATATGTTCGTCCTCAAGTCGATCGTGAAGATCTAGCTTTCTTACAATATACAGGCGGAACGACAGGTGTTGCCAAGGGCGCTATGCTGACTCATGGCAATATTATTACCAATATTTTCCAAGCGAAGTGGATTGCAGAGCCATTTATTGGCGATCATGCTAAGCAACGCGTTGCCGTACTGGCTTTACCGCTTTATCATGTTTTTGCCTTAACGGTAAACTGTTTACTTTTCTTAGAGCTTGGCGTGACTGCGCTTTTAATTACGAATCCACGTGATATTGATGGCTTTGTTAAAGAGCTCAAAAAATACCGCTTTGAAGCGATTACAGGGGTAAATACCTTGTTTAATGCGCTGCTTAATAATGAAAATTTCAAAGAAGTGGATTTTTCACGATTAAAACTTTCTGTTGGCGGCGGTATGGCGATCCAGCAATCAGTCGCAACACGTTGGCATGATTTAACCGGCTGTAACATTATTGAAGGTTACGGCATGACAGAATGCTCACCGCTAATTGCCGCTTGTCCGATTAATGTGGTGAAACACAATGGTACAATCGGTGTACCAGTGCCAAATACTGATATTAAAATTATCAAAGATGATGGCTCAGAAGCACAACTTGGTGAAGCCGGAGAGCTTTGGGTTAAAGGTGAACAAGTCATGCGTGGGTATTGGCAACGTCCTGAAGCGACAGCTGAAGTACTTAAAGATGGCTGGATGGCAACGGGTGACATCGTCATTATGGACGAGAGCTATAGCCTCCGTATTGTTGACCGCAAAAAAGACATGATCTTAGTTTCAGGCTTCAACGTTTATCCAAATGAAATCGAAGATGTGGTGATGCTAAATTATAAAGTCGCTGAAGTCGTCGCTATCGGCGTGCCACACGAAGTGTCAGGAGAAACCATTAAAATCTTCGTTGTGAAGAAAGATGATAGCCTCACGCGTGATGAATTACGCCAGCATTGCAGACAACATCTCACAGGTTATAAAGTCCCGAAAGATATTGAGTTTCGCGATGAATTGCCGAAAAGTAATGTCGGCAAAATTTTAAGACGCATACTGCGTGATGAAGAAATAGCAAAACGCGCGCAACATTAATTAAATCAGGGATATGTGTTCATATCCCTGTTTAGTCTGTAACTCTATTTGAAAATACATCCTATTACAATGATAAAAGAATGCCAAAATCAACCGCACTTTACGTTAATTCAAAATAATGAAGAACTGGCTCAGGTTTGCCAGTTAGCTCGTCAGCAAAGTGCGGTCGCTTTAGATACCGAATTTATGCGGGTATCGACCTATTATCCTAAATTAGGATTAATTCAACTTTATGATGGTGAACGTGTTTCATTGATCGATCCTTTATCCATTACTGATTTTTCACCTTTTGTGGAATTATTACGCGATCAGCAGGTGACAAAAATTTTGCATGCTTGTAATGAAGATTTATTGGTTTTCTTACAAGAGTTTGATGCACTTCCACAGCCTATGATGGATACGCAAATTATGGCGCGTTTTTTAGGTTTTGCTAATTCAGCGGGCCTGGCCAAATTGGTATTACATTATTTAGGCATTGAAATGGATAAAGGGGCAACACGTACAAACTGGCTAAAACGTCCACTTTCACCCGTACAGCTACAATATGCCGCAGGGGATGTATGGTATCTCTTGCCGGTCTATCAAAAGATGCAAATAGAATTAGCGCAATCACCTTGGCTTCAAGCGGTAATTGATGATTGCCAGCTTGCGATCTCGAAAACCAGTAAATTAGACGATCGTGATCCAAATAAAGCTTATTTAGATATTCCAAATGTCTGGAAGCTTAATCCCCTTGAATTAGCGCGTTTACAGCTATTGGCAAAGTGGCGACAAGAAACGGCAATGGCTCGAAACTTAGCCCTTTCTTATGTGGTGAAATCAGACAACCTTTGGAAAGTGGCAAAAAATAATCCTCGTAATACATCAGAAATGTTAGCGCTTGGATTATCTGAAAATGAAGTCCGTGTGCGTGGTAAAAAAATGCTTCAATTGTTAGCACAAAGCCGCCGAATTTCCCCTTATGATTATCCTAAACGTTTAGTGCGTATTGTTGATGATCCTCGTTATAAAAAGGCAATTCGATTATTACAAGAAAAAGCTTATGAACTGACGCCAAAAGGATTAACTATCGATATTCTAGCCAGTAAACGGAATTTAGAAGATCTCATTAAATGTGTCTGGTTAAAAAATGAAGATATAACAAAACAGCCCGATTTGCTTTTAGGATGGCGAAGAGAGATTGGCTTAAAGCTGGTTGAATACTTAAAATCCGTAGAGTAGCCATTAAAAATAATCCTAAAAATAACCGCACTTTGAATCATCAAAAGTGCGGTTATTTTCTTTAGTGTTTTACGACAATGGCTTTAATTAAGCTTGAGTTGCTTGGATTGCAGTTAATGCGATGGTGTAGATGATATCATCTACTAATGCACCACGAGATAAGTCATTAACCGGTTTACGCATACCTTGAAGCATTGGGCCTACAGCGACTAAATCAGCAGAACGTTGAACTGCTTTATAGCCGATATTACCTGCGTTGATATCAGGGAATACAAATACGTTTGCTTGGCCTGCTACTTTAGAATTTGGTGCTTTAGACGCCGCCACATCTTTCATAACCGCAGCATCGTATTGTAATGGACCGTCGATTAATAAATCAGGACGTTTTTCTTGTGCAATACGGGTAGCTTCTTTTACCTTCTCTACAGATTGACCAGAACCAGAAGTACCGGTTGAGTAAGAAAGCATTGCCACTTTCGGATTTAAACCAAATGCTTTTGCAGATTCGGCGGATTGAATTGCGATTTCAGCCAGTTGTTCTGCAGTTGGTTCTGGGTTTACTGCACAGTCACCATACACTAATACTTGGTCTGGTAATAACATGAAGAATACAGACGAGATAATTGAGCTACCTGGTGCTGTTTTGATGATTTGCATCGGTGGACGAATGGTATTTGCAGTGGTGTGAACGGCACCAGAGACTAAACCATCTACTTCACCCGCTTCTAACATCATCGTACCTAATACAACAGTGTCTTCTAATTGTGCACGTGCTTGTTCTTCCGTTAAGCCTTTAGATTTACGTAATTCAACTAAACGAGCAACATAGTTTTCGCGTACGTCAGCAGGATTGATGATTGTTACATCAGCACCTAAAGTTACGCCTTGTTCTGCTGCGACTTTTTTCACTGATTCAGGATCTGCTAATAATACTGATTTTGCGATACCACGTTCAGCACAGATAGCCGCTGCTTTAACGGTACGAGGTTCGTCACCTTCTGGTAATACGATAGTTTTGCCCGCTTTGCGTGCTAAATCAGTTAATTTAAAACGGAATGCTGCTGGAGAAATACGTGCTTCACGAGCAAGTGGTGCAGAGATTGCAGCAGCTAATGCTTGTGCATCTAAAGCTTTAATTTTGCCTGCTTGTGCACCAAATACACCTAAGATGTCAGTGTTATTCACACCGCCAAATTCTGAAGCAACGGCTTCTACTAATGTACCTTCTTCATTGTTTGCTACTAAGATAATTTGTGCATCTAAGGTTTGTGCAATCGCAAAGTTTAAGCTATTTGCAAAAGGCGCTTGAGATGAAGGTTGAACACCTTTAACAATCACTAAATTTGCATTTAATGCTTGGAAATCAGCAACGATTTTTTCTAATAACACGTCTTTTTGATTATTTGCGATTAATGCTTGAGCGGCTTTTACATCTTCTACTGCATTGAATACGACAGCGCCTGTTGTTTTAGCTGCGTCTAATGCTGCCGCTAAATTTGCTTCTGCGCTAGTTGGAATAAGAATAACTGCTTTAGTCATTTTGATATACCTTTTAATGAATGAAAAAACCTGCTGATTTCTCAGCAGGTTTGAAGGAAGTTGATTAGCCCGCTAAACGTGCTGTATCTTGTGCAATTACTAATTCTTCGTTGGTTGGAAGAACGATCGCTTTGAATGCAGAGTCATCAGCAGTGATCACGCCTGATTTACCAAAGCGAGCAGCAAGGTTGCGTTCTTTGTCTAATTTGATGCCGAATAATTTTAAGTGTCCTAATGCTAATTCACGAACGTGAGCAGAGTTTTCACCGATACCACCTGTAAATGCGATGGCATCTAAGTGATCGTCACCTAAAACTGCCATGTATGCACCAATGTATTTTGCTAAACGGTAGCTGTAAACATCTAATGCACGTTTTGCTTCTGGTTTAGAAGCATCATCATAGTTATCTTCTGCATAGCGACAGTCGCTTGTTACTTCAGTTAAACCTAAAAGACCTGATTTTTTCACTAAAGTCTCTTCGATTTGATCCATTGACATGCCTAATTCTTTATATAGGTAGAAAACGATAGCTGGGTCGATGTCGCCACAACGAGTTCCCATGACTAAACCTTCTAACGGGGTTAAACCCATAGAGGTATCGATACATTTACCATGACGAACCACAGAAACAGAACCACCGTTACCTAAGTGACAGATAATTGCGTTTACTTGGTCTGCTGGTTTGCCTACGAATTCAGCGACTTCACGAGAAACGAAGTAGTGACTGGTACCGTGTGCACCGTAGCGACGTACGCCGTGTTCTTTGTAAAGTGAGTATGGAAGTGCATATAAGTATGCTTCTTCAGGCATAGTTTGGTGGAATGCTGTATCAAATACGACAACGTTCTTATCTTTTAAGTGTGGGAATGTTTTGAATGCTTCACGGATACCGATTAAGTGAGCAGGGTTGTGAAGTGGTGCAAATTGTGCAGCATCTTCAATACCTTTAACCACTTCATCTGTTACAACAACAGATTGGGTGTATTTCTCACCACCGTGAACGATACGGTGACCAATCGAGGTGATAGAGTTTTTAAGCTCATCAGTCATAATGTTTGACGCGATGAAATTAAGCGCTTCAGTGTGCGCTGCACCAGCACCTAAATCTGCGCTACCTTTTTCACCGTTAATTTTCCACTTAATACGAGCTTCAGGAAGGTAAAATGCTTCAGCTAAGCCTGATAATTTTTCTTCACCTGTTGCAGGATCAAGGATTGCAAATTTTAATGAAGAACTACCACAGTTAAGGATGAGAACAAGTTTTGACATAGGAACCCTATTTTTGATTGAGGTTAATAAAAATCCGTTCAAAAGAACAGACTACAAATCTTGCATAGAATACACCTTTTGGCGTATAAAATAAATTCACTAGAAGGGAAAAATACGATCTTTTATTAGAAAAGTTGAAAATTTCAACAGTTTCTAGTTAAGGATGACAATTAAACCTAAACTAGAGTATTATAAGTGCGGTTATTTTCTAGGATGTTTTTATGTCATCATTTTTTTCAACCTTAAAACGTGGGCAAATATATTTGCAAACGTGGCCATTAGAATCGAAACTCGGTATTATTTTCCCCGAAAATCGCATTATTAAAGCCACGAAATTTGCACAAAAGTTCATGCCTTTTATGGCGGTATTTTCGGTGGTTTGGCAACAGCTTTATGCCAAGACGGATCTTACTGCATTAGCGATTGCTATTTTGACCGCACTTTGTGCGTTAGTGATGCCATTGCAAGGCTTATACTGGTTGGGAAAACGTGCAAAATCACCGTTAGAACCGCAAAGTTCTCAGTGGTTTTATGAGATTAGTGAACGTTTAAGAAAACAACATGAAAGTTTGCCAACCGTGCAAGATAAACCGACATATCAGCACTTGGCAGAAGTACTACAAAAGGCACAGCAAAAATTAGACAAAGCATTTTGGCAGGAAATCTAGTCAATGGCTTCAAATTTAATTGACGCAAACGTTTTCCTTTTGTTGTTTTTTATGTAAAATACTGCGGTCGCAATGGCGGCCCTTTTTAATTGAGAGACTATTTAATGATTGATTACATTATCATTGGCATCATCGCATTTTCGATTATCGTGAGTTTATTACGTGGGTTTGTGCGAGAGGTGATGTCCCTTGCAAGTTGGGTCGTTGCATTTATTGTCGCTAGCCAATTTTATCCTTATCTCGCCACTTATCTTACTCAAATCGAATCTGACTACGTACGTAATGGCACAGCAATCGGCATTTTATTTGTTTTAACCTTAATTGTAGGCGGCATTGTTAATTATGTGATTAGCCAATTAGTGGATAAAACAGGACTTACTGGAACAGATCGTGTTCTCGGTGCGGCATTTGGCTTAATTCGTGGTGCGTTAATCGTTGCTGCGATCTTATTCTTCTTGGATACCTTCACTAACTTTGAACAAACCGATTGGTGGAAAGAATCAAAATTAATTCCTCATTTCGGCTTCATTATTGAATGGTTCTTCCAACAACTACAAGCAAGTTCTAGTTTTTTAAACTCAACTTTTAAACAATAAGGTAGTCAATCAGTATGTGTGGAATTGTCGGTATCGTTAGCCAAAATCCGGTTAATGAATCCATTTATGCAGCATTAACGTTATTACAGCATCGAGGTCAAGATGCGGCGGGGATTGTCACAATCGATGATGAAAACCGCTTTCGTTTGCGTAAGGCTAATGGTCTTGTAAGCGATGTATTCAGACAAGAACATATGTTACGTTTACAAGGTCATGCAGGCCTCGGACATGTACGTTATCCAACCGCCGGCAGTTCAAGTGTATCTGAAGCGCAGCCTTTCTATGTCAACTCACCTTATGGTTTAAGCCTTGTTCACAATGGCAACTTAACCAATTCAGCCGAATTAAAAGATAAATTATTTAAAGAAGCACGTCGTCACATAAATACTAATTCGGATTCAGAACTTCTTCTCAATATTCTTGCAAATCATTTAGATAGAGTGAATAAATACCATCTCGATCCGCAAGACATTTTTGATGCAATTCGTGCAACACACAAAGATATCCGTGGTGCTTATGCATGCTTAGCCATGATTATTGGACATGGCATGGTGGCATTTCGCGATCCGTTTGGTATTCGTCCACTCGTGTTAGGTAAACGAGAAGAAAACGGCTCTGTAGAATATATGTTTGCCTCTGAAAGTGTGGCATTAGACGTCGCAGGTTTTGAATTAGTACGTGATGTTGCGCCAGGCGAAGCGATTTATGTAACCTTTGATGGCCAGCTTTATGCAGAGCAGTGTGCAGAAAGTGCGGTCTTAAATCCGTGTATTTTTGAGTATGTCTATTTTGCTCGTCCTGATTCAACAATAGACGGCGTGTCTGTCTATGCCGCACGTGTTCACATGGGTGAACATTTAGGCAAAAAAATTGCAAAAGAATGGGTTGATGAAGCAGACAATATTGATGTGGTGATTCCAGTACCGGAAACTTCAACAGACATTGCGTTACAGATTGCGAAAATTTTAGGCAAACCTTATCGTCAAGGTTTTGTGAAAAACCGCTATGTTGGCCGTACATTTATTATGCCAGGCCAAGCTCAACGTATTAGTTCAGTTCGTCGTAAGCTCAATACGATTAAAGCAGAATTTAAAGATAAAAATGTGTTATTAGTCGATGATTCCATTGTTCGTGGTACAACATCTGAACAAATCGTGAGTATGGCTCGAGCGGCAGGTGCGAAGAAAATTTACTTTGCATCCGCAGCACCAGAAATTCGCTATCCGAATGTGTACGGTATTGATATGCCTACAAAACAAGAACTTATTGCCTATGGTCGTAATGTTGACGAAATTGCGAAATTGATTGGTGTAGATAAATTAGTTTTCCAAGATCTTGAGGCGTTGACTGAATCAGTACGCCAAGAAAATCCAGCTATTCAAGGCTTTGATTGTTCAGTCTTTACTGGAGAATATATTACGGGCGATATCACACCAGAATACCTTGATAGTATCGCTTCTCAACGTAGTGATTCAGCAAAGAAAAAACGGGAAAAAGATGCAAGCAACCTTGAAATCCATAATGAAGGTTAATCGCGTTTAAGATCGTAAAAAAGCACTAAATTCAATGAAGCGTTTAGTGCTTTTTCTTTTTGATTAAATAAAATATAAAGAAAAATGACCGCACTTGATATATTCAAAGTGCGGTCATTTTTTTATGCGTTTTAGTCTTTATAAAGATCGTTATAAAGCGTACTTTCAAATTGCACAAGTGGTGCTCGTTTTGTCTTACTTTCTAAATCACCGGTTGAATAGCCATTGATAAATTGAACGAAAGCCACTTTTTCACCTCGAGCATTAGTCATAAAACCGGCAAGGTTATATACCCCTTTCAATGAGCCAGTTTTAGCGATGACGTTTTTTACCAGTGGTGGATTAATTAAGCTACCACGCCCACTGATTGTGCCATCCACACCTGCAATTGGGAAAGTTTCCATTAAATGTAATTTATCTTCGTTTTTGGCAATGTATTCCAAGACAGAAAGCATGGTTTTAGGTGCAACCAAATTATGACGCGAAAGACCCGAACCATCGGCTAAGATGCTGTTACCAAATTTAATGCCTTGTTTTTGCAATACGGATTTCACTGCTAATGTGCCTAATTGGAATGAGGCGGGGCGTTTATAGTAGTTGTAGGCTACTGCTCTAAATAAGGCATCGGCAATTTGGTTATCCGATTTTTTCATCATTTTTTTCAATAGCTCAGGCAACGGTTTAGATAAATGCTGAGCGAGTTTTTGTCCTTGCTGTGGTTTTTGAGGTTGTTTTACCTGACCGGTAAATTCAATACCAAGACGCTTTAATTGACGTTGGATAATGGCAGCAGCGTAGGCATCAGGATCTTGCACGGCGAAGCTAAGCCCAAAGGGTTTAGTTTGGCGTGCAATACAGCCTTTTACTTGATAGCGATTATTGTCGTGAACAACGACGTCTAACTGGCAATAACCGGCTTCTTGCTGATCCACAATATAAACTTGTCCGAAAACTTGAATAGGGAATTGAGCAGGAACGTTAATTTTGACTGTTTCACCTACAGGTTGATTTGCATCTAGCTCGGCATAGAAACAGTTATTATCGATATTTGCTGCAGCTGGAGGGGAGTTAAAGCACATCGTAAGATCGTTCCAAATCCAACCTAACCCACGATCATGGCTAGCAAATACAGAGGTATCTAAAATAAGATCACCATTGATTTTCTGAATGCCTTGGTTTTTTAAATTAGCTAATAGGCTATAAAGTTGTCCGCTGGTGAGCTCGGGATCACCAGTAAATTGCACAACAAGATCGCCTTCCAAAACATTATTCTGAATTTTTCCGTTACTTAAAAGTGAGGTTTCAAATTGAAAGGCATCACCTAATACTAATTTAGCAGCAACGGCTGTGAACACTTTTTGCGTACTGGCTGGCAACATAAAGGTTGAGCCATTGTAATCCGCAATAATTTGATCTTTATTAAGGTTTTTGGCAATGATACTGGCAGAAGCACCTTCAGGTAGGTATTGGGTAATAGAAGCCACATTAACTTCAGCCATAGAGGAAAAAGAAAAGCCGAGTGTGATAAATGCCGCTTTAAGTGCGGTCGAAATAGAAGGTTTTTTAGTCATTTTTAGTTCTGTTATGGTTGCTATTTTTCTCAAGACGAATAATAATAAGCTCCGAACTCAATAGAGTAAATCATTTTTTATTTTTCATTGACTGCGGCAAGGTTGCAAGACGTTGTCGTGGTTTTGTTTTTACCAAATTTCAAGGAAAAAGAATGAAACAAATTCCAATGACCGTGCGCGGTGCGGAGCTATTACGTCAAGAATTAGATTTCTTAAAGAATGAGCGTCGCCCTGAAATTATCAAGGCGATTGCTGAAGCACGTGAGCATGGTGACTTAAAAGAAAATGCAGAATATCACGCTGCGCGTGAACAACAAGGTTTTTGCGAAGGTCGCATTCAAGAAATTGAAAGCAAACTTGCAAATTGTCAGGTTATCGATGTCACTAAATTACCAAATAACGGAAAAGTTATTTTTGGTGCGACAGTTGTATTAGTGAATACCGATACTGATGAAGAAGTGACTTATCAAATTGTGGGTGATGATGAGGCAGATATTAAATCAGGTTTGATTTCTGTGAATTCACCGATTGCTCGCGGCTTGGTAGGGAAAGAGTTGGATGATACCGTAAATATTACCACACCAGGTGGAACGGTTGAGTTCGAGATTATTGAAGTAAATTACATCTAAAAAAACATCCCCTCAAATTGAGGGGATAACAATTATTTACGAGGCAGCTGGATTTTACCTTCCTCGCTTGGTCGATAAAGCACCAAAATATGTCCGATGGTTTGAACGTTAGATGATTTGGTTTCACGAACAATCGCATCAATGATTAATTGTTTGGTTTCGCGATCTGCGCCAGCAATTTTTACTTTGATTAATTCGTGATGATTTAACGCATTATCGATTTCGGCTAATACACCTTCGGTTAAGCCGTTACCGCCAAGCATGACGACAGGACTAAGGTGATGAGCGAGTCCTTTTAAAAATTGTTTTTGTTTTGTTGATAATATTGTCATAAGGAATCCTTTAAATAGATGAATATGAGTCAAAAAAAGACCGAAAAGAGCGGTCAGAAAAAACGTGGTTTTTCAGCACTTTTTGGTAAGTCTAGCCTTGAATTTGGCAGATTGTACCCAAATATAGACGAAACTACTACAAAAAATAGTACAAAAGAAAGAGATTATGGGAAAGAAAAAACGTTCGGCGAGTTCTTCTCGTTGGCTAAACGAACATTTTAAAGATCCGTTTGTTCAGAAAGCACATAAACAAAAATTACGCTCACGTGCTTACTTTAAGTTAGATGAAATTCAACAAACGGATAAATTGTTTAAACCGGGAATGACAGTGGTGGATCTCGGTGCCGCACCAGGTGGTTGGTCACAGTATGTTGTGAGCCAAATTGGTGGTAAAGGTCGAGTGATTGCTTGTGATATTTTGGATATGAACCCAATTGTCGGCGTGGATTTCTTGCAAGGCGATTTTCGTGACGAAAATGTGCTGAATGCATTATTAGAACGAGTTGGTGAAGCAAAAGTTGATGTAGTGATGTCTGATATGGCGCCAAATTTTAGCGGCATGCCATCTGTTGATATTCCTCGTGCAATGTATTTAGTTGAACTGGCTTTAGATATGTGTAAGCAAGTTTTGGCGAAAAAAGGCAGTTTTGTGGTCAAAGTATTCCAAGGAGAAGGTTTTGACGAGTATCTGCGCGAAATTCGTTCACTCTTTAGTGTTGTAAAAGTGCGTAAGCCTGAAGCCTCTCGTGGGCGCTCTCGCGAAGTTTATATTGTAGCAAGTGGTTATAAAGGCGAATAGATAATTGCTTTGATAGCTTTTCATTGTGTCGGGGATGAGATAGTATCTCGTTTAATTTTAATTAACTTAAGAAAGGCAGGTTAAACCTTGAACGATATGGTCAAAAATCTAGTTCTATGGGTTGTGGTAGCAATTGTCATGATGACAGCTTACCAAAGTTTTAATTCCAATGGCGTGAGTGACTCAACAGATTACACAACCTTTGTGTATGATGTGAGTAACAGTCAAGTGAAGGAAGCGCGTTTTGATGCGAATGAAATCACCGTGACCAAAAATGATGGTTCTAAATATATGACCGTCATGCCACCGTTGGAAGATAAAAAGCTCTTAGATGACTTATTAAATAAAAAAGTTAAAATCGAAGGTACGCCTTTTGAAAAACGCAGTTTATTATCACAAATTTTAATTTCGTGGTTCCCAATGCTATTCCTTGTAGGGGTATGGATTTTCTTCATGCGTCAAATGCAAGGTGGCGGCGGCAAGGCCATGAGCTTTGGTAAAAGCCGCGCTAAAATGCTGAACCAAGATCAAATCAAAGTGACTTTTGCAGATGTTGCAGGTTGCGATGAGGCAAAAGAAGAAGTCGGTGAAGTAGTTGATTTCTTGCGTGAACCGAAAAAATTCCAAAACCTTGGTGGTAAAATTCCAAAAGGGATTTTAATGGTAGGTCCTCCAGGTACAGGTAAAACCTTATTAGCGAAAGCTATTGCAGGTGAAGCGAAAGTGCCTTTCTTTACTATTTCAGGTTCTGACTTTGTGGAGATGTTTGTGGGGGTTGGTGCTTCTCGTGTACGTGATATGTTCGAGCAAGCGAAGAAAAATGCACCATGCTTAATCTTTATTGATGAAATTGATGCGGTAGGTCGCCAACGTGGTGCCGGTTTAGGTGGGGGGCATGATGAGCGTGAACAAACCCTTAACCAAATGTTAGTTGAAATGGATGGTTTTGGTGGTAACGAAGGCGTAATCGTTATTGCAGCAACGAACCGTCCAGATGTACTTGACCCAGCATTAACGCGTCCAGGCCGTTTTGACCGTCAAGTTGTTGTAGGTTTACCTGATGTGAAAGGTCGTGAGCAAATTTTAAAAGTTCACATGCGTAAAGTTCCTGTAGCTGATGATGTTGATGCAATGACACTGGCTCGTGGTACACCAGGTTATTCAGGTGCAGATTTAGCGAACTTAGTGAATGAAGCGGCACTATTTGCTGCACGTAGCAATAAACGTACTGTATCAATGCTTGAGTTTGAAAAAGCTAAAGATAAGATCAATATGGGGCCTGAACGTCGTACCATGATCATGACGGATAAACAAAAAGAATCGACAGCGTACCATGAAGCAGGTCACGCCATTGTGGGTTACTTAGTGCCTGAACATGATCCGGTTCATAAAGTGACGATTATTCCTCGTGGCCGCGCATTAGGTGTGACTTTCTTCTTGCCTGAAGGTGATCAAATTAGTATCAGCCAAAAACAATTAGAAAGTAAACTTTCAACACTTTATGCAGGACGTTTAGCAGAAGATTTGATTTACGGTGAAGAAAATATTTCGACTGGTGCATCTAACGATATTAAAGTGGCAACCAATATTGCACGTAATATGGTGACCCAATGGGGCTTCTCAGATAAACTCGGTCCGATTCTTTATACCGAAGATGAAGGCGAAGTATTCTTAGGTCGCTCAATGGCGAAAGCAAAACATATGTCAGATGAAACGGCGCATGCGATTGATGAAGAAGTGCGTGCGATTGTAAATCGTAACTATGCGAGAGCAAGACAGATTCTGATCGACAATATGGATATTCTTCACGCCATGAAAGATGCGTTAGTGAAATATGAAACCATTGAAGAAGAACAAATCAAACAGCTAATGAATCGTGAACCTGTTACACCACCATCTGGTTGGGAAGATAACAAAGATACAAAACCAACAGCAAAACCGCAGGAAGAAAAAACTGAAAGTGCGGTTAATCATTCAGAAGATCCTGAAGAGTAAGAATAAAGCCTTCCTAATTAGGAAGGCTTTTTTTATTTATAATGTCATTCTTTTCATCACTATATTCCGTTATAATCTAGCCTTTAAAATTTGATTTAAAAATTGACCGCACTTTATGAAACTTTACGCTAATAACAAATGTCTAGATTTATCATTACCTCAAATTATGGGAATTTTGAATTTCACGCCTGATTCATTTTCAGATGGCGGACAGTTTTTTAGTCTAGACAAAGCATTATTTCAAGTTGAAAAAATGCTCAAAGAAGGTGCAACAATTATTGATATTGGCGGGGAATCAACTCGACCAATAATGGCAGAAGAAGTGCCTGAAACTGAAGAGTTGCAACGAGTGATACCTCTTGTTGAAGCCGTGCAAAAACGTTTTGATTGTTGGATTTCAGTGGATACCTCTAAAGCAATTGTGATGCAAGAAGCAGCTAAGGTCGGCATGGATTTAATCAATGATATTCGTGCTTTACGTGAACCTGGTGCACTCGAAATAGCAGGACAGTTGAATTTACCCACTTGTATCATGCACATGCAAGGACAGCCGCGCACAATGCAGACTAATCCGCATTATGATGATGTAGTCCAAGATGTTTATCAGTTTTTAGAAGCTCGGACTAAAGCTTGTTTAGATGCGGGAATCGCTAAAGAAAATATCATTTGGGATATGGGGTTTTGTTTTGGTAAGACCGTGCAGCATAACTACAAGCTTTTACAACAGTTGTCTCACTTCTGTGAAAGTGGATATCCTGTTTTAGCAGGGCTTTCACGTAAATCGATGATTGGTGCTGTATTAGATAAGCCTGTGACTGAACGTGTTGTGGGAAGTGTAGCTGGGGCATTAATTGCGGCTCAAAATGGTGCGACAATTTTGCGTGTACATGATGTAGCAGCAACAGCAGATGCTTTAAAAGTATGGCAGGCAACGCAACAAGCGTAAAAAAACTAACAGATTTTATATGTTGTAGAATAAATGATTTCTGCAACATCGTTATTCAAATTTAATAAGGAATAAACATGGCAAATCGTAAATATTTTGGTACTGATGGTGTCCGTGGAAAAGTGGGTACATATCCAATCACACCTGATTTCGCATTGAAATTAGGTTGGGCAGCAGGTAAGGTTTTAGCTTCCCAAGGTTCTCGTACGGTATTAATCGGGAAAGATACTCGTATTTCAGGTTATATGCTGGAATCTGCACTTGAAGCAGGTTTGGCTGCAGCGGGTTTAACTGCCGCATTTACTGGTCCTATGCCGACACCAGCCGTGGCGTATTTAACCCGTACTTTCCGCTTGGAAGCAGGTATTGTCATTTCGGCATCTCATAACCCTTACTATGATAACGGGATTAAATTCTTTTCTTCACAAGGTACAAAATTACCAGACGATATTGAGGAAGCGATTGAAGCCATGCTTGATCAGCCAATGGATTGTGTGGAGTCTGCTGATTTAGGTAAAGCGAGCCGTATCAGTGATGCCGCAGGACGTTATATTGAATTTTGTAAAAGTACTTTCCCTCCACATCTTGGTTTAGATGGTTATAAAATCGTGGTGGATTGTGCAAATGGAGCGACTTATCATATTGCGCCAAATGTATTACGTGAGTTAGGCGCAGAAGTGATTGAAATTGGTACAGATCCTAACGGAATCAATATTAATGAGAAATGTGGAGCAACCGATGTAAAAGCGTTACAGGAAAAAGTGCTTGAAACAAAAGCAGATGTTGGTCTTGCTTATGATGGTGATGGTGACCGTATTATGATGGTGGATCACTTAGGTAATAAAGTAGATGGTGACCAAATCCTTTTCATTATTGCTCGTGAAGCTTTACGTTCAGGTCAGCTAAAAGGTGGCGTAGTGGGCACATTAATGAGTAATATGAGCTTAGAGATTGCTTTAAAAATGTTAGGTGTACCTTTTGTGCGTGCTAACGTTGGCGATCGTTATGTGTTAGAAAAAATGGTAGAACATAACTGGACGCTAGGCGGAGAAAACTCTGGCCATATCATTATTGCTGATAAAAATACGACAGGTGATGGTATTATTGCATCACTAGCTGTATTAAGTGCAATGGTTCAACATCGTTTATCTTTAAACGAGCTTGCAAGTGCGGTGAAATTATTCCCTCAAGTACTCATTAATGTTCGTTTTGCTGGTGGTGATAATCCATTAGAAAGTGAAGCGGTAAAAGCAGTAGCTGCAGATGTGGAAAAACGTTTAGAAGGCAAAGGTCGAATTTTACTGCGTAAGTCTGGTACTGAGCCTCTTATTCGCGTCATGGTCGAATGTGAAGACGGTGTACTTGCAAAACAATGTGCAGAAGAAATTGCAGAAGCAGTGAAAGCGAATTAATAAAGTGGGGGCTTGCCCCCATTTTTGATCTATAAAATTTATTTTTTATTATTTTTAGGAAAGCCAATACATGAAAATTTTTATTATGCGTCATGGAGAAGCAGAAGTTATTGCTTCATCAGATGAGTCGAGACATTTAAACGACTATGGACGGAAACAGTCAACATCACAAGGTCAATGGCTTAAAACACATCTAAATTCAACCGCACTTTCAGTTCAAAAAGTGATTGTCAGTCCTTATGTTAGAGCGCAAGAAACGTTTGAGCTTGTAAATTCAGCTTTAGGTAATGTACTTAATAATGTTGAAGTTTGGAATGGAATTACACCTTACGGTAATGCTACGCTGGTGGCAGATTATCTATCTGTCTTGCAAGAAGAAGGCATTGAAAGTGTTTTACTCGTTTCTCATTTACCTTTAGTGGGGAGTATTGTTTCAGAGCTTTACGGTAAGCGAAATCCAATTAGTTTTTACCCTTCAACGATTGTTCAAATTGAGTGGAATGGTGAAAAAGGCACCATTGAAGCTTTCCATTATCCAAAATAGAATGGCTAAAATACGAAAAACAAAGTTTATATGATTTACTTTTTAAAAGCAGTCAAAAATAAGCAACACCTAAAAATGTGTATTTTTAGGTGTTTTTTTAAAATTTTTTTGATAGACTGAAAATGAGCTATAAATGAATAGCTTAAATTAAGCCATCATAATGACACAAGGAGAGTAGCTATGAACAATAAAATCGAAGATAAAGCAACTGAAGTAAAAGATACGACAGTGAATGCTGCAACACAAGTTAAAGATGCATTATTTGCAGCGGCTAACTATATTAAAGATGCTGTGACACATAAAGCGTCTGAGGCAAAAGAAGTGGTTGAAGACAAAGCTACTGAAGTGAAAGATGTAACTGAAGATAAAGTATCTGAAGTAAGAAAAGCAGTTTCTGAAGCAAAAGAAGCAATCGATGATAAAGCTGCTGAAATGAAAAAAGCAATCGATGACAAATTTTCTGAAGTAAAAAGAGCCGTTGAAGATAAAGCATCAGAAGTGAAAAAAACAGTTTCAGAAGCTACAGATGAAGCGGCAGATAAAGCAGCAGAGCTAAAAGATGCAGCTGAAGACAAAGTTGCTGAAGTGAAAGATGCGGCTGAAGATAAAGCAAAAGAAGTAAAAAAAGCAGTTTCAGAAGCAAAAGATGAAGCTGCAGATAAAGCATCTGAGCTAAAAGATGCAGCTGAAGATAAAACTGTAGAAGCAAAAGAAGCGGCTTCAGAAGCAAAAGATACAGTTGTAGACAAAGTAGTTAAATTCAAAGATGCAGTTGTAGATAAAGTTGCTGAAGTAAAAAATGCAGTTTTTGAAGTAAAAGATGAAGCTGCTGATAAAGCGGCTGAGTTAAAAGATGAAGCTGAAGATAAAGCTGCTGAAGTGAAAGATGCGGCTGAAGATAAAGCAAAAGAAGTAAAAAAAGCAGTTTCAGAAGCAAAAGATGAAGCTGCAGATAAAGCATCTGAGCTAAAAGATGCAGCTGAAGATAAAACTGTAGAAGCAAAAGAAGCGGCTTCAGAAGCAAAAGATACAGTTGTAGACAAAGTAGTTAAATTCAAAGATGCAGTTGTAGATAAAGTTGCTGAAGTAAAAAATGCAGTTTTTGAAGTAAAAGATGAAGCTGCTGATAAAGCGGCTGAGTTAAAAGATGAAGCTGAAGATAAAGCTGCTGAAGTGAAAGATGCGGCTGAAGATAAAGCTGTAAAAGCAAAAGAAGCTGTCGAAGATAAAGTTGCTGAAGTAAAAGATTCGCTTTCAGAGGCAAAAGATGTAATGTCTTCTAAAGTTGAAGCTGCAAAAGATGCCACAGTAAGCGCGGCAGTACAAGTTAAAGATGCTGTGGTTGCAGCAGCTAACTATGTTAAACATGTTGCGGAAAATAAAATGACTGAAGCAAAAGATGCTGTGTGCTCTAAAGCAGAGGAAGTAAAAAATGTAGATTCTGAAACAAAAGATCAATCTGCAGCCGTAAAAAAGTAACTGAAAAGTAAAAGCAATAGTTAAGGATTATTCAAATTAACTGAGTGGGATTGTTCAAAAAAAACACAAAAAAGTGATTTTTTATCTTTACAAAAAATAAAATTTTTATAATGAACTTTTTTACAAATCTTTTAATTTCATTGGGTTATAGTTGTTTTAGAGAGGTATTATAAAAAACTATATCTTTAGAAATGTAAATTTTTTTGGAAGATGTTTTATTTTAAGTTTTTTTTACGTAAACTAGATCACACAAAGCAGATAGCTTTGGATTAATTCTTAATTATAAAATGGAGAATGACAATGAAAAAATCAGTATTAGCCGTATTAGTATTAGGTGCATCTTTAGCCGTAACTGGTTGTTTCGATAAACAAGAAACAGCTCAAAAAGTTGAAGCAGCAAAAGATGCAACAGCAAATGCAGCAACACAAATTAAAGATGCAGCAAAAGAAGTTGCAACTGATGTTAAAAATGCGGCAATTGACGCAAAAGATTCAGCTGCAAATAAAATGGCTGAAACAAAAGAAGCAGTAGCTGATAAAGCTTCTGAAATGAAAGATGCTGCTGCAAATAAAATGGCTGAGGCAAAAGATGCAGTGTCTTCTAAAATGGAAGAAGTAAAAAATGCAGCTTCTGAAGCAAAAGATGCAGCAGCAGATAAAGCAGTTGAAATGAAAGATGCTGCAGCAAATAAAATGGCTGAAGCAAAAGATGCGATGTCTTCTAAAATGGAAGCAGTAAAAAACTCAGCTTCAGAAACAAAAGATGCGGCAGCTGATAAAGCGGCTGAAGCAAAAGATGCAGCAGCAAATAAAGCAGCTGAAGTAAAAGAAGCTGTGACTAAATAATTAAACTTTCGTAAAATAAAACCTATCAGAGATTATCTGGTAGGTTTTTCTTTTTGGAGCAATATGAAATGTTATGTGCAATTTATAAAAGTAAACGTAAACCAGGCTGCTATCTTTATATTTCAAAACGAGATGATTTTTCAGCTGTACCGGATATATTAATGCAGAGTTTTGGTAAGCCTCAATTTCTTATGCCTTTCAATTTGAGGGGGAGTAAACCGCTTGTTCATGCAGATAAAGATGAGGTTATGGGGAAAATTACTCAGCAAGGATTTTATCTTCAAATGCCAAAACAAGATGATGGCTTGTTTAATAGTTTGAGTGAGATCAAATAAGCCTTTTATTTTTTCCTAAAAATATCCAAATCTTGCTTTATCTCAATATTTTCCTCAAAAAACTCCTTTAGAATTGACCGCACTTTTAAAAGGAGAATAAAAATGAGTAGTTTCTTTGTGGCAGGTACAGATACTGACGTGGGTAAGACCACCGCCTGCCGTGCCATTATTCAGGCATTACAAGCAAAGGGCGTGCGAATTGTGGGTTATAAGCCGATTGCTTGTAGCTGTGAAGAGGGGATTTATCCTGTCGAAAATCAGTCTAATGAATCCCAAACAGATTATGATGCTGAAAATAATTCAGACGTGTTAGCTTTAATGGATGCAACGAATGAGTCCGTATCTTATCAAGAAGTAAATAGCTATACTTTTGCTCATTCCTTGCCGATGCTGACTCGAGATAAATCACGCATTAAATTAAGCAAGATTAATCAAGCCTTAACGATATTAGTTCAAAAATATCAATCTGTTGTCGTGGAAGGTTCATTTGGGTTACTCACACCAATGGCAGAAGGTAAGAGTTTTGCTGATTGGGTTGTTGAGCATAAAATGCCAGTTGTGTTGGTTGTAGGTATTAAAGAAGGCTGTATTAATCATGCATTGCTGACAGCTCAAGTGATTAAACAGCTTGGTGTTCCTTTATTAGGCTGGATTGCAAATCGAATTAATCCTTGTTTAGGGCATTATAAAGAGGTGGTAGATATTTTAGAGGCTCAGATTGATGCGCCTTTGCTAGGTAAGATCCCTTATATTCATAAACCAGAATCCCAAGAGCTAGGACATTATTTAACGAATATTGATCGTTTGATGTATATGCAAACAGAGTTAGTTAAATAGTAAGTTTGAAATAAAAAGTGCGGTTAAATTTCATTAGATTTAACCGCACTTTTTTTATTCTTCGTTTTCTGGAAGTTCTTTTTTTAGGATATCTTCTTCTGCGAGGCTAGATAGGCGAGCAATCGCATTACGGTAAGATATTTCAAGAGTTTCCCGACTGGTTGCAATAACACCTTGATCTACTAAGAATCCATCATTTACATCATATACCCAGCCATGTAGGGAGAGTTTTTGTCCACGTTCCCAAGCGCTTTTTACGATAGATGTGCGTCCTAGGTTATAAACTTGCTCTGCAACATTTAATTTAGTGAGCATATCTGAACGTTTTTCTGCTGAAAGATTGCCTAATAGATGCCCGTGTTTAAACCAAATATCACGAATATGGAGCAACCAGTTATTGATTAACCCTAGATCGTGATCTTGCATCGCTGCTTTAATACCACCACAATTTGTATGACCGCAAATAATAATATGTTCAATTTTGAGTACATCAACGGCATATTGTACAACTGAAAGGCAGTTAAAATCCGTATGAATAACTTGGTTAGCAACATTACGATGAACAAATAATTCGCCCGGTTCAAGATTTGTGAGTTTTTCAGCAGGAACACGGCTATCAGAGCAGCCAATCCAAAGATAATGAGGTGTTTGGTGATCGGCAAGTTCTTTAAAATAAGTGGAATTTTCTTCTTTCATTCTTTGCGCCCAGCTATAGTTGTTTGCAAAGAGTTGTTTAATTTTGTCCATTTCTACTTTCCTTAATATGATGTATTTGAAAGATTGATTCAAACACAATAAATAAAATAGGGGATAAATTTATCGCCTAAAATGATGACCGCACTTTAAAGAAAGTGCGGTCAATTTAAACAATATTTTTAGAAATTTGCATTTCTTGGTGCACGAGGGAATGGAATCACATCGCGAATATTTTGTACGCCAGTTACATAAACAATTAAGCGTTCAAAACCAAGACCGAAACCTGAATGTGGTACAGTACCATATTTACGAAGATCACGATACCACCAGTAATCTTCAGGATTTAGGCCCATTTCTTCCATACGTTTATCTAATACGTCTAAACGTTCTTCACGTTGTGAACCACCGATGATTTCACCAATTCCAGGCGCGAGAACATCCATTGCAGCTACAGTTTTGCCATCGTCATTTAAACGCATATAGAAGGCTTTGATATCTTTCGGATAGTTTTTCACGACAACAGGTGATTTGAAATATTCTTCTGCTAAGAAACGCTCATGTTCAGAAGATAAATCGATCCCCCAAGAAACAGGGAATTCGAATTTCTTACCTGATTTTAATAACACGTCGATCGCATCGGTATAGTCGATTTGAGCAAAATCAGAGTTTACAAAGTTTTCTAAACGAGTAATAACATCTTTATCTACATGTTTTTCAAAGAATTTCAAGTCATCTTTACGTTCAGCAAGCACGGCGCGGAAAACGTATTTCAACATGTCTTCTGCTAATTTCGCATTATCAGCAAGTGTTGCAAATGCAACTTCAGGTTCAACCATCCAGAATTCTGCAAGGTGACGAGTTGTATTTGAATTTTCAGCACGAAATGTTGGACCGAAAGTATAGATTTTGCTTAATGCACACGCGTAAGTCTCACCGTTTAATTGGCCAGAAACCGTTAAAAATGATTCTTTCCCGAAGAAGTCTTGGCTGAAATCGACTTTACCATCTTCACCACGAGGAAGGTTTTCTAAATCAAGGGTTGAAACACGGAACATTTCACCCGCACCTTCAGTATCTGAAGCGGTAATTAATGGGGTGGCGACCCAATAGAAGCCTTGTTCATGGAAGAAACGATGAATAGCTTGTGCTAAGCAGTGACGAACACGCGCCACGGCACCGATAATATTGGTACGAGGACGTAGGTGAGCTACTTCACGTAAGTATTCAATTGAGTGACGTTTTGCTGCCATTGGATAAGTGTCAGGATCTTCTACAAACCCTGTCACTTCTACTTTTTCAGCTTGAAGTTCAACAGCTTGACCTTCAGCTGGTGACTCAACAATAGTACCGGTTACGATAACAGAACAACCCGTTGTTAAGCGTAATACTTCACTTTCATAATTTTTAATATCGTTATTGACGATGACTTGAATAGGATCAAAGCAAGAGCCGTCATAAACAGCGAGGAAAGAAAGACCTGCTTTGGAATCACGACGGGTACGAACCCAGCCGCGTACGGTAATTTTTTCGCCAATAGCGATTTTACCTTGTAATACATCAACAATGGATGCAAGTTTAGACATATAAACCTCTGTAATTCATTATAAATTAGGCAATAAAACTGCGTTAGTTTACCTTAAATCGCAAAATTTTCCATAAAAAGTTAGTGTAAATCAGGCTTGCACAGTAAAATAATGCCTTCACTTTATTTTAGGAGAAAACTATGTGGTCTGATATTTTGACCGGTTATGGTATTTTTATTTTGGAGATTTTAACGATTTTACTTGTGATTGCCGCTATTGTCGCAATGATTATTTCGGCAAAACAGCGTAATGCAACACATCATGGTGAGTTGGTCGTGACAGATCTTTCAGAAGAATTTAAGGAAACAGTAAAGCATTTACGCGATTTCCAGCTTTCAGAAGAAGAACTTAAACAAGCAGAAAAAGCAGAGAAAAAAGCGAAAAAGCAAGAAGCAAAGGCATTAAAAGCGAAATTAAAAAATGGTGAGAAAGAAACACCTAAACCTTGTGTTTATGTGCTCGATTTCAAAGGTGATATTTCGGCATCAGAAACGACCGCACTTCGAGAGGAAATTTCGGCGATTATTAATGTAGCAAAAGTTGATGATGAGGTCTTATTACGTTTAGAAAGCCCTGGTGGTGTTGTTCATGGTTATGGTTTGGCCGCCTCTCAGTTAGCTCGCTTAAAACAAAAAGGAATTAAATTAACAGTGGCAGTAGATAAGGTTGCTGCAAGTGGTGGGTATATGATGGCTTGCGTGGCAGATAAAATTGTTTCCGCACCTTTTGCGATCATCGGTTCTATTGGAGTGGTTGCACAAATTCCGAATATTCATCGTTTATTGAAAAAACATGATGTCGATGTTGATGTGATGACAGCAGGAGAATTTAAACGCACCGTTACAGTATTAGGTGAAAATACTGAAAAAGGAAAACAGAAATTCCAAGCCGAACTTGAAGAAACCCATCAATTATTTAAACAATTTGTTACTCAAAATCGACCGCACTTAGATGTGGATAAAGTCGCAACTGGTGAGCATTGGTTCGGTCAGCAAGCCCTAGCGCTTCAGCTAGTCGATGAGTTAGCAACTAGCGATGATATTATTCTTGAAAAAATGAAAGATAAGTCTGTGATCTCCGTGAAATATAAAGTGAAAAAGCCACTTTTACAAAAAATAGGTAAGCAAGCTGAAGAGAGTATTGAGGGAATAATCCATCGAAATTTAACAAAAAATGGACAGGATTTTATTCAATAAGAAAAAAATTTACTTATTTGACAACTCTTTACACAACTTTACAAAAAAGTTCCATAAAAAATCATTTTTTAATGTTTTTTTATTTACAAGTTAAAGAATTATGACTACCATACGTCATGAAACTTTTTATAGTTTTATTTGTAAAATTTATAAAGTTTAGTTGTGTAGGTTCTTCTTGCAAGGATTGCACCTTAACAGTAAAAAGGTAAAGAAATGAAATTATCTCGTATTTTATTATCTGCAGTAGCAGTAGCGACAGTTGCTGCTTGTGGTAACTTAAGCAAAGTTACAGAAGCTGGTACTCCAGAATATAAAGAAGTTGATGGTCAACAAGTACCACAACTCGTATGGCCTAAGATTGATAAAGCTGGTTTCAACCATGACGGTAGCCAATTTGGTTCATGGCCAAACTGGGATAACGTTCGTATGATCGAACGTGGTATGAACAAAGACCAATTATATAACCTAATCGGTCGTCCACACTTCTCTGAAGGTTTATACGGTGTTGAAGAGTGGGATTATGTGTTCAACTATCGTGAAAATGGTGTTCACAAAATTTGTCAATACAAAGTATTATTTGACAAAAACCACAATGCTCAAAGCTTCTTCTGGTATCCAAATGGTTGTAACGGCAACTCAGCATTTACTTTAAGTGGTGACTTCTTATTCGACTTCGATAAAGATACTTTAACTCCACGTGGTAAAGAAGTTGTTGACAACGTTGCAGCACAATTAAAAGAAACTGGCGCTAAAGAAGTTAAAGTTGCAGGTTATACTGACCGTTTAGGTTCTGATGCTTACAACTTAGATCTTTCTCAACGTCGTGCTAACCGTGTTAAAGCTCGTTTAATTCAAGATGGCGTAACATCTGAAATTACAGCTGTTGGTTACGGTAAAGTACCACAAGTTAAAGCTTGTAACGGTTACAAACACGCAAGTAAAGCTGAGAAAGACTGTTTACGTCCAAACCGTCGTGTAGAAATAACTGCTTCTGGTTCTGTATTAAAATTACAAGAAGGTGGTCAAGTTAACGGTGGAACTCAAGGTCCAGCACCTCTTTATCAAAAATAATAGATAGAGAAGATAGAAAGAGCGTAATGAAAATTACGCTCTTTTTTTATCTGATGTTTAAGAAATTATTCAAGTAGAAGTTCTTCAATCAATTTAGTGGTTAAGTTGATATAACTTCCATTAAAACGATGACTGAAATTTAGCAGATAATAGAGTTGATAAAGGTGTTTTCTTTCTTCAAAACCGTCTTTATCAAGTGGGAAAGTGCGGTCATAAATTTCATAGAATTCAGCTGAGAAAGGTTGGAAAAGCTCACTGAATGCTAAATCACACTCTCTATCCCCCCAGTAGCAAGCAGGATCGTAAGTAAAGGTTTGGTTACCTACGATAGCCGTATTCTCAATCCATAAGTTACCATGTAACAAAGAAGGTTTAGGATTATGTTTTGAAAGTTTGTGTTTTACTTTTTCAATAATTAAATCAATATCACCAAAGTCTAAACCTTTGTCTTTGCAGAGTTGTAATTGCCATCCAATACGCTGTTCTGCAAAAAACTTCGCCCAACTTCCATTCCATTTATTTGGCTGATACTCAGGACCAAGCCAAGTATCAAAATCTAATCCATAGTTTTTAGTGCCAGACACTTGATGGAGTTTTGCTAATTCTTCAGCAAAATCTGGCGTTGCATTGGTTTGTTGAGTAATAGGAAGCGCTTCTAATAATAAGAAACTATGGTTTTGAGAACAGCCTACGCCATATACTTGCGGAAGTCGGATTGTATTGGTTTTGCCTAGTAGGTTTAATTGGTCTGCTTCTGCACGAAACATTGAACGATATGACCGTTCATTCACTTTAACAAAGACAGGTTGGATTCCATCCGTAATAAGCCAAGTTTCATTTACTTCGCCACCAGGCACTTTGTTTTTTTCTTTGATGTTATAGTAAGCACCAAATTGATCAGCTAAGACTTGAGAAATTGATTTCCACATAATACACCTCCTAGACATGGTCGATTCTTCTTCATTCTAACGAAAGCACTAAAAATTACTGTGATATATCTCAAAAAATAGCAAAAATTTTTGTCATTTTTCATCTGAAACATCAATTCACCAATAAACGCGTGATTTTTTAATGAGTTAGTATTATCATTAGGTGTATTTTAGTTAGAAAAGATAATCAGGGGAAACTATGCAACATCTGAAAGATCTTGTTGAGAAAGCAAAATCGGCGATTGAACAAATCGAAAATAAAAGTTTAACCACATTAGATGAAATTCGTGTGGAATATTTTGGTAAAAAAGGGCATTTTACCCAACTTATGCAGGAATTGCGTAATGTTGCAGCGGAAGAGCGTCCTGCAATGGGCGCTAAAATCAATGAAGCGAAACAAGCTGCGTTAGATTTTTTAAATGCTAAAAAAGCAGAATGGGAACAAGCTGAACTCAATGCGAAATTAGAAAAAGAACGTATTGATGTGAGCCTTCCAGGTCGTAAAACAGAAACGGGTGGTTTACACCCAGTGACCATTACCATCAATCGCGTAACAAAATTCTTTTCAGAGTTAGGTTTTTCTGTGGAAACCGGTCCCGAAATTGAAAGTGATTATTACAATTTCGATGCATTAAATATCCCTAAACATCACCCAGCACGTGCTGATCACGATACATTCTGGTTTAATCCTGAATTATTACTTCGTACACAAACCTCCGGTGTGCAAATTCGTACCATGGAAAAAATGCAGCCGCCTATTCGTATTATGGCACCAGGTCGAGTATATCGTAACGACTACGATCAAACACACACACCAATGTTCCATCAAATTGAATTGCTTTATGTAGATAAAAAAGCAAACTTCACTGAGTTAAAAGGCTTATTACACGATTTCTTACGTGCATTTTTTGAAGAAGATTTACAAGTTCGTTTCCGTCCTTCTTATTTCCCATTTACTGAACCTTCTGCAGAAGTTGATGTAATGGGTAAAAATGGTAAATGGTTAGAAGTATTAGGTTGTGGTATGGTGCATCCTAATGTGTTACGTAACGTAGGTATTGATCCAAATGAATATTCTGGCTTTGCAGTAGGCATGGGGGTTGAGCGTTTAACCATGTTACGCTACAACGTCACAGATTTACGTTCATTCTTTGAAAACGACTTACGTTTTTTAAAACAATTTAAGTAATTAACCGTTTGGTTAAATTGACGATAATGATTAATTTAGAACGTAACACGTTCATCAATAAAGGATACAGAGATAATGAAATTTAGCGAAAATTGGGTGAGAGAATGGGTTAATCCATCAATTTCAACAGAGCAGTTATGTGATCAAATCACGATGCTTGGTTTAGAAGTTGATGGTGTTGAAAAAGTAGCAGGCGACTTTACAGGTGTTGTTGTAGGTGAAGTTGTTGAATGTGCGCAACACCCAGATGCAGACAAATTACGAGTCACTAAAGTAAATGTTGGTGGCGACCGTTTATTAGATATCGTTTGTGGTGCACCAAATTGCCGTCAAGGTTTAAAAGTGGCATGCGCAACTGAAGGTGCGGTATTACCTGGTGATTTTAAAATTAAGAAGACTAAATTACGTGGCCAACCTTCAGAAGGGATGCTTTGTTCATTCTCTGAACTAGGTATTGATGTAGATGCAGATGGTATTATTGAGCTACCGTTAGATGCACCAGTAGGTACAAATCTACGTGAATATTTAGATTTAGATGATAAAGCAATTGAAATCAGCTTAACGCCAAACCGTGCAGATTGTTTAAGTATTGCAGGTGTTGCACGTGAAGTTGGTGTGGTGAATAAACAAGTTGTTAATCAACCGCACTTTGATGCCGTACTTGCAACGATTTCAGATAAAGTTCAAATTGAATTAAAAGCACCAGAAGCATGTCCTCGTTATTTATTGCGCGTGGTGAAAAATGTGAATGTTAAAGCGCAATCACCAATTTGGTTACAAGAAAAATTACGTCGTTGCGGCATTCGTTCTATCGATCCTATTGTGGATATTACCAACTATGTTTTACTTGAGTTAGGTCAACCAATGCATGCTTTTGATGCATCAAAAGTGTCTCAACCTGTTCAAGTACGTTTAGCCAATAACGACGAAGAACTTGTTTTATTAGATGGTACAACCGCAAAATTACAATCGAATACTTTAGTGATTGCAGACCAAACTGGTCCCCTAGCAATGGCAGGTATCTTTGGTGGTCAAGCTAGCGGTGTTGATGCTGAAACAACAAAAGATGTGATTTTAGAAGCCGCATTCTTCGCACCATTAGCGATTGCGGGACGTGCAAGACAATACGGTTTACACACAGATTCTTCACATCGCTTTGAACGCGGTGTTGATTTTACGCTACAACGTCACGCAATGGAACGTGCAACAGCATTGTTACTTGAAATTTGTGGTGGTGAGGCAGGCGAAATTTGTGAAGTGGTGAGTGAGCAATATTTACCAAAAGTCAATGAAGTCACTTTACGTCGTGAAAAATTAGATAGCTTATTAGGTCATCATATCGAAACTGAAACCGTGACCGAGATTTTTGAGCGTTTAGGTTTTGCCGTGAAATATGCTAATGATGTTTGGAGCGTGACTTCAGCAAGCTGGCGTTTTGATATTGAAATCGAAGAAGATCTCATTGAAGAAGTCGCACGAATTTATGGCTATAACAGCATTCCAAATAATGCACCATTAGCACATCTTCGTATGCGTGAGCATAAAGAGTCTGATTTAGATTTAAGCCGAATTAAAACCGCACTTGTTGATGCAGATTATCAAGAGGCGATTACTTATAGCTTCGTTGATCCAAAAGTACAAACTTTACTTCATCCAGAAATTGAAGCACTTGTATTACCAAATCCAATTTCAGTTGAAATGTCAGCTATGCGCGTTTCATTGTTAAGTGGATTACTCGGTGCAGTACTATACAACCAAAATCGTCAACAAAACCGCGTGCGTTTATTTGAAACGGGATTACGTTTTGTTCCTGATGCCAATGCAGAATTTGGTGTGCGCCAAGAATTTGTTCTTGCAGGTGTGATTACCGGTACAGCAAAATCAGAATGTTGGACAGGTAAAGCAGAAACGGTTGATTTCTTTGATCTTAAAGGTGATTTAGAAAGTATTCTTTCTCTTACCGAAGTGGGTAATCGAGTTAAATTCGTGGCAAAAGCATACAGTGCCTTGCACCCAGGTCAATCTGCTGCAATTGAATTAGATGGAAAAGAAATTGGTTTTATTGGAACTATTCATCCACTTATTGCTCAAAAACTAGGATTAAATGGCAAAGCGGTTGTTTTTGAAATTTTATGGGATGCCATTGCAAATCGTCGTGTGGTTCAAGCCAAGGAGATTTCAAAATTCCCTGCGAACCGTCGTGACTTAGCTTTAGTCGTTGCCGATAATGTGCCAGCAGGCGATATTATCGAAGCATGTAAGCAAGCCGGCGGAGAAAAATTAACACAAGTCAATTTATTCGACGTATATCAAGGCATTGGCGTTGCTAGCGGACATAAGAGCTTAGCAATCAGTTTAACCATTCAAGATAATGAAAAAACGCTTGAAGATGATGAGATTAATGCGGTAATCTCAGCTGTATTAAACGAAGTTAAACAACGCTTTAATGCGGAGCTTAGAGACTAAACAGGAGACTAACATGGCAACGATTACAAAAATTGATATTACTGAATACTTATTAGATAAGTATCAATTACAAAAAACTGAAGCTAAAGCATTAGTGGAAGACTTTTTTGAGGAAATTCGTTTATCGTTAGAATCTGGTGGCGAAGTGAAATTATCAGGTTTTGGTAATTTTGAACTTCGTAATAAAGCTTCCCGTCCAGGGCGTAATCCGAAAACAGGTGAAAGCATTCCTGTTTCTGCTCGCCGTGTAGTGGCATTTAAGCCAGGGCAAAAATTACGTGCTCGTGTGGAAAACACCAAGCCAAAACAATAGTAAGAAAAGTGCGGTCGTTTTTGACCGCACTTTTGTCAGGATTGAACATGAATAAGATTAAATGTGCTTTTTTAGTCGCAGGAAGTTTTTTACTTTTTGCTTGTTCAAGTGGTGTTCGTGAAGATTATGCAATGAACTATAAAGGTCAGATTGGTGATCCTATTATGGCCATTGCCATGTTAAGTGAACAACAATATGAATGGGCGGGTACTCCATATGTTTTAGGCGGGCAATCTCGTGGTGGTATCGATTGTTCGGGTTTTGTGCAAAAGACCTTTATTGATCGTTTTAATATCAATCTTCCTCGAACCACGAAAGATCAAGCGGGTTATGGAAAACTTGTTCGTAAAGAAGATATCCAAACTGGCGATTTAATTTTCTTTAAAACGGGACGAGGACCAAATGGCTATCATGTTGGGATTTATGTGAAAGAAGATAAGTTTTTACATGCTTCAACCAAAGGTGGGGTGATTTATTCTTCGATGAACAGCCCTTATTGGAAAAAAGCTTTTTGGCAAGTTAGACGAGTATAGTGAAAAGAAAAAAGCGCGGTTATTTTAACCGCACTTTTCTTTTATGGATTTGTTGTAGGGCGAATGCCTAATGTATGACAAATCGCATACGTGAGTTCGCTACGATTTAATGTATAGAAGTGGAAGTCATTCACACCTTCACGAGAAAGGATTTTTACCATATCCATTGCCACACTCGCCGCGACGAGATTGCGAGTAGTAGGATCATCATCTAATCCTTCATACGCTTTAGCCAACCATGCTGGAATTTTTACATTCGTAAATGATGCCATTTTTTGCAGTTGTTTGAAATTAGTAACAGGTAGAATACCTGGAACAATTTCAGCCTCAATACCAATGGATGCACAGCGATCACGAAAGCGAAGATAACTGTCAATATCAAAGAAGAATTGAGTAATGACATGATTAGCACCTGCGTCAATTTTACGTTTCAAATTGATTAAATCTGCTTGTGCTGATTTTGCTTCAGGATGAACCTCTGGGTATGCTGCAACTGAGATATCAAAATCAGCTACGGAGCGGAGTAGTTCAACTAAATCAGCCGCATAGAAAGGTTTTTTCGCATAGCCTTTTGGCTCATCACCGCGTAATGCCACAATGCGACGAATACCGCTATCCCAATAATCTTTTGCAATTTCTTTTAATTCTTCAGGTGTTGCATCAATACCTGTTAAATGTGGTGCGGCTTCTATGCCTGTTTCTGCTTTAATGGCTTTCACTATGCTATGTGTACGATCACGTTCGCCAGAGTTTGCACCATAGGTGACGGAAACAAATTTAGGATTTAATACTTTTAAGCGATGGATGGAATCCCAAAGCATGCTTTCCATTTTTTCATTTTTAGGCGGAAAGAATTCAAAGGAGACATTAATTTTTTTGTTAGTATCAGCAAGATGTTGATTTAATGTGTTAATTTCGTTTGCGTAGCTCATAGCATACCTTTTTACGTTTTCATTAGAATGCACTTATCATAAGACAAGAACTAATATGCGTCAATTTCAATGATTTCATCAAAATGATGAATGAAATTAATGATTATTTATTACGCGTTGTATTTTAAAAGAAAATCAATTTATTTGCACAAAAAGTTAGCATTTTTTCTAAAAATAGGTATAATACGCCGACCCTGTAAATGCACGGATTCCCACCGTGCATTATTTTATCGAGATCACACTCGAAGGGGTGGAGATTAAGATTAATGGTTGTGTTTCAAACAATATGGAACACTGGGTATCAAACTTATATTTTGGTAATTAATTAATGAAAACTTTTGTAGCAAAACCGGAAACAGTAAAACGTGACTGGTATGTGGTAGATGCGACAGGTAAAACTTTAGGTCGTTTAGCTACTGAATTAGCACGCCGTCTTCGTGGTAAACACAAGGCTGAGTACACTCCACACGTAGATACTGGTGATTACATCATCGTTATCAACGCAGACAAAGTGGCAGTAACTGGTCGTAAAGAAACAGATAAACTTTACTACTGGCACACTGGCTATGTAGGTGGTATCAAACAAGCGACTTTCAAAGAAATGATCGCTCGCCGTCCTGAAGCGGTGATTGAAATTGCGGTTAAAGGTATGTTGCCAAAAGGTCCATTAGGCCGTGCAATGTTCCGTAAATTAAAAGTGTATGCGGGTGCAGAACACCAACACGCAGCACAACAACCACAAGTATTAGACATTTAATCACGAGGTTTAGGAAATGGCAGAGAATCAAAACTACGGCACTGGTCGCCGCAAAAGCTCTTCAGCTCGTGTATTTATCAAACCGGGCAGTGGTAAAATCACTATCAACCAACGTGAATTAGACGTATATTTCGGTCGCGAAACAGCTCGTATGATCGTACGTCAACCGTTAGAATTAGTGGAATTAACTGATAAATTAGACCTATACATCACTGTTAAAGGTGGTGGTATTTCAGGTCAAGCGGGTGCAATCCGTCACGGTATCACTCGTGCATTAATGGAATATGATGAGACTTTACGTCCTGCTCTTCGTGCAGCTGGCTTCGTTACTCGTGACGCACGTCGCGTTGAACGTAAAAAAGTTGGTTTACACAAAGCACGTCGTCGTCCACAATACTCCAAACGTTAATTTTTATTATCGTTTCAAGAAAGCAGAGAGCAATCTCTGCTTTTTTTATATCTGTAAAAAAACAAATTAATTAAAAGTTACCGCTCTTTGATTTCTTATTGCTCATTCATAATTAATTGATTTTAAAATGAAAATAAGAAAATATTGGCAATTTGGCTCTCGGTTATGTTAAAATAATCGCCCACTTTTAGTAGAAGTATATAGATTATTTTGGATCTTCGGAGGAATAAATGTCCAATGCATCAAGTAAACGTTCAGTAATGACTCTTTTTTCAAATAAAAATGACATTTACTGCCATCAGGTAAAAATTGTCTTAGCTGAAAAAGGTGTTGTTTACGAAAACGAAGAAGTTGATCTGCAAGCATTATCAGAAGATTTAATGGAATTAAATCCTTACGGCACATTACCAACATTGGTGGATCGTGATTTAGTATTATTCAGCTCACGCATTATTATGGAATATCTTGATGAGCGTTTTCCACATCCTCCACTTATGCCAGTTTATCCGGTTTCTCGTGCGAAAAGCCGTCTTTTAATGCTACGTATCGAACAAGATTGGTACCCAACATTGGAGATTGCTGAGAAAGGCACAGAAGTTGAACGTGAAGAAGCGTTAAAACAGTTAAAAGAAGAATTGTTAGCGGTATCGGTTATCTTCCAACAAACTCCTTATTTTATGAGTGAAGAGTTTGGCTTAGTCGATTGCTATGTTGCACCATTATTATGGAAATTGCGTAATATGGGCGTGGAATTCAGCGGCACAGGAAGCAAAGCAATCAAAGGCTATATGGATCGTGTATTTAGCCGTGATTCATTCTTACAATCAGTAGGTGAAGCAGCACCTAAAAATTTAATGGATGATAAATAATGGCTCATACACCTTCTCCAAAACGCCCTTATTTACTGAGAGCCTATTATGATTGGCTAGTAGATAACGATTTCACCCCATATTTAGTGGTGGATGCGAATTATTATGGTACCAATGTGCCTGTGGAATACGTGAAAGATGGGCAAATCGTCTTAAATCTTTCTGCTGGGGCAACAGGGAATTTGCAATTAACGAATGATTTTATTCAGTTTAATGCACGTTTCAAAGGTGTGGCGCGTGAGTTATATATTCCGATGGGCGCAGCTTTAGCTATTTATGCACGTGAAAATGGTGATGGCGTGATGTTTGAGCCAGAAGAAATTTACGATGAATTGAATCGTGAGCCAACATCAGAACAGCCATTGAGCTTTGCAGAAGCGGTAGATAAGCCTAAGACTGAAAAGAAACCACAGAAATCAGCATCTCATTTACGAATTGTAGATTAATGAAAGAAAAACAAAAGTGCGGTTAAAATTAACCGCACTTTTTTATTTATTATTTTGTTGCTGCTTTCATATTGTGAACAAACTCGGCAAGTTCAGATAAGCATTGAGCCTGATTATCTAAGTTTCGCTCAATGATTTTTACTGTCGCGGACCCTGAAATTGCGCCAGCTGCACCCAGTTGAAGGGTTTCTTTCACTTGAGCAGGTTGAGCAATACCAAAACCTTGTAGAATTGGTGGAGCCTTGTGGGCTTTAAGTTGTTCTACAAGTGTATCTAAGTTTGCGGCATGAGCTTGATTCTCTGCACTTGTTACACCTGCACGAGACACTAAATAGGTATAGCCTTCGCTGTTTTCAGCAACGCCTTGTACCGTTTTGGCATCAGCATTTGGTGGGCAAATAAAGACAGGTTGAATACTATGCTTTTTAGCAGCTTGAATATAGTCTTCTTTAGCCAATAGTGGAATATCTGCCACTAAAACCGCATCTACGCCGACCTCTGCACAACGTTGATAGAAATTATCTAATCCTTTCGCAAAAATTAAATTCGCACAAAGGAGTAAGCTAATCGGAATTTCTGGATATTTTGACCGCACTTTAGCGAGTAATTTAAAGCTGTCTTCAGTGCTATGGCCCGCATTGAGCGCACGGTTATTAGCCGCCTGGATAACGGGACCGTCTAATAGTGGATCAGAAAATGGAAAACCTAATTCCAATGCATCTGCGCCATTTTCAACTAACGTGCAAATAATCTCAAAAGAGCGATCAAATGTTGGATCGCATAATGTCACGAAAGGTACAAAAGCCCCTTCTTTTTTCGCTGCAAGTTCTGCAAATTTAGTTTCAAAACGGCTCATTATTGCATTCCTTTTTCTTTTAAAACTTTATCAACGGTGAAAATATCTTTATCACCACGACCAGAGAGATTCACCACTAAAATTTGTTCTTTATTCGGTTCTTGATGAATCATTTTTAGCGCATGTGCTAATGCATGCGAACTTTCCAATGCAGGAATAATTCCTTCATGTTTTGCTAATGCTTGGAAAGCGTTTAATGCTTCATCATCTGTAATACTTGGGTATTCTGCGCGACCAATGCTTTGTAAGTAAGCATGTTGAGGCCCTACAGAAGGGAAGTCTAATCCAGCAGAAATAGAGTAGGATTCTTCTACTTGACCATCTTCAGTTTGCATTAAAGGTGATTTCATACCGAAATAAATACCGACTTTTGCATGACCTAATGGTGCACCATGTTCACCACTTTCAATGCCGTGACCAGCAGGTTCTACGCCAATTAAGCGTACGCCTTTTTCATCAATAAAGTCCGTAAACATACCAATTGCATTCGAACCACCACCGACTGCAGCAATAACGACATCCGGTAAGCGACCTTCTTTTTCTAAGATTTGACGTTTGGTTTCTTCACCAATCATTTTTTGGAATTCACGTACAATGGTTGGGAATGGATGAGGACCTGCCGCCGTACCCAATAAATAATGGGTATTTTCATAGTTAGCTGACCAATCACGCATCGCTTCACAGCATGCATCTTTTAATGAGCAAGAACCTTTTTGTACAGGAATCACTTCCGCACCCATTAAACGCATACGGAATACGTTTGGTGATTGACGTTCTACGTCTTTTGCCCCCATATAAACACGGCAAGGCATATCTAACATTGCACAAGCAAGGGCTGTTGCCACACCATGTTGGCCAGCACCGGTTTCGGCGATAATGCGTGTTTTACCCATGCGTTTTGCCAATAAAATTTGACCTAATACTTGGTTGGTTTTATGGGCACCACCGTGAAGTAAATCTTCACGTTTTAAATAAATTTTTGCTTTTGTGCCTTTGGTTAAATTACGGCAAAGGGTAAGTGCGGTTGGTCTGCCCGCATAATTTTTAAGTAAATCTTGAAATTCACGTTGGAATTCAGGATCGTCTTTTGCTTCAACAAAGGCTTTTTCTAGCTGTTGTAGTACGGGTACGAGAATTTCCGGTACATACATTCCGCCAAATTCACCAAAATAAGGATTTAAAAGGGTTTCTGACATAATATTTCCTTGTTATTTTTGAATTCTTGCGACATTTAGTGGTGCAAAGGTTTGTGCAGTAGGCATCACTTCAATGCGATTAATATTGACATGTTCAGGTTGTTGATTGAGCCATAACACAATATTAGCAATATCTTGTGGACTGACATATTCCACATTTTCATAGAGTTTTTCTGCTCGGGCATCGTCACCTTTAAAGCGAACATTCGAAAATTCAGTTCCACCACAAAGACCTGGCTCAACATTGGTCACACGAATTTGTGTGCCTGCAAGATCGGCTCGAAGATTTAAACTAAATTGTTTGATAAAAGCTTTAGTACCACCGTATATATTGCCACCTGGATAAGGATAAGTCCCCGCAATCGAGCCTAAATTAATAATATGGCCTGAATTGCGTTCAACCATTTGTGGTAACACAAGACGAGTGATGGTGACGAGACCTTTAATATTGGTATCAATCATTTGCATCCAATCGTCTAAACTCGCTTTATCAGCACTTTCTAAGCCCAATGCTAATCCTGCATTATTCACCAATAAATCAATGGATTGCCAACTAGCGGGAAGAGAATGGAACGCATCTTCTGTTGCCTTACGATCTGAAATATCAAAGGCAAGAAAGTGGAAGTTTTCACCTAATTCTTGTTGTAATTGTTCTAAACGAGCTACACGGCGTCCCGTGCCAATTACACGATAGCCATTTTCAATGAGTGTGCGACAAATTGCCGCACCAAATCCGGCAGTTGCGCCAGTTACTAACGCTGTTCTTTGCATAATGCTTTCCCTTAGCAATCAGATTAATTTGATAAAATCTTATTAAAAACTGACCGCACTTTTTCGCTATCTTTCACGCCAGCGGTAGTTTCTACACCAGAATTGAGATCAACCCCTAAGCAACCTTGCTTAATGGCTTGTTCAATATTGTCAGGTGAAATTCCACCAGCCAAAATAATTTTGTGTTTCAAGTTTTCAGGAATGAGTGACCAATTAAAGGTTTTTCCTGTACCACCTTGTTGATTAGCCGATTGGCTATCGAAAATATAGCGAGTGATATTTAAATCATCCGTAAAATCAACCGCACTTTGCGCTTCAGTATTCACCGAAATGGCTTTCCAAATTTGTATTTCTTCAGGCAGTTGGTGACGAAGTGCGGTAATAAATTCAGCGGTTTCTGAACCATGTAGCTGAACGGCATAAAGCTGCAATTGTTTAGCGATTTTTACAATAAAATCAATTTCTTGATTCTGGAATACGCCCACAAAACGAAGTGGTGATGCTGTCACTAATTCTTGGGCTTGACGTAGGCTCACACAGCGTTTTGAATGTTCGACGAAAATTAAGCCGCCGTATAATGCTCCGTTTGCGTAAACCTCTTTGACATCTTGCGTGCGAGTTAAACCGCATACTTTATTTTCTCCAAAAATCACTTCACGCACAGCATTATTTAAATCATCACTGCCCATTAGGCTGCTGCCAATTAAAAAGCCATGTGCCACTTTTTGCAAATCACGAATTTGGCTGTGATTATAAATCCCTGATTCGCTGATAATACGTGCATCAGCAGGAATGCGCTCGGCATATTTTTGTGTGAGTTCTACTACGCGGTTTAAATCAACGCTGAGATCGTGAAGATTACGATTGTTGACGCCGATAATTTTTGCACCTAATGCAAGAGCTCGTTCAAACTCTTCTTCGTTGCTGGTTTCCGTCAATACGCCCATGCCAAGAGAATGCGCCAGATCAGCCAGTACGCGATAGGTTTCGTCATTTACTACCGAAAGCATCAATAAAATAGCATCAGCTTGATAGTGGCGCGCGAGATAAACCTGATATTCGCTGATCATAAAATCTTTACACAATACAGGTTGTGAGACAACGTCACGTACTTGCGGCAAATAGTCAAATTTACCTTGGAAGTATTTCTCATCTGTTAGCACCGAAACAGCTGATGCATAATGTTTATACACATTGGCGATTTCATCTAAATTAAATTCATCACGAATTAATCCTTTAGAAGGGGACGCCTTCTTACATTCCAAAATATAAGCGGGCTTTTGATGTGTGCCTTTAGCCAACGCATCATAAAAAGAGCGGTCAGATTTTTGAATGTTTTCTTTAAATTGTGAAAGCGGAAATTCAGCTTCCTTTGCTTTAACCCATTGCGCTTTGTCTAAGACGATTTTTTGCAGCACCGTCGCAGAGTCAATTGGTTTAGTGAAATCTTGCGTGATCATAATCTTTCTTCTTATTATGGCTTATCAAATCAGCCTTTATCTTATTAATATTTAGTCAAATGTTGTAATGTCTCAAACGCTTTGCCTGATGCAAGATGAGCCAATATATTTTGAACATTTTGTTTTAAGTCATCATGACCAAATAATTTCAACAATAATGCCACATTCGCCGCTACCGCATTAGCGTGTTCCGCTTTACCTTTGCCTTGTAAAAGTGCGGTCAGATATTGAGCGTTTTCTTGCGGTTCGCCACCACGTAAACTTTCTAAAGATTGTGTTTTTAAACCAAAATCTTCTGGTGTTAAGGTGAAGTAGTCAATTTTGCCGTTTTTAATTTCTGCCACTTGCGTTTCACCATGTACGGCGACTTCATCAAGACCGGCACCATGAACTACAAAAGTATGTTGATGGCTTAATGCGACAGCGGTTTCTGCATAGGTTTTCACTAACTCAGGGGCATACACGCCAAGCAAATGATAAGTTGGACGAGCTGGATTAATTAATGGGCCCAAAATATTAAAAAGTGTACGCGTTTTTAATGCCGCGCGAACAGGGGCAACATGTTTAAAACCACTGTGATATTGTTGAGCAAATAAGAAGCATACCCCAATGTCATCGAGTGCTTGACGAGCTTGTTCTGGCGTAACGTTGACATTCACACCGAGAGCGGTTAATACATCACTGGCACCGGATTTGCTTGATACGCTACGGTTACCGTGTTTGGCTACTTTGGCACCCATCGAGGCTGCAACAATCGCACTCGCAGTAGAAATATTAATTGTATTTTGACCATCACCACCAGTACCTACAATATCCGCAAAAGGGTAGTCTGGACGAGGGAATGATTTGGCATTTTGCAAAGACGCCGATACCGCACCACTTAATTCATCAATAGTGGCACCACGTACTTTTAACGCAATCAGCATGGCAGCAATTTGTTCGTTATTCAGTTCGCCTTGCATAATAGCGTTAAAAATGACCGCACTTTCTTCTTTGTTAAGTGTTTTTCCGTTGTAAAGTTGTTCTAATAATTGAGCCGTTTGCATAATCAATCTTCCTTATACGTTAAGATCATAGACTAAGTCTCGAGCTTCATCACCTGTCATACCTCGGAAGCCCCAACAATGAGCCGGTTGTTCCTTAATAGTGATTTCCACATCGTAGGATTTAATACCGATTTTGTATTCTAATTCGCTAAATAGCATTTTGATCAAACGTTTTTTAGTCCCTTCTAAACGTCCCTGCATAAGATTAATTTCGATTGCGATATAGTTTTCGCTACGATCTTCTGGATAGAAAAAATCTTCTTTATCCAAACACTCGAATCGAATGGTATGCTTGCCATGCGGAATATCCAAGCCTAAATTAAGACTGTCATAAATAGCCTTGGCAATAGCTTTACGGCGTGGGGTAAGGGTTTCTTTTAATCCATATACGGTAATCATTTTTTCTTCCTTAATCTCTGTTTAATAACCATTCCACAGATTGTTGTAATAATTTCGAACCTTGTACAGTGAGAATACTTTCTGGATGGAATTGGAAAGCACAAATTGGCAAGGTTTTATGACGAATCGCCATCACAATACCATTGTAATCGGCATTCACAATAAATTCTTCAGGCAGATTTTTGCCCATTAAAGAGTGATAACGTGCCACAGGCATTGGGTTGGCAATGTCTTTAAACATGGCTTGGTTATCATGTTGAATGCGCGATACTTTACCATGTAATACTTCGCCTGCATGTACAACCTCTCCACCAAAGGCTTGAATAAGCGCTTGATGGCCCAAGCAAATCCCGATAATGGGCACATCATTTTTTAAACGTTCAATGAGGGGAAGCAAGATACCTGCTTCTGCCGGAGTACCAGGTCCCGGTGAGAGCGCAAGAATCGTATCAGGTGTATTTAATGCTTCTTGTACCACTTGTTCTAAATTGGTGTCATTACGATAAATTTTTACGTTATGCCCAAGCACACGGAATTGATCCACTAAGTTATAAGTGAATGAATCGAAATTATCTAAAAAGAGAATATTAGCCATAATTTATCGTCCTTATTTTGCTTGGGTATTGATTTGTTTAATTGCTTTAAGCACTGCAGCCGCTTTATGGCGAGTTTCATCCGCTTCCATTTGTGGATCAGAATCTAACACCTCGCCACAGCCTGCTTGAATATGCGCAATGCCATTTTGTACAAAAGCAGAACGAATGACGATACAGGTATCAAAACGACCGTCAGATGTAAGATAGCCAACCGCACCGCCGTAGCTGTGGCGTTTTTGCTGTTCAAATTGATAAATTAGCTGCATCGCTTTAATTTTAGGTGCGCCAGTTAAGGTGCCCATATTCATACAAGCTTGATAAGCGTGTAAGGCATCAAGTTCAGGACGAAGTTTACCCACCACGCGAGAAACTAAATGCATGATGTGCGAATAGCGATCCACTTGCATTAATTCTGCCACTTTACGTGTACCACTTTGGCACACGCGAGCAATATCATTACGCGCTAAATCCACTAACATTAAATGTTCGGCTTGTTCTTTATGGTCAAGACGTAATTCTAATTCCAAGCGTGCATCCAATTCTGGGTCAATATTGCCATGGGCATCAAAACCACGCGGACGAGAACCTGCAATTGGATAAATTTCTAATTGGCGATTGTCCGGTGCATATTTCAATGCACTTTCTGGTGAAGCACCGAATAAAATGAAATCCTCATCGTTCATGTAGAACATATAAGGGCTTGGATTGTTGAGTTTTAATTGTGCATAGCTCGCAAGCGTATTTGGGCAAGCTAATGAAAAACGGCGGGATGGCACGATTTGGAATACATCACCAATATTAATATGATGTTTTAACGCTTTGACGATGCCTGTAAATTCAGGATCTTCAAAGTTGGTGCTGACTTCATCACTTGCTGCTTTAATGGAAAGCACACCGTCAATATTTTTTAATTTTTGTGCAATAGAAAGTGCGGTTTTCGCGACTTCCACTTGCTCTTCTTGGCTAAAACAGAAGCTTTTTAATGTGGCTTGTTGGCTTTGGTGATCGATGGTAATTAAGTTTTCTGCCAGATAGAAACTGTAATCTGGGCAGTGAATACCATCATCTTTTAATTCAACACCTTGCATTGGAATAAAATTTGCCACCAAATCATAAGCAAATAAACCACCTAAAAAGACAGGTGTGCTGCTATGTTGATAATGGTTAGAAATTACACGAAGTCCATCAAAAATGGTTGCAGCTTGTAATTTACTGTCTTCATCTAATTGATTATCGAGCGGCGCAAATTGTACAGAAAATTCATTGTCAAAATTGACCGCACTTACAGTGCCGAGTTGGCTTAATACGGGATGAATTTCTTTTAACACTTGTTTTCCGTTCGCATTCAGTGCTCTAAAGGTCACCTGATTGCCTAAGCAAGTAATTTTAACGGCTGCATTAATTAGAATAAGACTTTGTAAGCTATTTTTGCTACCAATTTCAGCAGAGTCGAGAAGGAGAGAATTTGAGTTCTGTTGGCATAATGTATTAAAAATTGCGGTGGTGTCGGCATGATAGGGAACCGGTTGAGAGGTCACCGCAATAAAAGGGGTATTTTTCATAATGAATCCTTTATTTTGAACTTTTGCACTATTAAACTAGTACATAATGCATAAGTCAAGAAAATAATCAAAAAATTGGCGTAATTTTACAATATTTTTTTAATTTTTAACCAGTAAGATTAGAAATAGAGATTTTATGTCAGAAAAAAAGCCATTTCGAGGCATATCTCAAAATGGCTTAATAGAGGGAATAGATTCAGAGATTAGAGAGAAGCAACGATCTCATCGATTTTATTTCTTGCTGAACGTTGTGCTTTTTCAATCGCTTCAGCACCTAATCCGA
>CAJZKN010000012.1:0-54244 GCA_916050345.1 Parahaemophilus parainfluenzae | reverse complement strand
TTGATAACCATGATAAGCATCATGAAGAATATGTGAAAAGAGCAAATGAATATCTAGATTCGCAATTACCAACTAATCCTGTGAATATTTATTTGTATGAGAAAGAGATCAAGCGGTTGTTTTCTGAATAAGACTTGTGAAAATCCTTTAGTGAGCGCTAAGGGATTTTTTATTCAACTTATAAATCTTGATTAGTATATCTATAATATTTACCACAACGCATTAAATTCTTTTTCGTATTTTTCTTTCAAATTAAGAAAATCTACTTTTTCATTCTCTGGCAGCAGTTCATAGCATGTCATTACATACCCATAAATATCATCTACATATTTTTTAAATCCAGGCAATAACTCATTGTTGAGTTTCATATTTTCTATTTCAGTTATTACATTAGATAGATTTTGAAATAGACTTACTTGATTTTTAGAGGTCGCAACAGAACTAATTGAACCTTTTCTTTCTCTTCTATACATATAAAAGCAGTTTTTATAAATCGCATAACTACTAATATATTTAGTAAGAAAAAAACTCCATGCAACATCTTCAAAAGATCGCCCTTTTATAAAAAAGAGGTGGTTTTTTAAAATTAATTCTCTTTTTATTGTTTTTGTAAAGGGGAACCCAAGATAAATTCCATCTTGATAAAGACCTTGAAAGTCTTCCCTAAAAGAACCTATTAGCTTATCTCGGTTGATGTAATGGTTCACAATTTTTTCAGGATAGACACTGCTCATATAATTGAAGATAGTATCGGGATTATTTTCAGTAATTATCTTTTGTAAATCAGAGAGAATAGTTGTTCCTTCCCAATAATCATCACTATCTAAAAACATTAAATACTCTCCTCGAGCAATTTGAATGCCTGCATTTCTTGCGTCGGATACTCCACCGTTAATTTTATGGATAAAAACAATATTAGAATATTGTTTAGCATATTTGACGCAAATATCGATAGAATTATCTGGTGAACCATCATCAACTAAAATAAGTTCATAATTCTGATAATCTTGCGCTAAGACAGATTCAATACATTGTTCGAGGTAACGTTCAACATTATAGATTGGTACAATGATACTAAATAGTGGATTTTCAACTTTATCTTGTTGTTTTTGGCTTGGATTTTCCCCCAATAGATAACGTGCTTGAGCAATATTTTGAGGTTCATGGAATGCAGTAAATTGATCTGCAAGCCAGTAGGGTTTTGTTTCACTTAAAAGTGCGGTCAATTTTTTTGCGATATTTTTGCGGATAAGATAAAGCGAGCAACCATAGTTGTATTGGTTAATATCGCTATAAATTAAAGCATAAGGCTCATCACCTATTTGAAACAAACGTTCTCCAGAACGTGACTCACCGTCATGCTGTAATTTGATAATTCCGTAAGAGGAATATTTATTGGCATAATGGATAGCATGCTGAATGAAGTTTTCAACAGGTTGTATTTCACTTTCAGCAATTAAAGCAAAATCATCATCTTGTAGCTGTTCATTTTCAGCAATCGTTTTCCAGCACTGAATATGAGATAGCGTGTGGGCGATTTCTTTGTTATTGGGAGTTCGATCAAGTAGTTCTTCAGCTTTCTTTAAATTAAATAAGGCTGAAGAATTACCGAGTAAGCTAACCTGTTCTTTAGTTACTGCAGGAATAGGAACAACATGAGAGTCAGAGGCGCAATGTAAAAAATGGCTTAGTCCCTCTATTTTTTCAGAAGCATAAATAACATAACAGGTCAGTTTTTCCATCGTTTTGATTACCCTTTATTTTTAGCAGTAGTCGCTTTTAACGCCATATACCCCACAATCGCAGAAACCGTAGAGCCTAATAAGATCCCCAATCGAGAAAGGGCGTTAATGCTTTCACCTGCATCTGTATTGAAGGCTAGGCTAGCTAAGAACATTGACATGGTGAAACCAATGCCACATAAAATCGCTACGGCAAAAATTTGTTTGAAGTCGATACCTTGAGGAAGCTTTGCAATGCCCAGTTTAACGGAAAGATAACTGAAACCAAATACACCAAGTGGTTTTCCGATAATTAGGCCAAGAGAAATCGCGAGCAATAATGGTGATGCCAGCATGCTGAGATCAATGCCATCAAAGCTTACCCCCGCATTGGCAAAAGCGAATAATGGCAGAATAATAAAGGATGACCAAGGGGCAAGAATGTGCTCAAAGTCATGTAATGGTGTTTCGTCATTTTTGCCTTTTAATGGAATACAAAATCCGATGATAACGCCTGCAAGAGTAGCGTGCACGCCAGATTTTAATACCGAAGCCCATAAGATGGTTCCCACCACCATATAGGCACAAAGTGCGGTCACTTTAAAGCGATTTAGTGCGATAAGTACAGCAATTGCAATGGCAGCAAAGACAAGAGCTTGCACGCTTAATCCATGTGAGAAGAAGAGTGCAATAACAACGATGGCACCTAAGTCATCAATAATCGCTAAAGCAAGTAAAAAGATTTTTAGTGGGAGTGGCACTTGTTTACTTAATAACGCCATGATACCAAGAGCAAAGGCTATGTCTGTCGCCATTGGGATTGCCCAGCCATCGGATAAAGTGGAATCTTGTTGTGCAATAAAAATATAAACCAAGGCAGGAATAACCATTCCGCCAACGGCAGCAATAGCAGGGAAAACCGCTTGTTGATAGCTTGAAAGGGAGCCCTCGAATAATTCTCTTTTGACTTCCATTCCCACTAAAACAAAGAATACTGCCATAAAACCATCGTTGATCCAGTGAATTAAGGTTTTATCAATAGAAAAAGATCCTACTTGAATGCTGACTGGTAAATTTAAAAAGTCATTATAGGTTTGATTAAGCGGTGAATTGGCTAATAGCATTGCAATTACCGCTGAAAAAAGTAATAAAATTCCACCAGCTGATTCCAATTTGAAAAAACGCTGAATTTGTTGAATCAAACTCAGTTTATTCATTCATTCTCTCCTAAAAAAGTAATAATAAAGCTTGGATACTATCACAAATTTACTGATTTTTGGGAAAAAGGCGGTGGATAATGTGAGATTTAATCGGAATGTGATGGATTTTGTGATCTATTTCACAAAATTTATTTTCATTTTTGGAATAAAAAACAATTTAATAGTAAAATCCTTAAAATTTATTTATTCGAGAATACTTATGTTTTCAAAAAAAGACATCATCGTGTTAGGTATGATGATTTTTGCTTTATTTTTAGGTGCAGGAAATATTATTTTTCCACCGATGGAAGGTTACTCCGCAGGTAACCATTGGGCAACCGCTTCGCTAGGATTTGTGATAACAGGCGTACTCATGCCATTTATTACATTGGTTGTTGTGTCAGTATTAGGACGTGGTGAAGAACTGACTAAGAACTTACCCAAGTGGGCAGGTGTAGCTTTTTTAACCATTCTTTATTTAGTCATCGGTTCAACCTTTGCCATGCCTCGAATTACCAATGTCGCTTATGAAATGGCATGGTTACCATTGGGGCTCGTTGAAGATAGTGCGACGATACGTCTTATTTTCTCTGTGATCTTTAATATTATCGCGATGGGATTCATGATTCGTCCAAGTACAATTATTTCAACGGTGGGTGAAGTGATGACACCGGCATTGTTGGTATTATTACTTGTTGTTGGGGGCACTGTTTTTGTTTCACCGCTTTCTGATATTGTTGCACCATCTCGGGCGTATGCTGAGAATTCAGCATTAACCACAGGGTTAATTAGTGGTTATCAAACGATGGATGTACTTGCAGCGATAGCCTTTGGTGGCATTGTTGCACGGGCGTTATCTGCAAAAAATGTGACTAATCCCCAAAAGATTGTTCAATATACTATTTCAGCGGGTTTCGTATCTGTCATTTTATTAGGTTGCTTGTATTTCGCCTTATTTTACTTAGGGGCGACTTCTGATGCTGTGGCACAAGGCGCAACAAATGGTGGGCAAATCTTCTCTCGTTATGTGAACAGTTTATTTGGTTCTGCGGGAACTTGGATTATGGCAGGGATTATTACTTTAGCAAGCTTAACCACATTAGTGGGTGTAACCAGTGCGTGTGGTGATTACTTCTCCAAGTTTTCGACGCGTTTTTCTTATCCATTCTGGATTGTTTTCTTCACTACCATGACAACAATCATTTCACAGTATGGACTAACAAAATTACTCCGTGTCACGATTCCTGCATTATTCTTGATTTATCCGATGGCGATTATGTTGGTGGTTTTACAGCTTGTGCGTAATAAATTGCCTTCTATTCGATTGAGCTATTACACCACTATTTTTGTGACGGTTTGTTTTAGTTTAATTGATAGTTTGAAAAACTTGGATATGTTACCGGAAGGCTTACATCAAATCATGACTCATTTCCCGCTCTATTCACAAGGGCTTGCGTGGCTTGTACCCGCATTATGTACTTTAGTGCTTTCCATGATATTCGGGAAAACGATTTCAAAATAACAAAAATGCCGACAATGATTTATCGGCATTTTTTTATATCAAGTGCAAGTGCGGTCGTTTTTTCACGTATTTTTAGGTTGCAAGACGTTGTCTTACAATTTCAAATAAACACACACCTGTTGCAACAGAAACATTCAGGGATGAAACAGAGCCCGCCATCGGAATACTAATCAGCTGATCGCAGTGTTCACGAGTAAGACGACGCATGCCTTCACCTTCGGCTCCCATCACTAAGGCAAGAGAACCTGTGAGTCTACTTTGGTAAATGGTTTCTGTTGCTTCGCCAGCTGTACCCACCACCCAAATATTATGATTTTGTTGTAGATCTCGCAAAGTACGAGCTAAATTGGTTACGCGAATTAATGGCACAGTCTCCGCAGCACCGCAAGCCACTTTACGTGCGATAGAAGTGAGTTGAGCGGATTTATCTTTTGGTACGATAACAGCGCTCACTCCAGCAGCATCTGCAGTACGTAAACAGGCACCCAGGTTATGGGGATCAGTTACGCCATCAAGCACTAACAAAAGTGGATTTTGCTTACGAGTAAGAAGTTCATCCAGATCATGTTCATTCAGCTCTTTCGCTTCTTGCACTCGAGCAATCACACCTTGATGGACTTCACCGTTGGATTTTTTATCTAATGTTTGACGGTTTACAAATTGTACCGCAATGCCTAAAGCATAGAGCTCATTGAGTAAGGGTTGTAGGCGTTTATCTTCACGGCCTTTCAGCACAAATACTTCAATTAAACGCTCAGGGCTATTTGCTAAAATGCTGTTTACAGCATGGATACCATAGATATTTTCTGACATAGGGTTCTCTTATTTATTATTTTTTCCGTTTTCTAGTCGGTTTCTTAGAAACATCTTTATTTTTAACCGCACTTTTACGTTTTTTTGACGCTTTAGGTGGCAGTTCCTTAAAGACTTTTTTTGCTTTTTGTTTCGCTGTTTTGCCAACACGACGTGGTTTTCTGGCACTTTCGACTAAACTGAAATCCACCATTTTTTGTTCTAAATGAACGGCGACCACGCGAATTTTGACTTTATCGCCAAGGCGATAAATCATACCACTATTTTCACCGATTAAACGTTGTTTAGCTGCATCAAATTGATAGTAGTCGTTATCTAAAGTAGAAATATGGACTAAGCCGTCAATGAATAAATCATCTAAACGTACGAATAAGCCAAAGCCCGTTACAGATGAGATCACCCCGCTAAATTCAGCACCCACGTGATCTTGCATATATTCACATTTCAACCAATCTGCTACTTCTCGAGTGGCATCATCGGCACGGCGTTCTGTCATCGAGCAGTGATCGCCTAATAAATCCATTTCATCAAAAGAATAATGATAGCCACCAGTATCTGTGGTTTTACGTTTAGCACCTTTTTCTTTCGCTAATAAATACTTAATCCCACGATGTAGGGTTAAATCCGGATAGCGGCGAATCGGGGAAGTAAAGTGTGCATATTCCTCTAACGCCAAACCAAAGTGGCCGATATTATCCGCATGATAAACCGCTTGGCTTAATGAACGGAGCAACATGGTTTGAATAAGCTCGTGATCCGGGCGATCTTTCACTTGCTCTAACAATTTCGCATAATCTTTTGTGGTCGGTTTCATGCCGCCTTCAAGGCTTAAACCGCATTCACTTAAGAATGCACGGAAAGACGTCAGTTTTTCTTCGCTCGGTGTGGCATGAATACGATAGAGTGCGGGCTCTTTATGTTTTTCCATAAAGTTTGCTGCTGCAATATTTGCAAGAATCATGCATTCTTCAATGATTTTGTGCGCATCATTTCGCACAACAGGTTCAATGCGATCAATTCGTCCCATGGCATTGAAAATAAATTTGGTTTCAATGGTTTCAAAATCGATAGCACCACGTTGTTTACGGGCATTGAGTAATGCTTGATAGAGATGATGCAATTCTTCTAAATGTGGCACAAGCCCTTGATAACGCGTGCGGAGCTCATCATCACCGTCTAAAATCGCCGCGACTTTCGTATAGGTTAAACGTGCATGAGAGTTCATTACCGCTTCATAAAAACGATAGTCCGTGAGTTTACCTTTGGCAGAAATGTGCATTTCACACACCATACACAAGCGATCAACTTGTGGATTCAGTGAACACAATCCATTGGATAAAATCTCAGGCAGCATTGGCACAACACGATTTGGGAAGTAAACGGAGTTACCACGGTTATAAGCTTCTGTATCTAATGCAGAACGTAAACGCACATAATAGCTGACATCGGCAATTGCCACCCAAAGTTTCCAGCCTTTACCACTTTTTTCGCAATATACGGCATCATCAAAATCACGTGCATCTTCGCCATCAATGGTCACCAGAGGAAGATTGCGTAAATCCACACGGCCTTTTTTTGCTTCTTCAGGCACTTCTTCCGTGAATTTTTTAACGTATTTTTCGACCGCACTTGGGAATTGGTGAGGAATGTCATGATTACGAAGGGCGATTTCCACTTCCATCCCTTTTGCCATATTGTCACCGAGAATTTCGGTGATGATGCCAACTGGTTGAGTGAAGGAGGCAGATCGTTCTTGCAATTCAACCACGACAACTTGTCCCATTCGGGCCCCATTGCGGTATTCATTAGGGACTAAAATATCTCGTCCGATACGGCTGTCATCAGGCACAACATAGCTAAAACCATTTTCTAAGAAGAAACGGCCGACAATTTGTTTTTTACGACTTTCAAGTACACGAACAATACGGACTTCACGACGACCACGACGATCCAAGCCGGCAGGTTGCGCCAATACAAAATCACCATGCATTACACGTTGCATTTGGTGATTAGGAATAAAGAGATCCTCTTTTTTACCTTCGACTTGTAAAAAACCATAGCCTTCGCGGTGGCCAATAACCATGCCTTTGAATAAATCTAATTTTTCAGGCAAGGCATAGCGTTTACGTTTAGTGAAAACTAATTGTCCATCATTTTCCATGGCGCGTAAGCGGCGGCGCATGGCTTCTTGTTGTTCATCACTTTTAATTGAAAGTGCGGTCAGAATTTCTTCCCGACTCATCGGGGCATTATTTTCACGGATAATTTGCAGAATGTAGTCTCTGCTTGGGATCGGATTACCATATTTGGCTAATTCTTTTTGATAATTCGGATCCGCTTTTTTAAAAGATTTTTTGGTCATTTATTGTTTATTTTATGATTAATTTTTAAGTTGTGGGGTAGTTTACAGGTTAAAGGGGGGAATGCAAGCTTGTTATCAGGCGTTTGTGGCAGGACGGTTTACGGCAAACAAAAACCGCACCAAAGTGCGGTTTTATTTTTAAGCTGTTTTAATGCTTTAATTACGCTAATTTTTTGATTTGAGCAGCTAATTTAGCTTTGTGGTTTGCTGCTTTGTTAGCGTGGATTAAGCCTTTAGAAGCCATACGGTCAACAACTTTTTGCATTTCAACGAATGCTGCTTCAGCTGCTGCTTTTTCACCTGCTGCTACTTGAGCATATACTTTTTTGATGTAAGTACGCATCATAGAGCGTTGGCTTGCGTTGTGTTGGCGGCGTTTTTCAGATTGAACCGCGCGTTTTTTTGCTGACTTGATATTAGCCAAGGTCAAACTCCTAAAATTTCTGTTAGATGATTATGACAAAATGAGGGCGTAGAATATGCCGATTTTTTATACTTTTGTCAATGAATAATTTGTGTTGATTTCGGTGAGACACAACCGAAAGTAAGCATCGTTATTTAAAAAAAGCGCTTTCTATTGGCTCACACAAACGATGTGGGCAGGATTTTATCAGTTTTTTTTGTTGGAATATAGCGTAAAAACAAAAATTCTATACAATTAAGGCAAATTTTTTTGAAGAGACCCCTATTTTGAGTAAACGACTTTTAAAATCCGGCATTATCGTGAGTGGGATGACATTAGTATCCCGTGTGTTAGGTTTAGTCCGCGATGTGGTAATAGCACATTTGATCGGTGCAGGCGCAGCGGCAGACGTGTTTTTATTCACTAACCGTATCCCAAACTTTTTACGTCGTTTATTTGCAGAAGGGGCATTTTCTCAGGCTTTCGTCCCTGTGTTAGCCGAATATCAAAAATCGGGCGATCTTTCTAAAACGCGAGAATTTATCGGAAAAGTATCGGGTACGCTAGGCGGATTAGTCAGTATTGTTACTTTGCTTGCCATGGTGGGCTCACCTGTTGTTGCGGCGATCTTTGGTATGGGCTGGTTTACCGATTGGCTAAATGACGGACCTGATGCGCACAAATTTGAACAAGCGTCTTTACTCTTAAAAATTACGTTTCCTTATTTATGGTTTGTCACCTTTGTGGCACTTTCCGGCGCGATTTTAAATACGATAGGTAAATTCGGTGTGATGTCGTTCTCGCCTGTTTTACTTAATATTGCGATGATTGCGACCGCACTTTTCCTCGCACCAAGATTAGATAATCCTGATCTTGCCCTTGCTATCGGGATCTTCTTAGGCGGTTTATTACAATTTTTATTCCAAATCCCTTTCTTGAAAAAAGCCGGCTTGCTCGTAAAACCAAAATGGGCATGGCATGATGAAGGGGTAGCCAAAATTCGTCGATTGATGATTCCTGCCTTGTTCGGGGTTTCCGTCAGTCAAATCAACTTGCTACTTGATACGGTCATTGCCAGTTTCTTAATGACGGGATCTATTAGTTGGCTTTATTATTCTGATCGTCTATTAGAGTTTCCACTTGGTCTATTTGGTATCGCCATTTCCACCGTGATTTTACCAACACTGGCTCGCCATCATGTGAATCGAGAAGATAATTCTTCCCAAAGCTCAGTGGATTTTCGTAACACCATGGATTGGGGCGTGCGAATGATTTTATTACTCGGTGTGCCGGCTGCAATTGGTATTGCCGTGTTAGCGCAACCAATGTTATTGGTGTTATTTATGCGTGGCAGTTTTACCTTAACAGATGTGCACTCAGCTTCTTATTCCTTATGGGCATTCAATGCCGGTTTGCTTAGCTTTATGCTGATTAAGATCCTAGCTAATGGCTATTATGCACGCCAAGATACTAAAACGCCCGTGAAAATCGGGATTATCGCCATGGTGAGTAATATGGGATTTAATGTGTTGGCGATCCCATTTAGTTATGTGGGGTTGGCGATTGCTTCTGCGATGTCAGCAACCTTAAATGCTTATTTGCTTTATCGTGGTTTAGCCAAAGCGGATGTGTATCATTTTTCACGTAAAAGTGCGGTCTTTTTTCTGAAAGTTTTAGGCGCAGCCTTAGCCATGGGCGGTTTGCTTTGGTATAACTGCCCACCGATTCAAGAATGGGCTGCTATGACATTTTTAATGCGTATCTATTGGCTGGTTTGGTTAATTGGGCTGGCTGCGGTCGTTTATTTAGGCGTATTGGTGCTATTGGGTGTTCGTAAACACCATTTACTGACAAAACATTAAGTTACCGCTATAATGCACCGATTATTTTTCGTTTTTTGGAATAAGATGTAATGCAATTAATTCGTGGGCTTCATAATTCACAGCCATATTTGTCAGGGTGCGCATTAACCATTGGCAATTTTGATGGCGTGCATTTGGGGCATCAGGCGATTTTGCGTCATCTTCGTCAGAAAGCAAATGCACTGAATTTACCCATGGCAGTGATGCTTTTCGAGCCGCAACCGCGCGAATATTTTATGGGTGACAAAGCGCCAGCGCGCTTAATGCGATTAAGAGATAAATTGCATTATTTGGCTCAGGCGGGTGTGGATGTGGTGATCGTCGCAAAATTTGACCGCACTTTTGCTGATCTTCCTGCAGAAAAATTTATTGAAGATTGGCTTGTGCGAAAATTAAATGTGAAGTTTCTCAGCATTGGCGATGATTTCAAATTTGGTGCGAAACGTTTAGGCAATTTTGCGATGTTGCAACAAGCCGGAAAGCAGTTTGGTTTTGAAGTCGAAGACAGCCGCACTTTTTGTCTGGATGAGCTACGTATCAGTAGCACCGCTATCCGTGAAGCGTTGGCTAAAGATGATTTACAGCATGCGCAAAATTTACTCGGTAAGCCTTATTGTATTTTCGGTCGTGTGATACACGGCAATAAATTAGGCCGAACCATTGGTTTTCCTACCGCGAATGTTCGCTTACATCGCCAAGTGAACCCAGTAAAAGGGGTTTATGCCGTGAAAGTGCGGTTAAAATCAGGCGAGATTTTTAACGGTGTCGCCAACATGGGAAAACGCCCAACCATTAACGGTACGATACAATTATTAGAAGTCCATTTATTTGATTTTTCTCAGAATATTTATGGACAAATGATAGAGGTAGAATTCTGCCATAAGATTCGAGATGAGATAAAGTTTCCGTCTTTTGAGGCGTTGAAAGCTCAAATTGAACAAGACGTAAAAACAGCGAAAGCATTTTTTGCAAAATAGAATTATATTGAAATATAAAATTGGAAAATAACATGACAGTTGATTACAAAAACACGTTAAATTTACCTGAAACAGGTTTCCCAATGCGTGGCGATTTAGCCAAACGCGAACCTGTAATGTTAAAAAATTGGTATGACAAACAGTTGTATCAAAAAATCCGCCAAGCGACGAAAGGTAAAAAATCCTTTATTTTGCATGATGGCCCTCCGTATGCGAACGGCAATATTCATATCGGTCACGCCGTTAATAAAATTCTGAAAGATATTATTATTAAATCTAAAACAGCGTTAGGTTTTGATTCGCCTTATATCCCGGGTTGGGACTGTCATGGTTTACCAATTGAATTAAAAGTAGAAGGTTTGGTGGGTAAACCAAATGAGAAAGTGACCGCCGCTGAATTCCGTCAAAAATGCCGTGAATACGCTGCAGAACAAGTAGAAGGTCAGAAAAAAGATTTTATCCGTTTAGGTGTGTTGGGTGATTGGGATAATCCTTATTTAACGATGAACTTCAACACCGAAGCAAACATCATCCGTACACTCGGTAAAGTGATTGCGAATGGTCACTTATACAAAGGTTCAAAACCGGTGCACTGGTGTTTGGATTGTGGTTCTTCTTTAGCAGAAGCAGAAGTGGAATACGAAGACAAAGTTTCTCCGTCTATCTATGTGCGTTTCCCTGCAGTAAATGTAGCCGAAATTGAAGAGAAATTTAACGCAGTAGGCAAAGGCCATGGCAAATTATCTGCGGTGATTTGGACCACCACACCTTGGACAATGCCATCTAACCGTGCGATTGCAGTAAATGCAGACTTAGAATACAACTTAGTACAACTTGGCGATGAGCGTGTGATTTTAGCTGCTGAATTAGTTGAGTCTGTTGCGAAAGCGGTGGGTGTAGAACAAGTTGAAGTATTAGGTTCAGTAAAAGGTCAAGCGCTTGAGTTAGTACGCTTTAACCATCCGTTCTATGATTTCACTGTACCAGTGATTTTAGGTGATCACGTGACCACTGATGGTGGTACAGGTTTAGTTCACACTGCGCCAGACCACGGCTTAGACGACTTTATTGTAGGACAAAAATATAATTTACCAATGGCGGGTCTTGTATCGAATGACGGTAAATTTATTTCAACGACTGAATTCTTCGCAGGCAAAGGTGTATTTGAAGCCAATCCATTGGTGGTTGAAAAATTACAAGAAGTGGGCAACTTATTAAAAGTTGAGAAAATCAAACACAGTTACCCACACTGCTGGCGTCACAAAACCCCGATTATTTTCCGTGCAACCCCACAATGGTTTATCGGTATGGAAACACAGGGTTTACGCCAACAAGCATTAGGCGAAATCAAAGGTGTACGTTGGATTCCAGATTGGGGTCAAGCTCGTATCGAGAAAATGGTTGAAAACCGCCCAGACTGGTGTATTTCTCGTCAACGTACTTGGGGCGTACCGATGACCTTATTCGTGCACAAAGAAACCGAAGAGCTTCATCCGCGTACTTTAGAGTTACTTGAAGAAGTAGCGAAACGTGTAGAGAAAGCCGGTATTCAAGCATGGTGGGATTTAGACGAAAAAGAATTATTAGGTGCGGATGCAGAAACCTATCGCAAAGTGCCAGATACCCTTGACGTGTGGTTTGACTCAGGATCAACCTATTCTTCTGTTGTGGCGAATCGTCCGGAATTTAACGGTCAAGATATCGATATGTATTTAGAAGGTTCTGACCAACACCGTGGTTGGTTTATGTCTTCTTTAATGCTTTCTACGGCAACAGACAGCAAAGCACCATACAAACAAGTATTAACCCATGGTTTCACTGTGGATGGTCAAGGCCGTAAGATGTCAAAATCTATCGGTAACATCGTGACCCCACAAGAAGTCATGGATAAATTTGGTGGCGACATTTTACGTTTATGGGTGGCTTCTACCGACTATACCGGTGAAATGACCGTTTCTGATGAAATTTTAAAACGTGCCGCGGATAGCTATCGCCGTATTCGTAACACTGCGCGTTTCTTATTAGCGAACTTAAATGGTTTCGATCCGCAACGTGATGCGGTTAAACCGGAAGACATGATTAGCTTGGATCGTTGGGCGGTAGCTTGTGCGTTAGATGCACAAAAAGAAATTAAAGACGCGTACGATAACTATCAATTCCATACAGTAGTGCAACGTTTAATGCGTTTCTGTTCTGTGGAAATGGGCTCGTTCTACCTGGATATTATCAAAGACCGTCAATACACCACCAAAGCGGATAGTCTTGCGCGTCGTAGCTGCCAAACAGCGTTATGGCACATTGCAGAAGCTTTAGTGCGTTGGATGGCACCAATCTTGTCATTCACGGCAGATGAAATTTGGGGCTACTTGCCACAAACCGCGACGCCACGTGCTGAATTCGTCTTCACTGAAGAATTCTACGAAGGCTTATTTGGCTTAGGTGAGAATGAAAAATTAGATGATGCTTACTGGCAACAACTGATTAAAGTTCGTTCTGAAGTGAACCGTGTATTAGAAATCGCCCGTAACGACAAAGTGATCGGTGGTGGTTTAGAAGCAGAAGTAACGGTTTATGCTAACGATGAATATCGTGCATTGTTAGAACAATTAGGCAATGAATTACGTTTCGTGTTAATTACCTCAAAAGCGGAAGTGAAAGCATTAGCAGACAAACCTGCGGATGTGGCTGCGGGTGAGTTAGAGGGAATTGCGGTAAGCGTTGCACGTTCTAACGGTGAAAAATGTCCGCGTTGCTGGCATTATTCTGACAAAATCGGCATGAACCCTGAACATCCTACACTTTGTCCACGTTGTGTGGAAAACGTAGCAGGTAACGGCGAAGTACGCCATTTTGCGTAAGCTTAACATCATGAAGAAAAGAGCGGTCAATTTTGACCGCTCTTTTTTATGCTGAAACAAATAGAAATAAAAAGGCTGATGTGAATCAGCCTTAAAGATTTTATTGGTTAAAAGTATTACACACAGAAGGGTTGGCGCTTTGTAAGCCTTTTCTGAACCATTCTAGACGCTGTGCAGATGTACCGTGAGTGAAACTATCAGGTACTACATAACCTTGGCTGCGTTTTTGTAAACGGTCATCGCCCACAGCTTCTGCTGCATTAAACGCTTTTTCTTCATCACCATGTTCAAATAAACCACTTTTCACTGCTTGGCTCGCCCAAACACCAGCGAAACAGTCAGCTTGAAGTTCTAATTGAACGGAAAGTTGATTTGCAGTTTTACGATCGCTGCTTTGTTGTGCGCGATTCACTTGCGGCAGAATTCCAAGCATATTTTGTACGTGGTGACCAACTTCGTGTGCAATTACATAAGCAAAGGCCGAATCGCCTGCTGCACCCAGTTTATTTTTCATTTCATTATAGAATGATAAATCAAGGTAAACTTTGCGATCGCTCGGGCAGTAGAACGGGCCCATTGCAGATTGACCGGTACCACAAGCAGTTGGGGTTACGCCATTGTAAAGTACCATGGTTGGCTCACTATAGGTTTTCCCCATTTGTCTAAAATATTGTCCCCAAACGGTTTCAGTATCCGCTAATACAACTTTAGAAAGACTCGCAAGCTGCTGTTCTTCTTGGGTTTCTAATCGTTGAGAGCTTTGTCCTGAAAAATCCGGTGTGCCCACTAAGCCTGAAAGATCCACGCCATAATAAGCACCAACTAATAAGATAATAATACCGAAAACACCAGTCCCTCTTCCGCCACCGAAGTTACCGCCGCCAGAGCCACGTCTATCTTCAATATTTGAGCTTTCTTTACGACCTTGCCAACGCATAATTTGTCCTTTCTGAGTGAGTAAATTTAAAATCGGCGTATTCTATCAAAGTGCGGTCAATTTTAGATCAGTTTTCTTGAAATATTTACATAGCTTTACACTCTGATTTATGGACTTCTTAAGGGAATTTCAGTATCGTAATACTCCCTTAAACAAACATACAAAAGGAACTTTAAAATGGGTTTATTTGATTTTGTCAGTGACATTGGTAAGAAAGTTTTCTCTAAAGAAGAAGATGCGTCTAAAGCAGTGACTCAACACATCGCAGAAGACAATCCAGGCGTGGAAAACTTATCTGTTACCGTGGAAAATGGTGTAGCAAATATCCAAGGTGTAGCATCAACTGCAGCGGCATTAGAAAAAGCAGTATTAATGGCGGGTAACATTCAAGGTATCCACTCAGTAACGAGCGATGCAAGCATCAATAACGGTGAAGCCTTAGGCAGTGATGAAACATTCTACGTAATCCAAAAAGGTGACACTTTGTGGAAAATCGCGGAGAAAGCTTACGGAAATGGCGCGAAATACACCGCTATCGTTGAAGCAAATAAAGAAGTGATTAAAGACGCGGATAAGATTTTCCCAGGTCAAAAAATTCGTTTACCGAAAGGTTTATAATTCGATAAAAAGTGCGGTTATTTTTGACCGCACTTTTTTCTTTATCAAAAATTGTTGATAAATTGTGCAATTTTAGCTAGTTTTCTATTGAATTTTCTGGTTTCTATCGACTGTTTGATTTTCTTTCGCTATAATTTGGCGGTTTTTTATTTTTACAAACAATAACGTGTTCGGTGTGGTTTTTACCGAGTGCAACATTAATTGAGGTTACAAATGTCATTAAATATTGAAACAACTCAAGGTTTAGAGCGTCGTGTGACGATCACCGTTCCAGCTGAAGCTGTAGAAAAAGCAACTCGTGAAGAATTCAAACGTGCAGCAAAAAATGTACGTGTTGATGGTTTCCGTAAAGGTCACGTGCCAGCTCACATCATTGAACAACGTTTTGGCGCATCAATCCGTCAAGATGTATTAAACGATTTATTACCACGTCATTTCTTTGACGCAGTAATCGCTGAGAAAATCAACATCGCAGGTCGTCCAACTTTCGCAATCGAAACGTTCGAACCAGGTAAAGATTTATCATTCACTGCAACTTTCGAAGTGTACCCAGAAGTTGAATTAAAAGGCTTAGAAAACATCAAAGTTGAGAAACCAACTGTTGAAATCACTGAAGCTGATATCGATAAAATGATCGATGTATTACGTAAACAACAAGCAACTTGGGTTGAAAGCAAAGCAGCAGCTAAAGCAGATTCTCGCGTGACCATCGACTTCGTTGGTTCAGTAGATGGCGAAGAATTCGAAGGCGGTAAAGCAACTGATTTCGTTCTATTCATGGGTCAAGGTCGTATGATCCCAGGTTTTGAAGAGGGTATCGTAGGTCACAAAGCAGGCGAAGAATTCGATATCAATGTGACTTTCCCAGCGGAATACCATTCTGAAAACTTAAAAGGTAAAGATGCAAAATTTGCGATTACCTTGAAAAAAGTAGAAGAAATGGAATTACCTGAATTAACAGATGAATTTGTTGCTAAATTTGGTCCAAACACCAAAACTGTGGCAGATTTACGTGCAGAAATCCGTAAAAACATGGAACGTGAATTGAAAAACGCATTAGTTTCACGTGTAAAACAACAAGTAATCAACGGTTTAATCGAACAAAACCCAATTGATGTTCCAGCTTCTGCAGTAGAAGAAGAAATCAATGTATTACGTAACCAAGCAGCACAACGTTTCGGTGGCAATGCACAACAAGCAGCACAATTACCACGTGAATTATTTGAAGCGGATGCAAAACGTCGTGTTCAAGTCGGTTTATTATTCTCTGAAGTGATCAAATCAAACGAATTGAAAGCGGATGAAGAACGTGCGAAAGCAATGATTGCGGATATCGCTTCTGCTTACGAACAACCAGCTGAAGTAGTTGAATATTACAGCAAAAATGAAGAGTTAATGAACAACATTCGCAACGTAGTATTAGAAGAACAAGCAGTTGATGCCGTTCTTGCTAAAGCTCAAGTGACTGAAAAAGCGTCTTCATTTGATGAGATCATGAATCCACAAGCATAATAATTGATAGAACGTGAATTAAATTCACAAGCATATCATCGAAAAGTGCGGTTGTTTTTTCAATGAAAAGCGACCGCATTTTTGTTTTTACTGATTTTCGGGTAGAATATTGCCCGATTTTTTAGCACATATTTAGGGGCAAAAATGAGTGTAATTCCTATGGTTGTCGAACAAACCTCTCGTGGTGAACGTTCGTATGACATTTATTCCCGCCTATTAAAAGAGCGCGTGATCTTCTTGAGTGGTGAAGTGGAAGATCGTATGGCAAATTTGATCGTGGCACAGCTACTTTTCTTAGAATCAGAAGATCCGAAAAAAGACATCAATATTTATATTAACTCACCGGGTGGCTCGGTGACTGCGGGTATGGCAATTTACGATACCATGCAATTTATTAAACCGGATGTGCGTACCCTTTGTATTGGTCAAGCTTGCTCAATGGGCGCATTCTTACTTGCGGGTGGTACAGCAGGAAAACGTGCTGCATTACCGAATGCACGCGTAATGATTCACCAACCGTTAGGTGGTTTCCGTGGACAAGCATCAGATATTCAGATCCACGCACAAGAAATTTTAAAAATTAAACAAACCTTAAACGAGCGTCTTGCTTTCCATACAGGTCAAAGCATCGAGCGTATCGAAAAAGATACCGATCGTGACAACTTTATGTCGGCAGAAGAAGCAAAAGCTTACGGCTTAGTGGACGATGTGTTGATTAAACGTTAAGGATTTAACATGACAACAAATGATAATGATCTTCACTGTTCTTTCTGCGGAAGAGAGAAAAGTGAAGTAGGTAAATTAATTGCGGGTACAGATGGTTATATTTGTAACGAGTGTATCGAGCTTTGCCACAGTATGTTGGAAGACAGTGGTGAAATCGAAACACCTAGCGAACTGGCAGTTGAAGAAAAATTACCAACCCCACACGAAATTCGTGCTCACTTAGATGATTATGTGATTGGGCAAGATTATGCGAAAAAGGTCTTATCAGTGGCGGTTTACAATCACTATAAACGCTTACGCACGAACCACCAAAGCAATGATGTGGAATTAGGTAAAAGTAACATCTTGTTAATTGGTCCAACAGGTAGCGGTAAAACCTTATTAGCACAAACCTTAGCGCGTCGTTTAAATGTACCTTTTGCTATGGCTGATGCGACGACGTTAACTGAAGCGGGTTATGTGGGCGAAGACGTGGAAAATGTTCTGCAAAAATTATTGCAAAATTGCGATTACGATACAGAAAAAGCAGAGCAGGGCATTATCTATATTGATGAAATTGATAAAATTAGCCGTAAATCAGAAGGCGCATCTATTACTCGTGATGTGTCTGGTGAAGGTGTGCAACAAGCCTTGTTGAAATTAATTGAAGGCACTATTGCGTCTGTACCGCCACAAGGTGGACGTAAACATCCTCAACAAGAAATGTTGAAAGTGGACACCTCAAAAATCCTCTTTATTTGTGGTGGGGCATTTGCTGGCTTAGATAAAATCATCGGTAAGCGTACACAAACTGATACCGGAATTGGTTTTGATGCGAAAGTAGAGAAGGAAGAAGAGAAAGAAAATCTTTCTGAATTATTCCGTCAAGTTGAGCCAGATGATTTAATGAAATTTGGTTTGATTCCAGAATTTATTGGTCGTCTTCCAATGATTGCACCATTAAGCGAATTAGATGAAGAGGCGTTGATTCAGATCCTTACTCAACCGAAAAATGCACTGACCAAACAATATCAAGCATTATTTGGCTTAGAAGATGTAGAGCTTGAATTCACGCCAGAAGCATTAAAAGCGATGGCGAAAAAAGCTCTTGAACGTAAAACCGGTGCGCGTGGTTTACGCTCAATTGTTGAGGCTGTATTGTTAGATACGATGTATGATTTACCTTCAATCGAAAACTTGAAAAAAGTGATTGTGGATGAAGAAACCATCGTTGATAACAAACCACCAAAACTCGAATATAAAAATTAACAGAAAGTGCGGTTGTTTTTTCTGACATTTTTCATAGGCAATTCCGAAAGAAAATGCTACAATCGCACGTTCTGAAATTAATCTAAAAATTATTTATCCCTTATTTTATACGGATTCAATTATGGCAACTGAAATTGTTGAGAAAAAGAAACACGACCAAGAACAAGTCGTAGAAGGAAAATCAAAAGGCTTAAATACGCTTCTTTGGATTCTTTCTGTGGCATTTTTTACCGCAGCAGCAATTGGTAACGTTTATTTTAAAGAAGCCTTTTCTTTACCTGTGCGTGTAGTTGGCGTAGTTGTCGCCTTATTAATTGCCTTTGGTTTCGCTGCAATTACCAACCAAGGTACAAAAGCTCGTACATTCTTTAGCGAAGCAAAAGTTGAAGGTCGTAAAGTGGTATGGCCAACTCGTGCGGAAACACGTCAAACAACTTTAATCGTTATTGCGGTAACGGTGCTTACTTCTTTATTCTTCTGGGCAATTGATTCAATTATCATTGCATTGATTAACTTCTTAACTGATTTGAGATTCTAAAATGAGCGAAACTGAAAACGTATCCAAAAAACGTTGGTATGTATTGCAAGCATTCTCAGGCTTTGAGAGTCGTGTTGCAATCACATTGCGTGAATATATCAAACAACAACAAATGGAAGATCAGTTTGGCGAAGTGTTAGTGCCGACTGAAGAAGTCGTTGAAAACGTAGCAGGTAAACGTCGTAAAAGCGAACGTAAATTCTTCCCTGGCTATGTATTAGTTGAAATGGCAATGAACGATGACACATGGCACTTAGTAAAAAGTGTACCACGTGTAATGGGTTTTATCGGCGGTACACCAGATAAACCAGCGCCAATTTCTAAACGTGAAGCGGATTTAATTTTAAATCGTTTAGAGCAAAGTGCTGAAAAACCACGTCATCGTAAAGAATATCAACCTGGTGAGGAAGTGCGTGTGACAGAAGGTCCATTCGCAGACTTTAATGGTACGGTTGAAGAAGTAGATTACGAAAAAGGCCGCTTAAAAGTGTCTGTATCTATCTTCGGTCGTGCAACACCAGTTGAGCTTGAATTTGGTCAAGTGGAAAAAACACGTTAATTTCCCTTTTCCAAAATAAGAGATTTAATGACCGCACTTAAACAATAAAGTGCGGTTGTTTTTCGAGTAGTTTTTCTACTTGAAATTTCGAGGCTGATTAATTAAAATACGGCCTTTCATTAACAGGGGAGCCGATTTCGGCGTTATCACCCATTTAGAGGAAACTAAAAAATGGCAAAAAAAGTCCAAGCATACGTTAAGTTGCAAGTTGCAGCTGGTATGGCAAACCCATCACCACCAGTTGGTCCTGCATTAGGTCAACAAGGTGTGAACATCATGGAATTCTGTAAAGCATTCAACGCTCGTACTGAGAGCATTGAAAAAGGTTTACCAATTCCAGTTGTTATCACTGTATATGCAGACCGTTCATTCACTTTCATTACTAAAACTCCACCAGCAGCAGTATTATTGAAAAAAGCTGCAGGTATCAAATCTGGTTCTGGTAAACCGAACAAAGATAAAGTGGGTAAAGTAACTTTAGATCAAGTTCGTCAAATCGCTGAAACTAAAGCAGCAGATATGACTGGCGCGACTATCGAAACTAAAATGAAATCAATTGCTGGTACTGCTCGCTCAATGGGCTTAGTGGTGGAGGAATAATACGATGGCTAAATTGACTAAAAAAATGAAAGCAATCAAAGCTGGCGTAGATTCTACTAAAGCATACGAAATCAACGAAGCAATCGCGTTATTAAAACAATTCGCAACAGCTAAATTCGTTGAAAGTGTTGACGTTGCAGTAAACTTAGGTATTGATCCTCGTAAATCAGACCAAAACGTTCGTGGTGCAACTGTATTACCACACGGTACTGGTCGTGAAGTACGCGTAGCTGTGTTCACCCAAGGTGCTAACGCAGATGCAGCTAAAGAAGCTGGCGCAGATTTAGTCGGTATGGAAGATTTAGCAGAGCAAATCAAAAAAGGCGAAATGAACTTTGACGTTGTTATCGCTTCTCCTGATGCAATGCGTGTTGTTGGTCAATTAGGTCAAGTATTAGGCCCACGTGGTTTAATGCCAAACCCTAAAGTTGGTACCGTAACACCAAACGTTGCTGAAGCAGTTAAAAATGCTAAATCTGGTCAGATCCGTTATCGTAACGATAAAAACGGTATCATCCACACAACAATTGGTAAAGCAAACTTCTCTGAAGTTCAATTAAAAGAAAACCTTCAAGCATTATTGGCTGCTTTAAACAAAGCAAAACCAACTACTGCAAAAGGTATCTTTATCAAGAAAGTAAGCATCTCTACAACTATGGGTGCTGGTGTGGCTGTTGATCAAGCTTCACTGTAATTAAGCGTTAAAACTTAATTCAAATTAACCGCACTTTGGGTAACTAAAGTGCGGTTATTTTTTGCATTCTTTTGAACGAAATATTGAGAATATAAAAAAAGAGCGGCCGAATTCAAAATACAATGGAATTTGACCGCTCTTTCTTATGAGAGATTACTTCGCGAAAGCGAAAATGGCTTCAATAGCTTCTTTTGTATACGTTTTTTCCACTTTCGCTCTGATTGCAGTTTGAGTCGCATTATCGACAATTTCAGCTAAAGTTTTATCATCAATGCCAAGTTGTTCAAGACTCGTTGGTGTACCGATTTTATCAAACCAGGCTTTTAAAGCGAAGATACCCTCTTCAGCCTTATCTAAGCCAAATATTTCTTTAGCAAAGCGTTTGAATTGAGCAGGTCTTTGAGATTGATACCATTGCATCCACGCAGGCATAATCACAGAAAGCCCAGCTCCATGTGGCACATCTGAAATCGCACTCATGGAATGCTCAATCATATGATTTGGGAAACCGTAAGGTGAGATACCTAAATGCGTTAAACCATTTAACGCAAGTGTAGCCGCCCAGGCAAACTCACCACGCGCATTGAGATCTTGTGGATCTCTGAGCAAGATTTCAGTCGTACGAATAACGGTTTTAATATTGCTTTCTACTAAGAAATCAATAATTTCAGGGCGATATTCCGCTGTGAAGTAGGCTTCAATAGAATGAGCAATAATATCCGCAGCAGAATACACTAAATAATCACGGCTGACAGTCGCTTGTAATTTCGGATTAATGACTGATACTTTTGGGAATAAATGATTGTTGTGAATCGAATATTTTTGCTGTGTTTCTTCATTGGTAATGACTGAGCCCCAGTTCATTTCGCTGCCTGTTGCCGCAAGGGTGATCACATCGAAAATCATCAATGCTTTTTGCACAGGTGTGCCTTTAAAGAAGTCCCAAGTATCACCGTCATAGCACGCACCTGCCGCGATCGCTTTCGCACTATCAAGGCAAGAACCACCACCGATACTCAACACACTATCTGCACCAAAGGCTTTCGCCATTGCAACGGCTTCACGAACTTTGCTGATTGTTGGGTTGCTTTTTACGCCGCCACATTCAATGTATTCAATGCCATGCTCACGTAAGCTTTTCGCCACATCTTCAAATAAACCAGATTGTTTGATACGCTCACTGCCATAGATAATTAAGGCCTTTTTTGCACCGTATTCATGCATATATTTACCCATCTCTTTTTCTTTATCGAGACCAAATTCAATGCGAGTAGGGTTTTGAAAACTAAATGGATACATATTTATCTCCTTATTATCTGTTAAGTGCGGTCAGTTTTTGCGTTGTTTTTATTCCACAAAGTAATGCGGAATGAAGTGACTATCATTGCCAGTAACTGGGGTAAAATCTTCTCTCAATCCGATGCCACATGCCACATCACCCACTACCCAAGAACCAATCATTGGATACATACCATCAAAATTCGGTAGTTCAAATTTTTGTTGATAGATGTAGCCTGCCTGATCGTAAAAGGCTGAATGTTCGCTGCCTTTGGCGGCAAATTCTAGGCCATTACGTTTTTCATAGTAAGAAACATTGGCGCCCTCACGGCCTAACGTCGGTTTTTTCACCCATATTGATTGGCGATCGGTAATATCATGCTTGCTAAAGTAAGCAGGTAACAATAAAGGATGGTTGGGATGTTTTTGCCACAATTTCGCTAATAGCACTTTATTACTTAATAGTAATTTCCACGCTGGTTCAATAAAGGTGGTGGATGAATTAAGCATGTGCGGTGCATATTCTGTGGTAGTCATCCACTCAAGTGGATAGAGCTTAAATAAACAATCAATAGGTTGATTATGCAGATCGAGGAATTGTTGACTGTCTTTATCATAGCCCACGTCTTCAATAGCGAGCTGATGAATATGCCAACCTGCGTTGTAAGCCACATCCGCTAGGTAATCGATATTGCCCCAATCTTCACGTCCTGCTTCTTGCATGGCACTAAAATGGAAATCGTTTAGTCCTGTTTGCTGCTGAATAAACTGAAAGCGATTGAGCAATTCTTCGTGAATCCAATTAAATTGGTCACGATGCGCTAAGCCTTCAATTTGCTCTAACCATTGCCATTGCACCACGGCAGCTTCAAGCAGGGAAGTTGGCGTATCGGCATTGTATTCAAACATTTTGAGGTTTTCGCCGTCATAACCAAAATCAAAACGGCCATATAAGTGCGGTACGTTTTTAGCCCATGTTTGTTCAATCAGATTTTTCTGTAAATCGGTGAAGCGATAATGCGCATAATCACCTTGTTTAATTTCATCGGCAACAAAATCCATACACATTGCATGCAATTCGTTGGTGGCATCTTCAATGCGATCGATTTCAGCTAAGGTAAATTCATACGCCACATTATCTGACCAATAATGGGAGCCATCAGAGGAAGGCAGATTATAGTAATCAAAGCCCACATCTAATAATTGTTGCACCATATTGGGACGAGTAGGAAAGCCTGTGATTCGTTTCATATTTAACCGCCTGAGCTACGGCTGCTGCTTGAATTTGAGCTTTTAAAGCCACCGCGTGAAACTGGTTTGCTGTAAGTGCTGCCTGCATTACCTTTCACTAATACAGGTTTACCGACAGAACGATTAGTTTGTGGTTGGATAACTTGACCAGTTGGTGTTGAAACGGCACGGTTACTTGGATTGTAGCTAGGGCCTAAAAATGAACCCATCGTACGCGCAATCATATAGCCCATTGCGGCACCTGCAATCGCACTGCCCATGCTACCGTGTCCTTCTCCTGTTGCAGAACTGGTGTGGCTTGCTCCTTCTGAACCGTTTGAATTGCTAGAGTGAGTTGCACCATCAGGATTTAAGGTTTGTTTAACGGTCTGATTATCTTCTGACCATTCGCTATTATTGCTTGGACGTGTATTTAAATTGCCCGAGAGAGAGGATCCTGATCCTGCATGTGCAGTTGTACCGCTGTTATTTTCATTAGATTGGTCAGCTTCGCATAATTCGATTTTTTGCCAATCGGCTAAACAATCCTCAAGGCTGTTATAAACATCACGTTGAACTTGCTCTTCAGAGCAACCGCCCAATAAAGCCACAATGGAAAGGCTGACGAGAACTTGATTTTTCTTTTTCATCATAGGGTTAAAGTGTTAATAATTCAGTTAAATGATTGATTTCTAATGTAGGCAAAACACTTGCTTCAGTAAATGAATTGAGGGTTTTGCCCGATAAATTAATCCATACTGCTTGGCAGCCGGCTTGAATGGCGCCTTGAACATCCGTGGTTAAGTTATCACCAATGTGTAAAATTTCACACGGTTTTACGCCAAAATAATGGGCGGTTTGGTGGAATAAATCTTGATGAGGTTTCGCTCTGCCTTGTTCTCCACCACGTAAACTCAGCTGAAAGTGTTCAAGCCCAATACGTGTTGCAATCACATTACCGTTAGTAATCACGCTAAGCGGGTATCGTTCTTTCAGTTGGTTTAATACTTCAATGCTTTCAGCTGGCACATCAATTTTATGCCGCCATTCAATAAATTCTTCCATGGCGATGGCCAAAGTGCGGTCAATTTCAACCGCACTTTTACCATGATGCGTCAGTAAGTGCCGTAACGTTTCGACACGCCAGGCAATCACATCTTCAGCAATCAAGGGATCTTTCTCCGCTAGTTGCCATTTCCATTCTCGCCAATATTCTGAGGTAAGCTCGCTCAGTTGTGCGTGTTCTTGCACACATTGAAGAAAGCGTTCTTCGGCCAAACGAATGACATCACTGTTATCGTAAAGGGTGTCATCAAGATCAAAACTCATGACTTTGAAAGGCTGAAGACCGCGGTAAAATCGCATAGTTAATCCTATTTAATCGTATTCACACCAAGCCATGCTGTCGCACGTTCATTGGTGATTTCTTCGTGTGTCCACATGCTCATTAAGTCAGGCTGAGGATGCTTGTTGGTGTTATAGCCGATCAAATGAGCAAAATCAAATACAGCGTGTGGATAGCCGTTAATAAGCAATAAGGCTAAATAACCGCTTTCATCCCAGCAGATTTCTAATTTACGTGCTTCGTGGTGATTGCGTGTGTTATCAACATTATAAACATGTAAGCAATCGACAACAGGCTGCGCATTTTGACGCATATCTAATGCATAAAAATAGCCGGTTTCGCCATCATCTTCAAACATCACCGCCAGATGGTCATGTACAGTCGAGTGTGTACCGACTTGCTTTGGTTGACCGAGAAAAAGTTGGTCTTCGAGGGTTAAATGTAACATGGTATTTCCTAATCAAATTGTGTAGTCCAGTGACTACTATGGTGTGCCTGAAAGCAAAGTTCAACCTGTGCGGGCGTATTTTTTTCTTCATTCATTGGTGGCAGTTCATTTAATGCAAAATAGGCAGATTGAACGGTTTCACTATTTGGTTGAAATTCGCCACTTAATGGTTCGCGCATGACGAAGGTTTTGAGTACAGGATGCGCAAAAGGCGGAAAATTGCGTTTATGTTGTTCGTGAATAGCAATAATGAAAGTCGGTTTAACATTAAGCCCCGCTTCTTCGCGTACTTCTTTAATCGTATTACTATAAATGGTTTCTAGCACATCTATCCAGCCGCCAGGCAGTGACCAAAGACCATCATTTTCTTGCACTAATAAAATTTTATCATCTTTGAAAATAGCTGCGCGCGAATCGATTTTAGGGGTTTGATAACCAGCCCCATTGCAGAAAAACGATTTGACAGTTTCTTTGGGTATTGCTGTTTTATAAGCGAGCATTTCAGCAGACAAATCCCGCAAACGTTCATAGCGCTCAATATCATAGATATTTTTGCAATAAGTTAGCCCGTTTTGTGCAATGCTTTGGATTTCGATAGCCCAAGATAGCCAAGGTTCAGTAAGAAGTGAATCAGATTGTGTCTTCATAAAAACACCTTAAAAAAACACCGCACTTTTGTGCAAAGTGCGGTGAGATTTTACAGTAAATTCAGCGTGAATTACGCTTGACCTTTAACCGCTTTTAAACCTAAAAACGGAGCTGGTGTGCCAGCACGTTCTAATGCTTCTTCGATACGGATTAATTGGTTGTATTTCGCAATACGGTCAGAACGGCTCATAGAACCAGTTTTGATTTGACCTGCTGCTGTACCAACCGCTAAATCAGCGATAGTCGCATCTTCGGTTTCACCTGAACGGTGAGAGATAACCGCAGTGTAACCTGCATCTTTAGCCATTTTGATTGCTGCTAAAGTTTCAGTTAAAGAACCGATTTGGTTGAATTTGATTAAGATAGAGTTTGCGATACCTTTTTCGATACCTTCTTTTAAGATTTTGGTGTTAGTGACGAATAAGTCGTCGCCCACTAATTGAACGCGGTCGCCTAACACTTTAGTTTGGTATGCAAAACCATCCCAGTCAGATTCATCTTGACCATCTTCGATAGACACGATTGGGTATTGTTTAGTTAACTCTTCAAGATAGTGTGTGAACTCTTGAGAAGTGAATGAACGGCCTTCGCCTTTCATTTCGTATTTGCCAGTTTCTTTGTTGTAGAATTCAGAAGATGCACAGTCCATTGCTAAAGTCACGTCTTTACCTAATACATAACCTGCTTTTTCTACAGCTTCTTTGATACATGCTAAAGCGTCAGCGTTAGAGGCTAAGTTAGGTGCAAAACCACCTTCATCACCTACAGCCGTGCTCATGCCTTTAGATTTTAATACTTTCGCAAGGTTGTGGAATACTTCAGCACCGATACGAAGTGCTTCACGTAATGTTTTCGCACCAACTGGTTGAATCATGAATTCTTGGATATCAACGTTGTTATCTGCGTGCTCACCACCGTTGATGATGTTCATCATTGGTAATGGCATAGAGTAAACTCCTGGCGTGCCGTTAAGTTCTGCGATGTAAGCGTAAAGAGGTAAACCTTTAGACGCTGCTGCTGCTTTTGCGTTTGCTAAAGATACCGCTAAGATTGCATTTGCACCGAAGTTAGATTTGTTTTCAGTACCGTCTAAATCGATCATGATTTGGTCGATTTCAGCTTGGTTAGACGCTTCTTTACCCACTAATGCATCTGCGATAGGACCGTTTACCGCTGCAACCGCTTTTAATACACCTTTACCTAAGAAACGAGATTTGTCGCCGTCACGTAATTCTAATGCTTCACGAGAACCAGTAGATGCACCTGATGGAGCAGCTGCTAAACCAACGAAACCACCTTCAAGATGAACTTCAGCTTCTACAGTTGGGTTACCACGAGAGTCGATGATTTCACGACCAATGACTTTAACGATTTTTGCCATTTTGTTTTCCTCTGTTTAAAGTTAATTAAAATTAGTTAGGCGAACCTAAAACGGGGATATAATAAAGCAAATTTAGAAATTTGTCTTGGAAAAATGACCGCACTTTGATCTGTATCTTATTTTTCAATCAAGTGCGGTAAGTTTTTATCTCTTTTTCGCCAATTATTTCTTTTATTTCAGTGGAATTGCCCTCAAAAGTTGGTTAAAGTTGCGCGAAATTTCGTATTATTTTACGACGAATTATTTATTCTTAATTGAGACTTTCTTGCATTGAAAAAGGAATCATTATGTCTCTTTCGACTTTTTTTCAGCAAACCAAAACACAAATAAAATCAGCGATATCCACCCATCCGATTGAAATCTTCATGATTGCTGCATTTGCTCTTGGGATTTGGTTTGTGGATATGAATTCAGAAAAAGATCATTTAGCTTATTGGCTATTTGAGCCGATGCTGTTTGCCTTTATTTATTTATCTCGCCCTTATGCCTGGTATCGTTTTTCGTGGATTGTGCCACTTATTGCTGTTTTCACCATTTGGCAAGTGAATGATAATGCTGATTTTTATGCTTATAGCCCTAAGTTTTGGGGCGCTCAATTTATTGTCTTATTGATATTATGTGGTTTTCCATTTGTCAGAAACAATCAAGCCTTTACTTATCGTAATTTTACGACGCTATATTACATCACGTCATCCATTGCTGGCTGGGGGCTCATCTCTGGTTTGGTCGCTGCAATTTTGGCTTCAATCAGTGCATTATTTAATATTGATTTTAGTGAATGGTTTCAAAAGCATCTTTATTTCTCAATTACCGCATTTTGTCTTCCTTTGTTCTTTTTGGTCTTTCAACAGCGCCAAGAAAATACAGAGATGACGCTAAATCGTAGTGTTGAAATTTTAGTAAATTTTATCTTAGCGCCCGCCTTGATGATTTTTACTGCGCTACTTTATGCTTATGTGGGCAAAATTATCTTAGCAGAGGCCTTACCCAAAGGGATGGTGTCGAATATTGCGTTGCCTTATTTAGTTGGTGGCTTAGGTGTTTACGCTTTACGTAGTATTAGTGTTAAACCAAATTGGGATGGTTTCTTTAAGTTTTTCCCATACCTTTCCATTGTGCCCATTGTACTGCTATGGTTGGCCATTGACCGTCGAATAAGTGCCTATGCTTGGACTGAACAACGGATTTATTTAGTGGCATTAGCCTCGGCGATTACGGTGGCTTATGTCATTTTAATCATCCCTAAAATTCGCCAATATCGTTTGATTTCTGTCGTTGTAATGGCCGCAATTTTTGCCATGACTTGGGTGGTGAAATCAAAAGAAATCGCTTATCAAAGCCAAACGGAACGTTTTGAGCATTTACTCACAAAGCTTAATTTATCTGATGGGCAAGGAAAAATTCGTGATGATGTGGATTTTTTAAGTCGTTTAGAAAATATGCCAGAAAACGAACGCCAAGATTGGAATGAATTAGATGATGTATCTGATTATTTAGTCCATCGTTTGGACTTAGGGGCTTATGACGGCTCTAATTATGAGGATAAACGAAAAGCCTTTGTACGAAGATATGGTGAAAAAGCGAATGAACTGATTTCATTGGATGTTTATGAACATTCTTTCCGTATCAATGATAGCGACATTATGGCTCTGCAAAATAGTCCGGTTAGAGAAGCTGAGTTTGAATGGTCATCAATTGATGTGAGTTCGTATAAAAAATGGATCCATGTGCCAGTCTATCAATTCTACCGAGTGGATGATAACAGCTCGAAAAAAGAAGATAATGAGCCACAAGAACGAACCGAAGTTTGTTTTGTTGAAGAGCATGATAGATATTGTACCGATATGGATCAGCATATTAAACAGGTCTTTCAACAACATCATTTAGATTCAATGAAAAAACTGGCGGAATCAGATCTTAAACTAATCAGCAAAGACTTACTAAAAATTGATGCGCCAAGTTTTGCTATCTATTTAGGTTCACTTGAAATGCAATTTACTCAAGAAAAGGGCTATCACTACAAGGAATTAACCGTCGAAGCCATTTTTGAGAAATAGGTTAGATATGTAAAGTACGGTGATGTTATTGCAAAAAATTTGGCTAAAAATGACCGCACTTTGATATTAAAACGGATAAAAATCTCCCTAATCCTATTCAGATTGGGGAAGTAGTCTGATGAAGTAAAAGCTTTATTGCGTTCTTTGATACAAAAGCTTTTTCAAGAATTGTATATGTGCATCTAAAATACTAAACATCGTTTCCCGATCTTCACCAAATAGTGAGGTTTCATTATTTGAACGAACTTTGTCATAAGCTGAAAAGGCGATTTCAAACTCTTCAGTGCGTAATTTAATGCTTTTCCCGTGCAGTATAAGGCTCAGTAAGCTGACTTCTTTAGGTGTTAATTCTGGAAATAAATGGCTTATCCATAGCTCCATAGAGTATTGAATAGACTCGCTAATTTTGTCATGTATTTTACTCGCTTGGCCTTGGTGTATCCGATAAAACAATAATGGCTCTGGTAAATTCGCAAATGTCTTTTTGTGCAATGCACATTGTATCCACATATGAAAATCGGGCGCAGTGGCTGTTTGTGCATAATTGATGTTGAGTACTTTGATACTAGAATGTCGCCACATTGAAGAGGGATTAATGATATTGTCACGAGCTAAAGAAAAATGTGCTTTTATATCTTTATCTAAAAGAGGAAGTGTACTTACTTTAGACATTTTATCAGTTTGCCCATCATTAAAGAGCAGTGCATTACTTCCTAAAATATCAATTTCGGGATGCTCATCTAAATATTGAACTTGTTTTTCAAAACGATGTGGCACACAAATATCATCGGCATCCATGCGTGCAACATATTCAACATTCATATAGTTAAGCATATCCATGGCAAATTGCATGACAGCAGGTTCACCTTGGTTTTGAGGTAAATGGTAAACACGTAAGCGAGCATCTTTTGTCGCATAGCTTTCGAGAATGTCACCTGTGTTATCGGTAGAAGCATCATTAACTGCCAGAATACAAAAATCACTAAAAGTTTGATTCAACAATGAATCTAAACATTCAGTGAGAAAATTTTCTGCATTATATGCGGGTAAAATAACAGCAAGTTTCATTTTTAGTTATCCATTATTAAATGAGTGAATAATGCGCAGATGATATTATTCCTTATTAGTACAAAGAGCGGTCAAAAACACAAGGATTTTTGACCGCACTTGTTTATTGAATTATCAGTAAATTACTTTTCAGTTTTTAACTGATTTTCTCTTGCTGCTTTGACAAAGCCTTCAAATAATGGATGACCATCACGTGGTGTTGACGTAAATTCTGGGTGGAATTGACATGCTACAAACCATGGGTGGTTTGGTACTTCAATAATTTCCACTAATTTACGATCCGCAGATAAGCCAGTCACTTTAAGACCCGCTTTTTCAATTTGTGGAAGCAGGTTATTGTTCACTTCATAGCGATGACGATGACGTTCTTCGATGGTTTCTTTGCCATATAATGCACGCGCTTTTGAGCCTTCAATTAAATGACATTGTTGTGCCCCTAAACGCATCGTACCACCGAGATCTGAATTATCGTCACGGGTTTCAATGTGGCCTTCCGCATCTTGCCATTCAGTGATTAAGCCCACTACAGGTTGTTCGCAGTTACGATCAAATTCAGATGAATTCGCTTTCTCAAGACCTGCAACATTACGCGCGTATTCGATTAATGCAATTTGCATCCCTAAACAAATACCGAGGTAAGGCACATTGTGTTCACGTGCGTATTTTGCGGTCAAAATTTTGCCTTCTACACCACGATAGCCAAAGCCGCCCGGTACTAAAATACCATCGACACCTTTTAATACGTCAGTGCCTTTGGTTTCAACATCTTGAGAATCAATGTATTTGATATGCACGCTTAAACGGTTTTTTAAGCCAGCGTGTTTTAAGGCTTCATTCACTGATTTATACGCATCAGGTAATTCAGTATATTTACCTACCATACCGATGGTGACATCGCCCACAGGGTTCGCTTCTTGATAAAGCACTTGTTCCCATTCAGAAAGGTCCGCTTCTGGACAGTCTAAGTGGAAACGTTGGCAGATAAATTCATCTAAACCTTGTGATTTCAATAATGCCGGAATTTGGTAGATTGAATTCACATCTTTTAATGAGATCACCGCACGTTCTGGCACGTTACAGAATAAAGCAATTTTTGCACGCTCATTTGGTGGAATCATGCGATCTGAACGGCAGATAAGCACATCCGGTTGAATACCAATCGAAAGTAATTCTTTTACAGAATGTTGCGTTGGCTTGGTTTTCACCTCGCCCGCCGTTGGGATGTATGGCACTAACGTTAAGTGCATAAAGAGAGTATTTTCACGACCTACTTGTACGGCAAGTTGACGCAGTGCTTCTAAGAATGGAAGTGATTCAATATCACCCACAGTTCCGCCTACTTCCACGATAACCACATCATGACCTTGCGCACCGGCAATCACGCGATCTTTTATTTCATTGGTGATATGTGGAATAACTTGAATTGTTGCGCCTAAATAATCACCACGACGCTCTTTGCGTAATACTTCAGAATAAATTTTACCTGTGGTGAAGTTATTGCGTTTTGTCATTTTGGTACGAATAAAACGCTCGTAGTGACCTAAGTCTAAATCGGTTTCTGCCCCGTCTTGTGTCACGAACACTTCGCCGTGTTGGGTTGGGCTCATTGTACCCGGATCCACGTTGATGTAAGGGTCTAATTTCATAATAGTCACGTTTAAGCCACGTGCTTCTAAAATTGCTGCCAATGATGCTGCAGCAATACCTTTACCTAACGATGAAACCACACCGCCTGTGACGAAAATATAATTTGTAGCCATAGTGAGAGACCTAAAATGTTGGGATAAAAATGATTATAGCCAATCATCTTTTATGCAAATTTGTGCAGAATACTGAAAAGTGCGGTCAAAAATAAAAGAAAAAGATGATTAGCTATCAAGACGGGAGGATAGTTTACAGGATTTGAGATTTTTATACAATCTTGTCTTGTCAGGAATGTATGAAAATTAAATGGCTTATCATATTCTCCATTCTACGATAGAATACGCCCAAATTTTTTATAACGAAGAGAAAAATTTATGACAAATAAAGCATTAAGCGTGGTGATTTTAGCAGCCGGTAAAGGCACTCGTATGTATTCTGATTTACCAAAAGTCTTGCATAAAGTGGCAGGAAAACCGATGGTAAAACATGTAATCGATACGGCAAATCAATTAGGTGCGGAAAACGTGCATTTGATTTATGGTCACGGTGGCGAATTAATGCGTGAGCGTTTGGCAAATGAAAGCGTGAACTGGGTATTCCAAGCGGAACAGTTGGGTACAGGACATGCTATGCAACAAGCAATGCCTTTTTTCCGTGATGATGAAAATGTTTTAATGGTGTATGGCGATGGCCCAATGATTACACCGGAAACATTGCAAAAATTAATCGATGCGAAACCTGAAAATGGTATCGCAGTGTTAACGGTCGTATTAGATAACCCAACAGGTTATGGTCGAATCGTACGTGAAAATGGCAAAGTTGTAGGGATTGTTGAACAAAAAGATGCAACGCCTGAGCAACTCAAAATTCAAGAGATTAATACAGGTGTGTTAGTTTCAGATGGTGCAAGTTTCAAAAAATGGTTAGCGCGTTTAGATAATAATAATGCACAAGGCGAGTTTTATATTACTGATGTAATTGGCTTAGCTCATCAAGATGGTTGTCCGATTGTAGCTGTTCAAGCAACTGATTTTATGGAAGTTGAAGGGGTAAATAATCGCCTACAATTAGCCAAAATGGAACGCTATTATCAACGTAAACAAGCAGAAAAACTTTTACTTGCAGGCGTGATGTTGATTGACCCTGAGCGTTTTGATTTACGCGGCACATTAGAGCACGGTAAAGATGTTGAAATTGATGTGAATGTAATTGTGGAAGGCAATGTGCGCTTGGGTGACCGTGTAAAAATCGGTGCAGGTTGCGTATTGAAAAACGTGACCATTGGTGATGATGTTGAAATCAAGCCTTATTCTGTTTTAGAAGATGCGACAATTGGTGAGAAAGCGGCGATTGGTCCATTCTCTCGTTTACGTCCAGGTGCTGAATTAGCGGCTGAAACCCATGTGGGTAACTTCGTGGAAATTAAAAAATCCACAGTGGGTAAAGGCTCCAAAGTCAACCACCTGACTTATGTGGGTGATACTGAAATCGGTGAAAACTGTAACATCGGTGCGGGTGTCATTACTTGTAACTATGACGGTGCAAATAAATTTAAAACAATCATTGGTAACAATGTTTTTGTTGGCTCAGATACGCAGTTAGTTGCACCAGTTACTGTAGCCGATGGCGCAACCATCGGTGCGGGCTCAACGATTACTCAAAATATTGAGAAAGATGAGCTTGTGATTACTCGCGTGCCACAACGTCATATTCAAGGTTGGCAAAGACCAGTGAAGAAAAAGTAATTAACATTGAAAGGCGAACCAATGTGTTCGCCTTTTATAATTTGATGCCTTTTGCTTTATAAAGGCTATTCGAGTTGTTAAAATCATCGTCCATTTATAAAGACAGATAATTTCCTATGACAAAAAATAAAACAGGACTTTCATTCCTTTGGTTAAGTGCGGTCGCATTTATCCTCGATTTATTAATCAAATATATTGTGGTGCAACGCTTTGATCTCTATGAAAGTGTGAACATATTGCCCGTTTTTAATTTAACCTATGTGCGTAACTATGGCGCAGCGTTTAGCTTCCTTGCTGAACATGATGGTTGGCAGAAATATTTCTTTATCGTGCTTGCGATTGGGATTTCTTTAATGCTGGCTTACTTTATGAAAAAGAATTCTGCAGAGCAAAAATTACAAAACTCAGCTTATGCACTGATTATTGGCGGTGCGTTAGCCAATATGGTGGACCGTGTGTATAACGGTTTTGTAGTGGATTTCTTAGATTTTTATTGGGATATTTACCATTATCCGGTATTCAATGTGGCAGATATTGCGATTTGTATTGGTGCGGGTTTATTAGCATTAGATGCCTTTAAAGGTGATAAAAAGAGCGGTCAAAAATGAAGATAATTTTAGCCAATCCTCGCGGATTTTGCGCAGGTGTCGATCGAGCCATTAGCATTGTTGAATTAGCGCTTGAAATTCATGGTGCACCGATTTATGTCCGTCACGAAGTGGTGCATAACCGTTTTGTGGTGAATGGTTTACGTGAGCGTGGGGCGATTTTCGTCGAAGAATTAAGTGAAGTACCAGATGGCGCTATTGTGATTTTCTCTGCTCATGGTGTGTCACAAGCCGTTCGTCAAGAAGCGAAAGATCGTCAGTTAAAAGTGTTTGATGCCACTTGCCCGTTGGTAACTAAAGTACATATGCAAGTGGCACGTGCGAGCCGTAAAGGGACAAAAGCGATTTTGATAGGGCACAAAGGCCACCCAGAAGTGGAAGGCACAATGGGGCAATATAATAATGCCGAAGGTGGCATTTTCTTAATTGAAAGCGTGGAAGATATTGCTCGCTTGCCGGTTCAAGAAAATGATGATTTAACCTTTATGACACAAACCACGCTTTCTCTTGATGATACAGCGGAAACTATCAGTGCATTGAAAGACAAATATCCTGCTATTCAAGGCCCACATAAAAACGATATTTGCTATGCCACAACGAATCGCCAAGAAGCAGTGCGTGAATTAGCGAAACAATGTGATTTAGTAGTCGTTGTAGGCTCTAAAAATTCATCAAATTCTAACCGTTTAGCTGAGTTGGCATCGCGTATGGGCGTGAAATCAAAATTAATTGATGATCCAAATGATGTGGCGGCAGATTGGTTTGAAGGCGTTGAAACAATTGGCGTAACAGCAGGTGCGTCAGCACCGGAAGAATTGGTGCAATCTGTGATTGCTCGATTAAAAGAATTTGGTGCCGATGCTATTGAAGAGCTTCAAGGCTTAGAAGAAAATATGTTCTTTGAAGTGCCAAAAGAGTTAAGAATAAAAGAAGTGAACTAATTCTATTAAAAAAGTGCGGTTAATTTACCGCACTTTTTTTGTGTTATTTTATTTTTTATTATGCACTTTAAGCCATTTTTGCATTTGTTCAATTTCTGCTTGTTGAGCGTTAATAATATTCTCAGCAAGCTTACGCATCTCAGGATCTTTTCCGTATTTTAATTCAACTTCCGCCATTTTTACTGCGCCAATATGGTGTGGCAACATACCTGCTGCAAAAGCGACATCAGGATCTTGATATTGCATAGCTGTCATCATGTCTTGATGCATTTGATTCATACCTTGCATTAATTCTTGTTGCATTGCAGAACCTGTCGACATTGGCATATTCATGTGTGCTTGGTGCGGTTGTTCATTCGCTTGGGCACAAATTGAAACTGCAGCAGCGCTAAGTGTAATAAAAGTCATAAGTTTTTTCATGTTTTGCTCCTATGTTATAACTGAATGAGCGCAAATCATAAACGTTAACCTAAGGTTAAGGTCAATATTTATTCCGAAAATTTTTGGTGAGGTGCTAAAATGAGATAACGTTTGATATGAGGGACAGAATCATGAAGCAAAAAATTGTGCTTGCCACGGGCAATAAAGGCAAAGTAAAAGAAATGGCAGACGTATTAGCCAATTTCGGTTTTGAAGTCATTGCTCAGACTGATTTAGGCATCGAAAGCCCAGAGGAAACTGGCTTAACATTTGTCGAAAATGCGATTTTGAAAGCACGTTATGCATCTGAAAAATCAGGTTTACCGGCCATTGCAGATGATTCCGGTCTTGTGGTAGATGCGTTAAATGGTGCGCCTGGATTGTATTCTGCTCGTTATGCCGGTGTGGATGGTGACGAAGCTGATGCCAAAAATCGTGAAAAATTACTGGCAGAGTTAGCCGATGTACCGACTGAACGTCGCCAAGCAAAATTTGTGAGTACGATTGTGTTATTACAATACCCAAGTGATCCTTCTCCGATCATTGCTCAAGGTGAATGTGACGGTCAAATTATTTATGAAGAAAAAGGTGAAAATGGCTTCGGTTACGACTCGCTCTTTTTTAGCCCGGAAAAAGGCTGTACCTTTGCCGAATTAGAAACCGTAGAGAAAAAGAAAATTTCTCATCGTGCGAAGGCATTAGCTGTTTTAAAATCAAAATTAACGGCCTAAAGTGCGGTTGATTTTCAACGAGAATTAAAGGATACAAAATGATTATTACCACTACGCCTAATATTGAAGGTAAACAAATCGTAGAATATAAACAAGTCGTCTTTGGGGAAGTGATTGCTGGGGCGAACTTCATTCGTGATTTTTTTGCGGCCATTACCGATGTGATTGGTGGGCGTTCGAGTGTTTATGAGCGTCGTATTAGTCGTGCACGCCAAGATGCCTTGAAAGAGTTGGAAGAAAAAGCAATTGCTTTAGGGGCAAATGCTGTGGTTGGCGTAGAGATTAATTACGCAACAGTAAGCAATAAAAGTATGTTTATGGTGATTGCGAGTGGCACAGCTGTAGTCGTTCGCTAAGGTTGTTTTTTTATTTGCTTAAATGTAATTTTTGCGATCAAGATCGCAAAAGTGCGGTCGATTTCTTGCGTGTTTTCTGTGTTTCTTAAAAATGTCACTGTTGATATGAATCAACGGTACTTATTTGTTAATAAAGGGCATTTTTATGAAATTGATGAAACATTTATTTAGTTCATTATTTATTGCTGGCGCGATGTTGAGTACACAAGTGCTTGCAGAAGAAAAAACAGCAGAGCAGGCTCAACCTCAAATGCAAGTGCAGCAACAAACTGCTATACAAGCTCCATCACAAACTGTACAACAAACGGTGAGTGATAAATTAAATATCAATACCGCGAGTGCATCAGAGATTCAAAAAGCGCTGATTGGTATTGGGGCGAAAAAAGCAGAAGCCATTGTGCAATATCGTGAAAAACATGGCAATTTCACTGTGGCAGAACAACTACTTGAAGTACAAGGCATTGGTAAAGCTACGCTAGAGAAAAACCGAGATCGTATTGTGTTTTAATGTTGTTATTTTTATATGAAAAGCGGAATAGTGATATTCCGCTTTTTTATTTTTTGAGCAGAAAATTTACCAAAACTTGCAAAATATCAAATTTTTTTGGAATAAATAGGGGATTTCTTGCAATGGTTTTTTAAGAGAGTAGAATACCAAATGGGTATAGGAATACCTATGTTGTAGTATAAGAAATAATAAACCAACTATTTGGAGTTAGATATGGCATCAGAAAATTTAAATCAATCTTCTGTTGCTCTCACACCAGTTGAAGCAACGGATTATGCTGAAAGCGTCGCTGCGTATAAAGCGCAAAAACGTCCATTTTTATCATTTCTGTCTGGTATTAGTGCTGGGGCTTGTATTGCTTTAGCCTTTGTATTCTATACGACGACACAAACAGCAAGCGCAGGAGCGCCTTGGGGATTAACCAAGTTAGTCGGTGGGTTAGTCTTCTCTTTAGGCGTAATTATGGTGGTAATTTTAGGATCTGAATTATTCACCTCTTCTACTTTAACCTTAGTTGCCCGCGTAGGCGGTAAGATAACCACAACTCAAATGATCCGAAATTGGATTGTGGTATATTTGGGCAACTTTGTGGGCGGTTTATTTATTGCTGCGGTGATTTGGTTTGGGGGACAAACCATGGCAGCAAGTGGTCAATGGGGTTTAACCATTTTGGCAACCGCGCAACATAAAATTCATCATACTTGGTTTGAAGCATTTAACCTTGGTATTTTATGTAACATTATGGTGTGTGTAGCGGTATGGATGTCTTATTCCGGTAAAACTGTTACAGACAAAGCATTTATTATGATTATGCCGATTGGCTTATTTGTGGCATCAGGTTTTGAACACTGTGTGGCAAATATGTTTATGATTCCGCTTGGCATTATTACAGCACATTTTAGTACACCAGAATTTTGGCAACAAATTGGTGTGGATCCAATGAAATATGCAGATTTAGATCTTTATCATTTCATTGTGAAGAATTTAATTCCCGTAACGTTGGGCAACATTGTGGGCGGCGCAGTTTGTATCGGCTTATTCCAACGTTATTTAACTAAAGCTCACTAATGTACTAACGAACTAACAGACTTATTTTTTATCAATTAAAAAAGGAAATGACTATGTCAGAACTTAATGAAGCACAAAAAGCTGCGTGGACAGGGTTCGTTGCCGGTGACTGGCAAGAAAACGTCAACGTGCGTGATTTTATTCAGAAGAACTACACTCCGTATGAAGGTGATGATTCTTTCTTAGCAGGTCCAACCGAAGCGACAACAAAACTTTGGGAAACTGTTATGGAAGGAATTAAAGTTGAAAACCGCACGCATGCGCCATTAGACTTTGACGAACATACCCCTTCAACGATTACTTCTCACGCACCAGGTTATATCAATAAAGACTTGGAGAAAATCGTAGGTCTTCAAACCGATGCTCCATTAAAACGTGCCATTATGCCATTTGGTGGTATTAAAATGGTGGAAGGATCATGCAAAATTTACGGTCGTGAATTAGATCCTGAAGTGAAAAAAATCTTCACTGAATATCGTAAAACCCATAACCAAGGTGTGTTCGATGTTTATACGCCAGATATTTTACGTTGCCGTAAATCTGGTGTGTTAACTGGTCTTCCAGATGCTTACGGCCGTGGTCGTATCATCGGTGACTACCGTCGTGTTGCACTTTATGGTGTTGACTTCTTAATGAAAGATAAATACGCACAATTCACTTCTTTACAAAAAGATTTAGAAGATGGCGTAAATTTAGAAGCAACTATCCGTTTACGTGAAGAAATCGCAGAACAACACCGTGCATTAGGCCAAATGAAACAAATGGCAGCAAGCTACGGTTTCGATATTTCTAACCCTGCAACTAACGCTAAAGAAGCAATCCAATGGATGTACTTTGCTTACTTAGCAGCAATCAAATCACAAAATGGTGCAGCGATGTCATTCGGTCGTACTGCAACCTTTATCGATATCTATATCGAACGTGATTTAAAAGCGGGTAAACTTACTGAAACTGAAGCACAAGAATTAGTTGACCACTTAGTCATGAAACTTCGTATGGTTCGTTTCTTACGTACACCTGAATACGATCAATTATTCTCAGGTGACCCAATGTGGGCAACTGAAACCATCGCAGGTATGGGTTTAGATGGCCGTACATTAGTCACTAAAAATACATTCCGTATTTTACATACCCTTTACAACATGGGTACTTCTCCAGAACCAAACTTAACAATTCTTTGGTCTGAACAATTACCTGAAAACTTCAAACGTTTCTGTGCGAAAGTATCGATTGATACCTCATCAGTTCAATACGAAAACGATGATTTAATGCGTCCAGACTTCAATAATGATGACTACGCAATCGCATGTTGTGTATCCCCAATGGTGGTGGGTAAACAAATGCAATTCTTCGGTGCGCGTGCAAACTTAGCGAAAACATTGTTATACGCAATCAACGGCGGTATCGATGAAAAATTAGGTATGCAAGTTGGTCCGAAAACTGCACCAATCACTGATGAAGTGTTAGATTTTGACACCGTCATGACTCGTATGGACAGCTTTATGGATTGGTTGGCAAAACAATATGTGACTGCCTTAAATATCATCCACTACATGCACGATAAATATTCATATGAAGCAGCCTTAATGGCGTTACATGATCGTGATGTATACCGTACTATGGCTTGTGGTATCGCAGGACTTTCTGTTGCCGCGGACTCACTTTCAGCAATTAAATATGCGAAAGTTAAACCAATTCGTGGCGACATCAAAGATAAAGATGGCAATGTTGTAGCAAGCAATGTCGCGATCGACTTTGAAATCGAAGGTGAATATCCACAATATGGTAACAATGACAACCGTGTAGATGACATCGCTTGTGATTTAGTTGAACGTTTCATGAAGAAAATTCAAAAACTTAAAACTTACCGCAATGCTGTACCTACACAGTCTGTATTAACCATTACTTCTAACGTGGTTTATGGTAAGAAAACAGGTAACACCCCAGATGGTCGTCGTGCCGGCGCGCCATTCGGACCAGGTGCTAACCCAATGCACGGTCGTGACCAAAAAGGTGCGGTAGCATCATTAACTTCTGTGGCTAAACTTCCATTTGCTTACGCAAAAGATGGTATTTCTTATACCTTCTCAATCGTACCAAATGCGTTAGGTAAAGATCCAGAAGCACAACGTCGCAACCTTGCTGGCTTAATGGATGGTTACTTCCACCATGAAGCAGCAGTAGAAGGTGGCCAACACTTAAATGTGAACGTATTAAACCGTGAAATGTTATTAGATGCGATGGAAAATCCGGATAAATATCCGCAATTAACCATTCGTGTATCTGGTTACGCAGTGCGTTTTAACTCTTTAACTAAAGAGCAACAACAAGACGTTGTAACTCGTACATTCACAGAATCGTTCTAAAACACGATAAAATTTAACCGCACTTTAGCGGGAACATAGAAATTATGAGCCTGATTTAAGTCAGGCTCATTTTTTATAGATGATATTTTTGATAAAATTTAGCTAGATTTATTTTTTGGAAATTTATGTATGTCTGTTCTAGGAAGAATTCACTCCTTTGAATCCTGTGGAACCGTGGATGGTCCCGGCATTCGTTTTATTTTATTTATGCAAGGCTGTTTGATGCGTTGCAAATATTGTCACAATCGTGATACTTGGGATCTTGATGGTGGTCGCGAGATCAGTGTGGAGGAACTCATGAAAGAAGTGGTGAGCTATCGCCATTTTATGAATGCAACTGGTGGTGGTGTAACAGCATCAGGTGGTGAGGCCATTCTTCAAGCTGAGTTTGTTCGTGATTGGTTCCGAGCTTGTAAAGCAGAAGGCATTAATACGTGTTTAGATACCAATGGGTTTGTACGTCATTATGATCACATTATTGATGAACTGATCGATGTAACCGATCTTGTTTTGCTTGATTTAAAAGAACTTAACGACAAAGTACACCAAAATCTGATCGGTGTACCAAATAAACGGACACTGGAATTTGCGAAATATTTGCAAAAACGTAATCAGCGAACCTGGATTCGTTATGTAGTCGTTCCAGGTTATACCGATAACGATCATGATGTTCATCTGCTCGGACAGTTTATTGAAGGTATGACCAATATTGAAAAAGTCGAACTTCTCCCTTATCATCGATTAGGGGCTCATAAATGGAAAACCCTTGGCTTTGACTATGAGCTCGAAGATGTTTTACCACCGACGAAAGAATCACTTGAGCATATAAAAACAATCCTTGAAGGATATGGACATACGGTAAAATATTAAGCTAAGGTGTAAAAAGATTAACAGCAGGCTTTAGAAAGCTTTAAGGAGGAAAAATGAAAAAATTAGCATTAACGTTTTTAGGTGTAGCCCTTTTAGCAGGCTGTTCAGCTGTTCAATCGCCAGTTACACAAGAAGAGGTGACATTAACGCCCCCTTCAAAAGATAGGGTAGGGTATGTTCGATTAGTAAAAGATAAAAATTACTACATTGATACCGATTCAATTTGGGTGGACAACCAAGATTTAAACCAAGTGCATTTTGATGCGGTGGTGAATTTGGATAAAGGTTTATATGTGTATCCAAATGAGAAAAGACGTTATGCACGTTCTGTTCGCCAATATAAAATCTTAAACTGTAAGAACTACCATTTAACCCAAGTTCGTACTGATTTTTATGATGATTTTTGGGGCGAAGGTTTACGTGCTGCACCGAAAAAACAAGAGAAATACACAATTAGCTTAAAACCTAATACAACGCTCTATGCCGCGGCACAAATCATTTGTGTTAACTCAGATAGAAAACCTTCTTTAGATTTAGAAGGCTCAAAAGCGAAATAATCAGTCAAAGTGCGGTTAGAAATAACCGCATTTTTTATCTCTATGAAACTAATGAGCAGGCAATAAAAAACGGCCAATATTTATCAAATATTGACCGCTCTTTTTATCTCTCAATGAAAGATTATTTCACACGAGAAACGTATTCGCCTGAACGAGTATCGACTTTAATTACTTCACCGATTTGAACGAAAAGAGGTACTTTTACCACAGCACCAGTACTTAATGTTGCTGGTTTACCGCCTGTACCCGCAGTATCACCTTTAAGACCAGGGTCAGTATCGATGATTTCTAATTCTACGAAGTTTGGTGGAGTGACAGTAATTGGCGCACCGTTCCATAAAGTCACGATACAATCTGCTTGGTCTAATAACCATTTTTCTGCATCACCCACTGCTTTTGCATCAGCAGAGTATTGTTCAAATGTTTCTGGGTGCATGAAGTACCAGAATGCATCATCTTTGTATGAATAAGTGAGGTTAAGATCCATAACATCAGCAGCTTCAACCGAAGTACCAGATTTGAAGTTTACATCTAATACTTTGCCTGAAATTAATTTACGAATACGAGTACGAGTAAAAGCTTGGCCTTTACCTGGTTTAACGAATTCGTTTTCAACGATCACACAAGGCTCACCGTCTTGCATAAATTTTAGACCTGGTTTGAAATCACTGGTAGTATATGTAGCCATATTAAAAATATCCTAAAAAATAGAGATTGTTTGAAAGTGCGTATTTTAACCCGAAATATTGCGATTAGAGAAGAACAAAATTGGTTAGAAACCCTAAAAAATGCGATTTCTGATCCGAAAATCTTATTAAAAACCTTAAATTTACCTGTTGACGATTTTGCCGAGGATATCACCGCTCGTAAACTTTTTGCTATGCGAGTGCCTTTACCTTTTGTTGAAAAAATGGAAAAAGGGAATCCGAAAGACCCACTTTTTTTACAAGTGATGACAGCTCAACAAGAATTTATTGAGGCTGAAGGGTTTAGCCAAGATCCTTTAGATGAGCAGCAAAAAAATGCCGTGCCTAATATTCTGCATAAATATCAAAATCGCTTGCTGTTCATGGCAAAAGGAGGCTGTGCCGTTAACTGTCGTTATTGTTTCCGTCGCCATTTTCCTTATGATCAAAACCCAGGCAATAAAGCGAGTTGGCAACAAGCAATAGACTATATTGCGGTCCATCCAGAAATTGAAGAAGTGATTTTTTCGGGTGGCGATCCGATGATGGCAAAAGATAGTGAATGGACATGGCTATTAGAACGCCTTGAAAAAATACCGCACTTACAGCGTTTACGTATTCACTCTCGTTTGCCAGTCGTGATTCCAGATCGCATTACGGATGAATTTTGTGATTTATTGCTAAAAAGCTCATTACAAACAGTGTTTGTAACACATATCAATCATCCAAATGAAATTGATGAGGCGCTAGCTTTCGCTATGCAAAAACTGGCAGGCGCTAAAGTTACCTTACTCAATCAATCAGTCCTTTTAAAAGATGTGAATGATAACCCACATACATTAAAAGTATTGAGCGATAAGTTATTTCAAGCGGGAATTTTGCCTTATTACTTGCATTTGTTGGATAAAGTGCAAGGTGCGAGTCATTTTTATATCTCAGATGAGAAAGCCTTACAAATTTACAAAGAATTACAGGCGCTCACTTCTGGCTATTTAGTACCCAAATTAGCTCGAGAAATCGGTGGAGAGCCAAATAAGACTTTATACACCGCTTAAGATCCGATAAAATACGATTCAATTTTTCACCGCACTTTTGTGCGATCTTTAGTTTAGCAAATCGAGGTAATACCGTGGATAATAAAAATCAACCTAACGACAATTCATCTCAAAATGAATTAGATTTAGGATTTAATCACTCTGACTCTGTGACACCAAGAAAATCGGTTCAACAAAGTGGCTCAATTTTTGATAAAGCCAAAGGTTTATTTGGTAAAAAAGAACAGCCAGATACACAATTCCATGTTCGTCGCGAACCAACTTTTGGTGCGGCAGCAAGTCAACCTTTTTCACCTTCTCAAGCATTCCAAAGTGAAAATACTGAACAGTCAGTGCAATCAAGTGCTTTCGGCGCTCAAGAGCCTGTTGAAAATGTTCAAGTAGAAAACGCAGCGGAAGAAAAAGTGATTTTTGAAAATTCACCTGCAGAAGAGATTGTGGAAGAAGTGAAAACTCAAGCAGAAACAGTTGCACCAGCAACAGCTGCTACAGCAGCAAGCTTGAAATCACCTGAAAAATGGAAGGTTCTACAAATGTTACCAGAAAAACATCGCCGTTTATTTATTGCGATTTTGGGTTTAGTGATCTTACTGATTATTTTCTTCACTCTAAAACCAAACTCAGATACGGTAGAGTCTTTTGAACAGCAAAACAGCAATGAAATTCCGGTTCAATTCCAATCATTAGATCAGTCTCAACCGGTTGAAACCACCGTATTAGATAACAATAATACTACGGCTCCTGCAACAACAGAGCAAACAGCAAATGGCGCTAAATCAGATGCACCTCCAGCCATGGAGTATGTAGGTGATAAAGCAGATGCGGCGAAATCACAACCTGCAGAGCCTGCACAACAAACTGTTGCTCAACAACCAGCAACTCAACCTGCGCCGGTTCAACCAGCTGTTGCACCAGCACCAGTTAAAGAACCTGTGAAAACAGTGCAACCAGCTGTAGAAAAACATACCGCAACAGTTGAGCATAAAGCAGAACCTCGTCGCGAACAGACATCTGTGGTTCAAGAGAAAAAACAACCTAAACCTGTAGCTGAAAAAGCAACAGTTCAACCGACTCAAACCGTGAAAAAAGAGTCAAGCAAAATTCAAGAAGCGAAACCGGTTGCGACTAAAGACAGTAAGGTTCAAATTGTGGAAGCAAAATCAGCAACCCACAATACAGTGAAAGCAGCTGAACCTGCAGCACAAACCGCTTCAACCGGTGCAACAAAAACATTAACGGTACCGCAAGGTGTTTCATTGATGCAAGTATTCCGTGATAATAAATTGAATATTTCAGATGTGAATGCCATGACAAAAGCAAGCGGTGCAGGTAATGCATTAAGTAGCTTCAAGCCTGGTGACAAAGTACAGGTTTCGGTGAATAGTCAAGGTCGAGTGAGTGAGCTTCGTTTATCAAATGGCGGCAAGTTCATTCGTCAAGCCGATGGTTCATATCAGTATAAAAAATAATTTTTAGTGGGCGAGTAATCGCCCATTTTTCTAGATAAGATTGTTTATCCTTGCTCATTTCGCAAAGTGAGCAATCATAAACAAACCTTAATGGAAATAGAATTCATGTTAAAAAAATTAAGCGTAATTTTGACCGCACTTTGTCTTTCCGCTTGTTCACAAAATGTTGAATTAAGCAAACCAGTACCACAGAAAATGAAAGTGCAAACCGTTGATAAAAAATCCCAAAAGGGTTCGGCGACGGTTTATTTGTGTAAAGGCAATAAAGAAGTGAGTGTGGTTCATACCAAGCAAAAACAGAAAAGTAAAAAAACACTCAGTCAGGTGACCGTTACTTTTAATGATGTAACCGAAAAATTGACTCGAGTGATTTCTGAGCGTGGGAGAAATTATGCGAATATTCGTTGGTATTGGCAGGAGCGTGATGACTTCAGTCAATTACAAACTAGCGTAGGTGAAGTGCTCGCAGAACGCTGTGTGAAACAACCAAGTGAATTAAAATCAGGCAAATAATTCTTGTATGGATCTCCAACGCGGCTTTGTGTTACATCGTCGTCCTTATAGTGAAACCAGCCTTTTAGTGGATTTATTCACTGAAGAAACGGGGCGTTTGACGGTTATTGCAAAAGGTGCACGAGCGAAACGTTCGGCATGGAAATCTGTCTTACAGCCTTTTACGCCATTACTTCTTCGTTGGTCAGGAAAAGGCGCATTAAAAACACTCACGAAAGCAGAGCCCGCAGCAATTACGCTGCCTTTGCAGCAAACGGCTTTATATAGCGGGTTTTATGTAAATGAGCTGATTACTCGAGTGATCGAGCCCGAAACGGCCAATCCACAACTTTTTCAGCATTATCTTCAATGCTTAACAGGCTTAGCCACTCAACCACAGGTTGAGCCCACATTGCGTCTATTTGAATTTCATTTACTTAAAATCTTAGGTTATGGCATTGATTTTCTGCATTGTGCAGGATCAGGTTTACCAGTAGATGAATCGATGACTTACCAATATCGTGCGGAAAAGGGGTTTATCGCCTCGTTAGTGAAAGATAACTTAACCTTTTATGGCCGAGATTTACTTGCTTTTGACCGTTTGGAATTCACCGATGAGTCAGTCTTGCAAGCAGCAAAGCGCTTTACTCGAATCGCACTCAAACCTTATTTAGGCGATAAACCGCTGAAAAGCCGAGAGTTATTTACGCAAAACGTACTTTATTTAAAATAATCCCTTTCTTTGATACAAATAGATTAAAACACCATCATGGCTTTACTTTACGCTCCACAAAAAAAACAGAAAACCACGCAAAAAATCGTCGCTGAAATTCAGGATTTAGATTATCAAGGATTAGGCGTCGCCAAAGTTCAAGGTAAAACCTGGTTCATTGAAAATGCCTTGCCAACGGAAAAAGTGGAAGCGGTAGTAACCGATGAAAAACGTCAATATGGATTAGCGACTGCACAAAAATGGCTACAAGAGAGTAAGCAGCGTGTTGAGCCTCAATGTCGTTATTATGGACGTTGTGGTGGATGCCAAGGCCAGCATATTCCTGTAGAAATACAGCGTAAAGCGAAAGAGAAAGCTCTTTTTTCTCGCTTAAGCAAACTGCAAGCAGAGCCTATTCAATTAATGCCAATGATTTGTGGTGAACAATGGGGCTATCGTCGTCGTGTACGATTAAGTTTGCTATGGAATGCTAAAAACAAAACCGTTGAAATGGGATTTCGTCAGAAAAACTCCAATCAGTTAGTCAGCATTCAGCAATGCTTAGTCGCAGAGCCTGCAATCAATCATCTTATCCCCAAATTAACCGCACTTTGGGCGCAATATTCAGCCCCGAAACAATTAGGGCATATTGAATTAGTTTCAGCGGATAATGGCGTAGCCATGTTGTTACGTTACAAAGGAAATTTAGCCGAAACTGACCGCACTTTGTTACTCGAGTTTGCTCGTGTCAATGTCGTAAATTTGTTTTTACAAGATGATCAAAGTATTCAACTTGTGCATGGTGAAATGCCTTATTACGCGTTAGACGATATTCGTTTATCTTTTGATATCCGCGATTTTATTCAAGTGAATACGCACCTAAATCAACAAATGGTTGAGACGGCTTTAGATTGGCTTGATTTGAATCAGGACGATCACGTTTTAGATTTGTTCTGTGGCATGGGCAATTTCACGTTGCCTTTAGCCAAACGCGTGAAAAGTGCTGTTGGAATTGAAGGTGTTTTTGATATGGTGAAAAAAGCCCAATTGAATGCACAGTTTAATCACATTGAGAATATTGAATTTTATCAAGCCGATTTAGACCAAGCTTTTTCAGAACAACCTTGGGCAAAACAACATTTCAATAAAATTCTTCTCGACCCGCCTCGTAGTGGCGCAGCATTTGCACTGAATGCGTTGTGTGAGCTGGGTGCAGAAAGCATTCTTTATGTATCTTGTAACCCTGCAACCTTAGTACGAGATGCAGAAATTCTCCGTGCTTTCGGGTATCGCATCATCAAAACGGCCATGATTGATATGTTCCCGCATACCAGTCATTTGGAGTCGGTGACATTATTTATCAAATAAGGTGTAAATTCTGATAGAATAATCAGACTTTTTTGTTGTCTTAAAAAGACAACTCGGCTGACAGGATGTTGCCGAGCCATATTCATCAACAAGGGGGTATTATGGTTGCAGTTCGTGGTTCTCACTTATCAAATCCACATGATTTTGAGATCGAACAATGGTGTTCGAGCCTTAAACTTGCTGCCCCCGTAGAAAAGTCTCTGATTGATGCATGGTATTATGCCCAAGCCAAAATAGCTGAACATGCCGATCAAATGGAGAATGCAATCCTCACATTGCAATCCGGTGTGGAAATGGTGGAAATTCTGCATGAAATGAATATGGACAGCGAAAGCTTACTCACCGCTATGCTATTCCCCTTAGTAGCAAATAAAATTGTAGATTGGGAGCAAATTCAAGAACATTTTGGTCCTAAAATCACCAAACTGCTTAAAGGTGTGGAGGAGATGGATAATATCCGTCAGCTCAACGCCAGCCATTCTGCCAATGCCTCTCAAGTGGATAATGTGCGCCGTATGCTCCTTGCGATGGTGGACGATTTCCGTTGCGTGATTATCAAACTTGCTGAACGCATTACGTTTCTTCGTAATGCGGAAAATCACTTTTGTGAAGAAGAAAAAGTATTGGCCGCCAAAGAATGTTCCAATATTTATGCTCCATTGGCGAACCGTTTAGGGATTGGTCAATTGAAATGGGAGCTTGAAGATTACTGCTTCCGTTATTTGCATCCAGAACAATATCGAAATATTGCCAAATTATTACATGAGCGTCGCTTAGATCGTGAGCAGTATATTGCAGATTTTGTCACAGAGTTAACCGGTTATTTAAAAGAAAATATCGACCAGGTTGAAGTTTACGGTCGTCCAAAACATATTTATAGCATTTGGCGAAAAATGCAAAAGAAACATTTGGAGTTCAGTGGCTTATATGATGTCAGAGCGGTTAGAGTGATCGTACAGAAATTGCAAGATTGTTATACGGCGCTCGGTATCGTCCACACACATTTCAAACACTTGCCAAAAGAATTTGATGATTATGTCGCCAATCCGAAACCAAATGGCTATCAATCCATTCATACTGTGGTGTTAGGAAAAGGTGGTAAGCCAATTGAAGTGCAAATTCGTACCCAGCAAATGCATGATGATGCGGAGCTTGGTGTAGCGGCTCACTGGAAATACAAAGAGGGCACAACAGGTAGCCTTTCCGCTTACGAAGAAAAAATCACTTGGTTGCGTAAATTACTTGCATGGCAAGATGATATTACGGATTCTGGCGAAGTGATGGCTGAATTACGTAGCCAAGTGTTTGATGATCGCGTATATGTGTTTACACCGAAAGGTGAAGTGGTTGATTTACCCGCGGGATCAACCCCTCTCGATTTTGCTTATGCGATCCACAGTGAAATTGGTCACCGTTGTATCGGGGCGAAAGTTGGTGGGCGTATTGTGCCATTCACTTATCACCTGCAAATGGGTGAGCAAGTGGATATCATCACGCAGAAAAATCCAAATCCAAGCCGAGATTGGGTCAATCCAAACCTAGGGTTTACCCATACCTCAAAAGCACGCGCCAAAATCCAAGCGTGGTTTAAGAAACAAGATCGTGATAAAAACGTTCCAGCTGGTAAAGAGCAGTTAGATAATGAACTTGCTCGTTTGAATATCAGTTTGAAACAGGTTGAGCAGCTTGCCTTGCCTCGTTATAACTTAAGAAACCTCGAAGATTTATATGCGGGCATTGGTAGCGGAGATATTCGTTTAAATCAGTTGATGAATTTCTTGCAAAGCCGATTGATCAAAGTGACGGCTGAAGAAGCTGATCAAGAAATTCTCCGCCATGTGGCGAGTAAAAGCGCGAATACAGCACAGCAAAAGGCGCAACAGAAAGCCGAGCAACAACAGAATAAAGGTTATGTGATCGTTGAAGGGGTCGGTAATTTAATGCACCACATGGCGCGTTGTTGTCAGCCTATTCCAGGTGATGCGATTGCAGGCTACATTACGATGGGACGAGGTATCTCAATTCATCGTTGCGATTGTGAACAGTTCATTGAATTACAAGCTGCCCATCCTGAACGCGTGGTAGAAGCCCTTTGGGGGGATAATTATGCGGCGGGGTTCCATATTAATATTCGCATTGTAGCCAGTGATCGCAATGGTTTATTGCGCGATATTACAACCGTGCTCGCGAATGAAAAAGTCAGTGTGCTAGGTGTTTCAAGCCGTGCAGACACCAAAAAACAAGTGGCAACGATGGATATGGAAATTGAACTGAAAAATGTCGAAAGTTTAAGTAAAATACTGGCCAGATTAGCGAAGTTAGACGACGTTATCGAAGCAAAACGTTTATAGATTACAACATAGGAACTTTTATGTATAAAACCACGGGATTAACCCATTTAATTAACTCTACAAAATATTCTTTACAAGGCTTAAAGAGTGCATTCAAAAATGAAACTGCATTCCGCCACGAATGTTTTCTTGCGTGCATTATGATTCCACTCGCCTTTTGGCTCGGCGATACTAAAATTGAAATCGCGCTGATGATTTCATCGGTTTTACTTGTGATGGCAGTTGAATTGTTAAATAGTGCGGTTGAAGCGGTGGTGGATCGTATTGGAACAGAACGCCATGAACTTTCAGGAAGAGCCAAAGACCAAGGTTCGGCAGCGGTATTCATTACCCTTTGCATTGTTGTCGTGGTTTGGGGAAGTATTTTATTTTTCTAAAGTGCGGTCAATTTTCAGTAACAATTTCGGCTTATGTGTTTTACATAAGCCGTTTTTGTAGGTGGAAGTCGGACAAGATTTTATTCCTCTACTTTTGCTGATATAAATAAGAAAGATTTTTGCATATTCATATCAACAGGAGGACGCTATGCCAACAGTCTCAGCCTTAGGTGCGCTCATTGCACTCATTGTCGCTATTTTCCTTATTTTGAAAAAAGTCTCACCAGCCTATGGTATGTTAGTCGGGGCTTTAGTAGGGGGATTAGTTGGCGGTGCTGATTTATCTCAAACCGTGAGTCTCATGATCGGAGGCGCTCAAGGTATCACTACCGCAGTCATGCGAATTCTCGCAGCAGGGGTATTGGCGGGAGTACTGATTGAATCCGGTGCGGCTAATACTATTGCTGAAACCATTACAAACAAGTTAGGCGAAACAAGAGCATTATTAGCGTTAGCGTTGGCTACATTAATTTTAACTGCCGTTGGTGTGTTTATTGATGTTGCTGTGATTACGGTCTCTCCAATCGCCTTAGCACTTGCTCGTCGTACTGACTTATCAAAACCCGCGATTCTCTTAGCGATGATTGGTGGGGGAAAAGCGGGAAACTTAATGTCTCCCAATCCCAATGCAATCGCGGCGGCAGACACATTCCATCTTCCTTTAACGTCAGTGATGATGGCAGGGATTATCCCCGCTATTTTTGGCTTAATATTGACCTATTTCTTAGCAAAACGTTTAAGAAACAAAGGTTCGCGCGTTTCATCCCAAGAGGTTGTCGCAGTAGAAACACAGAATCTACCCTCATTTTTGCCCGCACTTGTGGCGCCTTTGGTTGCCATCTTCTTACTAGCACTTCGTCCGTTAGCCGATATTAAAGTCGATCCTTTAATCGCGTTACCGCTTGGTGGTCTGATTGGCGCATTATGTATGGGCAAGCTTCGCCAAGCCAATAACTATGCGATTAGCGGTTTAGGGAAAATGGCTCCGGTGGCGATTATGCTACTTGGTACGGGAGCTTTAGCCGGTATTATTGCCAATTCCGGTATGAAAGATGTGCTCATTGAAGGCTTAAAACATTCGGGCTTACCTTCTTATATCCTGGCACCAATTTCAGGTGCACTTATGTCGCTTGCCACGGCATCAACAACTGCAGGTACTGCGGTTGCTTCGAATGTGTTTAGTTCAACGCTATTAGAGTTGGGGGTGAGTAGTCTAGCCGGTGCCGCGATGATTCATGCGGGGGCGACAGTTTTCGATCATATGCCACATGGTTCTTTTTTCCATGCAACTGGTGGTAGCGTAAATATGGACATGAAAGAACGCTTAAAATTGATTCCTTATGAAAGTGCAGTGGGGTTAATTATGACCATTGTGTCCACCTTAATTTTTGGTGTATTTAGTTAGTTTAAGGAGAGAATATGAAAATTGTCATTGCGCCTGATTCATTTAAAGAAAGTTTGACCGCACTTGAAGTGGCTAATGCGATTGAAATTGGTTTTAAACGTATTTTCCCAAACGCTGAATATGTGAAACTACCAATGGCAGATGGGGGAGAGGGAACCGTACAATCTTTGATAGATGCCACTCAGGGGCGCTTAATTGAGGCAGAAGTCACTGCACCGTTAGGCAAACAAGTAAAAAGCTTTTTCGGTTTATCAGGCGATGGTAAAACGGCGATTATCGAAATGGCGGCCGCATCGGGATTGCATCTTGTCCCGATGGATAAACGAAATCCTTGTCACACCACCAGCTTTGGTACGGGGGAGCTGATTAAGCAAGCCCTAGATCTTGGCGTACAACATATCATTTTAGGAATTGGTGGGAGTGCCACAAATGACGGTGGTGCGGGTATGCTGCAAGCATTAGGCTTACGTTTATTGGATAAAAATGGGCAATCCATTGGCTTTGGTGGTACAGCATTATCCAATCTTGCTGAAATTCAACTGGCTGATTTAGATCCTCGATTGCAACACGTACAAATCGAAGTGGCTTGTGATGTGAATAATCCACTTTGTGGTGAACGAGGTGCCTCTGCAATTTTTGGCCCTCAAAAAGGTGCGACGCCTGAGATGGTGAAGGAACTCGATGCTGCGTTAGCCCATTTCGCCGAAATTGCCGAGCGGGATTGTGGTAAAAAAATTCAAGATCAACCAGGTGCGGGGGCGGCCGGTGGTATGGGCGGTGGTTTATTGCTCTTACCTAATGTGCAACTGAAAGCCGGTGTGCAGATCGTGTTAGATAATTTGAAACTCGCTGAGCAAGTTAAAGAGGCTGATTTAGTGATTACTGGTGAAGGTCGTATGGATGCGCAAAGTATCTTAGGTAAGACCCCAATCGGTGTAGCGCGCACGGCGAAACAATTCAATAAGCCAGTCATTGCGATTGTGGGTTGTTTGCGTGAGGATTATGACGTGGTGTATGAACATGGCATTGATGCGGTGTTCCCGATAATTCGCAGTCTGGGTGATTTACCGACAATTCTCAAACAGGGCGAGCAGAATTTGGTTTCAACGGCTCAAAATGTGGCGAGATTATTGTCATTGAAATAAGTTTTTCATACAAAAGTGCGGTCAAAAATAACGATAAATTTGGCCGCACTTTTTTTATTTTATCCCCTCGGATGAAATCTTTCATGAAGGTGTTTCAAGCGTTCTTTAGCCACATGAGTATAGATTTGTGTGGTGGAGAGATCGCTGTGTCCGAGGAGCATTTGCACAACACGGAGATCCGCACCATGATTCACCAAATGTGTCGCAAAGGCATGACGGAGAACGTGTGGAGAAAGTGCATCTGTATCGATTCCCGCTAACACCGCATAATGCTTTATACGATGCCAAAAGGTTTGGCGAGTCATTTGTTGAGCCCGTTGACTAGGAAAAATCACATCAGAGCTTTGCCCATTAAGCAAAATTGGGCGACCATAAAGCACGAATTGTTGCACCCAAAACGCGGCTTCTTCTCCCATTGGTACAATACGTTCTTTGTTACCTTTACCAATCACACGCACGACACCTTGTTGTAAATTCATATTCTCAATGGTGAGCGTGACTAATTCTGTGACACGTAATCCTGTGGCGTATAGCAATTCCAACATGGCTTTATCGCGTAACTCGAGCGGAATTTCTACATCTGGCGTATTTAATAAATCCGTGACTTGTTGCTCGGTTAAATACTTAGGTAAGCGGCTTGGCAATTTAGGCGAGCTCAGTACAGCACTCGGGTCATCCGTACGATACTTTTCACGATACAAATATTGGAACAATTTCCGCATCGCACTTAGCATTCGTGCAGTACTGGTAGCTTTGTAACCTTGCT
>CAJZKN010000011.1:0-57935 GCA_916050345.1 Parahaemophilus parainfluenzae | reverse complement strand
TAATACTTACCCCCAAGGCTTAGCATCAGGTTTGCTGTGTTTTTTTCGCCATTGGGTACATATTGGACTATCCCACATTAGTCTTTCTTCACAAACTGGACCGCCTTCTAGATACCAACCTTTTTTCTCTAAACAAAGATTTACTTCTGGATTAATACTTTCCCCTGTCACATAATCCATACCACAATCCTTCATATCTTTTTCTTTTCTATCAACATATTTAGTTAAAACATTAGGATCTGATTCAGGGAATAAAGCATCTGCATTATGCAATCGCCAATGATCATGTGGTGGCGGAGGCTGAAAACCACCAAAAGAACAACCAAACAAAGTTAGAGATAATAATAGTAGTAATATAAATTTCATTTTATGGCTCCCTCGCCTATTTTGTTTTCAGGAAGTTAGTGTATCACTTATTAGAATTCGGCTATTTAATCATATAAGCACTAAAAAACATATAAAAAAACCGCACTTTAATCTCTCAAAGTGCGGTCAGTTTTACTTCAGTTTTTTGCTTATTTGTTTAATGCTGTAAGAATGTCATCAACACGTTCTTTTGCGTCACCAAAGAGCATTTGAGTGTTTTCTTTGAAGAATAATGGGTTTTGAACGCCTGCGTATCCCACCGCCATTGAACGTTTGAATACGATAACGTTTTGTGCTTTCCATACTTCTAACACTGGCATACCTGCGATTGGGCTGTTTGGATCTTCCATTGCAGCTGGGTTTACGGTGTCGTTTGCACCGATAACCAATACCACATCGGTATCTGCGAAATCGTCATTGATTTCATCCATTTCAAGCACGATGTCATAAGGCACTTTTGCTTCCGCTAAAAGTACGTTCATATGACCCGGTAAACGACCTGCAACAGGGTGAATACCGAAACGCACGTTAATGCCACGCTCACGCAATTTCGCCGTAATTTCAGCCACTGGATATTGCGCTTGTGCTACCGCCATACCATATCCTGGAGTGATGATCACAGAGCTTGCATTTTTGAGTAATTCAGCCACTTCTTCTGCGGTTGTTTCACGGTGTTCACCTTGTTCTTCATCAGAAGACACTTGAACATCATTACCAAAACCACCCGCAATAACGCTGATAAATGAGCGGTTCATCGCTTTACACATAATGTAAGAAAGAATCGCACCAGAAGAACCCACTAATGCACCGGTAACGATAAGCAAGTCATTGCTTAACATGAAACCCGCTGCAGCTGCTGCCCAACCAGAATAAGAGTTAAGCATTGAAACCACAACCGGCATATCTGCACCACCGATAGATGCCACTAAGTGCCAGCCGAATGCAAGGGCAATAGCAGTCATGAGTAACATTGGAAAGATATTATCTGGGTTGTTTAAGAATGCCACCATCAAGAAAGCTGAAACCACTAATGCCGCTAAATTTAATTTATGGCGATGTGGCAACATTAATGCTTTTGAATTGATTTTGCCGCTTAATTTACCGAATGCGACGATAGAACCCGTGAATGTTACCGCACCAATGAAGATCCCTAAGAAGACTTCAACGTTATGGATATTCATTAACACAGGATCGGTTTCGTGTGTTAAACCATAACTGTTAAAGCCTACGAGCACTGCAGCTAAACCTACAAAGCTGTGAAGGATCGCAACGAGTTCAGGCATTTCAGTCATTTCAACTTTTAATGCACGTTGAACACCAATCACGCCACCGATGATCATCGCAATGATAATCCATAATGTACCTTCTGATTGCGGGCCGAAAATGGTTGCAACAAGGGCAATTGTCATACCGACAATACCATACCAACAACCGGCTTTTGCCGTTTCATGTTTAGAAAGACCGGCTAAGCTCATAATGAAAAGTAATGCAGCGATAATATAGGCTGCTTGTACTAAACCTTCAGACATCGTCTTCTCCTTAACCTTTTCTAAACATCGCCAACATACGTTGGGTTACACGGAAACCACCAAAGATGTTGATGCTTGCCACCAAGATTGCCACAAAGGCTAATACATCAATAAAGAAGTTACCTGTTGGTTGTCTAATTTGCAGTAATGCACCCACAATGATGATACCTGAAATCGCATTGGTTACCGCCATAAGTGGGGTGTGTAAAGCGTGGCTGACGTTCCAAACCACGTAGTAACCCACTACACAAGCCAATACGAATACGGTGAAGTGAGAAAGGAAGGCTGCTGGCGCCACAGACGCAAGCCAGAGGAATAACACGCCCACGCCCGCCATCGCACCGTATTTAATACGAGGATCTGCTGGTTTTTCTTCCTCTTTTTTAACCGCACTTTGTGCCGCTTTCGCTTCTTGTTTTGGTTGTGCTGACACTTGGATTTGTGCTGGTGGAATTTCTTCACCATCAAGTACCACAGTCACACCGCGTAATACCACATCGTCAAAATCGATATTGATCTTGCCATCTTTTTCTTTACAAAGTAGTTTTAATAAATTAACTAAGTTTGTACCGTAAAGTTGGGAAGATTGTGTTGGTAAACGACTTGGGAAATCGGTGTAACCAATGATTTTTACTTGGTTTTCAGTGGTTACGACTTTACCTGCTTCAGTGTAAGCACAGTTACCACCTGTTGCAGCCGCTAAGTCCACAACCACAGAACCTGGTTTCATGGAATCAACCATTTCTTTCGTGATCAAGCGAGGGGCTGGTTTACCTGGAATCGCTGCAGTGGTAATAATGATATCCACTTCTTTCGCTTGTTCCGCATAAAGCTCCATCGCACGACGGTTAAATTCTTCTGACATCACTTTCGCGTAACCATCGCCGCTACCACCTTCTTCTTTGAAATCAATTTCTAAGAAAGACGCGCCCATACTTTGCACTTGTTCTTTTACTTCTGGACGAGAGTCAAAAGCACGTACAATCGCACCAAGACTATTGGCTGCACCAATCGCGGCAAGACCTGCAACACCTGCACCAATCACTAACACTTTTGCTGGTGGTACTTTACCTGCCGCAGTAATTTGTCCGGTGAAGAAACTACCAAATTCATGAGCGGCTTCAATCACTGCTCGATAACCAGAAATATTCGCCATAGAGCTTAATGCATCAAGCGCTTGCGCACGGGAAATACGTGGCACAGAATCCATCGCTAATACATTAATTTTTTTCGACGTGAGTTTTTTCATTAAATCCGGATTTTGTGCGCGCCAAATGAAGCTAACAAGTGTTGCACCTTCCTTCATTTGATCAATTTCTGCATCCGTTGGTGGATTCACTTTAAAAATCACATCCGAATGCCACACTTCTGAACTTGAGCCAATTTTTGCGCCGGCGTCGATAAATGCTTGGTCTTCAAAACTTGCTTTGAATCCCGCATCGTGTTCTACGATGACGTCAAAGCCCAGTTTTAAGATCTGCTGAACCGTTTTTGGCGTCGCCGCCACACGATTTTCGCTATCAAGCAGTTCTCTAGGTACACCAATTAACATAAATGTTTCCCTCTGGTTGATGAAATTTCAGACAAACTCACGCCTGTCCCTGTCTCTTAAATGACAAAAAGTCATGCGACAATAAATGTATCACTTATTACGGTTATTTGGGGAATTTTTTAACTGGTTTTACAAGATATTGTGATAGGGATCACAAAAGTGTGGATATGGAAATGTCGTATGCAGAATTGCTCACTTTACCCAATGATTATTCCTGAGAAAGCGATGAATTAAAATAATGGAAAAACTGACCGCACTTACAATAAAAGGACAAAAAAGCCCGATATGATTTATCGGGCTGCATGCTTAATTTGTTCCACCAACGGTGATTTCATCAATTTTCAAGGCGGGTTGACCAACACCGACCGGTACACTTTGGCCATCTTTGCCACAAACGCCAATCCCGAGATCCAGATCTGTCTCATCGGCGACCATAGAGACTTTTTGCATCACATCGATACCGCTGCCAATTAACGTTGCACCTTTAACCGGTTTCGTGATTTTGCCTTTTTCAATGAGATAAGCTTCAGAAGTTGAGAACACAAATTTACCTGAGGTGATATCCACTTGCCCACCACCGAAGTGCGGTGCATAAATACCGCGATCCACAGAAGCGATTAAATCGTCAAATTTGCTTTGACCGGCCAACATATAAGTATTCGTCATTCGCGGCATTGGCAAATGCGCATAAGATTCACGACGACCATTCCCTGTTGGTTTCACACCCATTAATCGTGCATTGAGTTTATCTTGCATGTAACCTTGCAAAATCCCGTCTTTGATTAAAACATTACACTGACTTGGCACGCCTTCATCATCAATGGTTAGAGAACCACGACGGTTTTGCAATGTACCATCATCCACAATTGTACATAATGGCGACGTCACTAACTCACCAATTTTTCCTGTAAATAAAGAGCTTTCTTTGCGGTTGAAATCCCCTTCTAAACCGTGTCCCACCGCTTCATGAAGCAATACGCCAGGCCAGCCTGCCCCTAATACTACAGGCATTAATCCTGCTGGTGCAGCGACCGCACTTAGATTCACAAGGGCTTGACGAACGGCTTCTTTTGCAAAATTAACGGCACGAACATCCCCATTAACTACTTCAAAGAACCAATCTAAGCCAAAACGCCCACCTGAACCACAACTACCCCGCTCACGTTTACCATCTTCTTCCACGAGAACCGAAATGGATAAACGCACAAGCGGGCGAATATCTGCAGCAAGCGTGCCATCTGTTGCAACCACTAATACTTCTTCGTAAATCGAGCTTAATGCTGCAGATACATGCGTAACACGAGGATCTTCAGCTCGCGCTGTACGATCCACTAAGTGTAATAACTCGATCTTTTTCTCTTTACTTAAACTTTCTAACGGGTTAATCGCCGCATAACGCTGAACTGCATTCACCGCATTAAATGCTTGAGGCGAAATTAAATTGCCTTCTTTAATTTGTGCAATACCTTTTACGGCCTCTGCACATTGTTGTAATGACGCTAAATTAATTTGATCAGAATACGCAAAGCCTGTTTTCTCTCCAGAAACTGCGCGTACACCCACACCGCGATCAATATGAAAGCCACCTTCTTTAATAATACTATCTTCTAATACCCAGCTTTCATCTTGGCTTAATTGAAAATAAAGATCTGCATAATCAATATGACGATGTGACATCACATCAAAAATATTAAGCAATGATTGATGCGATAAATTGCTTGGTGCAAGTAAGGTATCTGAAACCTGTTTTAACATTTGTTCTCCGAAATTTATAAAAATTAATTCTGCCCAATATCCCCTAACCCCTTTTTGCTAAAAAAGAGGGAGATAGTTTTTTGACTAATCTAAATTATCCAATCCAAATTGGTATAAGGCATTTTTCTTATAACCATAAAGTTCTGCCACAATCGCCGCAGCCTTTTTTAAAGGGAGTTCTTTGGCAATCAAAGTGAGTGCTTTAATTGCTTGTGGTGAAAATTCTTCGCTATCTTCTGATTTGGGTTTGCCTTCCACAATTAACACCATTTCACCTTTTGTGCGATTCGGATCTTCACTTAACCATTGGCGAAGATCACTTAATTTATCCCCTGCAATGGTTTCCCACGTTTTCGTAATTTCACGTGCAAGTACAACATAGCGTTCGCCACCTAATACATCTTGCATATCGGCAAGGGTATCTAAAATGCGGTGAGTTGATTCATAGAAGATTAAAGTGCGGTCTTCTTCTGCGACGTTTTCTAACTTATCTTTACGTGCCTTGGTTTTCGCAGGTAAAAAACCTTCAAAGCAAAAACGGTCTGACGCAATGCCCGACGCACATAATGCAGTAATCGCTGCACAAGCGCCGGGTAACGGCACCACTTTAATGCCAGCTTCACGACATTGACGCACTAAATGAAAACCTGGATCGCTAATTAAGGGAGTTCCCGCATCAGAAATTAATGCAATATTAGTGCCTTGTTTTAGCTTTTCGACCAATACATGAGCTTTTTCTTGTTCATTGTGATCATGCAAGGCGAAAAAAGGCTTTTTGATACCATAATGACTGAGCAATAAACCACTGTGGCGCGTGTCTTCCGCAGCAATTAAATCCACTTGTGAAAAGGTGTCTAAAGCACGTTGTGTAATATCTTGTAAATTCCCAATTGGCGTAGCGACAATATATAAAATTCCGGTTAAATCATTCATTTTTGTTTGCTTTTACATTGTGAGATAAGTAAGATCGCCCATTATTGATTTATTCATTATGGAGCGAATATGTCTATTCTATTACAAGGCGGTCGTTTTAAAAAACGTTTAATGCCGATTTTATTGTCTGTTGCGTTAGCAGGTTGTTCTAACTTATTTGGTAGCAGCTTTACCCAAACATTACAACGTGATGCCAATGCAAGTTCTGAATTTTATATGAACAAATTAGGGCAAACACAGGATAAAGAAGATCAACAAACATACAAACTCTTAGCAGCTCGTGTATTAATTTCTGAAAATAAAGTACCCCAAGCGGAAGAGCTATTAACTGAATTAGTTGACTTAAACGAAGCGCAACAATTAGACCGTACTTTAGTCGAAGCACGTATCGCTGCAGCGAAAGGCGCTAATGAGATGGCTGAAAATAAATTACGTGCGCTTGATCTCACGAAATTAAGTCCATCACAAAAATCTCGTTATTACGAAACTTTTGCTCAAACAGCAGAAAATCGTAAAGACGTGATTGAAGCGGTAAAAGCACGCATCAAAATGGATGAAAATTTAACAGACATGCAACGTCGTAAAGATAATGTTGATAAAACTTGGTCGTTACTCCGTTCTGCGAATACCGCTGTCATCAATAATGCCTCAGATGAAGGTAGCGTGGCATTAGGCGGTTGGCTCACCTTGATTAAAGCTTATAACGACAACATCCGTCAGCCGGTACAATTAAGCCAGGCGTTACAAAGTTGGAAATCAGCTTATCCAAACCACGTTGCGGCAACCTTTTTCCCTAAAGAGCTAGAAAGCTTGTTGAATTTCCAACAAACGAATTTAGCTCAAATTGGTTTAGTCTTACCTTTAAGCGGCGATGGCCAAATTTTAGGTACAACGATTCAATCAGGTTTCAATGATGCAAAAGGTGACTCAACCATTCCGGTACAAGTGTTTGACTCATCAACTACACCGATTAATGATATTATTGCACAGGCAAAAGCATCGGGTATTAAAGCGTTAGTGGGTCCATTGCTTAAACAAAATGTCGATGCCATCATTGCGAACCCAAGCGCAGTACAAGGCATGGATGTACTCACATTAAATGCAACAGCAAATACTCAAGCAATTAACCAAGTCTGTTATTACGGTTTATCTCCAGAAGATGAAGCAGAGTCTGCAGCAAACAAAATGTGGAAAGATGGTATTCGCAATCCAATCGTTGCCATGCCGCAAAATGATTTAGGACAACGTGTAGGAAACGCATTCAACGTGCGTTGGCAACGTTTAGCAGGTACAGATGCGAATATTCGCTACTATAATTTACCAGCTGATATTACCTACTTCTTCCAAGGTGCGCCACAAGGTACAAGTGCACTTTATGTCATCTCTTCACCAGATGAATTGGCTGAAATTAAAGGTTATTTAGATACCAGCAATCCGAATGTCCGTATTTATGCAAGCTCTCGTTCTAACGCAGCAAGTAATACCCCTGAATACTATGCGAAAATGAATGGCGTTCAATTTAGTGATATTCCATTCTTTAAACAAAGCGATTCTTCACAATATCAAAAAGTGGCTGGCTCAACCGGCGGTGAATTCCAATTAATGCGTTTATATGCTATGGGTTCTGATGCCTGGTTACTCATCAATCACTTTAATGAATTACGCCAAGTACCAGGTTACACCTTAAGTGGTTTAACCGGTCAGCTTAGCGCTGATTCAAACTGTGATGTGGATCGCGATATGACATGGTATCAAGTACAAGATGGTAATGTGGTAGCGGTTGCGAACTAATCCATGTTTTCATTAAAACGTCAACAAGGGGCGGGCTTTGAACATCAAGCCCGCCTTTTCTTAGAGTCTAAAGGTCTCAAATTCATCGCAGCAAATCAACATTTCAAATGCGGTGAATTAGATCTCGTTATGCAAGACGGGCAAACTATTGTGTTTGTTGAAGTACGCCAACGCTCCAACTCAACATTTGGATCTGCTGTTGAAAGTGTAGATTGGCAAAAGCAACAAAAATGGCTAAATGCCGCAAATTTGTGGCTTGCCAAACGTAACCTAAGCCTTGAAGATGCGGATTGTCGTTTTGATCTTATCGCCTTTGGAAAAACCGCCAGTGATATCCAATGGATTCCTAATTTTCTCGATTAACCTTTTCCGATTATGTTACAAAAAGTTAAAGATATTTATAGCGAAAGTATTCAGATTCAAATTGCTGCGTCTAGCATGCTGTCGGAAAATATTGCTAACGCTACCCAAATGGTGATGCAATGTTTGCTAGGCGGCAATAAAGTGATCGCTTGTGGCGTCTCTCGATCTTATTCCAATGCGCAGTTTCTCGTATCTAACTTGCTTAATCGATATGATTTAGCAAGACCGAGTTTTCCCTCTGTGCTCTTGAGTTTAGAAAGTGCGGTGGGTTCTTCTCTTGTTTTTGAACACTCGCCTGAAGAATTGTATTGTCACCAATTTAATGCTGTTGCCAAACCAAGTGACTTACTTATCGCTTTTGCACCTTTGGGAACAGAGAAAATTGTGCTAAACACTATTTCTCATGCAGTAAATAAAGAAGTTAATGTCATTGCACTCACTGGCTCTAATAACGACGCCATTCAAGGAATTTTAGCTGATAGTGATTTAGAAATATCGATTCCGGCAACCAAAGAAAGTCGAGTCCTAGAAAACCATCTTTTTGTTATCAATGCCCTTTGTGAATTAGTTGACCATACCTTGTTCCCAAGTGCTTGACAGCAAAATAAATCAATTTCAAACTAGTAGTAATTTAATCTCAAAAATCTTTCTATCAGCCAAAAACAGCGTGTCGCTTTGGCACGCGCGCTGATTTTAGAACCTGAAATAATTATTATAGATGATGCACTTGGTAATTTAGATGCCTCGGTGCGCATTCAATTACTAAATTTAACCCTTGATCTGCAGCAACGTTTAGACATCTCTTACATTTATGTAGGCCAAGACCTCGGCGTGATTAAACATATTGCAGACACAGTCATCGTGATGGATAAAGGGAAAATGATAAAGAGCGGTACGCCTAAAACGCTATTTACCGATCCTCAAACAGATGTAACTGGTCGTTTAGTGGAAAGTTATTTTGGCAAAATTTTAGATGAAACTGCTTGGGTAAAAGACAAAAACACTCCCTAAGGAGAGAAAAAATGAACACACGTCCCTTTTATTTCGGACTTATATTTATCGCGATTATCGCTATACTTGCTAACTATTTAGGAAACACTGATTTTTCCCATCATTATCATATCAGTGCTTTAATTATTGCCATTTTGCTGGGAATGGCAATCGGCAATACCATTTATCCGCAATTTTCAACACAAGTGGAAAAAGGCGTGTTATTTGCGAAAGGCACGCTTCTTCGCACTGGCATTGTGCTGTATGGTTTTCGCCTCACTTTTGGCGATATTGCTGATGTCGGATTAAATGCTGTCGTCACTGATGCAATCATGCTAATTTCAACCTTCTTTTTTACCGCACTTTTAGGCATTCGTTATCTAAAAATGGATAAACAATTGGTTTATCTCACTGGGGCAGGTTGCAGCATTTGCGGTGCAGCAGCAGTGATGGCGGCAGAGCCTGTTACCAAAGCAGAATCCCATAAAGTTTCAGTGGCAATTGCCGTAGTGGTCATTTTCGGGACTCTTGCTATTTTTACTTACCCCTTGTTCTACACGTGGTCACAACATTTAATTAACGCCCATCAATTTGGTATTTATGTTGGTTCTAGTGTACACGAAGTGGCTCAAGTTTATGCGATTGGGGAAAATATTGATCCTATCGTGGCGAATACTGCCGTCATTTCCAAAATGATCCGAGTGATGATGCTTGCACCATTTTTATTAATGCTTTCTTGGTTATTAACACGTAGTAATGGAGTATCAGAAAATACGTCACACAAAATTACAATTCCTTGGTTTGCTGTACTTTTTATTGGCGTTGCGATTTTTAATTCTTTTGATTTATTACCAAAAGAACTCGTGAAATTATTAGTTGAAATCGATTCTTTCTTATTAATTTCAGCGATGGCTGCCCTTGGCTTAACTACGCAAGCAAGCGCAATCAAGAAAGCTGGATTAAAACCTCTGATTTTAGGGATACTGATTTATTTATGGCTAGTGGTTGGTGGATTTTTAGTGAACTATGGAATATCAAAATTAAATGAATGGTGTTCAATTTAGTGATATTCCATTTTTTAAAGAAACCAATTCACCACAATATCAAAAACTCGCTAAAACAACTGGCGGTGAATATCAATTAATGCGTTTATATGCAATGGGGGCGGATGCTTGGTTACTCATCAATCAATTTAATGAATTACGCCAAGTACCAGGATATCGCTTAAGTGGTTTAACTGGTATTTTAAGTGCGGGTACAAATTGTAATGTTGAACGAGATATGACTTGGTATCAATATCAAGATGGTGCAATTGTACCAGTAGCAAACTAATGTTTTCTTTAAAACGTCAACAAGGGGTGAGCTTTGAGCATCAAGCTCGCCTTTTTTTAGAATCAAAAGGCTTAAAATTTATTGCGGCTAATCAAAATTTCAAATGTGGTGAACTTGATCTTATTATGAGTGACAAAGGAACCATCGTTTTTGTTGAAGTTCGCCAGCGTTCTAATAATGCCTTTGGCTCGGCAATAGAAAGCGTAGATTGGCAAAAACAACAAAAATGGTTGGATGCTGCAAATTTATGGCTAATGAAACTAAACATGAGTTTAGAAGATGCCGATTGTCGTTTTGATTTAATCGCCTTTGGCAAAACGCCCCAAGATATCCAATGGATTCCTAATTTTCTCGATTAACCTTTTCCGATTATGTTACAAAAAGTTAAAGATATTTATAGCGAAAGTATTCAGATTCAAATCTCTGCTTCTAGCCTGCTATCAGAAAACATTGCCACCGCCACACAAATGGTGATGCAATGTTTGTTAAGTGGTCATAAAGTGATTGCCTGTGGTGTCGCTCGTTCTTACGCGAATGCGCAATTCTTAGTGTCAAATTTGCTTAATCGTTATGATTTTGAGCGCCCTAGCCTGCCATCCGTACATCTTAGCCTTGAAAGTGCGGTCGGTTCTTCACTAGTTTTTGATCAACCTATCGATCAGCTTTATCAACATCAATTCAACGCTATCGCGAAGCCTGGCGATTTATTGATTGCCTTTGCGCCGCTTGGTACAGAAAAAGCAGTGCTGAATACGATTGCGAATGCCGTCAATAAAGAAATTCAGGTCATTGCCTTAACCGGTGCAAACAATGATGCTATTCAGGGTGTATTAGCTGAAGCGGATTTAGAAATCTCTATTCCCGCGACGAAAGAAGCGCGCATTTTGGAAAATCATTTATTCGTTATTAATGCACTGTGTGAGCTTGTTGATAGCACACTTTTCCCAAGAGCTTGACATTAAAGGCTTTTCCAACCAAACTATTTCTAAAATTAATTGACTAATTAGTTAACTCACTCATTTATAAAAAGGAGATTAATGATGAAATTAACCCCATTAAAAAAACTCGCCTTCGTACTTGGTGCATCTATTATGTTACAAGGCTGTGTGGCGGCTGTACTTGGTGGTGCGGCTGCTGGTGCTAAAGTTGCAACAGATCCTCGCACAATGGGGACGCAAGTCGATGATGAAACATTAGAAGTGAAAGTTGAAAATGCATTAGATAAAGATGCACAAATTAAATCAGAAGGTCGTGTACATGCCGTTTCTTATAGCGGACGTGTATTATTAATTGGTCAAGTGCCGAGTGAAGGCGTGAAAGAAACCGCAACCAGTCTTGCAAAAGGCGTGGACGGTGTGAATGACGTCTATAATGAATTACGTGTGGGCAATAAAATTAACTTTGGTCAAATTACCAAAGACAGTTGGATTACCACACAAATTAAATCAAAACTCTTCGTTGGCGATAATGTAAAAGCAACAGATGTGAAAGTGATCACCGAAAATGGTGAAGTATTCTTACTCGGAAACGTCACTCAATCACAAGGTGACTCAGCGGCAGAAATTGCAAGTAAAGTTACCGGTGTTCAAAAAGTCGTCAAAGTATTTAAATACTTGAATTAATTAAACTTTTAAGCATTAAAGTGCGGTCAAAAATCATCTTGTTTTTGACCGCACTTTTTTCTTTACAAAGATTTACAAAAAAGATCCTGCCTAAAAAAACATCACTTAGAAGATAAGTCATTTATTTTAAATGACTTATCTTTTGTCAATAATGTAAGTAAAAAATTTACTGCTTGAATTCAATTTTAAAACACTCTATCTTGTGCATCGTTATTTTTCATAACACTATATCTTGTGTTTTTTTTAAGTCATCTCTCTAGCAGGTTTTATCTCCCATGAACAAAGGATTAATGGTTACAAAGCGCGATGGTACGCTTGAACAAATCAATTTAGACAAAATTCACCGCGTGATTACTTGGGCGGCTGAAGGCTTGGAAAACGTCTCTGTTTCTCAAGTTGAATTGCGTTCTCATATTCAATTTTATGAAGGCATTCGTACGTCTGATATTCACGAAACGATCATTAAAGCGGCAGCGGACTTAATCAGCAAAGATACCCCGGATTATCAATATCTTGCTGCACGTCTTGCGGTTTTCCATTTACGCAAAAAAGCGTATGGCCATTTTGATCCGCCTCGTTTATACGATCATGTGAAAAAATTAGTTCGCATGGGTAAATATGATCCTGCACTTTTAGCCGACTATACCCGTGAAGAATGGGATGAAATGGATGGGTTTATTGATCACTGGCGTGATATGACCTTTTCTTATGCCGCAGTAAAACAATTAGAAGGGAAATACTTAGTTCAAAACCGTGTAACTGGTGAAATCTATGAATCTGCGCAATTCCTTTATTTACTAGTTGCAGCGAGCTTATTCTCCAAATATCCGCAAGAAACCCGTTTGGATTACATTCGTCGTTTCTACGATGCGACCTCAACCTTTAAGATTTCTTTACCTACGCCTATCATGGCAGGGGTTCGTACGCCTATGCGTCAATTCAGCTCTTGTGTATTGATTGAATGTGGTGACAGCTTAGACTCTATCAATGCCACCTCTGCAGCAATCGTGAAATACGTTTCACAACGTGCTGGTATCGGGGTAAATGCAGGTGCGATTCGTGCATTAGGTAGCCCAATTCGTGGTGGCGAAGCCTTCCATACGGGCTGTATTCCATTCTATAAACACTTCCAAAGTGCCGTCAAATCTTGTTCACAAGGTGGCGTACGTGGTGGTGCGGCGACAGTTTACTACCCGATTTGGCACTTAGAAGTTGAAAGCTTATTAGTATTGAAAAATAACCGTGGTGTGGAAGATAACCGTGTTCGTCATATGGACTACGGCGTACAGTTAAATAAATTAATGTATCAACGCTTAATCAAAGGCGCAGACATTACTTTATTTAGCCCTTCAGATGTACCTGGACTTTATGAAGCATTCTTTGCTGATCAAGATAAATTTGAAGAACTTTACGTGAAATACGAACAGGATCCAAACATCCGCAAACGTTCTGTAAAAGCCGTTGAGTTATTCTCTTTATTAATGCAAGAACGTGCATCAACCGGCCGTATTTATATCCAAAACGTGGATCACTGTAATACTCATTCGCCGTTTGATCCGCTTGTTGCACCAGTGCGTCAATCTAACTTATGTTTAGAAATTGCATTGCCAACTAAACCATTACAACATTTCCATGATGAAAATGGTGAAATTGCCCTTTGTACACTTTCTGCATTCAACTTGGGTAAATTAGATGATTTAGACGAGTTAGATAACCTGGCAGATCTTGCAGTACGTGCATTAGATGCACTACTTGATTACCAAGACTACCCTGTTCCTGCGGCAAAACGTTCTTCATTAGGTCGTCGTTCACTTGGTATCGGTGTGATTAACTATGCGTATTACTTAGCGAAAAATGGCGTGCGTTATTCAGATGGCTCAGCGAACGATTTAACTCACCGTACGTTTGAAGCGATTCAATACTATCTATTGAAAGCCTCCATGAACTTAGCGAAAGAATTAGGTGCATGCGAATACTTCAATGAAACCAATTACGCGAAAGGTATTTTACCAATCGATACGTACAAGAAAGATATCGATAGCTTAACGCAAGAACCATTGCATTATGATTGGGAAACTTTACGTCAAGAAATCAAAGAATTCGGTTTACGTAACTCAACCTTAACCGCATTAATGCCGTCAGAAACCTCTTCACAGATTTCTAACGCAACAAATGGTATCGAACCACCACGTGGTCATGTAAGCATTAAAGCGTCAAAAGATGGTATCTTAAGACAAGTTGTACCAGATTATGAGAACTTAAGCGACAACTACGAATTACTTTGGGATATTCCAAGCAATGATGGCTACTTACACTTAGTGGGCATCATGCAAAAATTCGTAGACCAAGCAATCTCTGCAAATACCAACTACGATCCAAAACGTTTTGAAGACGGTAAAGTGCCAATGAAAGTGTTGTTAAAAGATCTTTTAACCGCTTACAAATATGGCTTAAAAACCCTCTACTATCAAAACACCCGTGATGGTGCTGAAGACAGCCAAGAAGATTTAGATGATGGCTGTGCAGGTGGGGCTTGTAAGATTTAATAATTTAGGTGGGCTTGTTTACAAGTCCGCCTTTTGATATTTTTAGGCAATCAATCATTAAGTGGGTAAAAGCCCGCTATAAGTAAGGATATAACATGGCATATACTACTTTCTCGCAAACCAAAAACGACCAATTAAAAGAACCAATGTTCTTTGGTCAAAACGTTAACGTTGCGCGTTACGATCAACAAAAATATGAGACCTTTGAAAAACTCATTGAAAAACAACTTTCTTTCTTCTGGCGTCCAGAAGAAGTGGATGTGTCTCAAGACCGTATCGACTATGCCGCGTTACCTGAGCATGAAAAACACATTTTCATCAGTAACTTAAAATATCAAACCTTATTAGATTCTATTCAAGGTCGTAGCCCGAACGTTGCATTATTACCGTTGGTATCTATTCCAGAATTAGAAACTTGGATTGAGACTTGGACCTTCTCTGAAACCATCCACTCTCGTTCTTACACACACATTATTCGTAACATTGTGAACGATCCATCTATTGTATTTGATGACATCGTGACCAACGAAGAAATCATCAAACGTGCACGTGACATTTCTTCTTATTACGATGATTTAATTCGTGATAGCCAACTTTACAGCCTATATGGTGAAGGAACTTACACGGTAGATGGTAAAGAATGTGTAGTGACATTACGTAATCTAAAAAAACAACTTTATCTTTGCTTGATGAGTGTGAACGCACTTGAAGCAATTCGTTTCTACGTATCTTTCGCTTGTTCGTTTGCCTTTGCAGAGCGTCAATTAATGGAAGGTAATGCGAAAATCATTAAATTTATCGCACGTGATGAAGCCTTACACCTAACCGGTACGCAGCATATTTTAAACATTATGGCTGCAGGTCAAGACGATCCTGAAATGGCAGAAATTGCGGAAGAATGTAAACAAGAAGCCTACGATTTATTCTTAGCCGCAGCGGAACAAGAAAAAGAATGGGCGGATTACTTGTTCAAAGATGGGTCAATGATTGGTTTGAACAAAGATATTTTGGTGCAATACGTAGAATATATCACCAATATCCGTATGCAAGCCGTTGGTCTTCCATTACCATTTGGTGCACGTTCTAACCCAATTCCATGGATTAACGCATGGCTTGTTTCTGATAACGTACAAGTGGCACCACAAGAAGTCGAAGTGAGTTCTTACCTTGTTGGTCAAATTGACTCTAAAGTCGATACCAATGATTTCGGTGATTTTGATCTTTAATTAATCGCACTATACAAAGAGCGGTCAATATTTTCATCGTTTAAAACCTTTGGAAAATTGACCGCTCTTTTGTTTGCATGAATATTAAGAGATGGTGATAAACGTTTTGATTCAAAAAATAGCACAATTTAGCTTTCCTACCTTTATCGCTAACACTTTCCTCATAAAACAGATGACTTCATTAAAAAAGGCTTAACAAAAAACCATGCTATGGGTAGAATAGAAGAAACCTGTTTATTTTCAATAAATCACATTCTAATTACAAACTAGTGAGGTAAAGGATATGTCAGAACAAGAAGTGAAAGAATTAGATCTCAATGGCGAAATGCTCGTTCGCCGTGAAAAATTAGCCGCATTACGTAAAAAAGGTAATGCGTTCCCGAATCAATTCCGTCGTGACGCCCTTGCTCAAGATTTACATGATAAGTACGAAGCCGAAGATGGTGAAGTATTAAAAGAAAAAGCCATTGAAGTTGCCGTTGCAGGTCGTATTATGACCCGTCGTGCAATGGGTAAAGCCACCTTTATTACCTTGCAAGATATGAGTGGCAAAATCCAATTATATGTTGCTCGTGATAACCTTCCTGAAGGCGTTTATGCTGAAGATGTCGGTAACTGGGATTTAGGCGATATCATTGGGGTGAAAGGTACACTTTTCAAAACCAAAACCAATGAATTAACCATCAAAACAACGGAAGTTCAACTTTTAACCAAAGCACTTCGTCCGTTACCAAACAAATTCCATGGTTTAACCGACATGGAAGCCCGTTATCGTCAACGTTACTTAGATTTAATTTCTAACGAAGAATCTCGTCGTACTTTTGTGATTCGTTCAAAAGTGGTGGCGGGTATTCGTGAATTCTTTATTTCTAAAGGCTTCATGGAAGTTGAAACCCCTATGCTACAAGTGATTCCTGGCGGTGCGTCTGCTCGTCCATTTATCACTCACCACAATGCATTAGACGTTGATATGTATCTTCGTATTGCGCCAGAACTTTACTTAAAACGTTTAGTGGTTGGTGGGTTTGAACGTGTATTTGAATTAAACCGTAACTTCCGTAATGAAGGGGTTTCTGTTCGTCATAACCCAGAATTCACCATGCTTGAATACTACCAAGCTTATGCGGATTATCACGATTTAATGGATAATACCGAAGAATTATTGCGTAAATTAGCGATTGATATTCTCGGGACAACCATTGTGAAATACGGTGATTTAGAATTTGACTTCGGCAAACCATTTGAGCGTATTACATTACATGATGCAACTATTAAATACGGTGCAGATAAAGGTATCGTAAAAGAAGATCTTTATGATTTCGATCGTGCAAAAGCAACTGCTGAACGCTTAGGTATCGAAGTACAAAAATCTTGGGGCTTAGGCTCTATCGTGAATGCGATCTTTGAAGAAGTAGCTGAACATCACTTAATTCAACCAACCTTCTTAATGGCACACCCTGCAGAGATTTCTCCGCTTGCACGTCGTAACGATGAAAACCCAGAAGTAACAGACCGTTTTGAATTGTTCATCGGTGGTCGTGAAATTGGTAACGGCTTCTCAGAATTAAACGATGCTGAAGACCAAAACGAACGTTTTGATGCACAAGTTGCAGCAAAAGAAGCGGGTGATGATGAAGCGATGTTTAAAGATGATGACTTCGTTGTTGCACTTGAACACGGTTTACCACCAACAGCAGGTGAAGGTTTAGGTATCGACCGTTTAGCAATGCTTTATGCTAATGCACCATCTATCCGTGATGTGATCCTATTCCCAGCAATGCGTCAAAAATAATTAAATTGAAATAACATAAAAGGAAGTCTATCGACTTCCTTTTTTATTGTTTAAAAGTGCGGTCATTTTTAACCGCACTTTCATGAAAAAAAGAGATAACCGCCTTTACGATTATCTCTTTTACATTCTAAGCTAGATTATTTACCCCAAACTTCTTCCACAATACTACGAATAAATTCGAGTTTTTTCCATTGTTGCTCTTCTGTCAGAATGTTGCCTTCTTCTGTTGAAGCGAAACCACATTGTGGACTTAAGCAAAGTTGATTAATATCCACATATTGCGCTGCTTCTTTAATACGAGCAATAATTTCATCACGGTTTTCTAATTCGCCCGATTTAGAGGTGATTAATCCTAACACTACTTGTTGATTTTTAATAAAGCGTAAAGGTTTAAAATCTCCCGCACGATCACTGTCGTACTCTAAGAAGAAGCCATCTACATTACAATGACCAAATAAGGTTTCTGCGATAGGCTCATAACCACCTGCCGAGAACCAAGTTGAACGGAAGTTACCACGGCAAATATGCATTGTAATCGCTAAATCAGCTGGTTTCGCAGCCACGATTTTGTTTAACATATACACATAATCTTTGGCAATTTGATCTAAATCTAAACCACGTTCAGTATAGGTTTTACGTTTATCTTCCGCACAGAACTCGCCCCAACTTGTATCATCCAACTGTAAGTTACGGCAACCTAATTTATAGAAGATATTCATCGCATCAATATAAGCATCAGCAATATCATCTAATAACAACTGATTGTTATCTTTATAACGTTCAATCGGCTGATAATCTGTGGCACGGACTGTACAAATTAAATGAAGCATAGACGGAGAAGGAATTGTTAATTTAACTTCAGTCTCCCCTGCCATTTTTTGCAATGAGCGGTAATGTTCAACAAAAGGATGGCTCTCTGAAAAACCGATCTTATCCACAATTTTTAATGTTTTCGGGCGTACATTATCGTGTTTAAATTGCACTGAAAATTTTTCAGCATCCACTTCTTTCACGCCATCCAGTGCCGCTAAGAAATCTAAATGCCAAAAAGTACGACGAAATTCACCATCAGTCACCGCATGCAATCCGACATTTTTTTGATGCTCAACCAATTTAGCAATTTCTGCATCTTCAACTTGTGTTAAATCAGCACAAGAAATATCACCACAACTACATTGATGACGAGCTTGTTTTAATGTTTCCGGGCGTAAAAAACTGCCTACAATATCAAAACGATATGGCGCAGAAGTACGAATAGTAGCATTGGGGAAAAGTTTACTCATTTTGCTTTCCTATATTTAATTAATTCTAAGATAGACTGAGTGTAACAAAATTAACGTCTTCATTAAAGATTAGACGTCTAGATGGATGTGAATTTTATTTCAATTTAATATGAATGAAATTGATATAAAAAGAAAAAGTGCGGTTCAAATTTCTCTTAAATTTTGACCGCACTTTTAATAATTAACGATAATTTACTTGTTCACTATCAGATAAATGAATGGTGGTTTTCGCCAACTGCGTTTCTGAAATCACCTTACCGTGACGAATCGAATAACGTGTAGGAACTTGACGGCGTACAGCATCAAAACCATTTTCTGCTGGCAATACAATAAAGTTTGCACTGTTACCTTCTTGGATTCCATAATCTGTTAAACCTAATGCTTTCGCACTATTTTCAGTGACCAGTTTCAAACCATCATTAATTTGACCATATCCCATTAACTGGCAAACATGTAATCCCATGTGTAATACCTGTAGCATATTCGCTGTACCAAGCGGATACCACGGATCAAATACATCATCATGCCCAAAACAAACATTGATGTTATTTTTGAGCATCTCTTTTACTCGTGTTACACCACGACGTTTTGGATAGGTATCAAAGCGTCCTTGAAGATGAATATTCACTAATGGATTTGCCACAAAATGAATTTTTGACATTTTTAGTAATCGGAAAAGGCGTGACGCATAAGCATTATTATATGAGTGCATCGCCGTTGTATGGCTTGCCGTCACTTTTTCACCCATGTCATATTTCAACGCTAATGCCGCGACCGTTTCAACAAAACGAGATTGTTCATCATCAATTTCATCACAATGAATATCAATCTGCTTGTTGTACTTGCGAGCAATATCAAAAACGATATGCATCGACTCTACACCATATTCACGGGTAAATTCAAAATGAGGGATACCGCCAACAACATCAGCGCCCATCTCCATAGCCTGATCTAATAGTTTCTCGCCATTTGGATAAGACAAAATACCTTCTTGTGGAAATGCTACAATCTGTAAATACACCCAAGGAGCAATTTCTTTTTTAACTTCAAGCATGGCTTTTAATGCAGTTAATGTTGGATCAGAAACATCAACATGAGTACGGACATACTGAACCCCATTTGCAATCTGCCATTTTAATGTCTTCCATGCGCGAGATTTTACATCTTCATGGCTTAACAATGATTTACGCTCAGCCCAACGTTCAATCCCTTCAAATAAGGTACCAGATTGATTCCAATTAGGCTGCCCCGCTGTTTGTGTTGCATCTAAATGAATATGAGGCTCTACGAATGGAGGATAAACAATACCTTCTTCACCATCGAGAATCTGACCCGAATAATTAAAAACCTCATCTTGAGAAAAAATTCGACTAATTTTTCCTTCTTCAATTAAAATCTGCCATAATCCTTCACGATTATGAATATGTACATTTTTAACTAACATCCCTTTTCCTTATTTCATCGCTAATTTTTTACCAAGTAATGGCGTTAAAACCAAATAGGTAACTGCCCCACCAATCACCGCGTTCACAGGGATAATGCCTGGTAATAATTTACCGCAAGCCACACCAACTGCAACTGAAGCGATCGCGGTCCAATTTATATTTAAGAATTTAGCTTGTTCAAAATTTTCATAGGCTTTACGACGCAAAATATAATCAGCAATAATAACACCACCAACAGGAGGAATTGCCGAAGATAAGAAAGTCAGCCAGCCAACGAAATTATTGTATAACCACAAAGCACATAAAGTTCCGATAATACCATTGACGACGGATAAAGTGCGGCTACTTAATCCCGTAATATTCGCAAAACCTAAACCAGAAGCATAAAGCGCATTATCATTTGTCGTCCAAATGTTTAAGCCGAGTACAATGATGGCTGGAATAATAAGGCCTTGAGCAACCATCACATCAGAAATATCTGCCATTCCAGTCACTGCCGCGCCTGCAGCGCCAAAAATAAACATTAATGAGTTACCTAAAAAGAAAGCAATCATACTAATAATGATTGCTTGCTTTGCTTTTCGACCAAATCGAACAAAATCGGCAGTTAATGAACCTGCACTAATGAAGGATCCCACAACTAATGTGATCGCCATTGAGAGTGAAATGCTTTCTTTTGGCACAATATGTTCCAACACTTCTAAGCCACCGGCATTAGTCACAGCAAGATAAACTGAGTAAGAACCTAATACGGCGATGGCTGGCACTGCAATAGTGGAAAGAATCGTCAGGGCTGAAATACCAAAGAAGACTGTAATCGTCATCAATAAACCTGAGCCAAGAATTAAATAATTGACATCAATACCCGTTACTTTATTCACTGGGATTGCAAACATCGCCACGCCAACACCAAACCAACCAACTTGAGTACCACCAAGTAATAAGGAGGGTAACCATGAACCTCTAATACCAAAGGAATAGCGCGCTAAAATATGCGTGGTTAATCCTGTTTTAGCCCCAATATACCCAAGAAAAGAGGTATAAATACCTAACATGAGGTTACCTAAAATAACGGCAAGCCAGAAATCATTATAAGTTAACGATGTCCCTAATGTTCCTCCCGTCCACATACTCGCTGAAAAGAATGTCAAACCTAACATGACAAATGTTAATGCTATCGCACCTTTTCGCTCATTGTGGGGAACGGGTTTTAAACTAAAATTTTCCGAACTCATTAAATAGTCTCCTTCCGAATAAAAAAATCGAGGCATTCTAATACTAAGAAAGCCAAAAAGCAAACGTTTGCGTAAGCTATATAATTAAGAAATAGATAACAAAACACCCGCACTTTCGCGGGTATTTTATCGTTAGCTAAGAAAACTGGACACATAAGAAATTATGGTTTTTCCACTTAATATTGCCATGATAATCACAACAAACCAGCCCGCAAAAGCTAAGCAAATTGGATGTTTATAACTTCCAACAATGTCACTTCTGTAAGCCGCTAGCAGGATTAATGCGAGTGCAATTGGGAGAATTAAACCATTCAATGTACCCACAAAGACTAATACCGCTGCAGGTTTTCCGACAGTCACCAAAACAACCGTAGAAATCACGATAAAGGCGATAATCCAACGATTACGGTTACGTTCAATAGTTGGACAAAGGCTGGTTAGGAAGGAAACTGAAGTATAAGCCGCACCAATCACTGATGTAATCGAAGCCGCCCAAATCACGACGCCAAATAATACTTGCCCAAAATTGCCTGCCACATATTCAAAAGGTGTTTCAGCGGGGTTTTTAGGATTAAGAGGAACGCCTTTTACCACGATGCCCAGAACCGCGAGGAATAGCACAATTCGCATAGTTGAGGCGATCAAAATAGCCGATACAGAACTGCGACTCACTTCAGCCGTGGCTTTTTCACCTTGAATGCCCGCATCTAATAAACGATGCGCTCCTGCAAAGGTAATATAGCCCCCTACGGTCCCCCCAACTAATGTCACAATAGCAATCGGATCAATTTGTTCTGGAATAAAGGTGCGATATGCCGCCTCAACAACAGGTGGTTACGTTTTAAACATGACATAAAATGTCAGTGCAATCATGATAAAACCCATTAATTGGGCAAAACGATCCATTAATAATCCCGCTTCTTTACGCAAGAAAATTAAAATGGCAATAATACCACTAATGATCGCCCCTGTTTCTGGTGCAATACCGAACATCGAGTTTAAACCAAGACCGGTACCGCCCACATTACCAATGTTAAACGCGAGACCGCCCATCACAATAAGTGCAGCAAGGAAATATCCTGCGCCAGGGAAAACCGCATTAGAAATATCCTGCGCGCGTTTTCCTGATACCACCACAATTCGCCAAATATTAAGCTGAGCACCAATATCTAACAAAATCGATAGCAAAATCACAAAGCCAAAACTGGCTAATAAGGTATTTGTAAAAGTTGCCGTTTGAGTTAAAAAGCCCGGACCTATTGCTGAAGTCGCCATTAAAAATGCCGCCCCCAGCACCGCATTTCGGCGGTGAGTGATTGATGCCATAAAGCACCTCCCTTGTTAAGTTGATGTTGTGTGTTGTGTTTATTCGGCTTATGCCGTTATTGTTATATGATTTTTTTCTAATTCTTCCACAATGCGTGCCGCAAACTGTAGAGAATGTTGATTATCGCCATGTAAACAGATACTTTCTGCTTTTACTGGCACAAGGCTTCCATCAATGGCTTTGACTTGACCTTCTGTTACCATTTGTAACACTTGTTGAATGGCTTCCTCATCAGACTCCACCATTGCATTCGGTTGCGAACGAGGCACTAAACTTCCATCAGGCATATAATGACGATCCGCAAACACTTCAGAAATGGTTTGTAAACCTTCTTCTTCGGCTATACGTAACATTAAGCTGCCTGCTAATCCCATTAATTTTAAATGTGGATCAAATTGATGAACAGTTTGAGCAATCAAACGAGCAAGCTTTTCATCTTTTGCTGCTTGGTTATATAAAGCACCGTGAGGCTTAACATAACTAATTTCCGTCCCTTCCCCATCACAAATCGCTTTTAATGCGCCAAGCTGATAAAGCAAATGCGCAATTAATTCCTGTTCAGGTAAATCCATTTGAGTACGCCCGAAGTTTTCCCGATCCGGAAAGCCTGGATGAGCACCAATGCGTACCTGATTTTCTTTCGCAAATCTGACCGCACTTTGCATTTCTTTTGCTCCACCAGCGTGTAAACCGCAAGCTATATTGGCAGAAGAAAGTAATTTCAATAATGCCCCATCAAAAGGAAAGCCTTCGGCAATATCGGCATTTAAATCAATTTTTTTCATCGACAATTCTCCTAATTTGATCGAGGTATATCTCATTTTTACGACGTAATTTTGCGGCCTGTTCTAAGCTAACAGCCTCGAATTGAATGGTTGAGCCTAAACGTACCTGTGCCAACGCCCCAAGATCCGCATCGATCACATTGGCAATTTTGGGATAACCGCCCGTAGTTTGTGCATCAGCCATCAAAATAATTGGTTGACCACTTGGTGGAACTTGTACACTACCAAATTGAATCGCGTGAGACAGCATTTCCAGCGGTTGCTTTAATTCTAATTTTTGCCCTTGAAAACGATACCCCATGCGATCACTGCTACTTTGCAACGTCCATTTACTTCGCCACCAATAATATTGAGATTTTCGTTTAAACGCTTGATATTCAGAGGACGGTAATGCATGAATCGTATGCTTAAGTGGAATGGGTGCAATCCCAATTTCACTACGTAAAATAGGATCATTTACCGTTTGTAATTGATCGCCAACTTGTAAACAACGCCCTTCTACACCGCCTATTTGAGCTCGAAGATCCGTACTACAAGAGTTCAATTCTTGGGGTAAGATAAAACCACCTTGAACACATAAATAGCCATACATACCAATTTTTGCACGTACCATTTTCAGAACTTGCCCCGCTCTCGCCTGATAACGCCAATAGGCAAAAATCGGTTTGTCATCTAAGGTCATTTCATAAAATGCCCCCGTCACACAAAAATTCATATCTTGCTGAAATTGTAATGTAAGGCCACCTAAAGGCACTTCGATTGCTGGGGCTCCCTCTGGATTTCCCAGCAGAATATTGCCTGCACGTAATGCCAATTTATCCATTGCTCCACAGTGACTAATGCCAAATCGACGTAACCCCAAACGGCCTAAATCCTGCATTGTGGCACGGGATTGCACATCAATAATATGAATCATAATTCAATGCCCTCCACAACAAATTTCACCGTATCGCCAGCTTGTAATAAAGTGGGTTTTGCTTAATTTTTGTCAAAGAGCGCTTGCTTGGTATGGCCGATTAATTGCCATCCACCTGGAGAGGAAAATGGATAAATGCCAGTTTGAGATCCACCAATACCCACAGAACCTGCAGGAACAACTGTTCTTGGTGTGGCACGACGAGGCGTGTGTAAGCATTCTGGTAAACCGCCCAAATAAGGAAAGCCTGGTTGGAAACCAATCATATACACGGTATAGATAGGTTCACTGTGCATTTGAACTATCCGCTCAGGAGTAGTGTTATGTAACTTGGCGACTTCAGACAAGTCCTGGCCGAATTCACCGCCATAAATTACGGGAATTTCAATATGACGACCTTGAAACGTAGAGACTTTCAATGCTGCCCAATGTTGTTCTAAGCGTTGAATAACGCGGTTCAAAATCCACATAAAAATCCGTGAAGACCGTAAGATTATTCATTCCCACGACAACTTCTACAATATCTTGCTCAGACTGTAGTTGATTGGCAAACGCCCAGAGTTGGCGTTGTTGTTGAAGTGAAGCTGGTGGTGGTAAAGAGCAAACCACCGCCGACTCGCTGATCGGGGTTATATTCATAGGATACCCTTTATTATGATGTTGTGTTGTTTGTTATTTTTTTGTTACACCTCTCTTTTAAAGGATATTTATAGCTTTTGTCAAGGCTTTATATTGAAAATAAAGTGTGATGCAGATCTCATTATTCATATTTTGATCTCAATCAAAATTATGAAATAGCGTATAATTTAGGTGTCTGTTACTTAACAATGATAAAAAAAGGAATAAAAATGAAAACATTGAGTGAATTTATTGTTGAACGCCAAGCGGAGTACCCTAATGCAAAAGGGGAACTTAGTGGTATTTTGTCTTCTATTCGTTTATTAGCAAAAATCATTCATCGTGATATCAACAAAGCGGGTTTAACCAATATCCTTGGCCAGTCTGGTGTTGAAAACGTGCAAGGTGAAAGCCAAATGAAATTGGACTTATTCGCCCATAACACCATGAATGCGGCCCTTATGTCGCGTGAAGAGGTAGCGGGTTTTGCTTCAGAGGAAGAAGAAAGCTTTATCGCTTTTGATACTGAACGTGCTCGTAATGCGAAATATATTATTTTGACCGATCCTCTTGATGGTTCATCCAATATTGATGTAAACGTTTCAGTTGGGACAATCTTCTCTATTTACCGTCGTGTTTCACCAATTGGCTCACCTGTTACTTTAGAAGACTTTATGCAACCGGGTAATAAACAAGTGGCTGCGGGTTACATCGTGTATGGTTCTTCCACTATGTTGGTTTATACCACTGGTCACGGCGTAAATGGGTTCACTTACGATCCATCTATCGGTACATTCTGTCTTTCTCATGAAAATATGCAAATGCCAAAAGATGGCAAAATTTATTCCATCAATGAAGGACAATATCTCAAATTCCCACAAGGGGTAAAAAAATACATTAAATACTGCCAAGAAGAAGACAAAGCAACTAACCGCCCTTATGCCTCACGTTATATCGGTTCATTAGTGGCAGACTTTCACCGTAACTTATTAAAAGGCGGTATCTACATTTATCCAAGTGCAACTAACTATCCAAATGGTAAGCTTCGTTTGCTTTATGAAGGTAATCCAATGGCCTTCTTAGCAGAACAAGCGGGGGGTATTGCCTCTGATGGTTATAATCGAATTTTAGATATTCAACCAAGTGAACTTCACCAACGTGTACCACTTTTCATCGGTTCCGCAGAAATGGTGAAAAAAGCAGAAGAAATGATGAGAGAATTTAAAGAAGATTAAATTCCTAAAGTGCGGTCAATTTTGACCGCACTTTTTTTAGGTAATAAAAAGGCGAACCTTATATGTTCGCCTTTTTCATTTTTTGTATCAATTAATCTCGTTTTCTCGCGAGTAGCCACCAAATAATCGCCATAAATAAGAGGCTTGGCATCAGTGCACCTAAAAAGGCTGGTGCATTAAATACCACACTCATTTGTCCAAAAATTTCATTGACGACATAGAACAAGAACCCAAAGCAAATCCCCGTGACGATTCTTGCCCCTGCAGTGACACTACGCAATGAACCGAAGATGAAGGATAACGCAAGCATCATCATTACACCTACTGAAACGGGCTGTAAAATCTTACGCCAATAGGTTAATTCAAAACGACGAGAATCCTGTCCTGTTTGTTTTAAGAACGCAATATATTCATACAAACCGGAAATGGATAATGATGTTGGACGTAATGAAACTGCGCCTAATTTATCTGGCGTTAAGCTTGTTGCCCAATCTTCTGTTAAACGATTTGTCGTGGTAATTTGCTCTTTTGATACCGCTGAATTATTGACTTGACGTAACTGCCATTGATTATTTTCTGCAGAATATTGTGCCTGATTCGCATGCTTCAAATGAGTGAGATTACGCTGGTCATCAAAAGTATAAATATAAATATCTTCTAATTTCGCATCATCTTTAATACGACGCACATACACGAAATTATTACCATCTTTAGCCCATACACCATTTTTCACTGAAAGCATTGAGCCACCAGAAAGTGCACGAGTACGCATATCACGGGCAAACTGTTCAGTTTGTGGAATCCCCCACTCACCAATAATCATGGTAAAAAGTACCAGTGGAAGTGCCGTTTTCATGACGGCTAATCCAATTTTAAAGCGAGAAAAACCCGCAGATTGCATTACCACTAATTCACTACGGCTGGCTAAATTACCCAAAGCAATTAAGGCACCTAACAAAGCAGCCATCGGGAAAAAAGTTTCTACATCTTTTGGCATCGTTAAACCTGTATAAGCCACGGCTTGCCAAATATCATAAGAACCTTTCCCTACGCTACGGAATTGCTCTACAAATTTGATAATTGCCGAAAGGCCAACCAACGTAAATAGCGTGGCAAAAATTGCCCCTAAAATGCTTTTACCGATATAACGATCAAGAGTATTCATCAACATTGTTATTACCCTTTTCTGAATACACGACGGAATTTATGCATAGTGGTACTATCCCAACTATTCAGCACAATTCCTAAAATTAAAAAGGCGATATTTACCAATGGCATTAATAAACCTGCATCAAGCTTACCTGCACCACCCGCAGATTTAAATGAGCTTTGTAATAAGAAGTAAATTAAATAAAGCAATAGTGCCGGTAAGATCTTCGCAAAACGGCCTTGGCGAGGATTCACTTTACTCATTGGTACGGCGATAAGCGCCATTAAAGGCACCGCTAAAATTAAGGTTATGCGCCAATGCAACTCTGCTTTTGCTGCTGCACTTTTATCTTTTAATAATTGCTCAAAAGATAATTCAGCTGCTTCATCACTTTCTGTATTTGTCTCTTGATGACCTAAATACGCTTGGTAATCATCAAAATGCGTAATACGGAAATCAGGAAGTACCGATGTACCTTCTACACGCAAAGTATTTTGTAAATTCAGTACTTGGTCGCCATTTGGTAAAGCTTTTAACTCACCTTTTTCAGCAGTAACTACTGATGGTTTCGTTTGACCTTTGGCTTTCATTTGGAAAAGATAAACATCACTGATTTGATTACCGTTAATCTTATCAATGAATAAGACGAAATTATTGTTGCTTGTGGACATGAATTGACCAGAAGTCAATGCGCCCATGGTAGGATTCGCTTTAGCATCTTCAACAATAGCTGCTTGTTTTTGAATGGCCCATGGGGAAAGCCATAAAGCATTGTAAGCAGCCAATCCCGCTGTGAGTAAAGAAAGAATTAACGCCACGCGAACAAGAATACGTTGGCCCACACCACAGGCTCGCATTACCGTAATTTCACTTTCTGCATAGAGACGACCGAAAGTCAGTAAAATGGCGATAAACAAACATAATGGCAACATTAATTGCGCCATTGTCGGCATCCCTAAACCGAGTAAAGAGAAGACAAGATCGGCGGGCACTTTACCATTTGCCGCTGAACCAAGTACGCGAACAAGTTGTTGGCTGAAGAAAATTAAAAGCAAAATAAACAAAATCGCAATCTGGCTTTTAAAGACTTCCTTTGTTAAATATCGGGTTAATATCATTCTTTTTTCTAACTAAAAAACACGGGAAACTGGCTAATTTAGATGGCGTATGATACCTTATTTTGACTGATTTAAATAGCAAATTAGCAACATAAGGAAATAACATGAAATATCAAGCAAACTCAACCGCACTTTCTCAATCAACCGATTGCCTTATTATCGGCATTTATGAGAACAATGAATTGACAAAAAGTTTCAATGAAATCGATCAAATCACACAAGGTTACCTCAGCCAGTTAGCTCAAAGCCAAGATCTTTCAGGCAAAATTGGCCAAGCGACTCTGCTTCATTCATTACCTAATCTTGCGACTAAACGCGTGTTAGTCGCAGGTTGTGGTAAAAAAGGCGAAACGACTGAACGCCAATTTAAACAAATCATCCAACGCGTAACCCAAACATTAAAAGAATTAAATATTCAACAAGCGGTTAATAATTTAACGGATGTGGAAATCAAAGATCGCGATCTATTTTGGAATGTACGTTTTACCGTTGAAACCATTGAACATAGTCTCTATCAATTCGACGAATTTAAAAGCAAAAAAGCGGACGTTATCTCACTTCAAGAAATCGTTTTTAATACCGATGATGCACAAGCTCAGCAAGCCATCGCAGAAGCGCAAGCCATCGCAAATGGTGTAAAAGCTGCGCGTAATATCGCAAATATGCCGCCCAATATTTGTACCCCGGCTTATTTAGCTGAACAAGCTAAAAAATTAGCTGAAACATCAACCGCACTATCTCTCGATGTGGTTGATGAAGAAGACATGACAAAACTTGGCATGAATGCGTATTTAGCCGTCTCTCGCGGTTCGCAAAACCCAGCTTATATGTCTATTTTACATTTCAACAATGCGCCTGATAAAAATGCGAAACCAATCGTATTAGTGGGTAAAGGCTTGACCTTTGATGCGGGCGGCATTTCTTTAAAACCTGCCGCAGATATGGATGAAATGAAATACGATATGTGTGGCGCTGCTTCTGTCTTCGGTACAATGAAAGCCATTGCAGAATTAAATCTTCCACTCAATGTTATCGGCGTATTAGCGGGTTGTGAAAACTTGCCTGATGGCAATGCTTATCGCCCAGGTGATATTCTCACCACGATGACCGGCTTAACCGTAGAAGTATTAAATACCGATGCAGAAGGACGTTTAGTACTTTGTGATGCGCTCACCTATGTAGAACGTTTTGAACCGCAATATGTGATTGATGTCGCGACCCTAACAGGTGCTTGCGTAGTTGCCTTAGGCCAACATAACAGCGGCTTAGTTTCAACTGATGATGCCTTGGCAGAACAGTTATTACAAGCTGCACAACAAACTACTGATAAAGCTTGGCGTTTACCATTGAGTGAAGAATATCAAGAGCAATTAAAATCACCATTTGCCGATTTAGCTAATATTGGCGGTCGATGGGGCGGTGCAATTACTGCGGGTGCATTCCTCTCTAACTTTACGAAAAAATATACTTGGGCGCATTTAGATATTGCGGGGACAGCTTGGCTTCAAGGTGCAAATAAAGGTGCAACGGGTCGTCCGGTGTCTTTATTAACTCAATTCTTAATTAACCAAACTAAATAATTAATACCTAGGGCTAACGTAACGTTAGCCCTAAAATTTCCCCAAAACCTGACCGCACTTTATTCTAATTCAAATTCCATCAGTAATGGATTATGATCTGACGAAGTGACCACTTCTGATGTGGCACTGACCACCTTTACGCCTCGCGTAAAAATATAATCCAGTGGATAACCTAAGAATCGCACTCGCTCATCTTGAGAGAGCGCCACAGAATCTAATCCGTATTTTTGCATCAGATTATTCACTAAATTAAGACGATCTTCATTCCATGCATTAAAATCCCCCGCCATAATGATGGGACCTTGATGATTTTTAACAAAGGAAAAAAGCTGTTCTAACTGGGCTTGATAAGCGAAGATCCCCCATTCGAAATTGATTAAATGCACATTGATAAGCAGCAAGCTATTGCCTTTTTCTAATGGCAAATTCATTACACTCGCGACTTTAGGAATTTGAATTATTGGTTCTGCTACACCACCACCGCAATACCATTCTGGTTGTGTTTGAGTAAATGTCTTAACACCTGATAAGAGATCTTTAAAGGAAAAAGAAGACACAAAAAGTGCAGTCGAAAATGTACTTAAATTTTGATGCTGCGTCGCCTCTTGTAATAACACAAAATCCGCTTGTTTAGAGAGGCGCGCTAAATCTTCTTGCCAGCCTTTATCTTGTCCTTTATGCACATTCCAAGTTATTAAATGAAAACGAGAAGAGGCTAATTTAGGTACTGAATCGATAGCCTTGTCACATTTCATATTTAACTTTTTTTCAAAAGGAATATAACTCACTTTTTGTGACGTATTTAGTTGAATGAATGTACGGTCAAAAATCGTTAAATTCGTAAAAAAATATCCAGCACCTAAAACTACTAACACTAAGCCAATAGCCAAAAATCGATAGATCCGCTTCATGATTATCCCCTCTCTATGCTCGAATAATAACACCTCATCAAAGCAATGCAACTTTCACTTTTAATACTCATCAATACCTACCTACAACACGGTAACTTTAACTTTTTGCTTTGATTTAAATCATACTTTGCTAAAAAAACCGTTGCATTTTCCATTTATTATCTTAGTATTTCACTCAACTTTTAACTCTACCTAATCAATAAGGAGATTCATTATGTCTTTTGGAGATAAAAAATTAAGTGAAATCGCTGTCAGCGTACCCGGCTCAACTTCTCTACTTCGTAAATACGATTTGGATTTCTGCTGTGGAGGTTCTGATACGCTTGCAAACGCCGCCGCAGAAAAAGGATTAAATTTAGCCGAAATTGAAACCCGTTTAACCGAGCTTCAAAACAGCAAAGCAGAAAACCCAGAGGAATATTGGGTTAATGCAACTTATCCTGAAATTATCGATCATATTTTAGTTCGTTATCATCAACGTCACCGTGAACAACTTCAAGAATTAATCGTCTTAGCGGATCGTGTAGAAAGTGTTCATGGCGATCGTGAAGATTGTCCAATGGGCGTTGCAGCTGAATTACGCAATGTCTATGAAGATTTAAGCAATCATATGATGAAAGAAGAGCATGTACTTTTCCCGATGATCAAAGCTGGCAACTATATGATGGCACAAATGCCAATTCGTATGATGGAAATGGAACACACCGAACACGGCGAACATTTGGAAGTATTGAAATCATTAACAAACAATATGACACCTCCTGCAGATGCTTGCAATACATGGCGTGCGCTTTATAGTGGTATCCAAGAGTTTGCTGATGATTTAATGATGCATATTCACCGTGAAAATAATATTTTATTCCCACGTGTTATTGCTGAAAATCACTAAATTCAAATCATATAAAAAAGGGCGAAATCATTCGCCCTTTAAAATTAGCCTAAAACTGACCGCACTTTATTTCTCTTCACTGCCTTTATATAAACGATTTTTATACAAATAGCTACCAAGTAAAGCATGCGCCAGTGCTTCTTTTTTCATTTCTTCCGGCACTTCTTTTTCGGTCAATGTATCTTTTTCTTTATCATACACATAGCCTTTTGCTTTGCTATTTGGGGTTTGGATAACGACATCATGATTACCTTTCATTAACGCTTGGGTTTGATCGAATTGCATAAAGGCACGATCTGGATTCACATCTTGCGTTAAATCAAAGCCAATCATCGGATAATTACCGCTTACGCCCGCAATAGAAAGCAAGGTTGTCGGCATATCAATTTGACTCACTAAACGACTGTCTCGGCGTGGCTCAACATGATCACCTAAAATTAACGCAGGAATATGGAAATGCTTAATTGGTACCAAGCTTGCCCCAGCTGCACGAGAATCATGGTCGGCAATCACCAAGAACACGGTATCTTTCCAATAATTAGATTGTTTCGCTAAGTTGAAGAAATAACCAATCGCATAATCTGCATATTTCGCACTGTTATTACGTGTGGCTTTTGGTTGTTCATAAAGCTCAATTTTACCATCCGGGAACTCGAAAGGATCGTGATTACTCGAACTAAACACGAGGCTAAAGAACGGTTTGCCTTCATTGTGTAATTGGGTAAAAGTTTCGTTCGCTTTATCAAATAGATCCTCATCACTCACGCCCCAAGTCGCAGTAAATTTAGGATTTTGATAATCCTTTTGATCGATAATATTTTGGAAACCATTACCATAGAAGAAGCTTGCCATGTTATCAAAGTGCTTTTCTCCGCCATAAATAAAGGAAGTGTTATAACCTTGTTTGGCAAGTAAATCTGCAATAGTAAAGAAACCACTTTGACTGTTATTCAATTTCACCACTGCACGTGCTGGAGTTGGTGTAAAACCTGCAGTTGTAGCTTCAATACCGCGTACAGAACGCGTCCCCGTAGCATAAAGATTTTCAAATAACCAACCTTCTTTGGCTAATTTATCAAATTCAGGTGAAAGTGGTTTTCCGCCTAATGTACCGATAAATTGCGCCCCAAAACTTTCTTCCAAAATAATGACGATATTTTTCGGTTTACCTTGGTAAGTCGCTTGGTTTTTCGTTAAGGTTGGAATCTTCTCTGAAATATAATCACTTTCAGGGCGCCCACGGCTTGCTTTGACAATACGCAACATTTCATCAGTATCCATTTTGCCATAGGCTTCAGAAGATGCTCCTTCATCTTTAAATTGCTGTGCCGCATAAAGGACAGAATAGCCAGAGTTCAACACGAGAGAATTCACTAAACCATCGGAAGAAAAGGCGACCATTGCAGGGTTAACACCACGGTGTTGGAAACTCGAACGCGCACCTAAAAAAGCAACAGCAATCACGAGCAATGCTACAACAGGGCGTAATTTCCAGCTCATTGGGCGTAAATTTTTGACCGCATAACCAGATAGTTTCCAATAACAGAAGAAAGCCGTAACAGTGAAAATAAGGCTAAAAATGACCGCAGTTAAATGCCCTTCCATCAACATTGAAAAGACTTCTTTCGGATAAATTAAATATTCGATAAATAGACGGTTTGGACGGAAATCATAGGTTTCGATAAATGCGGGCGTAGCCAATTCCATGAATAGGATAAACACACTACCGAAGGTAAGCCAAATGCGTAAAATCATTTTCCAAATTCGGCTATGATGAAATAGCACTGTAAATAATGCTGGCACACCAAATAAATAGCACAAAGCCACGATATCCATGCGCAAGCCTTGTAAAAATAGTTGTCCCCATCCCTCTACCGCAGACACACGGTCTGCCTGCCAAATCGCAAGCCCAAGACGAGATAAGGTGAAAATAATCAGATTAATGATGACAAAGAGGAAAATTGGATATAAAGGAGAACGTGTTTGTTTCATTTTGACACTCATAAGTCCTAAGGGAATCGCTACCCTTCGATTAATTTAAAGCACGCTAATGTGCCATTCCTTTCATAGACAGATAAAAAAACACAAAGTGCGGTTAAAAACATCATCATTTTTGACCGCACTTTGAGAAAGTAAAATTACGCTGCAACTAACGCTTTTAATTGTTTTTCATAAGCGGCCCAATCTGTGATTGGACGAGTTGCTACGCCTGTTTCCATCGCTTTTTTCGCTACTGCAGAAGAGACAGTAAACAATAAACGAGGATCAAACGGAGTTGGAATGACATAATCTGGTCCGAAGGATAGCGCACCATAACTTGCAATAATTTCTAACGGCACCGGTTCTTTCGCCAAACCTGCAATCGCATGAGAAGCCGCTAATTTCATTTCTTCATTAATCGCTGTTGCACCTACGTCTAATGCACCACGGAATAAGAATGGGAAACAAAGTACGTTATTTACTTGATTTGGAAAGTCTGAGCGACCAGTACAAACAATCGCATCTGGACGAACTGCTTTGGCTTCATCTGGCATAATTTCAGGTGTTGGGTTTGCCAATGCCAAGATTAATGGATTTTCTGCCATGGTTTTCACCATTTCAGGTTTTAATGCACCTGCTTTAGAGCAACCTAAGAACACATCAGCTCCCTTAACAGCATCCGCTAATGTGCGCCAACCATTATCTTCAATCGCGTAGAATTGTTTGGTTTCATCCATGTTATCGCCACGGCCTTTGTAAATCACGCCTTTAGAGTCACACATGGTGATATTTTCTTTTTTGAAACCTAATGCACGAAGCAAGTTAGTACAAGCAATAGCAGAAGCACCTGCACCATTAACCACTAAGCGTACATCAGAAATATTTTTACCAATAATTTCTAAACCATTTAATGCTGCTGCGCCGACGATGATAGCTGTACCGTGTTGGTCATCATGGAATACCGGAATTCCCATACGTTCACGCAATGCTTTTTCAATGTGGAAACATTCCGGTGCTTTGATATCTTCAAGGTTAATACCACCAAACGTTGGTTCTAACGAAGCAATAATATCGATTAATTTATCTGGATCATGTTCATTGATTTCAATATCGAATACATTGATGCCAGCAAATTTTTTAAACAATACACCTTTCCCTTCCATAACAGGTTTTGATGCAAGCGCACCAATATTTCCTAGACCTAACACGGCTGTACCATTTGAAATAACGGCCACTAAATTAGCACGCGCAGTATAACGACTTGCTGCTGAAGGATCTTTTTCAATTTCTAAACAAGGCTCTGCAACACCTGGGGTATACGCAAGGGCTAAATCATGTTGAGTTTCTAATGATTTGGTTGGGGTGACCGCAATTTTTCCTGGAATTGGGAATTCATGAAAATCTAATGCAGCTTGGCGCAATTGTTCGCTCATATAAATATACTCCATTTTCACTTAGGTTAAATAAAATTTGCGCCATTATACTCTCTTTTTAAGAGAATTTTGTGACATACTGCAAAAATTTTACAAATTTATTACAAAAATATGAGTGAAATCGACCGCACTTTTTGTCTTTTCTTCACATTTCGAACCAAAAACGTTACTATGTCGCAAAAAACATGCAGGATGTAAATAATGAGTTTGTTTTCTAAATTTAGAAGTGCCATCAATAAATTACAACGGAAAGCGATTAACAAAACCTTTCAACAACGGTTAACCAACCAAGGTATGTCAGTGATTTCGGCAAACTGTGTTGGTGCATTTATTTTGCACGACCTTAATCAGCCTTTTAATTCTCCATTTGTTAACCTTTATTTAGACCCAAGCGATTTTGTTCGCTATCTGCAGAACATTACATTCTATCAAGCACAACCGCTTCAATTTATACAAACAGAAAAACCGTATCCCGTTGGTCTATTAGGTGATCTTAAAGTACACTTTATGCACTATCACTCCGAACAAGAGGCTCGGGAAAAGTGGGAAGCTCGCTCACAGCGTTTAGACCTCGATAACTTGTTTATTATGATGACAGATAAAGATGGTGGAAAAGGTGCTAAATATGAAGACCTGCAAGCCTTCGATAACTTGCCTTATCCAAACAAAGTGGTCTTTACCCATAAGCCTTATCCCGAGTTTAAATCCGCTTTCTACATTAAAGGCTTTGAAAATGAAAACGAAGTGGGGGATTTATTTACCTTTTCCGGTTGGAATGGCGAAAAATATTACGATCAGTTTGATTACGTCAGCTGGTTCAATCAAAAATAAGAGTTTACGATGCGATTAGATAAATTTATTGCCGAGAATACTGGTTTAACCCGTTCACAAGCCACCAGGGCCATTCGCCAAAGTGCGGTCAAAATTAACGGTGAAATTGTGAAAAATGGGGCGACCAAAGTAAGCCAAGAAGATGAAATTTATTTTGAAGATGAATTATTGCCTTGGGTGGAAGAAGGTCAATATTTTATGTTGCATAAGCCTCAGGGCTACGTTTGCTCTCATGATGACGGTGACTATCCAACTATTTATCAATTCTTTGAACCGCCTCTTTCAGGCAAGTTACACAGCGCTGGACGATTAGATGTGGATACCACTGGCCTCGTGCTATTAACGGATGATGGCCAATGGTCACATCGTATTACCTCACCAAAGCATCAATGTGAGAAAACCTATTTAGTCACTTTAGCTGACCCGGTTGAGAACCATTATACCTCAGCCTGTGAAGAAGGCATTCTATTACGTGGCGAAAAAGAACCCACTAAGCCAGCAAAACTTGAAGTGTTAGATGATTACAACGTGAATCTGACTATCTCTGAAGGACGCTATCACCAGGTGAAACGAATGTTTGCCGCGCTTGGTAATAAAGTCGTGGCACTCCATCGTTGGAGAATCGGTAACGTTGAATTAGATGAAAGCTTAGAAGAAGGCGAATTTCGTCCACTCACTCAGGAAGAAATCGACAATTTAGTGAAATAATATGAGCCAAAATATTAAACCTACCTTTATTTTTATCGCCACGCTCGGCATCCTCTCGATGCTACCGCCTTTGGGCGTGGATATGTATATTCCGTCCTTTTTAAATATTGCCGAAGACTTAAATATCGACTCCGAGCAAGTGCAGTACACACTGACATTCTTTGCTTATGGCATGGCGGCTGGACAATTATTTTGGGGACCCTTTGGTGATAGCTTTGGTCGTAAACCGATTATTTTATTAGGGGTTATTATTGGTGCTATCACTGCCATTATTTTAACGGGCATTCATTCTATTGGCAGTTTCACTGTTCTGCGTTTCATTCAAGGTTTCTTTGGAGCAGCCCCTGTTGTGCTTTCAGGAGCTTTATTACGAGATTTATTTAGCAAAGATCAGCTCTCTCGAGTCATGTCCACCATTACACTTGTCTTTATGATTGCACCGCTTGTTGCACCAGTGATTGGTGGATATATTGTGAAATTTTTCCATTGGCACATGATCTTTTATGTGATTGGCGCGATGGGATTTCTTGCCGCATTGCTCGTCTTTTTCGTTATTCCCGAGACCCATAAACAAGAAAATCGTATTCCCCTGCGCCTAAATATCATTGCTCGTAACTTCATGATGCTTTCAAAACAAAAGGAAGTGTTAGGTTATATGGCTGCGGCCTCTTTTGGTTTTGGCGGTTTATTTGCTTTCGTCACCGCTGGGTCGATTGTCTATATCGGTATTTATGGCATCCCTGTCGATCAATTTGGCTATTTCTTTATGATCAATATCGCGATTATGACCGCTGCTTCTTATCTAAATGGAAAGTTTGTATTGAAGCTAGGTGCTGAAACCATGTTACGAATTGGTATTGCCGTACAATTTATTTCAGGAATCTGGCTATTTTTAACCGCACTTTTTGATTTTGGCTTTTGGTCAATGGCTATTGGTGTGGCCTTTTTTGTAGGACAAAACCCATTAATCTCATCCAATGCTACCGCCTCTATTCTAGAAAAATTCCCAACTATGGCGGGTACCGCCAACTCATTAATGGGAAGTGTCCGTTTTGGTGTTGGTGCTGTGATGGGTTCCCTTGTGGCAAGCTTTAAAATGGAAACCGCTGCGCCAATGCTTTATACAATGACGGCTTGCGTGGTGATTTCAGCCCTTTCTTATTATTTCCTGACTTATCGAAATGAACGATAAAGTGCGGTCAATTTAAAACAATAAAGGCGGGATATCCCGCCTTTATTGTGCCCATCAAAATTTATTTCCAAATTCGATGATCTAATACTCGTTTTTTAATTTCAGGATAAAGCTCGATTTTGAATTCTGGTTCTTTCCCTTCTTTTAATTGACGCTGATAGTCTTTCATTAACTTCCACACAATTGGGGAAAGTAAAACAATCGCGACTAAGTTAATAATTGCCATCACAGCCATCACGGTATCCGCGAAATTCCACACCACATTACCTGATTTTACTGAACCAAAATAAACGAAGAATAATACCGATAAGCGGAATGCCCATACAAACCAAGGTTTATTTTTAATAAAACGAATATTACTTTCCGCATAAGCATAGTTACCAATGATAGAGGAATAAGCAAAAAGCAATAAGATAAAAGCCAAGAAGTGTACGCCAAATTCACCGACATGATAACGCAATGCGTTTTGCGTTAAGGAAATACTTTTTAATGTTTCGCTACCATAATTATCAGAAAGCAGAATAATCACCGCAGTACAAGTACAGACGATCATAGTATCTACAAATACACCAAGCATTTGCACTAAACCTTGGCTAACCGGGTGTTTTACATGAGCGGCGGCGGCGGCATTTGGTGCAGACCCCATCCCCGCTTCATTAGAGAATAATCCGCGCTTAATCCCCATCATCATAGCTTTGGATACTAAAGCACCAAACATTCCACCAGCTGCAGATTGGAAAGTAAAGGCACTTTTGTAAATGTTGGCGATTACCGTCGGGATCATATCAATATGCATGCCCAAGATAATTACCGCCATAATTAAATAAAAGAGTGCCATCATCGGTACTACGCTACTAGAAATGGTCGCAATACGTTTCACACCACCAAAAATAATGGTGGCAGTTAATACCACTAAAACAAGACCAACATATTCACCTTGCCAATCCCAAGCGTTTTTAGTCGCTTCTACGATTGAGTTTGCTTGCACTGAATTAAATGCAAAACCAAAAGTAAAAATAAGTGATACTGCAAACGCTACCGCTAAGCAACGTGATTTTAAACCTTGTGTAATATAGTAAGCAGGGCCACCACGGAAAGAGCCATCTTTATCTTGAATTTTGAATACCTGTGCTAAGGTAGATTCCGCAAAAGCACTCGACATGCCAATAAATGCCGTTACCCACATCCAGAACACCGCACCTTCACCGCCAAGCGCAATGGCTGTTGCTACTCCACTGATATTACCTACGCCAACTCGACTGGCGAGCCCGGTTGCAAAAGCTTGGAATGGGGTTAAAGAATTACCTTCCGCCGCACGTCCAAACCACATTTCGCGTATACTTGTAGGGAAAAGACGTAGCTGTACTAAACCTGTAGTAATGGTAAAAAATAGACCTACACCTAATAAAATTACAATAGTGATGTTCCATAGTGGTTCATCTAAATGTTCTACAACCCATGTCAAACCTTGCTCGATCCAGTTACCAAATTCTGTCAGCATAAAAACCTCGCTAAAAAATTAATGCCATGATTGTAGAGAGACAAAAGAAAAAATCCAGCTTTCTTAAAGAAAAACTGGATTATTTTCCTACAATATAAAAGTTATTCAAATTTTTACTGCATTTTTTAGATTAAATCTATTCACGTTTTAAAAATAATGCGGCAGCACCACGCACTCCACCAGAATCACCATGTTTTGCTTTTTTGATTGGTGGCACTTTTGCACTACGCATTAAATGAGGTGGCAATGCTTTTGGTAACGCTTCATAGAGATAATCAAAATTCGATAAACCACCACCTAGCACAATCATATGCGGATCAAATGCAGTGATAATGTTGCCGATAGAAATAGCCGCTAATTCAACAAAAATACGAACAAAATCAACCGCACTTTCCTCTTTTGCATAAAAGCGATCGATAATATCTTTGGCTGATAACTCTTCCCCTTTTAAATCACGGTACAACATTTCAAAGCCGCGACCAGAAATATACGTATCTAAACAGGCCTGATTGCCACAACCACATTGGTAAATTGGCGCTTTATCCCAGCCTAATAATTTTAAGGCATGATAATTTAATTGAAGATGGCCTAACTCCCCTGCCATCCCGACTTGACCTGAGTGAATTTTGCCATTAATCACAAAACCACCACCAAAGCCCGTCCCCAAAATAAGCCCTAATACAGAAGGATATTGGGTATTTTCTTCATCACAGGCTTCAGAGAGAGCAAAACAATTTGCATCATTTTCTGCCCGCACTTCACGATCTAAAACTCGTTCAAGATCGGCTAAAATTGGCTTATTATCTGCAACACGAATATTCGTCACTTCAGCAAGCCCAGTTGTTAAATTAACAAATCCAGGCAAACCTAAACCTACTGTGCCTTTTTCACCAAAGTGGGCATCAGCACGTTCTACTAGCGTTTTGATCGCTTGTAACCAATCTTGATAATCTGTTTGTGGCGTTGGCACGCGCTCGGTATAAAGTTTTTCTAATTTTTCATTAAAAGCAGCCAATTCAATCTTTGTGCCACCGATATCAATACCGTAATACATATTGTCTCCTCAAAAGAGCGGTCAAAATTGTTGGAATATCTGGGCTGTATTTTCCTTGAAATCAAAATGAAAATCCATGATAAAAATCATATTTTCTACAAGCAATAAAAAAGACCGGCTTTATCACTAAAACCGGTCTTTGATGCTATTTATTGTTAAACAAGCCTTTCTTCTGTAAGAAACCAAAAATAATCAAATGAACAATCCATGCCGAAATTATCGCCACAAATAAATCAATTGGATAATGCATTCCAAGGCGTACACGACTAATTAACATTAATACACCCCAAATGGTCATGGCTCCAATAAGCAATTCCGCTTTAAAAGAACGATTACCTAATAATTGGCTAAATCCAACGGCTAACATAAGCCAAGTGGCTGCAAAAATAGAATGTCCAGATGGGAAAGAATAACCCGTTTCATCTTCATAATGCGCCTTTAACCAGGCTGGTGTATCGGCTTGTGTAGAATAAAATTTATCCACTAATTTTGCACGCTCTGAGCGATCTTGATGATAAAAAGCGTCCGTAGTACTTTCTGTTTTTTCCGCTAAATAGACAGTGAAAGGACGCGGCTCGGCAAAAACCGTTTTTAAACCTGTTTTAATTACTTGTGTGGATAATACGGACAAGCCCATTACAATCACGCCCATAATCCACTGTTTACGATTTTCAAAAAGAAAACGGAAAAGTAAAGCAAACACACCACAGGTAATTAAAGCGTAAGGCACACTACCGGTTTCGGTTAAAAGATAAAGCCAATAATCCCATTCCATTAATTGGTTGTTTCCATGCCAATGATAAGCAAAACCCCAAACAAAAAATGGTACAAGACAAAGGAATAACGTATATAATGACAGCCTTTTAAACATTGTTGCCTCTTGATAATAAAAATAAAGTGCATATTTTAGCAGAATAAAGTTGAAAAAAGGATAAGTTATGTCAAAAATCCAATTGGTTGCCCAAGCCAATTTGCCTACCGAATATGGCATATTTAAAATGGTCGGATTTGAATTTCCCGATACCAAAAAAGAACATGTCGCGTTAGTGATGGGTGATATTTCAAACCCAGATGAGCCAGTGCTCGCCCGCATTCATTCTGAATGCTTAACGGGTGATGCATTACACAGTTTAAAATGCGATTGTGGTTTCCAGCTTGCCGCCGCATTACGTCAAATTAGCGAAGCGGGTCGAGGTGTGTTGATCTATCATCGTGAAGAAGGCCGTGGCATTGGTCTAATTAATAAAATTCGTGCTTATTCATTACAAGATCAAGGCATGGATACTATTGAAGCCAACCTTGCATTAGGTTTTAAAGCCGATGAACGTAACTTTAATGTGTGTGCCGATATGTTTGAATTATTAGGTGTGAAGCAAGTTCGCTTGATGACAAACAACCCGCAAAAAGTAGAAACGATGAAAAAAGCGGGCATTAATATTGTAGAACGCGTACCATTAAATGTAGGTGAAAACCGTTACAATACGAAATATCTTGATACTAAAGCGAAAAAAATGGGCCATTATATTGTGCATAATAATGAAGAACATTTAATGACTTGCCCACATTGCCAAGAAGAAGTGATTTAACAAAAAAGCCATACAACTGTATGGCTTTTCTTTTATCAAAACAATTATTGATTAACGCCCCAATGACGAGTGTCTTTATCAAATTTCATGCCCGAATGGGATCCTTCCGAACCATTAAAATAAACGTCTTTATTTGCGCAAGCTGAAATTACTAATGCACCAAGAACAATAAGAATTAATTTTTTCATTGTGTTTACCTTTTTTAAAACTAAGTTGCCAAAATTGTATCATAATTCTCTCCGTATTTTCCTGCTTAAATTAGTCCTTTTCTTGCAAAATTTATCTTTGACTTCTACAATACCGCCTCATTTTTAACTTGTAGTTCGCAAACCTCCTACATAAAAAAACTAGGTATCCTATGAATATTTCAAATCCTAATCACAATCGTAAAGCCCTTGTGATCTTCTCAGGTGGACAAGATTCCACAACCTGTTTAATTCAAGCCATTGCTGAATATGGCGTGGAAAATGTGGAAACGGTCACCTTTCAATACGGTCAACGTCACGCTATCGAATTAGAAAAAGCCTGTTGGATCGCTCAGGATCTCGGTGTGAAACAAACGTTGATTGATACATCCGTCATCAAATCCATTACCCATAATGCCTTAATGGATGCCAATGCAGATATTAAACAAAAAGACGGGGAATTACCGAATACCTTTGTGGATGGCCGCAATGCACTCTTCTTATTGTATGCCGCGATCTATGCAAAAGGACAAGGTATTAATGACATTATCACGGGGGTATGTGAAACGGATTTCAGTGGCTATCCAGATTGCCGAGATGTGTTTATCAAATCCATGAATGTCACCCTTAATTTAGCCATGGATTATCCGTTCAATTTAAAAACACCGTTAATGTATCTTACCAAAGCACAAACTTGGGCATTAGCCGATGAATTAGGTGCGTTAGATTATATTCTTCAGCACACTCACACTTGCTACGAAGGTGTTGAGGGAGGCTGTGGAGAATGTCCAAGCTGTAAATTGAGAGATAAAGGCTTACAGGAATATTTAGCAACAAAAGCAAAAGCTTAGTATTGAGATAACTCAATCTATAGCAGATTAAATAGGTTCAAATGAATCCAAAGTGCGGTCAAAATTCACGTCAAATTTTGACCGCACTTTTACTTGATATAGTATCCTTCTCTTTTCTCATCTTTAATTTTATAAATGCGTCATTTTTTGATAAAATCACGCTAATTTTTTATAAATAAGTAACTAATTTTAAAAATGACTACAAATTATTCTGCTCAAGAAATTACGGTTCTGAAAGATCTCGAACCGGTGCAAATTCGCCCTGGCATGTACACGGACACGACTCGTCCAAATCATCTTGCACAAGAAGTTATTGATAACAGTGTGGACGAAGCCCTTGCGGGTTTTGCCACCAAAGTTGAAGTGATTTTACACGCGGATCAATCGCTTGAAGTCATTGATAATGGCCGCGGGATGCCAGTGGATATTCACCCAACGGAAGGCGTTTCTGGTGTGGAAGTGATCTTAACCAAGCTTCACGCTGGCGGTAAATTTTCGAATAAAAACTATGAATTTGCCGGTGGCTTACACGGGGTGGGGATTTCTGTCGTGAATGCCCTTTCTGAACGTGTTGATATTCAAGTCAAACGTAACGGAGAAGTGTATAAAATTGCCTTTGAAAATGGCGTAAAAGTAGAAGAATTAGAAGTCATCGGGACTTGTGGCAGACGTACAACCGGTACCACCGTCCACTTCAAACCGAATCCAAAATATTTTGATAGCAAGAATTTTTCTGTCAGCCGTTTACGTCACTTATTACGTGCTAAAGCTGTACTTTGTTCAGGCTTAGAGATTAAATTTGTCGATAAAGTGAATAACACCGAAGATGTGTGGTGTTATCAAGATGGTTTATCGGATTACTTAACCGAAGCAGTGAATGGTTTTGAAACCTTGCCTGAAAAACCTTTTGTCGGCGAGTTTAAAGGCTCCAAAGAAGCCGTAAGCTGGGCATTATTATGGTTGCCGGAAGGTGGTGAGCTTATTGCAGAAAGCTATGTAAACTTGATTCCTACAGTACAAGGCGGAACACACGTAAATGGTCTTCGCCAAGGTTTGCTCAATGCCATGACCGAATATTGTGAATTCCGCAATAAATTACCACGTGGGGTGAAATTAACGGCAGACGACATTTGGGATCGCTGTGCTTATATTCTTTCTCTGAAAATGCAAGATGCTCAATTTGCTGGCCAAACAAAAGAACGTTTATCTTCCCGTCAAAGTGCGGTCTTTGTTTCGGGTGTTTTAAAAGATGCCTTCAGTTTATGGTTGAATCAAAATGTACAAGATGCAGATCGCTTAGCTGAAATGGCGATCAGTTCTGCACAACGTCGTCTGAATGCAGCCAAAAAAGTCGTGCGTAAAAAATTAGTGAGTGGTCCTGCTCTACCGGGTAAATTAGCCGATTGTGCATCACAAAATTTAGAAAAAACCGAATTATTTTTAGTAGAGGGTGACTCTGCGGGCGGCTCGGCCAAACAGGCGCGAGATCGTGAATATCAAGCGATCCTACCTTTACGCGGAAAAATCTTAAATACTTGGGAAGTCGCCAGTGATCAAGTGCTTGGCTCAACGGAAATTCATGATATTGCTGTGGCGCTTGGTATCGATCCTGATAATGAAGACTTATCTCAACTTCGTTACGGGAAAGTCTGTATTTTAGCCGATGCGGACTCTGATGGTTTGCATATCGCCACCCTACTCTGTGCCCTCTTTTTACGTCACTTCCCTAAATTGGTTCAAGATGGACACGTTTATGTGGCAATGCCACCACTCTATCGTATCGACTTAGGTAAAGAAGTCTTTTATGCCCTCGATGAAAACGAAAAAGAAGCAATTTTAGAACGCTTAAAAGGTAAAAAAGGCACTTTAAACGTACAACGATTCAAAGGTTTAGGTGAAATGGATCCATCACAATTACGTGAAACCACCATGGATCCGAATACACGCCGTTTAGTTCAATTAACCTATGAGCTAGGCGAAGATCAAGGCGCGGAAACATTAGAATTAATGGATATGTTACTTGCCAAAAAACGAGCGGAAGATCGCAAAAATTGGTTACAAACCAATGGCGACCAAGTGGATTTAGCTGTTTAATTATTTGAGGTCAATCATGAACGAACAACGTCGAGATTTTTTTAAAAACAGTGCACTAGGCCTAGCAACAATTACATTAGGTGCTGGTTTAAGCCTTATTCCTTCTGCTCAAGCAGAAGAAAAAGCCTCAAATACAGCAACCACTGCAGTTGAGAATTTACCAGAGATTGAAGCTGAACTGACGCTTGCGCCCAATGTGCCAAAACCGATTGAGCGTAACTATCCAGCAAAAGTCGTGGTAAAACTGACCGCACTTGAGCAAATTATGGATTTAATGGATGGTGTGCAATTTAAATTTTGGACATTAAATGGGAGCGTGCCTGCGCCGTTTATTCGTGTGCGCGAAGGCGACATGGTGGAAGTGCAACTTTCCAACTCAGCGAGTTCAATGATGCCACACAGTATCGATTTCCATGCTGCAGCCGTACCAATGGGCGGAGCACTCGCAAGTGAAACACCACCAACGCGTACATCAACCTTCCAATTTAGAGCGTTACGTTCGGGAATTTATCTATACCACTGTGGCAGTCAGCCTGTGGATATTCACCTTGCCAAAGGGATGTATGGTTTAGTTTTAGTTGAGCCCAAAGAAGGCTTACCAAAAGTGGATCGCGAATTTTACATTATGCAAAGTGAATTCTATACCAAAGGTGAATTTGGCGAGCCTGGCTTGCAACCATTCAGTATGCAAAAAGCCATTGATGAACGCCCTGAATACGTCCTCTTCAACGGTAAAGTCGGTGCAACTATGGACGGAAATGCCTTAAAAGCGAAAACCGGTGAAAGCATTCGTCTATTTGTAGGAAATGCTGGACCAAATTTATGCTCTTCTTTCCACTTAATTGGTGCTGTATTTGATAATGTGTATGTGGAAGGCGGTACGCTTGTTAATCATAATGTTCAAACTACCCTGATTCCATCCGGCAGTGCCACCATGGTGGAAACACGAATTGATGTACCGGGCACTTATGTCTTTATGGATCACTCGATTTTCCGTGCTGTAAATAAAGGCACTATGGGACAAATCGTGGTCGAAGGCGAAAAAAATCCGAATATTTATTCCGGAAAACTAAAAGACGAAGCCTTTAAAGAAGCCAATCCACAAAAACCACAACCTGTTCCTTACGAAATTGACAGTCATAAAGGAATGGATATGGGGCATTCTCATCACGAACATTCTGATGCGAGTTCCGGTGCAACCAGAAAATAGATTAGAAGAATATGAGCAATATTAATTACGAAGGCATCGAGCAGATGCCACTTCGCACCTTTACAGAAAAGGCTTATCTTAATTATTCAATGTACGTCATCATGGATCGTGCATTGCCTTTTATTGGTGATGGCTTAAAGCCTGTCCAACGTCGTATTGTTTATGCGATGTCTGAACTGGGTTTAAATGCTGCAGCGAAATTTAAAAAATCTGCGCGTACCGTCGGTGATGTGTTAGGTAAATTCCATCCACACGGCGACTCCGCTTGTTATGAAGCCATGGTATTAATGGCTCAGCCCTTTTCTTACCGTTATCCTTTAGTGGATGGCCAAGGAAACTGGGGGGCACCAGATGATCCTAAATCATTCGCGGCAATGCGTTATACAGAATCTCGTCTGTCCAAAATTTCTGAGATTCTATTAACTGAATTAGGTCAAGGTACCGTTGATTTCCAACCGAACTTTGATGGTACTTTAGAAGAACCACAATATTTGCCTGCACGTCTACCTCATATTCTGTTAAATGGTACTACCGGGATTGCCGTCGGGATGGCAACCGATATTCCACCACACAATATTAATGAAGTGGCGGATGCCGCTGTCCTGCTATTAGATAATCCAAAAGCAGGATTAGATGATGTACTCAATATCATTCAAGGGCCTGATTTCCCAACTGAAGCGGAAATTATTTCGCCAAAAGATGATATTCGCAAAATGTACGAAACCGGTCGTGGCTCCATCAAGATGCGAGCAACATGGCATAAAGAAGACGGTGAAATCATCATCAGCGCACTTCCTCATCAATCTTCACCCTCTAAAATCATTGCACAAATTGCTGAGCAAATGACGGCGAAAAAATTGCCTATGGTAGAAGATATTCGTGATGAGGCGGATTATGAAAATCCCGTGCGTATTGTGCTTGTACCACGTTCAAATCGCGTAGACACGGATGCCTTGATGGCGCATTTATTTGCGACGACGGATCTCGAAAAAAGCTATCGTGTGAATATGAATATGATCGGACTTGATCATAAACCAGCCGTGAAAGGCTTACTTCAAGTTCTCACAGAATGGCTGACATTCCGTCGTACTACCGTGACACGCCGTTTACAACATCGTTTAGATAAAGTACTCGCTCGTTTACACATTTTAGATGGTTTGATGATTGCCTTCCTCAATATTGATGAAGTAATTGAGATCATTCGTACTGAGGATGAACCTAAACAAGTTTTAATGGCTCGTTTTAACTTAAGTGATGAACAGACAGAAGCCATTTTAAACTTACGTTTGCGCCATTTAGCCAAATTAGAAGAACATCAATTACAAGCTGAAAAAGATAAACTTGAAGAAGAGCGGTCAAATTTAGAGTTAATTTTGGGATCTGAACGTCGCTTAAATACCTTGATCAAAAAAGAAATTCAAGAAGATGCGAAAAAATACGCCAGTCCTAGAATGTCTCAATTAGTTGAACGTGAAGAAGCGAAAGCTATTTCTGAAAGTGAAATGACTCCAGCAGAACCTGTCACTGTTATCTTATCTGAAATGGGCTGGGTTCGTTGTGCGAAAGGTCATGACATTGATCCGGCAGGATTAAGCTATAAAGCAGGCGATAAATATCTCGCTCACGCTTGCGGTAAAAGCAATCAACCAGTGATCTTTATTGATAGTACTGGTCGTAGCTATGCTTTAGATCCATTAAGCTTGCCTTCTGCACGTTCACAAGGTGAACCGCTCACCGGTAAACTCACGTTACCTGCAGGCGCGACCATTGAACAGGTTATTATGGAACCTGAAAAACAAGAATTATTGATGGCATCAGATGCAGGATATGGTTTTATTTGCAAATTTGAAGACTTAATTGCACGTAATAAAGCAGGAAAAGCCTTGATTTCTTTGCCAGAAAATGCGAAAGTCTTGAAACCTGAGACACTTTCCGAGTCGGCCTCACTTCTTGTGTCCCTCACTTCAGCGGGTCGAATGCTGATTTTTCCGGTACGGGATCTACCGGCATTATCAAAAGGGAAAGGCAACAAAATCATCAGTATTCCAGCAGCGAATGCAAAAGCGCGGTCAGAATTATTGGTGAAATTGTTCTTAATTTCAGAGCAAGCCAGCCTTGAGTTCCATTCCGGTAAACGAAAAATCACATTAAAACCGGAAGATCTGCAAAAATTCCGTGCGGAACGCGGCAGAAAAGGCTCCCAATTACCACGAGGATTACATAGTAATGTTGATATTGTGGTAGTTGAACCCGAACACAACTCATAAGAATTCTCGAAACCAAACTAAATAGGAGGATATTTCGTGAATATTGTTTTTGATACCTATCAAACGCTTGCTTTAGCAAGCTTTGTATTATTACTCGGTTATTTTCTAGTAAAGCGTATTCGCGTTTTACAAACATTCAACATCCCTGAGCCTGTTGTTGGTGGCTTTATTGTGGCTGTTGCATTAACTATTTTATACAAAGTAAACGGCACTTCATTTACCTTTGAGAAAAGCTTACAAACATCTATGATGTTGGTATTCTTCTCCTCTATCGGCTTAAGTGCAAACTTTTCTCGCTTAATTAAAGGCGGAAAACCATTAGTTATCTTCTTATTCGCTGCTGGAATACTCATTGTTTGCCAAAATGTTATCGGTATCTTAGGTACTGAATTATTAGGCATTGATCCTGCTTACGGTTTACTTGCTGGTTCAGTTACCCTTACTGGTGGTCATGGTACAGGTGCGGCATGGGCTGAAACATTCACTAAAGAATTTAATCTACCGGCTGCAACAGAAATTGCGATGGCATGTGCGACATTCGGTTTAGTCTTTGGTGGTATCTTAGGTGGTCCAGTATCTCGTTATTTATTAAATCATCAAAAACAAGGTGAGAACCCAGAGAATGATGAAGTAGATGACGTACAAGAAGCATTTGAGCACCCAACTTACAAACGTAAAATCAATGCGCGTTCAATCATTGAAACCATCGCAATGCTTTCTTTATGTTTACTTATCGGTCAATACTTAGATGGCTTAACAAAAGGTACTCACATTCAATTACCAACATTCGTATGGTGTTTATTTACAGGTGTAATCATTCGTAACAGCTTAACCCACTTATTCAAATTCCAAGTGGCTGATTCAGCGATTGACGTATTAGGTAGCGTAGGTTTATCTATCTTCTTAGCGATTGCTTTAATGTCTCTCAAACTTTGGGAATTAGCAGGTCTTGCAACAGATGTATTAGTTATCTTAGCGGTTCAAGTTGTCTTCATGGCTTTCTTCGCTATCTACGTCACATACCGTATGATGGGTAAAGATTATGATGCGATTGTATTAAGTGCGGGTCACTGTGGTTTCGGTCTCGGTGCAACACCAACAGCTGTTGCTAACATGCAAGCAATTACCAGCCGTTTTGGACCATCTCACAAAGCGTTCTTAATCGTACCAATGGTCGGGGCATTCTTTATCGACTTATTAAATGCCGGTATCTTAAAAATGTTCTTAAGCGTTGTTGAAGCGCTTCACTAATCAAAGGTAAAAAAGAGGCTGACATTTTGTCAGCCTTTTTATTTACTTGCTACTCAGTTAGCGTCTTCACTAAATCCATCACAAATTCTAACCGCGCTTTGTTTTCTGGAAGTGCTTTCACAAACTTAAATTTTAATGGTCCATCAAAACGATAAACAATTGGATTTTGTTGAATTAATTTGATGAATGTTTCCGGATCAACTTTTGCAGAAGGTGAGAATTCAATAAAGCCACCTTGAGCCCCCGCATCGATTTTCAGTACTTTTAATGGTTTCACCATTAAACGCATTTCAGCAATTTGTAAAAGATTTTTAGTTGCTTCAGGTAATAAGCCAAAACGATCGATTAATTCAACTTTTAATTCATCTAACTCTTGTTTACTTTCCGCTGCCGCAATGCGTTTATAGAATGACAAACGCATATTCACATCACCAAGATAATCATCTGGCAATAAAGCTGGAACACGTAGCTCAATTTCAGCTTGCTGATGCGTAATCTCTTCTAATGAAGGCTCTCTCCCCTCTTTTAAGGCTTTGACTGCTGCATCAAGCAATTCCATATAAAGCGAAAAACCGATGCTTTCAATTTGCCCACTTTGTTCATTCCCTAATAATTCACCTGCACCGCGAATTTCTAAATCGTGCGTCGCAAGGATGAAACCTGCACCTAAGTTATCTAAACTTTCTAATGCCTCTAAACGACGTTTCGCATCTTTCGTCATTAACTTCGGCGGAGGTGTAAGCAAATAGGCATAAGCTTGGTGATGAGAACGCCCTACTCGACCACGTAACTGGTGAAGCTGAGCCAAGCCAAAATTATCTGCGCGTTCAATAATGATCGTATTTGCCGTTGGTACGTCAATCCCTGTTTCAATAATGGTGGAACAAACTAATACGTTATAACGTTGATGATAAAAATCACTCATCACACGTTCAAGCTCGCGTTCCCGCATTTGACCATGACCAATTACTACTCGAGCTTCTGGCACAAGTGCGGTCAGTTTTTCGGCCGTATTTTCAATGCTCGCCACATCATTATGTAAATAATAAACTTGCCCGCCACGCAAAATCTCACGCAGAATCGCTTCACGAATAATTAAATCATCTTTCTGGCGAACAAACGTTTTGATACTCACTCGGCGAGCTGGTGGTGTCGCAATAATAGAAAGATCGCGAATACCATTCATCGCCATATTCAAAGTACGAGGAATTGGCGTTGCGGTAAGCGTTAAAATATCAATATTCGCTCGAAGTTGTTTAATTTTCTCTTTTTGTCCCACTCCAAAGCGATGTTCTTCATCGATGATGAGTAAGCCAAGATCCGAAAACTTCACATCAGATTGAATCAATTTATGAGTGCCAATCAGAATATCCACTTTTCCTTCAGCTAAATTTTCTAAGATTTGTTTTTGCTCTTTGGCTGTTTTAAAGCGAGAAAGCACTTCCACATTAACCGGCAAATTAGCAAAACGATCTTTAAAATTCTCGTAATGCTGTTGAGCTAGCAAGGTTGTAGGGACTAATACAGCCACTTGTTTATGATTCATGACCGCCAAAAATGCGGCTCGCATCGCTACTTCAGTCTTCCCAAAACCTACATCACCACAAACCAAACGATCCATCGCTTTAGGTTGGCACATATCCGAAATGACAGCATTAATTGCCATGGCTTGATCATGTGTCTCCTCAAAAGGGAAGGTTGCAGCAAATTGCTGGAATTCCTCACGATCATATTTAAACTCAAATCCTTTTTTCACTTCCCGTTGAGCATACACATCAAGTAATTCAGCTGCCACATCACGAATTTTTTCAGCGGCCTTTTGACGCGTTTTCGCCCACGATTCATTACCTAATTTATGTAATGGTGCGGTTTCATCTGAACCACCGACATAACGACTAATTAAATGAAGAGAACCAACAGGCACATAAAGTTTGGATTCATTCGCATAATTGATCAGCAAATATTCCGCTTTTAAACCACCTGTATCAAGCGTGACTAACCCACCGTAACGCCCCACACCATGATCTAAATGCACCACAGGCTGCCCAATTTTTAATTCAGCCAGATTACGCACTAAGGTATCTGGATTCACCGATTTACGTTTATCACGCTGACGTTGCTGTACACGCTCGCCTAAAATTTCATGTTCAGTAATGACGGCTAGTTTAGCCTCATCAAGAATAAAACCTTGCTCAAGACGACTTACCCAAAGATTAAACTTGTCTTGATTGGCTTCAGATAAGGTTTTAATCTGTTTAGGTTTAATTTTTAATGGTGAAAGTAAATCCAGTAAAGTTTCACGTCGTCCTTCAGTTTCAACTGAAAATAAAACATTTCCTTTAAAATGCTCAATAAACTGACGAAGTTGCGATAACGGTTCTTTTTGCTGTGATTGAATGGTCACTGCAGGTAATACAGACACCGCTAAGTTTTTCTGACGAACAGATGACCGCACTTTTTCTGCTTTAAAATTAATTTTAGGATAATTTTTTAATGCATGATTTACCGCATCAATGCTTAGCCACAAACGTTCTGGCGGTAAAAGAGGACGCATAGGATCGACTTTACGATGCTCATAACGCTGTTTGGCATCAAGATAAAAACGTTCACCTTGTGCTTGATTTGTTTCCATATCCACAAACAACGTTTTTTCGGGCAAGTAATCAAACAACGTTGCCATTTCATCAAAGAATAACGGTTGCCAATATTCAATCCCTGAAATTAATGTGCCTTTACTGATTTGCTGATAAATATGCTCAGGATCACGACGAATTTCACCAAAGGTTTCTCTAAATTGTGTACGGAAAAACTCAATACCTTTCTCATCTGTTGGAAATTCGTGTGCAGGTAATAAATTAATAGATTGAATTTCATCTAACGTTCGCTGCGTATCGACATCAAAAGTACGAATCGAATCAATTTCATCATCAAAAAAATCTAAACGAAATGGAACCGCACTTCCCATTGGGAAAAGATCTAAAAGTGATCCGCGCACGGCATATTCACCGTGTTCTAGTACTTGCTCTACGGAACGATATCCTGCTAACTCTAATTGTAATCGCAATTTTTCAATGACAAGACGATCACCTTTTTTAATCAAAAGGACATTATGCTGTAGATATTTCGGCGGACACACTCGCTGCATTAATGTGCTAATCGGCAAAACAAAGATACCTTTTTTAGTATTTTGCAAATGAAATAGCGCACTTAAACGAGAAGAAATAATTTCTTGATGAGGCGAAAAAGAATCATAAGGCAGTGTTTCCCAATCAGGAAAAAACTGAACGGGCTGAGAAGTTAAATCCGGTAAAACTTGTGATAAACGAACCGCACTTTTAGTATCTGGTGTCACGACCACTGTCAATCCATCATATTGCTCAGCAATTTCACTAACCGCAAGTGCATCAGCACCCGTTAATACGTTGCCAAGAATTTTATGGTCATTTGGCTGAGTGGGAATATCAAAATTAAAATAGGTTGTTTTCATAGGTGCGGTCAATTTTATCTCATTTTTTTATTTGAACAGCGAGTTAGTTTAGCAAATTCACTCTACTTTTCAATAATTATCTGTATAAAAAAACAGGGTTAATTAACCCTGTTTCTCCTATTTTTTGAGTGGTTCAAGTGGCTTCTCTTTTTTTACATGCCCATCATCATCGAATTCGATACGTGGCATACAGCCTCTACAAGAGCCTTTATCTAAACCAAGCTCTTTACAAAACTTATTATATTCATCTACGGCTTTGCGAAACCAACCTTTTTTTTCTTGTTCGCTCATCTTGCCTCCTTTTTTAATCTTTGTGCAATTTCCGAACGTAATAATTTTAACCCATTTTTCTTACTATAGGGTATCTGTTTTGTGATGAAATAATCTCGTATTAAAGGACAATCTTTTTCATCTAAATTCATCAAAAATCGACGAATTGCCGGCAAAGCGGAAGCTAAAGTGCGGTGAAAATAAGCGAAGTTTTTTAGGCTTAACCAGTCTTCATCAAGCAATTCCCAATCTACTGATGTGGTATTAAATTCCTGAGCAAGTGGATGGAAAGACAAAGGCATATTCCGTTGAAAAGATTGCTTTGCTTCTCTTTCTAATTCAATCCCTTGTGCAGAAAGCCCTTTTAGAGCAATAGCTGAATAACAACCACTACTCGCCTCTAAATGCTCGCCTAAATGAACAAGAGAAAAACCACATTTCAGCCAAAATTGAGCCAGTTCTTTTGTATAACCGAAACTCACTGATAAATAATCCATATCACAATTTTGTGTAATATATTCAATGAGTTGTCTACCAATACCATGTTGCCGCCACATAGGCTGAACCGCAATTCTCGAAATACGTAAAGAATGCAATTCACAAGCCTTTTGTAGCTGCGCATGAAAACAAAGTGCTTGAGGCACGAGATTGCCTTTCGGGCGTCTACTCCCTTGTTGAATCGCTTCAATGAGGGCTGAATCTTCAATCCCGTCTTCTTTTAATGCCCAAACTGCGCCTAGTAAATCTTGTTCATTTTCAGCGGTAAAAAAACGCTGTGAATTAGCATCAAACAATCGCCGGAGATCTAAGGGTGATGTACGATAATGGGCTAATGTCATCAAGCCATAGAATTGAGACAATGAAGAAAGTATTTTCTCTTGTGAGCACTCAGTAATTTGGCATATTTTGCTTTTATCGTATGGTGTTTGTTTAAAGTCATCCTCTACATTCAATAATAAAAGCTCATCAATAAATGCCTCTAAAGCATCATCTTTAGACCAACGTAGCGGTTCAATAAGCTCAAAGTCAGAGAAAGTGCGGTTAATTTTTTGCTTAAATTTAAGCTCAAAGCCTCGCCCGGTTCCCTCATAACTATGAATGGTTGTCGTAAATAAAATATGCTTAAAATGCTGGGAAAAAGCGCTAAGTTGAGCAATCGGCAGCATTGCCGCCTCATCAACAAAAAGCCAAGCATTTTCAGAAAAAGAAGGATCATTTTGCAAAGCAAGGAAAAGCGCATCTGGTGCAATAAAGATAATCTCTTTTTGTGAAAATTCAGCCAAAATATTGACCGCACTTTTATTTGGAGCTGTGAGGTAAATTTTAGTATCCAGTTGATTCGCTAATAAGCCTGCAAGAGCTGATTTCCCTCTTCCTCGTTTGGCAGTAAGAAAGTAAAGTTCAGATTCTTTTTGTAAGATTTGCTCAATGATTTTCTGCTGATCTAAGGTCGCATTGTGGTTTACAAATAACTGCTGAAAAGTGCGGTCAAATTTTAAATCATTTTGATGGTAAAGGACGGGAAAACCATATTTATGAATACAATGCTTAAAATATGCAATAAATCTTGGCGTCGTAATTGCCTCAAGCGAGCCTGACCAACGAAGACTATCTTCGTCTATTTGGGAATGAAGTTTCTCCCAATTTGATAGCAAGACAATTAAGGCACCATTCATTTTCAATGTACCGGCCGCAATGGCGAGCGCCTCTAAATGGATACCTTTTCGTGCATCAAACAAGATCGTCTCAAACTCTTGCCCAAGAAGATTTTGAATTTTAGAAAATTCATTAATGATCAAGGTATTTGCCGGCAAATTAGACGGCATATTCTCACTGATCAAAATCTGAAAATGACGTGTCATGAATTATTTTTCTAAATATGCTTCTAATTCAGCTACATTTTGAAACCATTCATTACTGAGTTGCTTTATCCATAAAGCAATATCAGATGCCCAATTAGGTAATGACATGTCTTGAGCCTGTTTTGCGATATTTTGAATATTAACAAGCCCTACTGATGCTGCTGCGCCTTTTATTTTATGTGCCACATCTGACACCATTTGTTGCATATCTGCGTTTGTAAGATAATCTTCATACGCCGTTTCTAATTCATCTAAATAAATTGGCATCCACTGTTTGAATAACTCCACATTAGCTTTAGCTTGTGATTTTCCAATTAACTCAATAAGTGAAATATTAATACCTTCTTGAACTTGAGGGAGCTCTTCTTCATCAGAGGTAGTCTCGATATCATCTCCTAAGAATGTTTTAAAACACTGACGTAATTCCGTCAGAGAAAGAGGCTTACGCAACACGCCATCCATACCCTGATTTTGATATTCCTCTTCGCTGTGCATCACGTTTGCCGTAAAAGCAATTAAAGGAGGAAGAAAATCATAAATCCCTTCTTCATAGTTTTTACGTAAATAGTATGCAATATCAAAGCCTGACATATCTGGTAACTTAATATCAAGAAAAACAATATCATAAGTATTTTTCTCAAATAATTGGATAGCCTGTTCACCATTCATCGCTACATCAACATAATGACCTTGCTTTTCAAGAATACTTTTGGCCACAACCACATTCAATTCAACGTCTTCTACTAATAAAATAGAAAGATGCTGCATGGCTTTTTCAACATTACCATCATGAGCCTGAGCTTTTTCTGCAATGATCGTTAAGTAAAAGGTTGAACCTTTGTTCAATTCACTTTCAACCGTTAAATCCCCTTGCATTAACTGCGCAAGATTCTTAGAAATCGCAAGACCGATGCCACTTCCTGCAGAACGGTGAATATTATCTTTAACCTGATAGTACATGGTAAAAATCTTATCTAATTCACAAGGCGCAATACCTGCTCCCGTATCAGTAACACTAAATTGATACTGATTATCTTGCATTTTCTGCACCCTTAGAATAACGTCACCTTTGTCAGTGAATTTGACGGCATTACTAATTAAATTCCAAAGAATTTGGCTAAGGCGAGCACGATCGAGATAAAGCCAATTAGGTAAATTATCATCCAGCTTTAAAGAGAATTTTAGCCCCTTTTGCTCCGCCATCAAGGTACCAAAATTATAGAAATCATTAAGTAGTGAATGGAAATCGCAAGGCTGGATATTTAATTCAATGCGCTTAGAGTCGATCTTATCTAAATCAATAATATCACTAAAAATATGGCCTAAACTGACCGCACTTAGATTAATTGTATTGAGGTAATTTTGTTGTTGTTCTGTTAATTTATCATCCAATAGAATTCGACTAAGACCAATGATCCCATTTAAAGGCGTACGTAACTCATGGCTAATTGTTGCCAGTAAGGTACTTTTATCACGACTATTTTTTTCTAATCGAGCAAGCGTTTTAGACAACTCTAAACGGGAACGTTCTAGTCGTTCAACAAGTAGCGTAAAGAAATAAATAACAAAAGGCGCTGTAAATAAACCAAAAGTGATTGAGCGAGCAATGTCACTCCAGTGAATACCATCACTTAGTAGCGTGCTTAATAAGATTTGTATACAGATAGCTAAAATCGCAAGAATAGCGATACCAAGTAAAGAGAAACGAACTCGACCTAATCGAATAACCCAATCAACATAACGTTGCGCAAAATATCTAAAGTTTTTCATGGTTTATATTGAGAAATAAAAATTGAGATCATTCTATATAATTTTTAATAAAAATCCATAAACAAAAACCCCAAGCCATTCAGCTCGGGGTTCACATTCAGTACCTGGCGGTGT
>CAJZKN010000010.1:0-57989 GCA_916050345.1 Parahaemophilus parainfluenzae | reverse complement strand
GCACGTTGTAGAATATCGCGATTGTGACAAAGATAAAAATCCGCTAAATCAGCTAATTGTTCCACCGCATGTTCATTTTTTAGCACTGGAGGTTGCCCACTTGCATTCGCAGAGGTCATCACGAGCGGAAGATTAACCGCACGTAATAACAAATGTTGTAGTGGATTACTTGGAAGCATGACGCCGATTTCTTGCAAGTTAGGCGCAATATTATCAGCAATATTGGGTACTTTATGTTTTGCTAGCAGTACAATCGGTGCAGCACTGCTAGTTAGCAGTTCTGTTTCTTGAGAACTCAAATTCTGTAAAAACTGCAGATCAGGCACCATAATAGCCAACGGTTTTGTCGGACGATGCTTCCGTTGACGTAATAAATCAACCGCCTTTTGATTATTCGCATCACAGGCTAGATGAAAACCGCCTAAGCCTTTTACCGCGACGATGTGACCTTGTTGCAATAAAAGTGCGGTCTGTTTTAGTGCGGTTTCATGAGTAGCAAGCGTTTGTTCCCGATCCTGCAACCAGATATGAGGACCACAGACCGAACAAGCATTGGGTTGAGCATGAAAACGACGATCGGCTGGATCTTTGTATTCTTTTTCACATTGTGGACAAAGCGGAAAAACAGACATCGCCGTGTTTTTTCGGTCGTAAGGAATTGCCTTGATGATGGTAAAACGCGGACCGCAATGGGTACAATTGGTAAAGGGGTAGTGATAACGTCGATTGTTGGGATCGAATAAGTCAGCTAAACAATGTGGACAGGTTGCTGCATCGGGAATAATTTGCGTGTCCATTTGATTGTTTTCGCTTTCCCGGATAGTAAAGCTTGTTACTGTGGCTGCTTCAGGCCAATCTATGGTGCGCTGAGTAATGTCCGTAATTTGAGCCAGTGGTGGAAGCTTATTTTGTAGATCGGATAAAAATTGTTCAAGAGAGCCGGATGGTGGAGAGACAAAACGAATTAACACGCCTTGTCCATCATTATTGACATCTCCATTTAATCCATATTGATTTGCCAGAAGCCAGACAAAAGGGCGAAATCCCACGCCCTGAACTTTTCCTTTTATGCGTAATTCGATCCCTTGCATAACGCAATCCTGTTTATTTTTGATTGAGACCAAGAAAATCGCCGACTTCGTGTTCCAGCTGGCTCATCGCAATTAAGGCTTCTTGCGTCTGTTTGGCTTCTTCTTCATCAATAATTGTCATGGCAAAACCCACATGTACGAGAACCCATTTGCCAACCAGCGGTTTTGGGTCATCCTGACAAATTAATGAAATATTAACTTCTCTTTTTACTCCGCAGACATCGACTACAGCAAGCTGTAATGCGCTGTCAGCTACTTGAATGATCTGTCCCGGAATACCTAAACACATAATCTGTCCTTAGTTAGAATGTTTATGAGATGAATTGTTTATTGTGTGCCAATAAACATACTGCGAAAAGGAAATTTTATCACGTAACCATTTAAATTTGTATAGCGATATTTCAAATAAGGTGATGTCTATTTGTTGGAAATTTGTTCACATTTTTAACATAAAATTATTATGTTTCACGGTTATTTAACAGCTGCATCACAGCTGTAGAAAAACAATCAAAATCTTTTGATCTTAATCACAAATTTTTGAATTACTTCTTGAGCTTTACTTTTCGACAGGAGTATCCTTACTACTGGAGTGGTTATTGTAGAAACGTTATTTACATACAAGGAGGGGAATGTATGAATCGTTTTGTAATCGGTGATCCGAAGGATTGCATTGGATGCAACACCTGTATGGCCGCTTGTAGCGAAGTGCATAAAGCTTTCGGATTACAATCTTTTCCACGTTTACAAGTCATGCGTAATGATGATGTAACCGTGCCAATTCTCTGTCGTCATTGTGATGATTCACCATGTGCTACCGTGTGTCCTGTACACGCCATTACACATATTGATGACACCATTCAACTTAACGAAAGTCTCTGTATCGGTTGTAAACTTTGTGGTATTGCTTGCCCATTCGGTGCAATTACCCAACATGGTTCAGCACCGATTGACGCACCAACCTATTATGAAGGATTCTCCTTCACTGATGCGGTAAAACGAGATATTCGTACTGCACCAGATAATACGGATTTACACAATATGCTGGCATGGCAACCAGGCGTAAAAGCCATTGCTGTGAAATGCGATCTCTGCTATTTCCGTGAAGATGGTCCGGCTTGTGTTCAAACCTGTCCGACCAAAACGTTATTTATTATTAGTGATGAGAGTATCAAGCAGGCTAACGAAAGAAAACGTGAAATGGCAATGGTTTCTTCGCCTGCTATTCCAAGATAATTAGTGTGTTTTAACTTGTAATCAATGGAGTGATATTATGAGTTTACCTATCAATTTACTCATCACGACCCTGTTGATTTATGTCGTAGGTGCGTTTATTTCGCTCGCAGTGAAACGAAACGAACAACTTTCAATCAATATATCCGGCGTGACCGGTGTACTTGCTGGAGTGTTAGGTATTGTTGCCTGCATCCCCGTTCTGATCAGCAGCGACACAGTCGTTGATGTTTTTAAAACCCCATTTGAATTTGCCTCATTTTCCATCCGTATTGATGGATTGGCTGCGTTTATGGTGTGTGTCATTTCTTTGTTAGTGATTGTGACCGCACTTTATTCTTTCTCTTATGTAAAAGAATATAAAGGTAAAGGCGCAGGTTCCATGGGCTTTTTTATGAATTTATTTATCGCTTCCATGGTTGCGTTAGTTACCAGCGATAATGCGTTCTACTTCCTTGTATTCTTTGAAATGATGTCATTGGCATCTTATTTCTTAGTCCTTACCGAACAAGATGACAATGCTGTAAATGCAGGCTTGCTTTATTTCTTTATTGCGCATGCCGGTTCGGTATTAATTATGATCGCCTTCTTCATTTTCTACTGCTATGCCGGTAGTTTTGAATTTAGCGCATTCCGTCAAACCACTTTGCCGGCACCGCTTGCCTTTACTGCCTTTATTTTGGCATTTTTAGGTTTTGGTGCAAAAGCAGGTATGATTCCATTACACAGCTGGTTACCGAAAGCTCACCCGGCTGCACCTTCTCATGCATCAGCGATGATGTCTGGTGTGATGGTTAAAATCGGTATCTTCGGGATCATCAAAGTCGGTGTCGATCTTCTCGGTTCTACCAATGTTTGGTATGGCGTTATCGTACTCGGTTTCGGTGCGGTATCTTCCGTACTTGGCGTTCTTTATGCCTTGGCAGAACATGACATCAAAAAACTCTTGGCTTATCACACGGTAGAAAATATCGGTATCATTATGATGGGTGTGGGCGTCGGTATGATTGGTATTGCGACACATCATCCAGTGTTGGCAACCGTGGGCTTACTTGGTGGTTTATACCACTTACTTAACCATGCTGTATTCAAAGGCTTGTTATTCTTAGGTGCAGGTTCAGTAATGTATCGCTTGCATACTAAAGACATGGACTTAATGGGCGGCTTAGGCAAACTTATGCCTTACACTGCATTCTGTTTCTTAATCGGTACCATGGCGATTTCGGCATTGCCACCGTTTAACGGTTTTGTCAGTGAATGGTTTACTTATCAATCTTTATTCACCTTAAGCCAAAGTGATGATTTCGTATTAAAACTTGCCGGTCCGATTGCCATCATTATGTTGGCATTGACTGGTGCGTTAGCGGCACTTTGTTTCGTAAAAGTGTACGGTATCAGTTTCGGAGGTGCACCGCGTAGTGAAAAAGCAGCTAATGCACGCGAAGTACCAAAACCAATGGTGATTGCCATGGCAGTGTTGGCGTTATGTTGTGTGTTATTAGGTGTGGGCGCATCTGTTGTGACCCCAATAATTGCGAAAATTTCGACCGCACTTGCTCATAGCGAACCGCTAATGTTGGCTCAAAATGGCGTAGTGGTTGCACAAGCTGAACCACATACTGCACTTTCAACACCGATGGTAACTATCATGCTATTGGCATTCTTCTTCGTGCCATTTAGTTTTTATGCATTCACCAAAAATCAACGTTTATCCGATCGTGCAAAAGGCAATCCATGGGCTTGTGGTTATGCTTATGAACAAGATATGACTGCCTCAGCAGGTAGTTTCACTCGTCCATTACGTACGATCTTCAAATCGCTTTATACCTTGCGTGAAGTGTTGGATCCTGCACCTTTAGGTGATAAAGGCATACAAGCGGTAATTAAAGGCGCAACAAAAGCTGAACCTTTCTGGGAAGAAAAAATGACGATGCCTATCGCTCGTTTTATTCCGTGGTTAGGAACAAAAATCCAATGGTTGCAACAAGGTGACTTCCGTGTGTACTGCGTGTACTTCGTGATTGCTTTGGTGGCAATACTACTTTCCATTGCGTTGATGTAGGAGGTTGAAGATGATTATGTTACCTTCAGAAATTGCAACATCTGCCGGAATGTTTGTTTTTGCCATTGTGCAAGCCTTGATTTTGCTTGCCCTTGCACCGTTATTCTCCGGTATTTCACGTATGATCCGTGCTCGAATTCAATCTCGTCGCGGTCCTGGCGTGTTACAAGATTATCGTGATATTGCGAAATTAATGAAACGCCAAAATATTTTGCCTGACAATGCGGGTTGGGTTTCTAAAGTAATGCCTTATGTGCTAATTAGCACCGTGATGGTGATAGCCATGAGCTTACCTTTATTTACTCGTGTCGCACCGTTTGGCGCAGGCAGTGATTTAATCACTGTGATTTATTTATTCGCCTTGTTCCGTTTCTTCTTTTCAATTGCAGGTTTGGATTCAAACAGCACATTCTCAAGTTTAGGGGCAAGTCGTGAAGTCACATTAGGTGTCTTGGTAGAGCCAATTCTCATGTTGGCATTCCTTGTCATTGCGTTAATTGCTGGTTCAACCAATTTTGCGGTTATCGGTAATGCACTTTCCGATAACACTTGGCAATATCCAATTGCGACAGTGATTGCTATCGCTGCAGCATTCTTCGCCGTATTTATTGAAATGGGTAAAATTCCATTTGATTTGGCGGAAGCGGAACAAGAGTTACAAGAAGGTCCATTGACTGAATACTCAGGTCCAGCACTTGCCTTATTAAAAGTCGGCTTAAGCTTAAAATCCATGGTTGTAGCATCTATCTTTGTGAGCGTGTTGCTTCCGTTTGGTATCCCAACAGAGATGAGCTTAAGTGCGGTCATTTTAGGCGGTGTTTTATTCTTCGTGAAATTATTAGTGGTATTCGTGTTGGCTTGTGTCTTTGAAAACACACTCTCTCGAACCCGCTTTATGTTAACAGGACGTTTAACCGTGGTCGGCTTCGGCATTTCTGTGTTGGCGTTTGTATTTTACTTCACTGGGTTGTAAGGAGGACAAATATGGAACGTTTAGCTCTGATTACAATCATTTTACCTTTCGTAGGGGCGTTTATTGTCGGTTTGAACAAAAAACATTTTGCTCAAATTGCCACAGTATTTGCTGCGCTTGCTACGCTGGGAACCTTGTTAGTCGCAGGACAATGGTTTGCCGATGGTCATCAAAGCGTCACTTATGACATCGTCGCTTTTGATAAAACCGCGATCTTTGGTGTAACGCTTGATGCAGTCAGTACATTAATTGCCTTTGCCGTTGTGGCCTTAGGTTTCTTAATCTGCTTATATTCTTGTGGTTACTTAACCGATAAAAACCGTGAACACCCACATAATGGGTTACCACGTTTTTATGCATTCTTGCTCATCTTTATCGGTGCCATGGCGGGCTTGGTGTATTCCTCAACTTTAGCAGGACAATTATTGTTCTTCGAAATTACTGGGGGATGTTCTTGGGCATTAATCAGTTATTACCAAACACCAAAAGCTCAAGCTGCCGCAATGAAAGCCTTGATTATCACCCACGTGGGGGCAATTGGGTTATATATTGCCGCAGCCTATTTATTCAGCCAATCAGGTACTTTCTCTATCACTGCGTTAGAACATTTAGATCCGAGTGCGAAAACCATCGTGTTATTCGGTGTGATGTTTGCTGCGTGGGGTAAATCAGCACAATTACCAATGCAAATTTGGTTGCCAAATGCGATGGAAGCACCAACACCGGTGAGTGCGTATTTGCACGCTGCATCAATGGTTAAAGTTGGGGTCTATATCTTCGCTCGTTCTGTGATGTCTGCTGGTGAGATTCCACATATTGTGGGTGAAGTCGGCATCATCATGGCGATGATTACCTTAATTTACGGCTTCTTAATGTACTTGCCACAAACTGACTTAAAACGTTTATTGGCGTATTCAACCATTACCCAACTGTCTTATATTTTCATTGGGATTTCTCTTGCTGCATTAGGTTCTAAATTGGCCTTTGTTGCAGCGATTAGCTACATCTTCAACCATGCTTTCGCGAAAAGCTTATTCTTCTTGGTCGCTGGTTCATTAAGTTATGCGACAGGAACTCGTTCTATGCCATTACTACAAGGTATTATGCGTACAATGCCAGTGGTAGGGGCAGGATTTGGCGTAGCCGCGTTAGCGATTGCCGGGGTGCCACCGTTTAACGGATTCTTCAGTAAATATCCATTATTTGCTGCCGGATTTGAATTAGGCCATGAATATGGCTGGATTACTTGGTTAATGGTGCTTGCTTTAGTTGAATCTACCGCGACATTCGTATGGTTGTTGTATAAATTCGGACAATGTGTCATCGGTAAACCATCAGAAGCGGTTGCCAATGCACAACCTATACCATTCTCTATGCGTTTCGTGTTAGTTGTATTAATGGTGATGTCCGTGGTGTCCAGTTTTATCGCCGCATATTGGTTAGGTTTGGCTGGTTAGGTTAAGGAGGAATCTATGTTAATGATAAATGGACTTGCGTGTTTACTCATTATTACCTCTCTTTGCGTAATTATGGTTCGAACCGCCAAAAAAGCTGCGTTATTTTACAGTTTGCAATCATTGGTGTTGGTATTACTGTTTGTCTATCTTGCCAATGAAATGCAAGCCCATGAACTTTATATGTGGTCAATTAGCGCATTTATTACCAAAGTGGTTTTGGTGCCAGCAATTTTAATCTATGCGATGAAAAAAGTTGATGAAAGTCAAACTCCAGCTGGAATAAATGTCTCTTGGTTGATCCCGATCACAGCAGTGATAGTTACATTGTGCTACTTTGTTGTTGTCCCAATCGATTTACCGTTGGTTGCACATCTTAAACCAGCATTATCAGTGTCATTAAGTCACTTCTTATTAGGTTTAGTATGCATTGTTAGCCAACGCAATATCGTAAAACAAGTATTCGGTTATTGTTTGATGGAAAACGGTTCTCATCTCACATTAGCCTTATTGGCAAATAAAGCACCTGAGTTAGTGGAAATCGGAATTGCCACAGATGCTATTTTTGCCGTCATCATAATGGTGGTGTTGGTAAACAAAATTTATCGTACATTCCATTCATTAGATGCAAAACAACTTATGAGTTTGAAGGGGTAACGCTATGTATGAACAATGGATAATCGCGTTATTAATCGCACCTTTAGCAATATCACTTGCCAGTTTCGCTTGTGGCGTGACAAAAACACGGACAATTTGTACCGCACTTCATGTTACAGGTTTGATTTTGATGTTAGCATTTGCCTTACAAGTTATTAATGGCGTGCTAACTCAGGGGGAAATCAGTGCATTAAATAACTGGGTTTACATCGACAGTCTATCTGCTATTTTCTTAGGTCTTATCGCTATTGTCGGAACATTAGCCGGTATTTATTCTATCGGCTACATTGGTACGGAATATCGTGAAGGACATCTTGATTTGAAAACATATTGCAATTATTACGGCTTTTTGCATTTATTTTTCTTCACCATGATTATTTCTGTGATCACCAATAATGTGATTTTGATGTGGGCAGCCATTGAAGCAACCACATTAAGTTCTGCATTTTTGGTCGGCACATACAAACAAAAAACCTCTCTTGAGGCAGCATGGAAATACATCATTATTTGTTCAGTTGGGGTGGCGTTTGGATTGTATGGCACAATTTTAACGTTCTCTAATGGAACAAATCTTTTAGCAGATCCAAGCCAAGCTATTTTCTGGACAGAAATCAATCAACAGGCAGCGGGTTTGAATCCAATGCTCATGTATCTTGCTTTCGCCTTTATTTTGGTTGGGTTTGGTACTAAATGCGGTCTATTTCCAATGCATACTTGGTTGTCTGATGCACACAGTGAGGCACCAAGTCCAGTGAGTGCGATTCTATCTGCTGTATTATTGAATTGTGCCATGTTGGTGGTATTGCGTTATTACATCTTAGTTTCTAAAGCAGTCGGTTCTACATACCCGCAAACCTTATTGTTGGTATTTGGTTTACTCTCTGTATTAGTGGCGGCGTTGTTTATTATCGTCCAATTCGACATCAAACGTTTATTGGCATATTCTAGTATTGAAAACATGGGGTTAATTAGCTTTGCCTTTGGTTTAGGTGGCCCAATCGGTGTATTTGCGGGTTTATTACATACCATCAACCATAGTTTAGCGAAAACCTTGTTATTCTGTGCTTCAGGTAACATATTATTAAAATATAAAACCCGTGATATGAACCAAGTACGTGGTTTATGGCGTGTAGCACCAATGACGGCGGTGTTATTTGCCGGTGGTGCATTAGCACTAGGTGGTATCCCACCATTTAACGTGTTCGTCAGTGAATTCAGTATTGCTGTTGCCGGTATTTACGCAGGTAAAACTTGGTTAATGGTGTTCTGTTTAATTTTACTCACTATCGTGTTAGCTGGATTGTCTTTAATGGTATTAAAAACCGTATTAGGTAAACAACCGGATAATGTTGAAGTGGGGGATGTGAACAAAGTTTCACTCGTGGCGATGGCAATTTTATTGTTATTCATGTTTATTATGGGTATTCATATTGCCGAACCAATTTTGCAGTTATTAAAAAGTGCGGTCGGAATTGTACTCGGATCTGAACAAGTGTCTTTTGGTGAAATGTTAGTTTTACCTTGGCAAAGTTTAGCGCAATGATCGACAGGAGGGATAAATATATGGAATTAACTAAAAATACATCAGTCGATCCAGCCAAAATGATTGGCAAAAATTACATTGAGGCAGTCAATGCAAAATTTCCAAATACTATTTTGGATGAGGAGTGGTCAACACCAAATCAGGTTACACTTACCATTAAAACCAATATGTTACCTGATGTTGTTGAATACCTTTATTATCAACATGAAGGTTGGTTACCTTTGGTGTTCGGGAATGATGAGCGTTCAATTCATGGCAACTATGCAGTGTACTACGTGCTTTCCATGGAAGGCGAGGTCAAAACCTTTATCACTATTAAAGCCTTGGTCGATCCTGTGAGCTTAGAATTCCCGTCTGTGACACCAAAAGTCAAAGCGGCTGTTTGGGGCGAACGTGAATTATTCGATATGTATGGTTTGAAAGCCGTCGGTTTACCAGACCAACGCCGCTTAGTGTTGCCAGATGATTGGCCGGATGATCTTTATCCATTACGTAAAGACTCCATGGATTACCGTTTACGTCCTGATCCGACAACCGCGACAGAAACATACGAATTTATTAACGAAAAAGGCGAAGCACGTATCGTTCCACTTGGCCCGTTACATATCACTTCCGATGAACCTGGACACTTTCGTTTGTTCGTGGATGGGGAAGATATCATTGATGCGGACTATCGTTTGTTCTATGTGCACCGTGGTATGGAAAAATTGGCGGAAACCCGTATGGATTACGACCAAGTTAACTTCCTGGCTGACCGTGTATGTGGGATTTGTGGTTTCACACATAGTGTGGCCTATGCTAATTCCGTCGAAAGTGCTTTGGGAATTCAAATTCCAAAACGCGCTGAATGGATTCGTGCGATTTTATTAGAAGTCGAACGTTTGCACAGTCACTTATTAAACTTAGGTCTATCTAGTCACTTTACCGGCTTTGATACTGGCTTTATGCAATTCTTCCGCGTTCGTGAGAAATCTATGACCTTGGCAGAAGTGCTAACCGGTGCACGTAAAACCTATGGTATTAACCTTATCGGTGGTGTGCGTCGTGATATGTTGAAACATCAACGTGAGCAATGTATCAAACTTATCGGCGAAATGCGTGAAGAACTCAAAACCTTAACCGATATTTTATTGAATACACCGAATATGGAACAACGTACGGTGGGTGTCGGTGTCTTGGCAAAAGATATCGCGCGTGACTTCAGTCCGGTTGGGCCAATGATTCGTGGTTCTGGCTTTGCTCGTGATGTGCGTAAAGTACACCCATTCTCCGGTTATGGTGATATTCCTTTCAATCTCTTCACTGAAGCCAATGGTGACGTGTTATCTCGTGTGAAAGTGCGGATTAATGAAGTGTTTGAATCCATGAATATCATTGATTACATGGTGGACAATTTGCCAAGTGGCGAAATCTTAAAAGAAGGTTTCAATTATACCCCTGGACGTTTTGCTTTAGGGATTACTGAGGCACCACGTGGCGAAGATATTCACTGGTCAATGCTAGGAGACAACCAAAAACTTTTCCGTTGGCGTTGTCGTGCAGCCACTTATGCTAACTGGCCAACATTACGCTATATGTTGCGTGGCAATACAGTGTCTGATGCACCACTTATTATTGGTAGTCTTGACCCTTGCTATTCTTGTACCGACCGTGTCACCGTGGTGGATGTGCGTAAACGCAAAGCGAAAACCGTGGATTATAAAGAGATTGAACGCTACGGTATCGAACGTAAAAATTCACCATTGAAATAGGGGAGGCGGAATATGTTTAAATTACTAAAAACGGTATTTAAAGCCGGTGATGTCACCACCAAATATCCGTTCAAACCTTATGAAGTCGATGAGGATTTTAGAGGAAAACCGGAACTCAATTCTGATCAATGTATTGTCTGCGCGGCTTGTACCATTGCCTGCCCAGCCAATGCGTTGACCATGAGAACAGATCCAGTGACAGGCGACCGTACCTGGTCATTATTTCTTGGTCGTTGTATTTTCTGTGGTCGTTGTGAAGAGGTTTGTCCAACCAAAGCTATTCGCTTGTCACAAGATTTTGAACTCTCAGTGACCAATAAACAGGATCTTTTCCAAGAAACCACCTTTGCTACAGTAACTTGTCAGGAATGTGGTAAACCGTTTATTTCTTATAAAGAATTGAATTACACCATTGATTTATTCAAACAAACTTTGGATAAACCTGAATTAGTGAAACAAAAATTGGCGGAGTTGCATACTTGTCCGGTTTGTAAACGTCAGCACAGCTTAGAAAAAACCGCGAATATGGAATCCAATATGCGGATGAAATTAATCGACTTTAAAGAGCCAGTTCGCTTGAATTTTAAAAAAGCGCTCGAGCAACGAGAACAAAGTGCGGTTGATTTACCTAACGTTTTAGCAGGAGGCGAAAGACGATGAACACACAAATTCCAATGCCGGTCAATGGCATATCAACACCGTTTAGTATTGATGAAAATATTGCCAAAATGAAACAAACGTTACTGAAAGATATTCAACGTTCAGCTTACGTTTATCGTGTGGACTGTGGCGGTTGTAATGGGTGTGAAATCGAAATTTTCAGTACCATTACGCCAACATTCGATGCGGAACGTTTTGGTATTAAAGTGGTGGCTTCACCTCGTCACGCAGACATTTTATTATTCACTGGTGCGGTTACCCGTGCGATGCGTACGCCAGCAATGCGTGCTTACCAAGCTGCTCCCGATCCTAAAATCTGTATTTCTTACGGTGCTTGCGGTTGTGGTGGCGGTATTTTCCATGATCTTTATTGTGTTTGGGGTGGTAGTGATCAAATCGTACCAATCGATGTGTACATCCCTGGCTGTCCTCCGACCCCAGCAGCGACAATTTATGGATTCGCGGTAGCACTTGGCTTGCTTGATCAAAAGCTCAAAGGTAAACAAGAAAAAGCTGATCCTAACGCAGAAGCTAAATTACGTTTCCCAACTATTCCGTTGGATTTGCGTATTAGTCTTGAACGTGAAGCACGTCGTCTTGCCGGTTATCGTCAAGGTGGCAACATCGCTAACCAATTTATGGCAATGATGACAGAAAATGACAAAGTGCCATTTGGTGTACGTTTAGGTGAATACCTAGAACGCGAAGCCGATCCGCGTTTAAGCGAAATCGTCAATCGTTTGCATGCGATTAGTCTGCCGTTTTCGGGATAATTAATGATGGGGCAAGTGATTGCCCCTATAAAAATGGGAATGTTATGACAACGAAAGTCTTTTTCTATTTATTAAACGAACGTTTCGTCGAAAACGATGAACAAGTGCCAGAGCAAGCAAAACAGGTGATGTATTACTCTTTGGCGATTGGTCACCATGTTGGCGTAATTGATTGTTTTAAAAAATTACTGGTTTGTGACTACGATGCTTATCAACGTTTTGTAGATAGCTTTCCAGAAGGGGATGCTAAACGTAAATTTGCCGGCTTAATGCGATTCGGTGAAATAGTGATTGATTCTAGCCATGTCAATTTATTGGCGAAAGCGATGGATGAAAATAAAGCCAATTTCACCCCAGAACATCAAGAGTGGGTCGAAATTCTGATGGATACGTTAGCATCGATTCAGCGTGAACCTGTGATGTATATTATGGTGAAACGTCGTGACGAATAATGTGATCTTAACCGTTGGCAACAGCATGATGGGGGATGACGGTGCAGGCCCTTATCTCTATCAGCTATTGAGTGAAAAACCATTGCTAAATTGGACCGCACTTGACGGCGGCTCAGCACCGGAAAATGTTGCACATATTGTGCGAGACATGAAACCTGATTTGCTTTTAATTTTCGATGCGGCTGATATGGAATTAGCGCCGGGCAAAATCCGAATCATTGAAAAAGAGAGCATTGCGGAAATGTTTTTCATGAGTACGCATAATATGCCGCTCAATTACCTCATTGAACAATTGGAACAAGATATTAAACAAATTGTTTTTGTTGGGCTCCAACCCGATCTGGTTTCCTTTGGTTTTCCGATGACAGAAAGCGTAAAAGAGTCTGTGCAATTTATGTATGATTTTTTAAAAGAGGGAAGATCGCTTGAAGAGATTCCTGTTTTGTAAAAAAAGTGAGGGTGATTTTCTAAACATATTTTAAAAATATTACGAAAACCTGTTTTATATCAATAAATCCATGTTTTTTGTAATACTATGAACTGATTTTGGGTGTAATATATACCCAGAATTAATTATTCTAATTCTATCTCTAACCTCGTGTTGTACTAAAATAAGGACGTTACTATGGCTATTAAAAAAGTAATTACCGTATGTCCGTATTGTGCCTCAGGTTGTAAAATCCATCTTTTGGTGGAAAACAACAAAATTGTGGGAGCTGAAGGTGCAAACGGCAAGACAAACGAAGGGGAGTTATGCCTAAAAGGATATTATGGCTGGGATTTTGTGCATGATACAAAAATCCTGACTCCTCGCCTAACTCAACCGATGATCCGCTACAAACGTGGCGAACCATTCACACCAGTGAGCTGGGAAGAAGCGATTTCTTACACAGCAAGACGTCTCAGTGAAATCAAAGAAAAGTACGGTAACGAATCTATTATGGTAACGGGCTCTTCCCGTGGACCAGGTAACGAAGTGAACTTCGTTATGCAAAAATTCGCCCGTGCGGTATTAGGAAATAACAACATTGACTGTTGTGCGCGCGTGTGACACGGCCCTTCTGTAACAGGTCTGCTCAAATCGGTCGGTAACGGCGCAATGTCCAACTCAATTGTTGAGATTGAAGATACCAAATGCGTATTCATTTTTGGCTATAATGCCTCCACTTCACACCCTATTGTGGCGCGTCGAATTAATCACGCTAAAGCAAAAGGGGCGAAAGTTATTGTTTGTGACCCTCGTAAAATCGAAACAGCCCGTATTGCGGATATTTATGCACCGCTTGCTAACGGGTCTAACGTGGCATTCTTGAATGCGATGATGAATGTGATTTTAGAAGAAGGATTACAAGATCAAAAATTTATTGATGAACACACCGAAAACTTCGATGCGTTCTATGAAACCGTGAAAGCTTATACACCGGAATCCACACAACATATCACCGGTATTGAACCTGAAATGTTGCGTGAAATTGCCCGCACTTATGCAAAAGCGGAAACTGCTACTATCTTATGGGGTATGGGCGTTTGCCAATTCCGTCAAGGTGTAGAAACCGTACGTGCATTAGCAAGCTTGGCAATGCTTACCGGTAACTTAGGTAAACCAAATGTTGGGGTGAATCCAGTACGTGGTCAAAACAACGTACAGGGCGCGTGCGATATGGGTGCGTTATTCAACACATTACCAGGCTATCAAAGTTTTGCTGACCCAGAAACTAACGCAAAATTTGCGAAAGCTTGGGGCGTGCCATCTATTCCAACAAAACCAGGTGTGCCGTTGAGTGAAGTGCCTGAAGCGATCATGGAAGATAAAATTAAAGCATTCTATATCATGGGTGAAGATACATTACAAACTGAGCCTGATATTAATGCGGTTAAAAAAGCCTTCGAGAAAGTTGAACTTCTCATCGTTCAAGATATCTTTATGACTCAAACAGCCGCAGAGGCAGATATTTTATTGCCTGCCACTTCTTGTGCTGAGCATGAAGGTGTGTATAGTGCCGCTGACCGTGGTTTCCAACGTTTCTATAAAGCCATTGAACCAACTGGCGACGTCAAGGATGACTGGGTGATCATTAGTGAACTAGCTACAGCAATGGGTTACCCAATGCACTATAACAATACCAAAGAAATTTGGGATGAACTTCGTTCACTTTGCCCAATTTACAAAGGGGCAACCTACGAAAAAATGGAAGGCATGGGCTATATCCAATGGCCATGTACTGACGAAGGCCCTGAAGATCAAGGTACAACATACTTGTATAAAGGCCAAATCTTCGACCGTCCGAATGGCAAAGCTGAGTTCTTTGCTTGCGACTGGGAACCACCAATGGAAGATCTCTCTGAAGAATTCCCATTGATACTTTCCACAGTACGTGAAGTGGGTCACTATTCCTGCCGTTCAATGACCGGTAACTGCCGAGCTCTTGCTGCACTTGCGGATGAGCCGGGATTCGTACAAATGAACGATCAAGATGCCAAAGAATTGGGCATTAAAAACAACGACTTGGTTTGGATTGCCTCATCACGTGGTAAAGTTATTTCTCGCGCAGATGTGAGCACTCGTACAAACAAAGGCGCTTGTTATATGACCTATCAATGGTGGATCGGTAAATGTAACGAATTAACCGCTGAACATTTGAACCCGGGTTCTAGAACACCGGAATACAAATACAGTGCGGTTCGTATTGATAAAATCGAAGACCAAGCCTGGGCTGAACGCTATGTGGTAACTGAATACGCGAAATTAAAAAATCGTTTAAAAGAAACCGCACTTGTGGCTTGATTAGCGTTATAAATAGATTACGGGCGAACTTAATGGTTCGCCCGTTTTTTATTGAATTATTTTCTTACGCATTATGAATGCATTTAGCCATCATTATCTGTGGCTAAAGACAAACAGGAATCCGCAAGTGTTTCACTAAAGCGTAAATCATGTGAGGCAATAAGCATCGGTAACTGTAGTTCACGTAAAAGTGCAGTCAGTTTGGCGATATTTTTTGCATCCAGTCCATTGGTTGGTTCATCCAACAACAACACTCTTGGTTGCATCGCTAGCACGCCAGCTAGCGCAGTAAAATTCTGTTCACCACCAGATAAGGCATTCACAGAACGATCTTTTAATCCAACAATATTCAGACGTTCCAATTGCTGTAATGCAATTTGATAGGCTTCATCTCTGTTCAATCCTTGATTGAGAGGACCAAAGGCCACATCATCAAGTACAGTTGGGCCGAAAAGTTGATCGCCGGCATGTTGGAAACAGATGCCTACCTTTCCACGTAGTGGTACAAAATCTTTTTCTTGTCGACATACATTACCGAACCAGCGAATTTCTCCTTGTTGGTAAGGTATAAAACCTAATAGACAGTGTAATAAGGTTGATTTTCCACAACCAATATCACCTTGTAAAAAAAGGCGATGGCCTTCAGGGAGTTCAAAAGAAAGGTTATCAAGAATCACGCGTTGCTCGCGCATGATCTGCAATTGTTTGACTTCGAGGACGTTCATCAAGATTTATCCTGTGTTTTTTTCACATCATGCAGCTGAAAGCCACGAGCTTTTAGCGCCATTTCTGTTTTTTCTGCTTTAACAAGTGCATGAATTAATAATAGGGCGACACGCTGCGCCGTGATAAATAAGGTTCTGCCATTAAGTTTTGGCTGGTAGCCACGTGCTCGCATTGCCATATCCATCTTTTTATGTACTTCACTGAACACGGAAATATAGCGCACAGTGAGAACAAATAGGTGAAGTAGTTTTTCGGGTAATGGCAAACGGCACAATGCTTGCAATAAAAGGCTCTCGTTCATATCAATTAACAAGAGGCGAGTTAAACTTAAAATCAAATTGAAACGTAGCGTGATGAGCAGTGCAAGCTGAATCCCTATTGGATTTAATGCTAAACCTTGTTCGGTGATTTTCCAGCTTAAGGTCAACCAAACAAGCAAAGTGAAAAAATTCAGTTTAAGCCAATATTTGAAATAACCGGCAAGGGATTTTCGATAGCGTATTAGCGCAATAAGTAATCCGACTAATACGACTAGATTAAGGATAATAAGCGTTGAAATATGTGTCATTGTGCTGACGATAAGTCCACACAAAAACACATAAATTAATCGCAAGTGCGGTTGAAAAATAGCAAGGAAATTCATTTCACCACACTGAGCGCTGTTGGATACATTTTGTTTAACAATAAGACCACACCGACACTGACGATACTGTCGATAATAAATACGGGGATATGTGATATCACCAGAAGCATGATCAGATCGCTATAGGCTTTACCGCCATCCAGAGCCAAGACTAAAGAAGCGAGCAAGGCTGAACCGCCAACACCGATTACACCAGCTCCAATTCCTGCTGTAATTTGAGTGCGACGGGAATTGTCATTTTCAAGTCTTTTTGCAAATAGCCAATGTACAAGAAGGGCAGGTAATGCCATTACGCATAAATTGACACCTAATACAGCAAATCCCCCGAAGGAAAAGAGCAGAGCTTGTAGTACTAATGCGATCAAAAAGGCAGGGAAAACGGCCCAGCCGAGAAACAGGCCGGCCATGCCGTTTAAAATGAGATGCACGCTGCCAATGCCAACCGGTACATGAATGGTGCCAGCAACAAAAAAAGCAGCTGCAAACAATGCTGTTAGCGGCAATTGCTGCGAATTGAGTCGTTTAAGACCAATCATTACGCAGACTAATGCGACAGCTGCACCACCAAGCAATACGGGTGTATGCAAAACACCTTCCGATAAATGCATATTATCTTTCCTTAGATTGCGACGCACGCGTCATCTTTGAGGCTCTAATCAATGCCCATAAGCCGAAAATACCAACAATATAACCGATACCACCAATAATATCGTGTAGGTAAATTTTGTCTTTTAATTTAGAAATATCTTCGCGGACCAACATCAATGCATTGTCATTGTTATTAGTAGCTTGCGCAGATACTCTGTTGGCAACAATTGAGGCTCGATGTCCTTCTTCACCTTCTATCACTACTTTAATGGCACCTTCGGCAGTGGTATTGATCGGATAGGCAAATTGCCCATCTCGATCTGTTTTGCCTTCCAATAGAGGGGAGTCCTGGCCAGCTTGCAAAATCTCCATATAGGTTTCTGCCGCTGGAGTCATATCGGAATAATAGGCTTTGCCAGAGACTGTGCGTCCATCATATTGTGCAAAAACATGCAAACTATGAGCCAATGCTGATGGTGCGCACAGCCAGGTGAAAAGTGCGGTTAAAAATACAACTCTTTTCATTATTTCGCGTCAAAAGTTAGCATATATTCAACACTACGTTTGTTATAGTCAGGGTTGTCTTTAACCGGCTCGTCAAATTCAGCCCAGACTTTGTTATAGCCCGCTTTAGGGGTGAATTGTGCAATACCTTTTTCATTGGTTAAGTTGAATGGGTGATCTTCGCCTAAACCCACTTTGATGCCTTGCACCGGTTTACCTTTTACTAACACAAGAATATCGAGTGGTTGTCCCGCTTTCGGTTCACTTTGTGGGATCAATTCATAATCCATGTTGTGTGATTTATTTGCTTGCGCATCCCAGTGTAAAATCGCTTTGCCGAATTTGACTGGGTTAACACTGAGTACAGCTTCAGGTGCTTGCTGTTTGGTTTTTTCGACATATTTACCGCTTGGCAATTTTGACCAAACGCCATTATCAAAGCGAATAAATGCGATGGCCGCATCAGGTGCAGCAAAGTGTGCTTCGCCTTCTTTAAAGTTTACTGTGGCATTTTGCAATTGGCCTTTAGCATCAAGTAGGCGTACCGCTTTTAATTTGCTTTGAGGATAGGTTTCAGTTTCCTCATGACCAAATTTAACCACATATTGCCCTTTTACATCCTTAACGGGCTCCAACCAAACATTATGTGCATTAGCGAGTGAAGCACCGAATAGTGCAGTGATAAGTAATGCTGTTTTTTTCATGGAAGTTCTCCTTTTCTAACATGTGAATACTGTGATAAAGTATAAAATATGAAGTAACTTCAGAGTCAAGTGTAATTTAATAAAAAATGAAAATTGGTCAGCTAGCCAATATCGTTGGCTGTACGGTAGAAGCCGTACGTTTCTATGAAAAGCAAGGATTAATCGAACCCGCCAAGCGAACAAGTGGTAATTTTCGCGTTTATACGGAAGAGCATTTGAAACAACTTTCTTTCATTTGCTATTGCCGCAGTTTGGATATTTCACTAAAAGAAATCAAAATGTTGCTCAATCCTCAATGTGCTACTCAAGAGCAGGAAAGGGAAATTAATGAGCTGCTAGATCGACATATTCGAGAAGTATCAAAACGGCTCCATGAATTGGCTCACTTGAGAATTCGCTTAATTCAGCTCAAAGGCAAATGTAGCCAGTTTGAACAAAATAATGATTTAATGAATACTTTATTGCAACATAGCGGTATTAATTTTGTGCCACTAAAATGATTTCTTGTACGAGTACCAGTAAAAATTTTTCAAACAACGTTTAAATATCGAACAACTAAACACAGAAATGCTGAAAATAAACATCAAAAAAGAGTAAAATTGGAACAGACTGCTTTTTTATTTTAAGGAGAAAATCATGCATGAGATGTCTCTCTGTCAGAATATTATGGAAATTATTGATCAACAACAGAAAAAGCATGAAATCCATGAAGTGACAGATATTTGGCTAGAAATTGGGGCACTGTCTTGTGTCGAGCAAAGTGCGGTAGAATTTTGCTTTGAAATTATGCGCAAAGATACCGTTGCTGAAAACTGTCAGTTACATTTTATTCATTTACCTGCGATTGCATGGTGCTGGCAATGTCAAAAGGAAGTTGAGATTGAAGCCTATCAAGATTGCTGTCCACATTGTCACAGTGCATGTTTACAACGTCGAAGTGGCACCGAATTTAGAGTGAAAGAAATTGCCGTAAAATAGCAAGACGTCTAAATTGGCAAATTTAACCTGATCTTTTGAATATAAAATACGCTAACTACTTGATAGTATGTATTTATCTCTCTTCAAAGAATATATTTAAGATAGAGAATATGGTATTCTAACGCATGTGAATTACCATAGATTCTAAGTATTTACAGAATAAACGAAACATTATTGAGGTGACTTATGTGTACAACCTGTGGCTGTGGCCATCCAGACCAAGTCAGAATCGGAGAATTACCGCATGTTCATAATGATTCCAATGCGCAACATGCAACAAAACTACCTAATTTTTCTCACTCCGCCTTCCGCATGCCAGACTCTCCACAACAAGATGAAACTCAGCAACGATTACTGAAAGTAGAACAAGATATTCTTGGCGCAAACAATCAATTAGCCGATATGAATCGTCGCTTTTTTGCCAATCAACACATTTTGGCACTTAACCTTGTTTCAAGTCCAGGTTCAGGCAAAACAACTTTGTTGACGACCACATTAAATGCATTAAAAAATGACTATCCTTGTTATGTGATCGAAGGGGATCAACAAACAGAAAATGATGCGGATCGTATTCGTCAAACGGGTGTGCCGGCGATTCAAGTTAATACGGGAAAAGGTTGTCATTTAGATGCACAAATGATTGGTAATGCATTGGTGAAATTGCAGCCACAGGAAAATAGTCTGATGTTTATTGAAAATGTCGGAAACCTAGTTTGTCCGTCAGAATTTGATTTAGGTGAGCATGCTAAAGTGGTGATCTTATCTGTGACAGAAGGTGAAGATAAACCACTCAAATATCCACATATGTTTGCGGCTTCGAAGTTAATGATTTTAAACAAAGTCGATTTACTGCCGTACTTAAATTTTGATGTGGAAAAATGTATTGCTTATGCGAAACAAGTGAATCCAACAATTGAGGTTATCCAGTTGTCTTCTCAAAGTGGAGAAGGGTTACAGCAATGGCTAGACTGGTTAAAAGCGCAAGAACGATAGGAGCATCAAATGCAGTTTGTTGATGAATTTCGTGATCCTGAACTGGCTAAAAGTCTGTTGCAGCGGTTACAAAAAATAATGGAAAACCAACCGCACTTTACGCCAGAAAATCCGTTATATCTGATGGAGGTCTGTGGCGGACATACTCATACCATTTTTAAATTTGGGCTGGATCGCTTATTACCAAAAAGTATTGAATTTATTCACGGTCCAGGCTGCCCGGTGTGTGTATTACCGATGGGACGAATTGATGTATGTATTGAGATTGCTCGTCGCCCAGAAGTCATTTTCTGTACTTTCGGTGATGCGATGCGAGTACGCGGACGTCTAGGCTCGTTATTGGAAGCTAAAGCACAGGGTGCGGATGTTCGTATCGTTTATTCACCGCTCGATGCATTGAATATCGCATCAAATAATCCAGATAAAAAAGTCGTGTTCTTTTCACTTGGTTTTGAAACAACCATGCCGAGTGCTGCAATTACCTTGCAACAAGCGAAAAAACAGCAGGTAAAAAACTTTTTTGTGGTATGCCAAAATATTACCATCATCCCGACATTACACAGCTTATTGTCACAGGGACAAGTAAAGATTGATGGCTTTATTGCGCCAGGTCATGTCAGCATGGTGATTGGTTCTGAACCTTATCAAGAATTGTGTGACACCTATCATAAGCCTTTTGTGATCACTGGTTTTGAGCCTTTAGATATCCTACAAGCAATTTTAATGTTGGTGACACAGATTGTTGAACAACGCTGTGAAGTGGAAAATCAGTATAAACGTATTGTGCATCAACATGGCAATCTGTTGGCACAACGGGCAATCAGTGAAGTATTCCGCTTGAAAGCCAGTAGCGAATGGCGTGGATTGGGCGAAATTGCAGAATCTGGCGTAGAACTGACAGATGATTACCAATGCTTTGATGCAGAAGCGCATTTTGCTTGTCAGCCACATCAAGTTGCTGATGATCCAGATTCTCGTTGCGGTGATGTATTAATCGGTAAATGCAAGCCGGCTGATTGCCCATTATTTGCTAAAAAATGTAATCCAGACAATGCCTATGGTGCATTGATGGTGTCTTCCGAAGGGGCATGTGCGGCCTATTATCAATATAGACGGGAATAAAACAATGACTGATTTTATTACAATGGCACACGGAAATGGTGGTGCCACCATGCAAGAGTTGATCCGCGATTATTTTGTCGAGGCATTTGATAATCCAATACTTTCACAAGGCGAAGATCAGGCTCGTATTGCTTTACAAGAGTTAAATGCTTTAGGTGGAACATTGTCATTTTCTACCGATAGTTTTGTGATTGATCCGATTTTTTTCCCTGGTGGCGACATTGGTAAACTCGCTGTATGTGGTACCGCTAACGATGTCGCGGTATGCGGTGCCGTACCAAAATATTTGTCTTGTGGCTTTATTTTGGAAGAAGGCTTACCACTGGAAACTTTAAAAAAATTGATCCAGTCTATGGCAAAAGCCTGCCAGTCAGCCGGTATTCAAGTAGTAACAGGTGATACCAAAGTAGTACAAAAAGGCGCGATAGATAAAGTGTTTATCAATACAGCAGGTATTGGAGTGATTCCAAACGGACTCGACTGGGGCGTGCATCGTATTCAACCAGGTGATCAGATTATTGTCAGTGGTACTTTAGGTGATCATGGAGCAACCATTTTGAATTTACGCGAAAACCTCGGTATTCAAACGGATTTACGCAGTGATTGTGCTGTGCTTGCACCGCTCATTGATTGCATTCGTCCAATTGAAGGGGTGAAAGCTATACGTGATGCGACCCGTGGTGGTGTGAATGCAGTACTTCACGAATTTGCACAGGCACAAAAAGTAGGGATTCAAATTGATGAAACGGTATTACCAATTCGTCAGGAAGTACGTGGTATTTGCGAATTACTCGGTTTGGATGCGTTGAATTTTGCTAATGAAGGCAAATTGGTGATTGTGGCGGACAAAGAAAAAACAGCTGAAATTCTGACCGCACTTCGTCGCCATCCATTAGGTGAAAATGCGACCGTAATCGGCGAGGTAACGACTGATGGTAAAGTTCGAGCAGTTGGTCTTTTCGGTCAAAGTCGTTTATTAGACCTACCACGCAACGAGCCTTTACCACGAATCTGTTAAGCAAAAACCGGTTTAATTTAAAATTAAACCGGTTTTAGTTTGTAAATTGATATGTGTGAGAAGAGTGCTATTTTTTCCAAATAACGTGGAATTCACGATCTTCTTCTCGGTGTGAAATTAAGAATTTCGCAAACACATCATCCATTTCATCTTTCTCATTTACTAATCCGACCCAAACTTCAGCAAAAGCCTCAGGATCGATTAACACCCCAATTTCTTGTTCCCAATCATCGGCAGTTTCGACAAACTCGACTGCACCACGATCTTCAAATTGCAGATTGAATAGCATAATATCAGCGGGATCGAGATTTTCGCCTGCCATCTCTAAGAAAATATCATAAGCAAGATCAATCGCTGCATCTGGATCGAGTTTTTGAATATCAGTTGTCATTGGGTTTTCCTTCATCAAGTCAATTGCGCGTATGATACCGCAAGAAACAGAAAACAAAAAGTGCGGTCAAATTCATCTATATTTTGCTTATAGTAGTTAAACCTCAACTCGTTTTCCTATATCTTTCAAATTAGAAAATTGCTCGAGTAATCGAGGTGCATCATCAAGACTAATCGCAAATGTCCAAAGATAAGTAATTACTGCATAAATATGCCCAGCTTGCACACCTTTAGTTGTGGCTAAATTAACTACAGTGACACCAAATAAAATAGCTGATGCAATGCCAATCCATAAATAACCCGTTGCTTCACGATTAGATAAACAGATACGTAAATAGGCAAGCCAGTCATAATGTTTATTTAAGTGATAATTGCTTTTTTGTTCAATTACGTTGACTTCTTTTTCTAACCGATCGTTAAGCTTTAAATAAAGCAAATCATTTGTTTTTGAGTATTTAGGTAATAAAAGACCAAAAAATACCAATATTAGACAAGCCGTTATGCCTGACCAAAATTCTAGCCACAATAACATTATAGCCGCACCAACGATGGAAAAACTCGACATAATTAATGTTGGTAGATGTTGTTCAAAAAAGTCCACAAATTGACGTGATAATGCTACATGAGCAGTAATTGCTGAGATGTTTAATCCTTTTTCTCGTTGGTTAATGATAACCGGTACGGCAAGCTCTGCGTAAATACGAGCAAAACTACGAGTATCTACTGCACGGCGAGCTGCACCAATTCCCCAAATGATAAGCACTAAAAGGGAATAGCTAAGTGAAAGCAAGACATCTCCATTCATTATTGCATTAACAGCAAAGCCCCCAAAAACGGGATAAGTAATAAAGAGAATGTTCTCTAATGTGACCAAGCTGAAAGTAAAGAAAAGACGTTTTTTGTTGTTTTTGGCGATTGATTTAATATTTTCTATCGCATTTGAAGTCATTTTAGTCATAAAAATATAGTCCAATAATTTACTAAATTGCATAAATTATAGTCTCAAAATTTACTAAAATAAAGTAAATTTTAAGACTATATTTTTATGCTTGAAATGATAGAATAAGACAAACAGAGAAAGTTGAGGGATAGAAATGAATAATTTTGAGTTGCTTGGTAAGCACATTTCAGAAATTGATGAGGTACTGGATACATGGATCGATCTTAAGTTTGCACTTAATTACAATCATTTTGCAGTGCTTTATTGTTTAGCTAGTGCTGAAAATGGGCAATGCACGCAAAAGCAAATTTGTGATGAATGGTATATGCCAAAACAAACCGTGTTTAATATTTGTAAAGAATTTCGAGAAAAAGGCTGGATTGAATTTTATCCGAGTTCAATGGATAAGCGTGAACGAATTATGCAATTAACAAATGCAGGTAAATTGCAAGCAGAACCGATTTATAAGGCGACCACAGAGATGTTTGAGAATGCATTTAATGTATTTGGAAAAGAGAAATCTACTCAACTTTTTGCATTAATGTCTGAATTTTCCCAAATCTGTCGAGATGTAATGAATAAATAAAAAGTGCGGTTAAATCATCGTTGTTTTTTGACCGCACTTATTTTTAGTTGCTGTAACTAGCCCGTATTTCGCATACCTGCTGCAATACCGGTGATGGTAATCATCAAGGCTTGCTCGACATCAGGGCTTGGGTTTTCAGGCGATTCACGGAAACGACGGAGCAATTCCACTTGAAGGAGATTGAGCGGATCCGTATAAACATTACGTAACGCAATAGAATCGGCGATCCACGGCAAGTCCGCCATTAATTCATCTTTGTGAGAAAGCGAAAGCACGGTTTTGATATCCGTATTGAGTTGGTTACGCAGATTTTCACCTAGGTACCAAAGCTCTTTTTTCACTAAGTTGTGATCATATTGCTCAGAAAGCCAAGTATCGGTTTTACTGAATACCATTTCTAACATGCCCACGCGAGTAGAGAAGAATGGCCAAGCTTTACACATTTCTTCAATAATATGACCTTTGCCTTCATCCACAATTTTTTGAATTGCCGCCCCCGCACCAAGCCATGCTGGTAGCATTAAGCGGTTTTGCATCCAAGCAAAAATCCATGGAATGGCACGCAAGCTTTCTACGCCACCATTTGGATTACGTTTTGCAGGGCGAGAGCCAAGTGGTAGTTTAGACAGTTCTTGTTCCGGTGTGGCACTGCGGAAATAAGGCACGAAGTCTTTATCTCCACGAACAACACTACGGTAAATGTCGCATGAAGTTGCGGAAAGCTCATCCATCACAGTACGCCATTCTGCTTTTGGTTCTGGCGGTGGAAGTAAGTTTGCTTCTAAAATTGCACTTGCATAAAGATCAAAAGTTTCAACCGCGACTTCAGGTAAACCAAGTTTAAAGCGAATCATTTCCCCTTGTTCAGTCACACGTAAACCATTTTTAAGTGAGCGCGGTGGCTGAGAAAGTAATGCCGCATGTGCAGGTGCACCACCTCGACCGATTGTACCACCACGACCATGGAATAAAGTGAGCTCAATACCTAGTTCTTCGGTTAAGTTGACTAATGCTTCTTGAGCACGATATTGTGCCCATGAAGCCGCCATCATACCTGCATCTTTAGCAGAGTCAGAATAACCAATCATCACCATTTGATGATTGTTAATTACGCCACGATACCAACCAATATTGAATAATTGACGCATGACTCCTTCAGAAGCATCTAAGTCATCTAAGGTTTCAAAGAGTGGCACGACAGGGATATGATAAGGCACGCCCGCTTCTTTTAATAATAAATGCACAGCAAGCACATCAGAGGCACTTCTTGCCATGGAAATAATATAGCAAGCAATTACGCCTTGTTTTTGTTGGGCAATGACTTTACACGTCTCTAAAATTTCTTGGGTTTCAGCAGATGGCTCCCAATGGGTTGGAATTAATGGGCGACGAGAATTTAACTCGCGTACTAAGAAAGATTGTTTTTCTGCTTCGCTCCATTGTGCATAATCGCCAATGCCAAGATAACGAGTGATTTCAGCAATAGCATCGGTATGACGGGTACTTTCTTGACGGATATCCATTTGTGAAAGAGTGACACCAAAACAACGAATACGATGCAAAATATCTAATAATGAACCATTAGCGATAATCCGCATGCCACACGCCATTAATGATTGATAGCAGTCATAGAGTGGTTCCCAAAGTTGATTATCTTCCATGATGATATCCGCTTGGCTTACGCGTGGCGGACGATTTGCTAGACAATCATCAAAGTAATCAAGAGTGGCGATAAGTTTTGCACGAAGCGCTTTAACTACAAAACGATAAGGCTCTAAATGTTCACCATATTTTTCGGTAAATTCTGGTGTGCATTTCACCATGGATAATTCATCAGCAAGAGATTTAATGTCATTTAAGAATAAATCTGCTGCTTTCCAACGAGCAAAATAGAGTACTTGTTGAGTAATTTTTGAAGTAACAAATGGGTTGCCATCACGGTCACCACCCATCCAAGAAGAAATTCGTACAGGACGTAAGCCTACCGGTAAATCGTAGCCTAAGAATTCACGAGCATGTTCATTTAATTGACGTAAGAATTCCGGCACGCCTTGCCATAGGCTATTTTCAATCATCGCATAGCCCCATTTAGCTTCATCGAATGGGGTAGGACGAACGGTACGGATTTCATTGGTATGCCATGCTTCAGCAATTAAACGAAGTAACAATCGTTCAATAATACCGCGTTCTTTAGGCGTTAAATCATCGTGCTCTAATTTGCTTAAGCATTTATTGATCTCAACGTGTTTGTGGATTAACGAACGACGTGTGGTTTCGGTTGGGTGTGCCGTTAATACCAGTTCAATAAGTAAGTTTTCAACGGTTTTGTAAACTTCTTCTTTTGAAACATTTAATGCTTTTAAGCGTTGAAATAAAGCACTTAATGAACGATTAGAAGATTGTAAATCTTTATGTTGGCGAGAGACCGTTTGGTATTGTTCAGCGATATTCGTTAAGTTAAGAAAATGGCTAAATGCTCGTGCAACAGGAATAATATTTTCATTTGAAATGGTGGAAAGGGTATCCAACAATGTTTTACGTGCTTGGCTATCGCCTGCTCGAGATTGTTTGGACAATTGGCGAATATTTTCAATTAAGGTGAGAATGTCTTCGCCTTGTGCATCATTAATGGTTTCTCCAAGAAAACGCCCTAACATATTAATGTTATGGCGGAGAGTGCGATACTCATCAGTCATATGAACTCCGATAAAGAAAAAAATAAAACTAGGGGAGATATAACCAAAAATATGTATCGGGATCAAATGCTATACGTCAAAAACTTGCATTAAATCAAAAAAGCCTAAAATAAGTAAAAAAATGACCGCACTTTTTTAGATAAAATTCAAAGTGCGGTCAAAAAGTTTAATGTTTATTTAAGGTTGCGAACTGATTTTCGAATAACGAGTTCAGGATGGATCGCAATGCGGTGTTTTTCGTGATTATCGTTATCTTTATTGGCAATACGCTCAAATAAAAGATTAACCGCTTGTGCACCTAAACGAGACTTCGATTGATGAATCGTTGTGAGTGGAGGGGCATAGAAACGTGATGAGTGAATATTATCATAACCAATAATCGAGATATCATCAGGCACACGCAAGCCTTTTTCCGTAATCGCAGAAATTGCACCTAATGCCATCACATCATTACAACAGAATACGGCAGTAGGTAGGCTGTCTTGTGCAAGAATTTTATTCATACACTCGTAACCGTCCTCAGGTTCGAAGAAACCTTCCATAATCCAATTTTCATGGATCGGTAGATTGGCTTCGTTCATGGCTTTTACAAAGCCCTCGTAACGGGTTCTTGCAGTTGTTTTATCTAATTCACCCGCAATAAGACCGATCTCTTTATGACCACAATCAATTAAATGCTTAGTAGCAAGGTAACCGCCGGTAAAGCTGTTGTCTTCAATGATATCGGTATCCGTATTTGGCCCCCAATCCATCACCACCATCGGCACAGATGAGAAGCTAGAAAGCACATCAAGTGAATGTTGTGTGTATTCAGAACACATGACCAATAAACCATCTACGCGTTTTTTAGCAAGCATTTCGACGTGGTTTTTAATTTTTTCAGGATCATTTTGTGTATTACACAAAAAAAGTGAATAGCCTTGACGATAACAATGATCTTCAACAGCATGAATGATTTCAGCAAAATAAGGGGATTCACTGGTGGTAACAATCATCCCTATGGATTTTGTCGTATTGACTTTCAAACTCCGAGCAACAGCACTTGGTGAGTATTTCAAGCTTTTAATGGCTTGCATCACCGCCTCTTCGGTTTCTTTTGCTACAAAACGGGTTTTATTAATTACATGGGAAACTGTGGTGGTAGAAACACCAGCCATCTTCGCGACATCTTTAATTGTTGCCATAATTTTGCCTCTAGAGAATTTTTCCTATTATAAAGACTGTCACCAAATAGGTTAAGTAAATTATAAAAAATTTTTGAAAAAACGTGCTTTATTGTTAGAATGAGATATCTTTAACTAAACAAGTGGGAAATTAAAATGAGTGATTTTGGTTACGCAATGTTAGCTGTAGTGCTTTCTTTAAGTGTTGTAGTCGGTTTAGCGACTGCAATTTTCTAATTGAAAGAAATAACATATTAATCCATTTAAAATAGACCGCGCTTTAAGCATTTAAAGTGCGGTTATTTTTTTAAGGCTTTTTAAAGTTGTGTTAAAAGCCATGCCATAGGACTATTTCTTTAGTATAATTTGCAACTATTTCCGTTTGTTGTAATCAAAATACTGCAAAAACCAAATTTGAGATAATTATGAATAAATATTTGATTTCACTAGATAAAGATGTTCAGCGTCGTGAGCTGTTTTTTGCTCAACCGGATACAGCGGATTTCGTTGTATTTTCAGCGATTAATACCATGCAAAAAGAGTGGGATGAATTGACTGAAGTATTCAATCCAAAGAAATTTGAGCAGCATTATGGACGCAACGTCACAAAAGGCGAAATTGGTTGCACATTAAGTCATTTAGCGGTTTATCGTCAGATCGTAGAAGATCAAAATGTGACGGAAAATGACTATGCATTGGTGTGTGAAGATGACGCTTTATTCAATTCAAATTTATCACCAAAAACAATCGCACTTTTAACTGAAAAATGTGATGCGGATATTGTTTTAATTGGGCAGTCGAAAATTGCGGAATTTAATGATGTGGAATTGGAGATCAATTATCCAACCACCTTTTCATTCTTACGACAAACAATTGGTGATGTTACCGTAGCTTATCCATATAAAAGTTATTTTGCCGGTACGGTGGCATACTTAATTAAAAAATCAGCGGCGCGTGCATTTTTAAAACAACTTGAACAAGAAAAACCGTTTTGGCTTGCTGATGATTTCTTATTATTTGAAACCCAATTCCAGATTAATAACAATGTAGTTCGTCCGCTAGTGGCCATTGAAAATCCACAATTAGTGAGTAATTTGGAAGCAATTCGTGGTTCAAAATCTAATAATTTAGTGAAGAAATTAATTAAGTATCCACTCAAAAAAATCTTAGCCGTGAAAAAGAATTTAGGAAAATAACGTAAAAATGACCGCACTTTTTAACCTTTTTTATCTTTACGATCCTTGGCTGTTTCATGTTGTACGAATGTCATTCGTCGCGGGTTTAGCGGCATTGGCTGTATTGGCTTATCAGTATCTTAAAAAGCAAAAACCACAAGGTATTACCGTGCCAGTGGATAGTTTAGCCGTTATCATTGGGCTGATTGCATTTAGTGTGATTCCGCTTTTAGTTAATGGTACGCGAGATTTTTCTGTCATCACCATGTATGTGAAAGAGCTGATTTTATTTATCTTTGGTGTGGGACTTTATAATGCCTTCTATGCCAATGTAAATGGTCAACAGAAAGTCGTTCGTGATTTACAGCTTGGTGTTGTGGTGCAGTTTGTTGTGGGCGTGATTGGCTTACTCGGTGCATCATTTATGATTGATTTCTTGCTTTCGACCAATGCGGTGTTGCCTGCACGTTTTTATGGTTCAGAGCAGGAGTATCGCTTATATAACATCACCGCAACCGCCTTTTTCCAACTGAGTTTATTCTATTTGATGCTGTTGCATTTCTTACTGGCTTACAACGCTAAACATAATACGCTTCCAAGTATTCTGGTATTTTTAATGTTATGTATCGGATTAATTTCAGGGCGTACATTCCTTCTGTTATCGGTTGTGAGCATTTTAGTGTATTTCAAATGGCGTTATGTCCCATCACTCATTGCATTTGCTGTTTTGGTATTATTACTGGCCTATTTCCTACCTGAAAATCCTTATGTAGCACATGCTTTAGAGCCCGTGATTAATTTATTACATGGTGCAGGATTTGTTAGTTCGTCAACGGATACCTTGATGAAAAACCACCTCTTTATGCCAACGCTCAAGCAGTTCATTTATGGCGATGGTATGTATATGACGGGTGAGTTAGAAGTTGGTCGTTATTATGGGCATACGGATTCTGGTTTCTTACGCCAAATTCTTTATGGCGGCGTGTCTTATGCTTTAGTGTGTTTTGCCGTGACATTCTATTTTGTACGCAAAGTTGCCTTAAACTGGTTTGATGGTAGCTGGAAATTTATTCTTTCTGCTTTCGTGATTTTGGCATTCTGTAACATCAAAGCAGACACCTTTGCTTTCCCAGGTATTATGTTTGTCATGCTGATGTTCTTATCGCTTTTTGGCACTCACGGTAAACAACTTATTTTATTTAAACAAAAGGAGCCGAAAGATGTTTAGTATCATCGTGCCTTCTTATAATCGGAAAGAAGAAATTCCTGCCTTATTGGAAAGTTTAACTAAGCAAACCACCTATAATTTTGATGTGGTGATTGTGGATGATTGCTCGAAAGAACCCGTTGAAGTGACACAATCGTATCCATTTGCAGTTAAAGTAATTCGTAACGAAAGCAATCAAGGCGCGGCAGAAAGCCGTAATATCGGGGCAAGGAATGCGGATAATGAATGGCTGTTATTCCTTGATGACGATGATCGTTTTGCAAATGATAAATGTCAGAAATTAGCCGATGTGATTGCCGAGCATCCCGATGTTAACTTTGTTTATCATCCAGCTAAATGTGAAATGGTCAATGAAGGTTTTAGCTATGTGACTAACCCGATTGAGCCGCAAGAGATTAGCGTAGAGCGAATTTTACTGGCGAATAAAATTGGTGGGATGCCAATGATTGGGGTGAAAAAAGATCTGTTTTTAAAAATCGGCGGATTATCGACCGCACTTCGTTCTTTAGAAGACTATGATTTCTTGCTGAAGCTTGTACAAGATCCAACGTTTAAAGCGTACAAAGTAGCAGAACCATTAACTTATTGTACCTTCCATACCAAGCGTTCTAGCGTATCAACAGATACCACTAATACGCAAAAAGCGATTGATTATATTCGTGAACATTATGTGAAAACGGCAGAACAAGAAAAGAATTTTGCCATCAACGCACAATATATGTTGGCTTACCCACATATTATGAATTTATCCCGTAAAGCGGCTTTTTACTATTTTGAGATTTTTAAATTAACGAAAAGTATTAAGCAGCTAGTCATTGCCTTTGTGGTTTTAATTTCACCTAAGTTGGCAATTAATTTGAAACGGTTTATGTAGATAACTTATTAGATAGAGAAGTATGAAATTTTCAGTTTTAATGTCCTTATATATTAAGGAAAATCCACAATATTTAAGAGAATGTTTTGAAAGTTTAGTGGCTCAAACGCATCCAGCCGATGAGATTGTGTTGGTGTTTGATGGTGCAGTCACACCAGAATTGGAAGCCGTGGTTTCTGAATTCGAAACCAAATTACCCTTAAACTTAGTGAAGTTGCCAAAAAACTTAGGTTTAGGTAAAGCGCTTAATGAAGGTTTGAAACATTGTTCGCACGATTGGGTATTTCGTATGGATACCGATGATATTTGTGTGCCTGAGCGTTTTGCGAAACAAGTGGCGTTTATTGAGCAACATCCTGATACGATTATTTTCGGTGGGCAGATTGCTGAGTTTGGCGAAAATATTCAAGACATCGTGGCGTATCGTAATGTACCGACTGATGCACAAGATATTGTTAAATTTACGCAAAAACGTTGTCCGTTCAACCATATGACGGTGGCATATCAAAAAAATGTGGTCATTAATTGTGGTGGATATGAGGATTTACAGGAAGATTATTACCTGTGGATTAAGCTTGTGGCACAAGGACAAAAAGTGGCAAACTTGCCGGATATCTTAGTTTATGCCCGCGTGGGTAATGGCATGGTAGGGCGTCGTCGTGGTTTAAACCAAGCGAAAGCAGAATGGCGTTTATTTAAATTGAAATATCGCTTAGGTATTCAAGGCTTATTTTCAGGCCTATTCACCTTTGCCTTGCGTTCAGGTTCTCGCTTATTACCAACCTCATTATTGAAAGCTGTTTATAACAAATTTTTACGCAAATAATGCGATATTTTGAACATTAAAAAAGGAAAAGAAATGAATTTAATCTCAACGTTAAAAATGACGGCATTATCGACCGCACTTTTATTGGCTGGTTGTTCAAGCAATACGACGACAACAACGATAACGTCATCCACAAAAAGTATTCCGTCAGTAAGTAGTAATGCTGTTTATAGCAAACCAAGAACTTTAGATAACTTTAATGATTATGTACAGTTCTTAAAAGGCAAAGCGGCTGCTGAAGGCGTATCGTTGTCAGTATTGAATGCACAAAATAATATTCAATATATGCAAAAGGCTGTAGATTTGGATCGTGCTCAAGCGGGGAGAAGTCAGCGTAATGCGGATCAACCGCAGTTACCGAATCCAAACGGTACAACCAATTATCTGAATAAAGTATTAACCCAAAACAAAGTCGATATTGCCGAAGAGCGTTATTGGGAAGTTCAAGCACCATTACAACAAGCAAGTCAACGCTATGGCGTTCAACAAGAATATATCCTTGCTTTATGGGGTATGGAAAGTAGTTTTGGCTATTATCAAGGTAGCTATGATGTGCTTTCAGCTTTAGCCACCTTAGCTTTTGATGGCAGACGTGAAGCCTTATTCAGCAAAGAATTTGTGAATGCGATGAAAATGTTAGAACGTGATCATATTCAACGCAATAGAATGTTGGGCTCTTGGGCGGGCGCAATGGGACAAACCCAATTTATGCCAAGCGCATTCTTAAATTATGCCGCAGATGGTAATAATGATGGCGTGAAGGATATTTGGACAAACCAATTTGATGCGTTTGCTTCAATTGCAAATTATCTTCACACTGTAGGTTGGGATAACAAATTACCTTGGGGCGTTGAAGTAACATTAAATCAACCATTAGATTTATCACTTTCAGGTATTGAGAAGAACAAAGCGCGTTCACTCAGCGACTGGCAGTCCAAAGGCGTCACTTTAGCGAGCTTTAGCCAACAAGAACAAGATAAACTTGCTGCGCTTTCTCAAGCTGATCTTTGGCTCGTTCGCCCTGATAAAGAAGTTGGTCGTGCGTTCTTGGTTTCCAATAACTACCGCACGATTTTAGATTGGAACAAATCAAATTACTTCGGCGTGAGCATCGGTATGTTTGCTGATCGCATCAAGATGGCCACTGGCTTGTAGAAAATTATTTTCCTTTTATAATCCAACAAAGTTTTGTTGGATTATTTTTTATCTATAATTTGAATATTTGGAGAACACGATGCAAAAAAAATGGCTTTCTATTTTATTGTTTGCACCTTTGATGCAGAGTAGTTATGCATTGGCAGATCAGGCAGCGAAAAAAGAATTGGATTATAAAGCACTCGGTGAAGTGTTGTTTTTTGATAAATCGATTTCTTTTAATAAAACACAAAGCTGTTCAACCTGTCATAGCCCGGATACCGCTTTTGTGGATCAACGTAAGAACTCTGCAAATCAAATGGTTTCAGAAGGGGATAATCCTCATCTTCATGGTAATCGTAATGCTAATACGGCGCTTTATGCGATGCTCTCACCGGATTTTCATTTTGATAAAAAAATTCAAGATTATGTAGGCGGACAATTCTGGGATGGTCGTGCTAAAGATTTAGCCGAGCAAGCAGGTGGACCACCAATAAATCCAGTAGAAATGGGCATGCCAGATAAGAAAGCCATTGTTGAACGTTTAAAAGCGGATCCGACTTATTACAAACCAATTACGGATCTTTATGGCGAAAGCATTTGGGCGGATACCGATAAGATTTATGCCATCATGGAAAAAGCCATTGGCGAGTTCGAAAAACAGGAATTATTTGCGCCATTCTCTTCAAAATATGATCGTGCTTTAAAAGGTGAAGCAGAATTGACCGCACTTGAATCTGAAGGTAAGGCATTATTTTTCGATAAAACACGCACAAATTGTAGTAACTGCCACCAATCAAGTGAAGCGAATTCAGCAAAAGAAACTTTTACGAATTATCGCTATTTCAATATCGGCGTACCAAGTAATCAAGAATTAATTAAACACAACAAATTAGCCGCCGATTTTGTGGATAATGGATTATTGGATAATCCGATGGTGAAAGGCGATGAAAAGCAAAAAGGCAAATTTAAAGTGCCAACTTTGCGTAACATTGGTGTTACAGCGCCTTATATGCATAACGGTGTTTTCCGCGATTTAAAAACCGTTTTACTATTTAAAGACAGTTTCAATAATCCTAATCGTAAAATCAATCCTGAAACAGGAAAAGCGTGGGAGAAAGCCGAATATGCTCAAACCATCAATCCTGATGTTTTAAAAGCAAAACCGCTTACAGATGAAGAGATTAACGCATTAGAAGCATTCTTAAAAACATTAACTGACGAAGCTTACGAAGAATAATTAATCGCCTGAGTTGAATTTAGCAATCGTTTTCGGTATTATTCGCATCAATAATTATTATCATTTATTTTCTTAATTTTACTCAGGAGATTTTTCTTATGAAAAAACGTTTTTCAACTTTAGCGATTGCTACTATTCTTGGTTTAAGTGCAGGTTTTGCCAATGCTGACCCCGTGAAAGTAAAAGATATACTTGATCGTGAAGTCACTGTTGATTTACCGGCAAAACGCGTGGTGCTTGGTTTCTATTATCAAGATTATATGGCAGTTGGTGGTGACAAAGCGTTAGATAACGTTGTCGGTTTTTCTAAGAAAGTATGGTCTTCTTGGGCACCAGCAAGCTGGGAGTTATTCAGCAAAGCGGTGCCAAAATTGAATCAATTAGATGATGTGGGTGAAGTAGAAGAAGGCACATTCTCTGTGGAAAAAGTGCTTTCATTAAAACCTGATCTTTTAGTCTTAGCAGATTGGCAGTACGAAATGCTAGGATCTGATTTAGATGCCATTAATGAAGCGGGCATTCCAATTGTGGTATTAGATTACAATGCTCAAACCTTAGATAAGCACATTAAATCTACTGAAATTATTGGCGAATTAACAGGTCAGAAAGATCGCGCAGCAAAAATTGCGAAAGAATATAAAGACATTGTTGAACATATCCAGACTACGGTTAAAAATGCAAAATTAGCAAAACAACCGAAAGTGTACGTGGAGTTTGGTCGTGGTGGCCCAGCTGAACAAGGGATGACGTTCTTCTCTAGCATGTGGGGCTCTATGATTAGCCTTGTTGGTGCAGAAAACGTGGCGCCTGCAGAAATTGGCAAATGGGGTACGTTGGCTGCAGAGAAAGTGTTAGCAGCGAAACCGGATGCAATTATTATTACCGGCCGTGAAACTGAATTGAAGAAAAATCAAGACGGTATGGTAATGGGCTTCGGTATTGAAAAAGCAGAAGCAGAACGTCGTTTAAACGCATTCAAACATCGTGCGGGTTGGGCTGAATTACCAGCAGTGAAAAACAACCGTGTTTATGCAGCCTATCATGCGAACTCTCGTACTTTATCAGACAGTGCTTCTGTTCAGTTTGTGGCTAAAGCCGCTTATCCTGATCTGTTTAAAGATTTAGATCCTCAACAAACTTACTTAAACTTCTATAAAAACTACTTACCGGTTACCCCGGAAGGTACGATTTATCTTTTCCCTGAAAGCAAATAAGGGAAACGTTAATTCATGAAAAACAATTCTGTTGTAGCAGATATTGTGGCTAACCAGCGTAAGCTTGAACGCAAACGCTGGTTTGTTATTTTATCTTTTCTTGCTATTGGCGTGGTCAGTCTTATCCTTGATGTGATGACAGGCCCTGCGATGCTATCGGTGTCGGAAGTTGTGAACGCCTTATTCGGCATTGGTGAAGTCGATAAAATGACAAACAATATTGTGCATAATTTACGTTTACCCATGGCATTGATGGCGCTTGTCGTAGGGGCAACATTGGCTGTTGGTGGGGCAGAGATCCAAACCTTATTAAATAACCCGATGGCAAGTCCTTATACATTAGGTCTCGCGGCTGCGGCAGGTTTTGGTGCTTCTGTTGTGATTGCTTTCGGAAGTTTTGGTTTACCCGTACAAGTTGCCGTGCCAATTGGCGCATTTGTCATGACCATGCTTGCCTCGGGGATTCTTTTCTTATTTGCCTCTAAACGTCGTTTTAGCTCTGAAATGCTCGTGTTGGTAGGGATTGCATTGCTCTTTATTTTCCAATCCTTACTTTCATTGGTGCAATTTATTTCAGCGCCGGAAGTCTCGCAACAAATCCTATTCTGGCTATTTGGTAGTCTAAATAAAGCGACATGGCAAAGCTTAATCATCATTATTGTCGTCACTACAATTTGTGTTGCATTACTTTCAAAAGAGCTTTGGAAATTGACCGCACTTCGTTTAGGGGAAGATCGAGCGGCAAGTCTTGGCATCAATTTGCAAGTATTACGTATCAAGGTATTAGTTCTTGTCGCCATGATGACGGCGACAGCAATTAGTTTTGTGGGCGTGATTGGCTTTATCGGCTTAGTTGCGCCACATGTTGCTCGAATGTTGCTTGGAGAAGATCAACGTTTCTTCTTACCCGGGGCAATGTTAGTCGGTGCAGCATTCTTATCCCTTTCTTCGGTATTATCCAAAGTCATTATCCCTGGTGCATTATTCCCCGTGGGGATTGTTACCTCGTTTATTGGGGTGCCTTTCTTCTTTTGGATTATTTTAAATAACAAGCGGGGACAATAATGTTAGAATTAAAAAATCTTACGGTAAAACGAGGTGATCTCACCGTTGCGGATCACATTAACGTCCGTTTTGAAGAAGGTAAAGTTTATACTGTGCTGGGCCCAAACGGCACAGGGAAATCGTCCATGCTGAAGACCATTTTTGGTGAATTGCCACATGAAGGAATGATTACCTATCAAGGCAAACAGCTAGAACGGACGAAATTAGCAGATTGGCGTAAACCAATTGGTTACATGTCTCAGGATAGCCGAGTAGACGCAAGCTTGACCGCACTTGAAGTCGTCCTTTTGGGACGAATGGATAGTCTAACGATGCGAGTCAGTGATGAGCTTCTCACTGAAGCGGCAAGTATTATGGCTCAATTAGGTATTGGTCATTTAGCGCATCGTGATATTCTGAATCTCAGTGGTGGGCAGCGCCAAATGGTGATGTTTGCTCAGGTTTTATTACGTGAACCACAGATTTTAATGTTGGATGAGCCAGTGAGTGCGTTAGATATGCATCATCAGCTTAATCTCTTAGAAGAAGTTTACACCTATACGAAACAGAAAAATCTGATTACTATAATGGTATTACATGATTTAAGTCTTGCTGCTCAATTTTCAGATGAGTTGATTTTACTCGGAGAAGGTAAAGTACAAGGTGTAGGCGATGCACATCATGTTTTACAAGTCGAAACTATTGATCGTTTATATCGTGTAAACGTTGAATTATTACAATGTAGTGCAGGTTTGCCGGTGGTTCGTCCACAGCGTAAATCAGCACATTCTTAAGAAGGAAATGAAAATGAAAAAAATCGCACTTGCAGCATTATTAGGATTAAGTTTTGCTGCTCAAGCCGCACATTATGACATCAAAATGTTGAATTCAAACAGTGAAGGCTCAATGGTTTTTGAACCGGGTTATTTAAAAGTTCAACCGGGTGATACCGTGACATTTCGTGCAGAAAATAAAAGCCACTTTGTACACAGCAAAGCGATTCCTGAAGGTGCACAAAAATTCCAATCTGAAGAAGATCAGGAACTCACGATCACTTTAGATAAAGAGGGGGTTTATGTTTATACCTGTCCTGTACATCGTTCAATGAATATGAATGGTGTGATTCAAGTGGGTGATAATCTACCAAACAAAGAACAAGCTGAGAAAGTGGTGAAAGATCTTGAGAAGAAATCAATGACGAACAAAGGGCGTCTTGAAAAATATTTTGCTCAAGTAAAATAGTCGCTGAAATCGATGCGCCAGTTAAATAATTGGCGCATCTTCTTTATGTTTAAATCCGTTATTATTTACTATGCTTACAATCACCACTTGCAAAACGTATCCTTCAGCCCCTCAAAATCTTATCCCTGTACAAACACAACTTTCTAATCAAGGTATTCCGACTCAATTTTTGCCTTGGCAAGAAACATTACAAAGTCATTTTATTCTACCTTTAGCGGCATGGGATTACGCGAATTTCTACAATGAATTTACTCAATGGATTAAACTGCATAAGAATGCATTTATCAATCCCGCAGAATTAATGATATGGAATAGCCATAAAGGCTATTTATGTGATTTGCAGAGTTGGGGTATCAATGTCATTCCAACCCTTATTTGTTTTGCAAAAACATCTGAAATTTTGACCGCACTTGAACGCCAAGATTGGTCTGAATTTGTCATTAAACCTGCTGTAGGGCAGAGTGGTAATTTGGTGACAAAGCTAAAACAAGGTGAAGCATTACCTGATCTTTCTACGTATGGTGAGCAAGTTGTGTTGCAGCCGTTTATTCCTGAAGTGGCTACAAATGGTGAAACCAGTTTGATTTTTTTCAATGGTGTATTTAGTCATGCTATTCGCCGACAGCCACCTCAAAATGAATGGCGAGCAAATTCACAGTATAAAGTTGAAATTATCTCTGTTGAGGTTGATCGTCATATTATTGAAACAGCGCGCGATGTTTTACATAAATTGCCAGAGATGCCTGTCTATGCACGCGTAGATGGAACGATTATTGACAATAATTTTTTATTGAATGAATTAGAATTGATTGAACCTGCGTTATATTTAGATCGCTGGGAAGGGGCAACAGAGCGATTTGTGGATGTGTTAAAAAGCAGAATACTAAAATAAGCACATAAAAAAACCTTACTTTTTACAGTAAGGTTTTTTTCATCTTAACGATTAATTATTTTGCAGCTGGAGCGGCTGGAGCAGCTGGTGCTGCAGGCGCAAATTTTTGTGCTAAATCAGCACCGTCTTTTTGTAATTTAGCTACTGCAGCTTGTAGTTTTTCAACTTTAGCTTGGTAAGCTTTAGTTTGTTCTTCAGTTGGCGCTTTAGTTGCTAAGTTTAATTGATCAACTAATAATTCGCTTGATAATGCAAGCACTTCTTTATTTTGATCTTTAATGCTTTTCACTGAAGGTGCTGTAATATCTAATTTATCTAAGCTTGCAATTGTATCTTCAACAGTTTTGTTGAACGTTTTGATTGCTTCTTCAATTTTTTTATCATCTTTTGCTTGAACAGCAGCAGTTAAATCAGATTGAAGTTTTTGTTGAGCAGCCATTTGAGCTTGCGCTTGGCTTGCGTTCCATTCAAGTAATTTGTTGTAGTCAGCTTGTTCTTGAGCTGGTGTAGCTTCAGCTGGTTTTGCTGCTTCAGCAGGTTGAGCTGCTTCTTGTTTAGCTTCCGGCGCAGGCTGAGTGGTTTCAGGTTTTGCTGGAGCCGGTTTATCTGCTGGTTTATCACAAGCAGTTAAGAATAATGCAAATAATGCAGTTGCGCTTATTTTAGTGAATTTGTTCATAAAAAATCCTTTATTGATATAATAAAAATTTCTTAGCTTGTAAAACTAAGCCCCTTCTAAGACCGTATATTTTAGAATTAGTTTAAAAAAAATTCAAAAACTATTTTAGTGTTTGAATATATTCACTTAAATCATGAATATCTTGCTCACTTAAACGTTGTTTTGCAGGGCTTCCTGCACTAGGAATATTTCCTGCTTTTCGTTCTGAAAGTGCGGTTGAAATTTCTTCTGGTTTTAATTGATTAATAATTTTGGATTCACCCATCGCTGGTTTTTCGCCTTGTTTCCCATGACAAGTTGCACAAGAGCGTTTATATACCTTTTCCGCTTTCACTAAGTCAGCTTCGGCAGAAAGGGCAGGAGGGGTAAATAAAACGCCTAAAACGGGTAAAAGTATAGAGAGTAAGTAAATTCGTTTTTTCATTTTGGCTAGCCTTTAAATAATTTATCTAAATCTTCTGCGGGAATTGCGCCTTCATATTTAGCCTGAATATTACCTTCAGGTGTAATCACAAAACTTGTTGGCGTACCGATAAGTTGATAGCGTTCAGCCGTAATTTTTAATTGGTCTTTGATAACTGGCAACGTAAGCTGACGTTTGGCGACCACGGCTTTGGTATCCACTTTATCTCCATCAACATTAATGGCGATAAGTTGAACTTTATCTGGATTAGCTTCGGCCAATTTTTCGAACTCTTTTAATTCTGCAACACATCGTCCACAGGTTTCAGACCAGAATGTCAGTAAGCGAGTGCCTTTCCAATCATCAAGTTTGACTTCTTTACCTTGTAAATCATAGGCAGCGATGTCTGGTGCTTTTTGACCAATTGCAGCAACTTCATCTTTACAAGAAACGCTGCCAAAAATGACCGCACTTATGGCAAGTAGTTTGACGAATTTATTTTTCATGAATTTCCTCTTTTACAAATTTTCCGTGGTGGAGATAAATAACACGATCGGTTAACTCACCCAATTCTGGATTGTGTGTCACCATCACAATGGTTCTCCCTTGGCGATTTAATTCTTGTAGTAAATCTAGTACAAGGGCTTCATTTTTTTCGTCGAGGTTACCTGTAGGTTCATCGGCAAAAATAACAGGAGGTTGGTTCACCAACGCGCGAGCAATACATACCCGTTGTTGTTCTCCCCCAGAAAGTTGGCTTGGACGGTGATCCATACGATGACCTAATCCCACTTGTTCGAGTACCGCTTTAGCCGCGGCTTCATCAATCACACTGTGATAGTGCTGCGCCAGCATCACATTTTCAAGTGCGGTCAAATAAGGAATCAAATGGAATTGTTGGAAGACTAGACCAATTTTTTCCGCTCGGAAACGTTGACGACCCACTTCATCCAGTTGTGCCGCATCGATGCCGTCTAAGATCACTTTACCTTCACTGGCGGTATCTAAACCAGTCAGAATATTCATGAGTGTGGTTTTACCCGAACCCGATGCGCCCATGATTGCAATAAACTCACCTTGGCGAATTTGAATATTAATGTCTTCTAAAGCAGTGACTTGCCCGAATCGTTTATATAAATGTTGCGTTTCAATCACAAATTCACTCATTTTATTCCCCTTTTAACACATTTGCGGTTTGAATATTTAAAGCTCGTTTGGTTGGTACAATCACCGCAATAAAGGCAACCAATAACGATAATACGATAGTAATTGGAATAACCGGCAGACGCATATCAATATAAGATTTGAATACGGTTAATCCAAGTAATTGTGCCAAGATGTAGCCGAGAATCAGGCCCGCGACAATTGCACAGAGTGCAATGATCAGAATTTCGGTACTAATTTGCTTAATGATGTCACTTTGTTTTGCACCTAAGGCTTTTTGCAGTGCAAATTCTTTTGCTCGCTCACCAACAATAGCAATCAACGTGGTATTCACACAAAGGGTAGCGAGAATCAAAATGACCAATGAGATTAAGCCCATCAATCCTTTGATTTTATCTAAAATCTGCCCTTCAGAAGCGGAGACTTTTCGAATTGGTCGAGCAGTCAAATCTGGTTGATGTTGCATAATGTCTTGGGCAAATTGTGCGACATTACCTTGTTCATTTTTTACATTGAGCAAGGCGTTGTTTGCTAATCCTTCTTTATCCAACCAATTTTGGGCAAACTCTAAATTCACGATTAACATGTTGTCTGTGGCATCACCTGCCTCAACAATACCTTTTATTGTGAATTCATGTTTTTCAACCGCATTTTTAGACAGAGTTAATTTACTTCCAACACCTAAATTAAGGCGTTCTGCTAAGGTTTTCCCAATCATGGCATTGCGATCATCAAAATTCACATTAATGGCTGAGCCGGTAATTTGCCAATAAGGTGCAAGCACACGCATATCTTCAAACCACACGCCCATAATCACAATTTTTTCTAAATCACTTCGCGCAACACCATATAAATAAGGACTGGCAGCGGTGATGAAATTATCCGGTGCATTGTGCAGAATTTGCTTTAATTGGCGTTCCTTCATCAATCCACCATTGGCTGCACCGATGTAAAAGTTTGCCCCGAAAGTACGGAGCTCTTGACTCATTTTGGTATTAATATCGAAATAGACCGCTGCCATTGCCGTCACAATGGACGCACCAACAGTCAGGGCAGAGAAGATAATAAATACTCGTTGTAAACGTAGGCGTAATGCTTGGAAGATTAAACGCCAAAACATACTTTTATTGGCGGCCATAGAGCACCTCCACAGGGTAAAGTTTGGCAATACGATGAGCAGGGAACCAAGTACCCACTACAGCAATTAAAATAGAAAGCATTAATACGCAAGGGATTACAATCCAAGCAAAACTCAATGGTACGCCAAATAGGGCCGAACCAATAAATCTTGCTAAGCCCCAACCTGCAATACAACCAATCGAACCACCAATTAAGGCACTGATAATGGCTTCGCAATAAAACAATAACGCGATTTGCCATTGGTATGCGCCTAACGCTTTCATTAAACCAATTTCTTTTGAGCGCTCAATGATCCCTGTACTCATTAATGAGGCTATGCCCATAGCAGCGGCGATTAAGGCCGCGAGCGTCACGACAGCAAGCAATAACTGGATTTTACCAATGACGACACCTTCTGATGCGGCGACTTGCCAAATTGGTCGAACAATAGCACCAGAGATAGCTTCTTCTAATTGGTGTGAAATAGACGAGACATAAGCCGTACAATACCAACGATCGTACTCTTCCGCATCCAATGCATCGGTATTAGCGCGGGCTTTACGAGAAAGATCATTTTCAGGTACGGTAAGCGCAGAGACTTTAACTGATTGAATTTTCCCTTCTAAGCCCAGTAATTTTTGCACAGCGTTGAGCGGCATGACTAATTGATTATCTTCAGCTCCACCCGTAGATAAAATACCGGTAATCTCGACCGCACTTTGATTATCTAGCTCATTAGTTTGATAGCGAAGCTGGATTTTATCACCTTGCTTTAAGCCAGTTCGTTGAGCCAATTGCTCACCAATCAATGCAGGGATAAATTCTCCCTCTGGTGTTTCAAGATCGTTGACCCATTCCCCTTGCACATGCCAATAAGGACTAATGATTTTTTGTCCTGTGTGGTAATCATCTTCATCTGGTACAGGGATGTTGTGATCGAAAAACGTACCTAACACATTAATTTGTCCAAGTGCGGTTGATTTATCGTGAGTGTTTGTGGAAAGCGTTTCCGCTTTTACATCTGCACTTAATAAGGGGGCAAAACCTACGATATTATTTCGCCAGAAAATATCTTTAATATTCGGCAGCTCTTTTTCATCGAGAAAATCTTGGCTACTTAAATCTGCGTTATGACTGAGTTCATCAGGCAAGGCTGCATTACTTGCAGGTTCAACTAAAATATTGGCTCCGTAAGATTTGAGCTCTTTTGCCATTTTATCGCCAATATCAATGGATACCGCCAAGAGCGCAGAGACTAAGCCAGCCGCTAAGAAAATAGTAATAACGGCCAACAGTTTACGTTTAATGCTGAAGCGCCAAGATTGAAATAACATTCTTGCTAGCATTATTCCCCCTTACCTAAATACTTTTCAGGGTTATCACGGAATAAATCAAGATTTTTCTCACTTTCAAAGAAGTAAGTTTTACCTTCGTAATTATATTTGTGCTCCGTTTTAGTGTTTTTCATTTGGGTACCACTAATCGGATCTTTTACATCGATTTCAACAATCGTGCTAAATAAATTTAACCCTTCTTCTAAGCTGGTTCGATTAATGAGAATTTCAGTCTCAGTTTGTTGCCAATCTTCAATCGGCACAGGATTACAGCCACCCGGTTTACCAATAGATGGAATAAACATATGTACGCCGCAGCCCACACAAACGACTTGGTTACCTTCCATCACATAACCTTGGTCACCACAAAGCAAGCAGGCATCAAATACCGCAGCTAGACTTAATTTATCTGGTTGACGATTAATGACAAAGAAACGTACGGCTTTACCGTCATCAGCAATCCAGACAAAACGGTGTAATTTGCCATCTTTTACTTGCTCAATTGGAATATGGACTTGTTGCTTTTCATCTAAGGTCAGAGGAATAGCTTCTGACAGTTGTGGCGGACGAGAAGCAATTTGCTCCCAATAAAGCTGTGTAGCAAAAATAATCGCTACGGCCAAATAGCCCCAACCAAGTAAGCGAGAGGAAGTACGCAATGCGGCTAATTTTTGGCGTTTTTCAATGGGTTCTTGTGTCGCATTAACTTGTTGCTTGCGGGATAAATGAATTTTGCCGTAGAAGATGGCTAGTACGACGAAGAGTAAGGCAGCACAGATGTAATTTAACCAGCGAGTGATTTCGCCTGATTTTGCAACAAAGCTTAAACGTAGTTTGGTGAGTTCAAGCACTTGAAGTTTCATTAAAATTAATAAGAGTTCGCCAATAAGTGGAACCAGTAAGCCAATTAAGAGAAGGCTCATCACACCTTTTAAAAGTGCGGTCGATTTTTGTTGTGTTTTTCCCGCTTGTTTTAAAAGTAAATCGATCCAACCTTGTAAGCATAAACAAAAAACAAAGGCAAAAATGACCGCACTTATGTGCAGGATTGAGTCTGTGTTGATGACATCAGTAGAAACAAGCGCGGTAATGTTGGGATCTTTTGCCCAGAAGCTTCCAGCGATGAGCATTAATACCGTTTGCCAAAAGGCAGGTAAGCGACCTTTGCCGAAAATTAAACATAAGGCAAAGATAATCAATAGCACCAATATTACCGCATTGACGATTAAATTGGTTATTTGTCCCGCTGGTAAACTAAGGCGCAGTACGATACCGGCAATAAAACTGAATAGACTAAGCCAAATTATTTTTTTTGCACTTACAGAGGATTGTTTACTGTGATAAACACCGAGTAATAATGAAAAAGGTAAAAGTGCTTGAAGCAGGAAAATAAAAAAATAATTCATAGTTTGACCATTTAATAGGATAAAACAGACGATATTTTAAGGTTAAATGAAATGCTATTGCCTTCCCCTGACAAACAGGGGAAGGCAAGTCGGTAAAATCAATATTTACCTGAGATTATTTGATGCCAGTGAATTTGAATTCATAACTTACATCAAATGGTTTCCACCAACGACCAACGCCAGTTTCCGGGTCGGTATGACGGTGCATACCTGCTTTTGATGGAGGATCGATGTGGTAAGTTAATTTATAGTTACCCACGCCCATCATTTTCACGTTTGCACCATAGTGAGGACCATCACCCGCTACCATTGGCATGAAGGTACCTTCTTGTTTTTCACCCGTATCAGCATTTACTAAAGTATAGTTGATGGTTAAGTAAGGCATCCATTCACCATCACCAAAGCCATTTTTGTTACCTTTTACTGCGTGGATGTCCGCTTCTAAGTGGATATCTGATTTCGCAGCAGGTAAACCCATACCACGTGGTTCCATATCGATTGGTTTGAGATAAACCGCCGCAATTTCCATTTCATTCATGGTTACCGCTTCACCAATTGGATATTCTTGGAATGCGTTAGCAGTAGACGCGGTGAAAATACCCGCAAATAATGCTGTTGCTAAAAGTGCTTTTTTCATTGTTTTTCTCCTAAAGGATTGTTGGGTATTACGCGGCTTTTTTGCTTTGATATTTCATAATAAACAGAGCAAATACGGCTGCGACGAGTAAGATTGCTTGTGGAATCAAGGTTTCCATATAAGGATAAATACCTAACCACGAAATTTCAGGCACACCGCTAATCAGCGTTGGCTCGAAAAGTTTGCCTTCAATGAGTTCTAAAACTGATTTACCGGCGAATACAAAGGCCATTAAGTACATAAATGAACCCGTAAACATAAAGAATGGTTTAAGCGGTAATTTCACCACCGTATAACGCATCACGAAGTAGCAAATGGTGAGAATAATTGCGCCGACAATGATACCTGCGAAAAGGTAGATGAAACTGACCGCACTTTTCGCATCACCTACAAGGGCATAATAGAACAATACGGTTTCTGCCCCTTCGCGATATACGGCTAAGAAGCTGGTAAGCCATAGGCCAATGAGTGAGCCCGTGGTGAGGGCAGTAGAGAGTTTGCCTTCTAAATAACGTTTCCAGTTTTGTGCTTCAACTTTAGATAACAACCAGTAACTCATCATAAAGAGCATAACGACGGCAAAAATCATCGTAAAGCCTTCGAGTAATTCGCGGTTTTGACCGGAGTTTTCAAAGATAAGTTGGAAGATAAATGCGGTAACCACACTAGCAATTAACGCCACATAAACAGACTGGCGAATAACCGGTAATTTATCTTGGTGGTTATTTTTAATTAAGTAAGTCACGATAGCGGCAACAATCAATAAGGCTTCCAAACCTTCACGAAGGATGATTAAAAGGCTATATAAGAACATAGACCAATCACTTTGTTCTTCGCCCTGTAACATTTCAACCGCTTTAGTTAAATTCTGGTTTAAACCGTCAGCTTGAGCCTGTAACTTATCACCTTGTTCAGCTTTCATTAAACTGACGAGACGAGTAAAGTAGCCTTCAAGTTCAGCTTTAAAGTTACTATCACGAGAACCCACTTTGTTTTCCATTCCTGTGCTTTCAAACACGTCGAAATAGGTGTCTTGTACGGAAAGAATCGCTTTTTTGCTTTCACCTTGTTGATAGAGGGCAATAGCTTGTTGAATACGTTGGTTGATCTCTTGTTTAATCTTATTCCAATCTTGCTCTTGTTGATTATCAGTTGCTTGCTGTGCTGCATTGGATTGAACATTTTGTTCTTCACGTGTGGTTGGCAGGTTAGGCAAGTTTTCTTCAATATCCTGTAATAATTGCGTGCTTTGGTAACCAATCTCTGTGATTTGATCGGCTTGTTCACTTAAACGGATGATGTTGTAAAACTGTTGGTTAATCGCGGCTGAGATTTCTGCGGAGCGATTTTGGCGAATGGACATTTCCATTTCTGAGTTTTTATAGCCATCATATTGTGCTTGTTGGAACAATTTTTTGGCATTGGCAAGATCACCATTTTGATAAGCATCGATCCCTTGAGCGAGCAAGTCATCAATGGTTTTAAAACTTTGTTGCCAATAAGGGGCAATCGCTTGATTATCATAAACGCCATGTTGTCCGTCAGCATTGAGTTGATGGCCTTCAACCAATGATGGCAACACTTCTTTTAATTCTTTTTTGAGTTGATCAATTTTAGCCTGAATCTCTTTTTGTGAGCTGCCTTCACCGATCATTTTACGGATCTCACCAAAAGTCGCTTCCATTTGGTAACTTTTTTGTGCAGAGAAATTGATACGAATTGGGCCTTCTAGATTTTCAAAGACTTCAAAATAAGCCATTTGCACTTCAGTACGGGCGTCATCGGTATTGCCTTGTTGGATAAGTTGAGACGTTTTATCTAAGCGAGCCGTAATATCATCAACCCATTGTTGATAGTTATCTTGTGCAAAGAGTGAAGAAGAAAAGGCGAGTGAAAAAATTAAAAAGAAAAATCGAATAGAACGGAATAGCATCGTCTATTTACCTCATTACCTCAAATGAAATTAATTCCTATTTATAATTATCCTTTGATATCAGTGAAATGACAATAAATAATTCTAATTTTTGTGATGGAGATCAAAAAATTCACACAAGTCGGAAATCTAGAGACTGTTCTTTTACGCGAAAAAGAATAAAGCGCCCTTGTTAGGCGCTTTATCGAGATATCAAAGTGCGGTCAAAAATAAGCGAGTTTATTGAGCCGGTGTAGCTTCTTCAACAGGCGCTTTATTATCTAACACATCCCATACACTTTCTTGTTTTGGTGATTCAGGTTGTTCAGGCTGTGGCGATTGCGTGGTTTGCGCCGCGGTAGCGGTCGCAGTACTCGTTGTTTGCGCAGACGCACAGAAGTTTTGATCTTTATTTGCCCAAACTGGAATTGTCCGATTACTACCACAACTCCAACTACCGTAAGCATTGATGCCAACCCATTTAATGGTAGATGGTTGACCAAGTTTCAGTTTTTCGATAACCACGCGGTTTAAGTAATCTTTATAGATTTGTAATGCACCTGAGGCACCTGTTAGTTTGGTTTCACCGTTATCATCACGACCTAACCAAATGGTGCTGACATTTTTACCATCAATACCCACGAACCACGTATCACGAGCATCATTGGTTGTCCCCGTTTTACCCGCAAGACGAAGATCCGCATAATCATTTTGTAAGCTACGCGCGGTACCACGTTCGACTGTTTGTTGCATTGCATACAAGGTTTGGTAAGCCGCTTCTCTCGGCACCACTTGATCTGGCACGGTATTGTGTTCGTAAATAATATTGCCTTGGCGATCGGTAATGCTTTGAATGGTGCTTAACTCAATTTTACCCCCTTGATTGGCAATGGTTTGATAGAGTTTTGTCACATCATAAGGTGAAATACTGTAAGAACCAAGCAAGGTTGCCGGGACTTTTGGAATCGTCACATTGTCCCATCCCATGGCTTTTTGCGTATCAATCACTTTGCTTAAGCCAACTTTCATCCCAATATTTACCGTTGGAATATTTAATGAGCGAGCAAGGGCATCCATTAACATCACTGAACCACTATATTTGCGATCGTAGTTACGTGGCTGCCAAGGTTGACTACCTTTGACATAAATCGTGATTGGTTGGTTTTGAATTGGCGTATTTAAACGGAATTGTTCCGGATTCATCAGTGCGGTCAAATAAATGGATGGTTTTACCAAAGAACCAATTTGACGTTTTGACATTAATGCACGGTTAAAGCCCGCATATTCTGTTTGTAATCCACCCACAACAGCACGTATTTCACCCAAGTGATAATCCGCGACAATCATTGCGCCTTCTAAATGTGGATTTTTAGTTTGTACTTGCAATTGATTGACCGTATTCACCACGGCATTTTCAGCTTGTTCCTGTTGTTTTAAATCCATTGTGGAGAAAATACGTGCACCAAGTAGTGCAGAGGTTTTATTTTCCCCTAATTGACGACGAAGATCCGCTTGTAATGTTTGAATGAAAGCAGGGTATTTACGTGAAATTTGACCTTTAGCTTGCACGCCTAATGGACGCTTACTCAACATCTCATACAATTCATCCCCAATCATTTGATGATCAAGCATCAGTTTTAACACCACATTTCGGCGATCGAGTGCATATTGTGGATTTCGCCATGGATTATAAAGGGATGGGCCTTTCACCATGCCGACTAAAAGGGCAATTTGGTCAAGGCTAATTTCACGGATGGAACGACCAAAATAGAATTGGCTAGCCAATGCAAAACCGTGAATTTGGATATCACCATTTTGACCAAGGTAAATCTCGTTAAGATAGGTTTCTAAGATACGGTTTTTATCATATCGCCAATCTAAAACTAATGACATCAACGCTTCATTAACTTTACGCGTAATAGAACGTTCGCTCGATAAGAACAAGTTTTTCACTAATTGCTGAGTCAGCGTACTGCCACCTTGAACCGTTTGACCTGCTCTAATATTGGCAATCATTGCACGCATAATACCGATTGGGTTGATCCCGTTATGATCGTAAAAACGGCGATCCTCTGTCAGTAACAAGGCATCAATGAGTAAGCGAGGGTAGTGCTGTAATGGAATTGCTAAACGATCTTCATTATCTGATTCCAACATGGCAATTAATTTAGGCGCAAGACGGAATTCATCAACCGCTTTTACGTTGACTAAATCTTCAATACGAGAAAGTTTGTTATCGGTAAAACGTAAACGTAATACCCGTTGTGGTTCAGGCTTATCAGGATAAGGGAACGCGCGACGAAGTAACACGATGGTATCGTCTTCGAGTTTAAAATCTCCCGGTGCTGCAATCATAGTAGTTTGACGGTATTCGTTATCCAATAAGATTTGAATCACTTCGTCAAAAGAAAGATTGTTAGACAGTTTTACGCTTTCTAAGCGACTATATACTTCAGCCGGTAAACGCCAAATCTGGCCATCCATTTTTGAGCGAATTTGCCAGTCTAAATAGCCACCATAAAACACGGCAAGCGTCCCTAAAGTAAAGGCCGCTTTAGCTAAAAAGATTTTACAAGAACGGCGCTTATCTGGCGCTTGTGTTTCTTGTTGTTCTGATGAGGTGTTTTCCGTTTCCGACATAATAGTTAGCTTCAGAGAATGAGGTTAAGCAATAAATTCAAAATAGGCATTAAGAAAGTGAATGAAGTCTGTTGTACCGCAGAAGGCGATACTTTCTTCATCATAATAGTGGAAGTCGTCTTCTAAAATTTCATCTGTTTCAATTGCAAGATTATTGGCGCGAATCATCACTTCATCGGTATTGATAAAAAGCGTGTATTCGGAACCAATCAGCGTGACTTCATCATTATTTTTAATCTGCTCACAGGCAGAAAGTGCGGTCAAAAACGCTTGAGGATTTGACCGCACTTCTGAATTAAACCAATTGGCTAGAGCAATGTGTTCCATCGAACATTTGGCGTGCACATTGCCTAGATAATGGGTAAATTGAAAATCCATATTATTAGATGCTGAATGACGAACCGCAACCACAGGTGCTGGTTGCATTGGGATTGTTCACTACGAAGCGAGAACCTTCCAAGCCTTCAGTATAATCCACGGTGCCGCCAATTAAGTATTGTAAACTCATTGGATCAATCACTAATTGCACACCGGCTTTTTCAATGGTTAAGTCACCTTCATTGACTTTATCGTCAAAGGTGAAACCATATTGGAAACCACTGCAACCGCCACCGGTGATATAAACGCGTAATTTTAATTCGTTGTTTTCTTCTTCGCTAATTAAACTTTTTACTTTATTGGCTGCCGCATCAGTAAAAGTTAGCGGTACGGCCATATCTAAATCTGACATATCTCTATCCCCACTTTCCTAAAAATAATCCTTGTATTATCTAATAACCTGTTAATTCATTCAAGATTTTTCACGGAATTAGTGCTATTATATGCGAATAAATCAGAATTAAATAAGGAGAAATAATGGGCATTCCATTAAGAACTGAAGAAGAAATTGTTAAGTTGCGTGAAGCGTGTAAATTAGCGTCAGATGTCTTGGTCATGATCGAGCCTTATGTCAAAGAAGGGGTGACCACAGGTGAATTGGATCGCATTTGTCATGATTACATGGTAAACGTACAAAAAGTGATTCCTGCGTGCTTAAATTATCATGGTTTTCCGAAAGCAACCTGTATTTCTATAAATGAAGTGGTTTGCCATGGTATTCCAAGCGACGATAAAAAATTAAAACGTGGTGATATTGTCAATATTGATGTGACTGTGATTAAAGACGGTTATTTCGGTGATAATTCGAAGATGTATGTCGTGGGTGAAACCAATATTCGTAGCCAAAAATTGGTTGAAGCAGCACAAGAAGCGCTTTATGTGGGATTACGTACGGTTAAGCCGGGTATTCGTTTAAACGAAATTGGTAAAGCGGTACAAAAATATACTGAAAGCCAAGGATTTAGTGTGGTTCGTGAGTACTGTGGTCACGGCGTGGGAACTGAATTCCACTGTGAACCGCAAGTTTTACACTATTATGCAGATGACGGCGGTGTGATTTTGAAACCAGGTATGGTATTCACTATTGAACCAATGATTAATGCGGGTAAGAAAGAAGTACGTATTATGGGCGATGGTTGGACAGTAAAAACCAAAGACCGTAGCCATTCAGCGCAATATGAGCATCAAATTGTGGTTACCGAAAACGGTTGTGAAGTGATGACTATTCGTGATGAGGAAATTGCGGAAGGCCGAATTCAACGTATGATGAATAACCTTTAAGTTCAGCTAAAAGCCTACGATAGTGGGCTTTTTTTATAATTGTTTTGTTTGTGGAATACCTATGCTTTTTCCTTATCATTTCGACTCTCCACTCACGCCAAGTGCGGTCAAAATTCAGCGTGAAAATTTGAAGGAATTTGAACGTCAGCACTTTACTGATTATTCCGTTTTTGAGCTGATTGCTAACCGTACACAGTTTTGTGATGATTTGTTAAAACAGCTTTGGCTGCAATTTGAATTAGATAAAGCTAATCTCACCTTAATTGCAGTAGGCGGTTATGGCAGACAAGAAATCTTCCCTTTATCTGATTTGGATGTTCTTATTCTTTCAAAAGAAGAAAGAGAGTCTGAAACGGAAGAAAAAATTGCTCAATTTGTGCAGTTCTTGTGGGATTGTGGATTTGACGTAGGGCATAGTGTTCGTTCTTTAGAAGAATGTGAAAAGGAAGGCAAACAGGACATTACTATTGCCACTAATTTGCTTGAATCTCGTTATTTATCGGGTGATTTATCCCTTTTTAATGCTTTAGGGGAAATATTGAAAAAGCCAGATTTTTGGGCGATAAAACCATTCTTTGACGCCAAAGTACAAGAGCAAATTGAACGTTATCAGCGCTATCACAACACCAGTTACAATTTAGAGCCCGATTTAAAATACAGCCCAGGTGGTTTGCGGGATCTTCATCTTTTATATTGGATCGCATTACGACACACTGGGGAAATGACCCTTGATGGCATTTTGAAAAGTGGCTTTATTTATCCATCGGAACACCAACAATTATTAGAAAGCCAAGAATTTTTATTTAAAGTGCGGTTCGCTTTACACTTGATTTTAAAACGTTATGACAACCGTTTGTTGTTTGATCGTCAAATCAAAGTGAGCGAGATGCTTGGTTTTGAAGGCGACGGAAATCGTGGTGTCGAAAAAATGATGAAACGTTTTTTCCAAGCTTTACGCACGATTTCTCGTTTAACCGATATCCTGATTAAGCATTATAAAGAACATTTTTTATCAACGGATGGGGAGGTTTCTATTCATCCTTTGGATGATAATTTTGAGCTAGTAAATCAAAGTTTGTGTTTACGTAAAGATGATCTGTTTTTACGTTATCCCGATCGTATTTTGGATCTTTTTTTCTATCTAACACAGCATGAACAAGCTGAGATTCATTCTTCAACATTACGCCAACTTCAGATTGCGTTAGAAAGTTTGACGCAGAAATTATGTGATATCTCTGAAGCAAGAGAGAAATTTATTCGGTTATTTAATCAACCAAAAGCCATTCAGCGAGCATTCCTCCCAATGCACCAATATGGTGTGTTAACCGCTTATTTGCCACAATGGCTGGGAATTGAAGGTTTGATGCAATTTGATCTTTTCCACATTTACACCGTGGATGAGCATACCTTGCGAGTGATGTTGAAATTGGAAAGTTTCTTAGCTGAAGAGGAAGCAGAATCCCATCCAATTTGTCATCAAATATTTAGTCAAATTTCTGACCGCACTTTGCTTTATGTCGCAGCACTTTTCCATGATATTGCGAAAGGTCGTGGAGGGGATCATGCAGAGTTAGGGGCTGAAGATGTTGTTGAATTTGCCCGTTTACATGGTTTTGATCGTCGAGAAATTGAAACGATGGCTTGGCTAGTGAAAGAGCATTTGCTCATGTCAATTACTGCACAGCGTCGAGATATTCATGATCCTGAAGTCGTGATGAGCTTTGCGGAAAGTGTACAAAATCATGTGCGCTTAGATTACCTCACTTGTTTAACGGTCGCGGATATTTGTGCAACAAACGGTACCTTGTGGAATAGCTGGAAACGTTCTTTGTTTGCTTCACTCTATGATTATACGTCGCAACAATTCCGACAAGGGATGAATTTATTATTAGATAATAAAGAAAAGATCCTTGAAAATCGCCAATTGGCACTGGCAATTTTATCTGACGATCAACCAGAATTATCGGAAGAAAAAATTTTAGCACTCTGGCAACGTTGTCCCGATGATTATTTTTTACGAAATAGCCCAAAACAAATTGCGTGGCATACGGAGTTATTAGTTGAATTTGATGGTGAAGTACAGATTAAAATCAGTAACCGTTTTTCTTCCGGTGGGACAGAAATTTTCGTTTATTGTCCTGACCAAGCCAACTTATTTAATAAAGTGGTTTCAACCATAGGTGCAAAAAAATTCAGCATTCATGATGCCCAAATTTTAACATCAGATGATGGCTACGTATTCGATAGCTTTATTATCACAGAATTAAACGGTGAATTGGTTCGTTCAGAACGTCGCCGAGAATTAGAGACGGTATTAACCTCTGTTTTATTAGGCGAAAAATTGCCATCCATGTCTTTTGCAAATAATCGACAGTTGCAACATTTCACTGTAAAAACAGATGTACGTTTTTTGAAAGAAACGAAAAAAGAGCATACCGAATTAGAAGTGGTGGCTTTAGATAAGCCAGGTTTATTGGCTCAAATCAGTCAAATTTTTACTGAGTTAAAACTCAATCTTTGTAATGCAAAAATTACGACGGTAGGGGAAAAAGCCGAAGACTTCTTCATCCTAACAAATGAAAAAGGAATTGCATTAACCGAAGAGGAAAGAGGATTGTTAGAAAACGTACTCTATGAACGTTTATAATATGAAATAAAAAAGTGCGGTTAAATGTAACCGCACTTTTATATTTTAAGCAACTGCTACAAATGCAATATCAGCGGCAGCAAGCGTTTTTTCAATGTCTTCATTTGTATGAGCTAAAGACATGAAGCCTGCTTCAAAAGCAGAAGGCGCAAGGTAAACGCCTTGATCGAGCATTTTGTGGAAGAACACTTTGAATTTTTCGGTATCACATTTCATGACTTCTGCATAAGAGGTAACTTGTTTTTGGTCAGTGAAAAAAATACCAAACATTCCGCCTACATGATTAATCACGAATGGCACATTGTGTTTTTGAGCTAATGCTTTTAAGCCATCACAAAGCTTAGTGGTTAATTCTGCAAGGTGTTGTTCGTTACCTGCTTTTTTCAATTCAGTTAAACAAGCTAAACCTGCCGCCATGGCAATCGGGTTGCCTGAAAGAGTACCCGCTTGGTAAACCGGGCCGGTCGGCGCAAGGTGTTGCATAATCTCTTTTTTACCGCCAACAGCACCCACCGGCATACCGCCACCAATGACTTTACCTAATGTGGTGAGATCTGGTGTGACACCATAATAAGCTTGTGCGCCTGCAAGTGACACACGGAAACCAGTCATGACTTCGTCAATAATGAAAAGTGCACCATATTGATCACAAATTTCACGAATGCCTTGTAAGAAGCCTTCTTTAGGTGGAACACAGTTCATATTACCTGCAACTGGTTCAATAATCACACAAGCGATATCGTTAGGGAATTCTTCAAATAGCTTTTTAACAGAATCAAGATTGTTATATTCTGCAGTTAAAGTATGTTTTGCAAAATCTTCAGGTACACCTGGTGAGCTTGGTTGCCCAAGTGTTAATGCGCCTGATCCTGCTTTTACTAAAAGTGAATCAGAATGGCCATGGTAACAACCTTCAAATTTTAAGATTTTGCTTCTATTTGTATAACCACGCGCAAGACGGATTGCTGTCATGGTTGCTTCAGTACCTGAACTCACCATACGAACCATTTCAATAGATGGCACAATTTCACAGACTAATTCAGCTAAATCAATTTCAGATGGCGTTGGCGCACCAAAGCTTAAACCATTTTCTGCTGCTTTTAATACCGCATCTAAAATAGCAGGGTGGTTGTGACCTAAAATCATTGGCCCCCAAGAACCCACATAATCGATATATTGTTTGCCTTCAGTATCGTAAATATAAGCGCCTTTGGCTTTTTGAATGAATACCGGTGTGCCACCTACGCCTTTAAAGGCACGAACGGGGGAGTTTACACCACCTGGAATAACTTCTTGTGCACGAGAGAAAAGTGCGGTTGATTTTGTCATGATTTTAATCCTTATATTAAAAGTGGCCATATTGTACTAAAAAACTGAATTTGAGAAAAATCTTTGTGTGCTGATTTTTCTTTATGTTATCCTTTGCAAAAAAATTTTAGGATAAAAACTATGCTAAGTCTTCTCGTCACTTTTTTAGGGGCATTTTTAACCTTAATTGTCATGCGACCAATTGCCAATAAAATTGGCTTGGTTGATAAACCGAATTATCGTAAACGTCACCAAGGTGCAATTCCCCTTATTGGCGGTGTTTCTCTTTTCATGGGAAATCTTTGCTACTATTTAATGGAGTGGGATCAACTTCGTTTACCTTATCTTTATATATTCAGTATTTTTGTTCTACTGGCAATTGGTATCTTAGATGACCGCTTTGATATTAGTCCCTTCTTGCGTGCAGGGATTCAAGCGGTGCTCGCGATTTTAATGATCGACTTGGGGAATGTTTATTTAGATCATTTAGGTCAAATTCTCGGACCATTCCAATTAACACTTGGTTCTATTGGGTTGATTATTACCGTATTTGCCACAATTGCAATTATTAATGCCTTTAATATGATTGATGGTATCGATGGATTGTTAGGTGGATTGTCAATTGTTTCATTTGCTGCCATTGGTATCTTAATGTTCCGTGATGGACAGATGGATATGGCGTATTGGAGTTTTGCCTTAATTGTCGCAATTTTGCCTTATCTATTATTAAACTTAGGCATTCCATTAGGACCTAAATACAAAGTATTTATGGGAGATGCGGGGAGTACTTTAATTGGCTTTACCATTATTTGGATTCTACTTTTAAGTACGCAAGGAAAAGGACATCCGATGAATCCAGTGACTGCACTTTGGATTATTGCAGTGCCTTTAATTGATATGGTGGCGATTATTTATCGCCGTTTACGTAAAGGAAAAAGTCCCTTCAGACCAGATCGCTTACACGTGCATCACTTAATGGTTCGTGCTGGATTAACGTCTCGCCAAGCCTTTTTATTAATTACCTTATTTGCGGCAATTTGTGCCACAATCGGGATCTTAGGTGAAATTTTCTATATTAATGAATGGGCAATGTTCATTGCGTTTATCGTGCTATTCTTCCTTTATGCTTATTCAATTACAAAAGCATGGAAAATTACTCGATGGGTACGAAGAATGAAACGTCGAGCGCGCCGTAATAAACAATAAACTAAATGAAAGAGGATAGCAATTTGCTATCCTTTTTTACTATTTAGCACTAAAAATAGACGAATAAATAGTAAATTCTATACAAATTGAACAAAAATTTATCTTTTGATATTTTTTTTCAAAAAAGTGCTAGACAAGGTATTGGGAAATCATTAATATACGCCCCTGCAACGACGCAGTAACGCGTTCGTAGCTCAGTTGGATAGAGCGTTGGCCTCCGGAGCCAAAGGTCGCAAGTTCGAATCTTGTCGAGCGCGCCAGAAAGTCAATGCGATGAACAGCTAATCAATGGTGGCTATAGCTCAGTTGGTAGAGCCCTGGATTGTGATTCCAGTTGTCGTGGGTTCGAATCCCATTAGCCACCCCATCTTCTCTTAATGAGAAATCTGACGGCGAGTAGCGCAGCTTGGTAGCGCAACTGGTTTGGGACCAGTGGGTCGTAGGTTCAAATCCTATCTCGCCGACCAATTTCTTTTTTGCTCTTTAACAATATATCAGACAATCTGTGTGGGCACTTGTTGATT
>CAJZKN010000009.1:0-72157 GCA_916050345.1 Parahaemophilus parainfluenzae | reverse complement strand
TTATTCAATTAGTGAAAGGCGCTGAATTAGGTCAACCATTCCAATTTAATAACTTCAGAGATTAAGAAAATGAAAGAGCGGTCAAAAAACACAATATTTTTTCGGTATTATGTAGCAGTTGCACAAAGACCTAACCGCTTGAAAATACTAAAATCTCCATTGAAAGTTTAACTCAATGGAGATTTTTATTATGGCAGAATCCCACCTTATTTCTCAACTTACCAAATTAATCGAAAGTAGCTATAAAGAAAAAGCAATTCTTGAACATCAACTTGAGCAGTTAAAACAACAGAAATCAGATTTAGAGGATAAAATATTTTGTTTTGAGAATACCTTGATATACATTGAACCCGATTTCGATTTAAGGCAAATCAAAACACAATTTAATATTTCAAGGCTAATAAAACCTCGATTGTTTAAGCAAAATCTTCAATTGTTGGTTGCAAGAGTATTAAAGCAAAGTGATAGTTGGAAAACATTATACTTTATTACAGAGGCGTCGTTGGAATTAGACACTGGCAAAGATTATCCTCTACCCCAAAAAGAACATGAATTAGCTGTTGCTCGCGTATTGAAAGAACTGTATAAGAAAGGAATTATTGAACGGAAAGAAGTTGAATTACATAAACGGATACAAAAGCGAAGATTTTTCAGGCGTTCTGAATGGCGATTAAAACCTCTTGAGTAGAAATGGATAAGTAGCGGTAGAAATACCGCTATTTTTGTTTCCATTGCCAGTGAACCTCATTTCGGCTGATTTGAACTCTATTAATCCATTCCCTTTTATAAAACTCATTCAGTTGTTTACGAACGGAATCAAGATGTTTTTCGGACGGTGTATCAGGATTTTGTTCAATATCGAAAATGCGCTGCGTGAGTTCAGCAATTGTAAAGGCTTTATTGGGTGCTTCTCGCATCATTTGTACGATGTATTTACGAATTTTCCCTTTAAAGAGCTTATATTTGGAACGGTACACAAAGTTGTCCGTATTATAAAGGGCTACATCACTTTCCTGTTGAGTAAGCTCAATAGCGCGTTTTAATGTGGCAATGTTCGTATCAAGTAACGCAAGATGATGCAATACCTGTTTACGCTCAAACTCAAATTCTTTGAGTTTCTTATCTAGGTTATATGCCATATATCTACTGCCAAATCACTTCTTGATGGATAATTTTTCGTTGCCAATAACCGCACCATTCATTGTTATCGTTGGTGGTTTTCAAACATCGGCTTAATACATCAATAAACTGCGCTTTATTTGAGGTACGGCGATTGTCCTCACGGTAGGCAATTTCATTCGCATAGTTGAGTAAGTATTCGTTACTGATACGGTGAACTTGTCCGTAGTACATACGTTTGAAACGACTAAATAAACTTTCTGCCTGATTGTTCGTTACGCCCAAATCACTGCGATATTCTTCCTTATGGTTTACAGTTCTCAAGTTATAGTAAGGCAACAAGACATCATAAGCAGTGCTTTCATCGGTATTGATTTGCGTATTCGGTTTAATAAATTTATCGGCAAAACTTTTCACTACCGATTGCGATTCCGTATGCGCCACAAAAACGTGAGAGCGTTTTGCCCCACAATGCAGCACATTACTGGCTTTTTCTTCTGGTGAATAATGCTCACGTGCAACCATTACACAACGTTTATCAGGATTCTGATTTTCCTTTAAACGATAGTCAATGCGGTCAGATTTCTTATTTGCTTTACGTGGTGCAGGATGAACATAAGTGCCGTCCATATCCACTACGCCTGAAAGGGGTTTCATATCACGACTTTCTAATAATGCTTTACGGAATTTATGCGATAAAACAAATGCCGTGCGAGGATTAAGTTTTGCATTACGAGCTAATTGAAGGGAAGATAAGCCTTTGACTGCATTTACCCATTCCATTAAAGCATAGAGATAAACCTTAATCGGTTTCTTGCGATTGGCAAAAATGGTGCCTGAAGTGACACTAAAAGTGTGATTACAATGTTTGCAGCGCCATTGTTTACGTGTAGAAATATAATAAGGCTTGTGTTGTACCCCACATTTAGGACAAGTGATAAACTCTTTTCCACCCCATCTTAATTCACAAAGTAAATCATACGCTTCTTCTTCCGAGAGTTGTGCAATCTCGTAAGAAGAAAGCGTGCGAGCTTTGCTAGAAAGTAAGAAATGCTGGGTCATCGTCTTGTTTAAAATTTATGTTAATAGAGATTTTAAATATGCTCAAACGTGATAAAATGAGTTTAAACCGAAAACAAATATACGCTCATTTGCGTGATTTGTCAATTGTGAATTGAAAATGGAACGCTCAAATGTGCATATCAGAAAGATTAAGACAAGTTTGTGAAGCTAAAAATTGGAAAATTACCGACTTCGCAGAACAAACAGGAATAGCCTATCGTACGATGCAAGGTTATATCGGTGGTGAACGTGAACCCAATGCAGAAGGAATGTCGGGCATAGCTAAAGCAGGAGTGAATTTGAATTGGCTCGTGAGTGGTGAAGGTGAGATGTTTCAAAACCTAACGCAAGAAAACACTATGTCAGAGCAAGAAGAAAAGCTGATTGCAGACTATCGTGCTATGCCTGAAAATTTAAAGGATGCTTTTGCTATTTCTTTTAAAAAAATAGCGAAAAGACAATAAATACTAATTTGACACTAACTCAATAAGGAACAAAAATGTCTATACAAGCCTACAAGCCTACAAGCCTACAAGCCTACAAGCCTACAAGCCTACAAGCCTACAAATAGCTTATCCCTTCAATATCAACCTTGCAAATCTATTTTGAGAGGTTGGTAAAATGGCTAGAAAAGATAAAAATGTTACCCCTAGTGTAACTCAAAAATTACAGGAATTAGGATATAACGTTGCTGATTGGGATGATAGTCAGACTGAAAGTAAATTGACAGATGATATTATTAAAGTTCTGAAATCATCTTCAAAACAACAAAATGGGAAAGTTGGTTATCCTGATCGAATTTATTGCAACAAGAATGAAAAATTGTTAATTCTTGTTGAAGAAAAACCTACAATGCAAGAGCATGACTTGCCTGAAATCGATAAAGGTACTGTAGCAGGCATTAAATGGTATTTAAGTCGTTTTATTTTAGATTCTTTTTCATCATGGAAAATTATAGGGATTGCTGTTAGTGGCGATCTATCGGATGAATATAAGAATAAATTTTCTTGTTTTTTTATAAACCATAATGAAATATCTCAAGTAAAGCATATTAAAAACTTTTTAAAAGAAGAAGATTTTTTAACTATTTTTAGTAATTTTGATGAAGAAAAAGCCATAGCTAATGTAACAAAAGTTAGTAAAAAGGTGAATAAATTACTACGCTCTATAGATTCTCAAAAAAGACCAATTATTTTAGCTTCATTGATGATTAGTCTTTATAAGCCTAAAAATCATAATAATAATTTCCCTGATTTATATGATAAATTCTCATCTGAGCAATTGTTAAACAATCTTTATCCAACAATCAGGGATATATTAGCTGTTGAAGGAATCCCTAGCGAGAAGTTAAAGGCTCTAGAATTAGAATTAAATACTTTAAATCAAGATCAAACCTTAAAAACAACTGATATTCTAAAAAGAATACTTGATGAGTTAAAAGAAAATATTATTCCTTTATTTAATAATTCATTTTCTACAAACTCTAATTACGACATTATGGGTAAATTCTATGAAGAATTTTTAAGGTTTGCAGGTGTTTCAAATGTAAAGAAAGGTATTGTTTTAACACCGAAACATATTACTACTCTATTTGTTAACTTAATTCCATTTAAAACAAATGATGTTATTTTAGATTTGTGTTGCGGTACAGGTGCGTTTCTGATTGCAGGTATGAATAAGTTATTAACTTTGAAAGGAATAGATCCTAACAAAGTTAAGTCCGATCAATTGGTTGGATTTGAAGTTAATGCCACAATGTATATTTGTGCAATAGCAAATATGTTATTTAGAGGCGATGGGAAATCTAAAATTTATAATTTGGATTCCATAAATAGTGAAGAAGCAGATTTAATTTTACAAAATACAAAACCTACGATTGGTTTTATAAATCCACCATATTCAGGAAAAGAAAGCAAGGACGATCCGACACCTAAAGAAATTACTTTCTTAAGTAAACTTTTAGATAACTGTTCAAGATATGGACTGATTATTGCCCCATTATCAATGTATTTTAAAGAACTAGAGGTCAGAAAAAAGATTTTAGATAAGCATACATTAAAATATGTAATAAATATGCCTAAAGACTTATTTCAACCTAATGCGTCAACAAGTACAGCAATAGCTGTATTCGAAACGCATTGCCCACATGATTTTTCTAAAGATGTTATCTTTTATGATCTACAAGATGATGGTTTTGTGCTTTCAAAGAATAAAGGTAGAACAGACATCTATAACAAATGGAAAAACATAGAAAAAGATTTACTAGAAGAAATATTTAATGGAGAAAAATCAGATAATATCACCATATCACGTGTAAAAATGAAAAAAAATGATGAATGGAATATATATGCTCACTCTAACCCTGATTATTCAAAGCTAAGTAATGAAGATTTCTGCAAAACCATAAATGAATATATTGTTTATCAAAGCAAGAAAGAACTAAATCTTCTTGATGTAGAAAAAAGTGAATTTGAAATGATTAGTATTCTATCTAACCACATTCAGGATAGAAGAAATTTTGCAAGTGAAATACAAAGTACACCTCTCAATTTGTTTGAAAAAAATAGAAAATGGAAGATGTTTAGTATAAACAAAGTATTTGATGTGATTGAAAGTACAAAAGGAAAGGTAACTTTTGACTTATTGGCAGGTGATGAAATACCTTACATTTCAGCCAAAAAGAAAGATAATGGATTTGATTATTTTGTATCTAAAGAAGGTAATGAAGAATATATTTCAAAAGGGAATGGGGTTGTATTTATTAATCTAGGTGATGGCAGTGGTGGATATTCAACTTATCAACCTTCTGACTTTATTGGTATGAGCGGGAAAACTTCTGTAGGTTATAATTCAAATCTGAATGTTTATAATGCTATGTTTCTAATTACAATATTAGACAAACAACGGTATAAATATTCATTCGGTAGAAGTTGGACTGGAACTAGATTCGATAATACAAAACTTTACTTGCCGTGTGATAATGATGATATGATAGATTGGGAATTTATGGAGAATTATATTAAATCATTACCTAATGGTAATATTTTATAGCTTTTTATCTTCAATAAATCAACAGATAATTAAAAACAATATAACAAAAAGCCACTCTAAATAGAGTGGCTTTATTTTTAAAACTATTAAATACTTATCAAGTTAACATTTAATTAAAGCACAGCCTTTATTTAAAACCAAAATTTGAGATAACAAAAGAAGTTCTTTTATTCTATTGCACAGTATTAAGAGTGAATAAATTTAAATTTTCTTATGGGTGACAAGCTAATAAGAGCCTTGAAACTATTCTAGTTCCTAGCTTTGCTGGAATACCTGACTTTGTTAAACGATCATAAATTGCCAACGAATCAATTATATTTGCCTTTATCTTTCCTTTAAGGAAAGATAGATAAACTGTAAAATTGACTATCTCGACATTATAGGTGAATGTTGCAATGTATTTATCTAGGCGTTAAGTCCACAAGCTCCTTGTGGCGGTACGGTATTCGAGGCACAAACGCTTTGAGCCGACTTGATTTTTCAAGTGGGCGATTTTTCGCGTCTAGCGTTTAGCAAATTCTCGAATGCCTTGCACTAAACAAGGAAATTCTCAATTACTCAACATTTATGGTTTTATGTACTGGTTGATTAGCTGGTAATAATTTGCTTTAAAAGCCATATCTAAAATAGAAAGGTTTATATAGTTACTTTCTCTATTGCAAATCGATCAAATTTTGATCTAGAATATTGTCGCTTTTTTAAAGCGAATCTTCTCGTTTGCTTTTTCGGGAAATTTCCCATTTTTTGTTCAACCAATTTAACAAGAGAAAAAGGGCTTATTTGGTAATAAGCCATTGTTTTTATGTATGTTGAACAGAAAAATGAAAAAGAATAAAAAAATATCGCCATATCTATCTGCTACACTTCGCAATTTACCTAGCGTTGCAATCTCTGATTTGTCCGAAGCCGAAATTCTCATTCTGCTTAAAAACGCCCGTTGGGGAAATTCTCATTGTTTTCATACTGTTCAATGTCCTCGTTGCCAAATTGAGCATAAAGCCTATTTTATTTCTTCTCGTAAGCAATGGCAGTGCAAGCATTGCCAACATCGTTTTTCTGTAAAAAGTGGTACGATTTTTCAGCACACTAAACTTTCCCTAAAAAAGCTACTGTTATCGGTTTATTATTTCACTATCAATAGTAAAGGTATTTCTGCGCTTAACTTATCTCGTCATATTGGCGTGCAATATAAAACGTCATGGGCATTACTACATAAATTCCGTGAAGCAGTTGAAAAAACGCAAGATTACACACCACTTACAGGCATTATTCATATTGATGGTTGTTATGTGAATAACTACCTTCGCCCAAAAAATTTTAAACATAAGCGAATTGATAGACGTAAGAGATGTCACCAACGTAAAGATAAATCCTGCGTTATGGTTTTCCGTCAACAAGCTGCAAATCAGGAAATAATGAAAGGAGCCGACCGCACACTCGTTGCGTTAGTTAAAGAGGAAAATGCTGATGATATGTTTGCTTTAACACATCGCTTAGTCGCACAAAAATCTACAATTTGTGCTGATGAAAATCCTGCTTATGATGGCTTGGCATTTCACTATGACTTATGTCGCGTAAATCATTCGCAAGAATATTGCTCGATTGACGGCACCACTAATAACTTAGCGGAATCCTTCTTTGCACGATTTAGAAGAATGATTATGGGTGTGTATCATAAGATGGGAAATAATTACATGATGCACTATGCGAATGAAACCGCATGGCGTGAGGATTTTCGTTACCAGTCAGATAAAGACAAATTCGACAACGTACTAAAACGCTGTTTGAAAGCCAGACCTTCACGAGATTTAACTGGCTACTGGCAGGGAAATAAGAAACCTGCGGCAAAATTCGGATTGGAAAGTTTATGTTTGGAAGCCTCAAACGATAACCAATATTTAGCCGTAGCCTAAACAATTTAAAGCAACACAAGGAACAATGATGGAAACCATGACACACACGCCACTTAATGTGGATTTAAAAAAGATGGACTATGAAACATTCAAAACTTTTATGCGAGAACTGGCTCAGATGTATTCAAACGTAAAAGATGATGCCTATCTGTTGTTCTATCACAATTTACGAGACCTTGCGAAAGAAGTCAGTACTTTACCCCGTAATCCATTGATATTTTATGGAGCCTATGAAATCGCTAATAATCAGGTAGTCGTGGCGATATTTGAAATGCAATTTACCGATGAAGTGTTTGAAACCGAAGATGGGAAACCTTATCAGATGCTTTCTATTATTAGTAGTTTTGCAGAAGATAAAATCTATCTACGTTGCCCGACAAAAATTAGAGAACACCTCACCCAACCTGAATACGTTGCTCTCTGCGAACAGACTTATCCTGCAATGATGGAACAAATGTTGCTAGAGGAGCAACGAGAAAGACTGTTTAGAAGAAAACAAAAAGATAAGCAATAAAAAATAATGTCCTTGTTAAAATAAGGACATTATCTTAAATACGAATTAGTAAAAATATTAATTTTCCAAATTTCTTCGATCTAAAATAGCAGTAGCTATTGTTTTTGCTACTGATGAATTACCGCCTGAAATCCTAATTTTTTCTTTCACTGTATTCCATCCATAAATTTTAATCAAGATCCCTATACACTCATCAGCAAATGATGTAGACATACCTTCTGTTTTTGATAAATCTATAACAATAGAGGATAAATCATTATCTATAGCATTAATAATTTTATCTCTATATGGAATAGCTGATTTTCTTGTTGCTAGATGTCCAGTTGGAAAACTAACAGTAATAACATTACTCATAATCACCTCACTACAGCCCAGTAAGTGCATTTAATATACTATCAAGCTCAGCTTGATTATCATTAGATGTAATGGATTTTAATTTTGATATATTAAATTTGCAACGGATAATAACTCCTTGCCAATAATATGGAATATCTTTAAAAGATATATCATCATTTTTTAATTCTAGCATTGAGTTGCCTGAAACTATTTGTAATTCACCATCATACTTTTTGACTAGATCTATTAGCTTTGCTAGCCCTAACCCTGCATGGTTATTCGCCTTTTTATATTTAGCTGATGCCCCCATGGGATTTCCAATGCAATCAGGAGGGAGAGCTTGAAGCCAATCATCTTCTTTTTCTACGCTAATCTTTTTAGATGAGTTACCTTTTTGAATGCACCATTCAATAGCTCCTTTGTGCGTATCAATGTCGGATATCCCAACTCTTTGAAGTTCACGCAAAAAACCTAGTCCATAATCAGCTAGAGCAAATTCAAGTACATCTTGATTCTTTTGAGCCATTGAGAATCCAGTTGATATACCATGAGACCACACATTATCATGCAACTCTCCAATGACTTCTTGTAAAAGGTCTATACCATCACTATTGGCATTATCTGCTAAGTGCTTAATACAACTGACAATTTGAGAGTTTGCTTGGTTTGTAACTTCTTCATTTTCTAACAACGTTAAAAGAGAATAATTTTTCCCAGTATTAACTCTATTGACCGTAGGGTTTTTGTTCCATAAACTAAAGAAATTTATATAACTCAAATAAACAAAATGATCGTTATTTGGGAAAATAAAAGTATCGTCAGATAATTGATGCTTTTGTATATACGCAGATATAGTAACAATAAAAGATGGAGTTAAAAAACCTTTTACAGGGATTGTATATCTCCCATCTTTTGACACTCTTTCACAAGCGCTTAAAGCTTGTAGAATAGATAAATTACCCAATATAAACCTCGCGTAAATACTGAAATTCTAGCCTTTGTTAAAGGTTAGTCAAGTGTTTTATCTATTCGATAACTTCATAATGCTATAATGAGAGGTTATTCCCCCTACGATTTTGTTTAAATTTTGGTCTTTGTGCAACTGCTACATAATACCGTATTTTTTGACCGCTCTTTTTATTTACGCTAATTAAGCTAATCTCGCTTTTGCTTCTGCAATTGCTTCTGCAACACGAAGTGGTGAAACCCCACCTTTCGCACAACGTTTATCTAAACAAGATTGTAGTGAAAGAATGTCATATACATCATCCCCTACTACATCGCTGAATTGACGGAATTCTGGGATGGTTAAGTCTTCCAAGGCTTTACCTTTTTCAATGGCATAAACCACGGTTTCTCCGACAATATGGTGAGAATCACGGAATGGTACACCTTTTGCTACAAGGTAATCTGCTAGCTCTGTTGCATTTGAGTAGCCTTTTAAGGCAGCTTCGCGTGTACGGTCGGTATTCACTTTTAACTCATCTAACACGAAAGTCGCCATATCTACGCAATCTTGCCAGGTATCTAACGCATCAAAGATCCCTTCTTTGTCTTCTTGCATGTCTTTGTTATACGCTAACGGTAAACCTTTTAAGGTCATCAACATACCTGTTAATGCCCCCATGACACGGCCCGCTTTACCACGAATCAATTCACAAGCATCCGGATTTTTCTTTTGTGGCATTAAAGATGAACCTGAAGTCACACGATCCGACAATTCCACAAAATTCGCTTCACCACTGTTGAAAATAATCATATCTTCTGCGAAACGAGAAAGATGTGCCATACTTAAAGAAGCCGTTGAAAGCAATTCCACAATATGGTCACGATCAGAGACACTATCCAAACTATTACGTGTAGCAAAAGCAAAGCCAAGATCTGCGGCTAATTGTTCACGATCGACTGCATAGGCTGTTCCCGCTAGTGCGCCACTGCCTAATGGGCAGCTATTCATACGTTTATAAGCATCGGCGAGACGTGAATAATCACGCTCAAACATTTCCACATAAGCCATACACCAATGGGCAAAAGTGATTGGCTGTGCACGTTGTAAATGAGTATAACCCGGCATCACCGCATCTTGCGTATTTTCCGCAGTTTGCACCAAGTGGCGTTGAAGATTACGAACAGACTCTTGTAACTCGATTACACGCTGTTTGCACCACATTTTGATATCGAGTGCAACTTGGTCATTACGGCTACGACCCGTGTGTAATTTTTTGCCTAAATTACCTACTTTATCAATAAGCTTACTTTCCACCCAGCTATGAATATCTTCTGCATCATCTTGCAAAATTGCTTGTGGATTTGACCGCACTTCGATTAATAATTCATTTAAAGCAACCTCTAGCTGTTGTTGCTCTTCAGCACTTAATACACCAACATTGACTAAAGCCTTAGACCAACCAATGGAGCCTTCAATATCTTGCTCTGCCAAGCGATAATCAAAACGCAGGCTATCATTAAAATCTTTAAAACGTTTATCTGCCGCTTGTGTAAAACGACCACCCCAGAGAGCCATAGGTTATCCTTCTTTTAACTTTAAAATCGATTAATTATTCAATTATTACGCATAACTAAGCAACATGCAATAATAATCTCTTCATGCTCTGTTATTTTACCCTGTTTTTTCTAACAAAAACTAGACAGTATTAGATTTTAGTGGTAATTTACGCACCATTCTTAAGGGCATTGCCCACCATTCAAACATTTCAGTGTTATCAACTCTTATTCGTTCCAACATTATTAATTATGCATCTTACAGAACTTAAAAATACGCCTGTTTCTGATCTTGTGAAACTTGGCGAAGAACAAATGGGTTTGGAGAATCTTGCCCGTTTACGTAAACAAGATATTGTTTTTGCTATTTTGAAACAGCACGCAAAGAGCGGTGAAGATATTTTTGGCGGCGGCGTGTTAGAAATTTTACCCGATGGTTTCGGTTTCTTACGCTCCGCAGACAGTTCCTACCTTGCTGGTCCTGATGACATCTACGTTTCTCCAAGTCAAATTCGTCGCTTCAATCTTCAAACTGGTGATAAAATCGAAGGCAAAATCCGTCCACCAAAAGAAGGCGAACGCTATTTTGCACTTTTAAAAGTCGACCAAGTCAACGATGACAAACCTGAAGTCTCTCGTAGCAAAATTCTTTTCGAAAACTTAACCCCATTACACGCAAATTCTCGTTTAAGAATGGAACGTGGTAATGGCTCAACCGAAGATTTAACCGCGCGTATTTTGGATTTAGCCTCTCCGATTGGTAAAGGTCAGCGTGGTCTTATCGTAGCACCACCAAAAGCCGGTAAAACCATGTTGCTACAAAATATTGCACAAAGCATCACGCACAACTACCCTGAATGTGAACTTATCGTACTTTTAATCGACGAGCGTCCAGAAGAGGTAACAGAAATGCAACGTTCAGTAAAAGGTGAAGTGATTGCTTCAACCTTTGATGAACCTGCCGCTCGTCACGTTCAAGTGGCTGAAATGGTTATCGAGAAAGCAAAACGTTCTGTTGAGCACAAAAAAGACGTGGTGATTTTACTCGACTCTATCACGCGTTTGGCACGTGCTTACAATACCGTTACACCAGCGTCTGGTAAAATTCTTTCTGGTGGTGTGGATGCAAATGCATTGCATCGTCCAAAACGTTTCTTTGGTGCTGCACGTAACGTAGAAGAAGGCGGGAGTTTAACCATTATTGCAACCGCACTTGTAGATACCGGTTCAAAAATGGATGAGGTTATCTTCGAAGAATTTAAAGGTACTGGTAACATGGAATTACATCTTTCTCGCAAAATTGCAGAAAAACGAGTGTTCCCAGCGATCGACTTCAACCGTTCTGGTACGCGTAAAGAAGACTTACTTACCACACCAGATGAATTACAAAAAATGTGGATTCTGCGCAAAATCCTTAACCCAATGGGTGAAGTGGAAGCGATGGAATTCCTCATCGACAAACTTATGGTGGCGAAAACCAACGATGAGTTTTTTGAAATTATGAAACGGTCTTAATTCTGACCGCACTTAAAAAACAAAAAAGGCTTGGAAAACCAAGCCTTTTTTATTTTGCGAATTACTCGCCCAAACGCTCTTTAATACGAGCTGATTTACCTGAACGTTCACGTAAGTAGTAAAGTTTAGCTTTACGTACTGCACCTTTACGTTTAACAGCGATAGAATCTACAGCTGGAGAGTGAGTTTGGAATACACGCTCAACACCTACACCGTTAGAAATTTTACGTAAAGTGAATGCTGAATGCAAACCACGGTTACGAATTGCAATAACCACGCCTTCGAATGCTTGCAAACGACGTTTGCTACCTTCAACTACCCATACTTTAACTTCTAAAGTATCACCTGGGCGGAAGCTAGGTACGTTTTGTTTTAATTGTTCTTGTTCAAGTTGTTTGATAATGTTAGACATTGTTTGATCCTTTATTGATCCTAGATGTAACTGAAACTAACTGTTATGCTCGGCTTGCGCCTCTTTTAACAGTTTACGTTGTTCGTCAGTCAGAGCTAGGCCTTCTAAGAGCTCAGGGCGTCGGAGCCACGTTCTTTGTAGCGATTGTTTTAATCGCCATTTCCGAATTTCTTCGTGATGTCCCGACATCAGCACAGGTGGTACAGTTAATCCCTCCAACACTTCCGGTCTGGTGTAATGCGGGCAATCTAATAAACCATCAGCAAAAGAATCTTCTTCTGCGGAGGCTTGTTTGCCTAATACACCGGGAATAAAACGTGCAACAGCATCAATTAATGTCATTGCCGGCAATTCCCCACCGGTCAGAACGTAATCCCCGATTGACCATTCTTCATCAATTTCAGTTTGAATCAATCGCTCATCAATACCTTCGTAACGTCCACATACTAAAATCAATTTCTGATTTTGAGCAAGCTCGGTTACGCCGCCTTGATCGAGTTTACGTCCTTGTGGCGAAAGGTAAATCACCTTTGCGCCTTCTCCTGCAGCAGCTTTTGCTGCATGAATCGCATCCCGTAAAGGTTGCACCATCATCAGCATTCCCGGACCACCACCATAAGGGCGGTCATCCACAGTTTTATGCTTATCGAATGTAAAATCTCTTGGATTCCAACATTCCACTTGCAGAAGATTGTGTTTTACGGCTCTACCTGTAACCCCAAATTCCGTAATCGCTTTAAACATTTCGGGGAATAATGAAATCACCCCTATCCACATAAAAAGCCTACCACATTACGTTTGTGCATACTTGAGATTAGAAACCAGCGTCCCAATCCACTTCAATTGTTTTCGTGGTGAGATCGACTCTTTTAACTACTTGTTCATACAAGAACGGAATTAACCGCTCTTGTTTTCCAAAAGCATCTTTGGTATTAGCTTTAACCACTAACACATCATTAGAACCGGTTTCCATCATCTCTGTTACCGTTCCCATTGTATAACCTTCTAGGTTGATAACTGAACAACCGATTAAATCGTGCCAGTAATAATCGCCCTCTTCCAGTTCAGGGAAAACAGATAAATCCACACCAATTTCAACATTTGCTAAAATTTGTGCAGCTTCACGGTCATCAACGCCTTTTAATTTAACGATGATTTCGTGATTATGATGGCGCCAGTTTTCTAATTCTGTTGGCTGCCATTCACCTTTGATTTTTAAAAACCAAGGTTGGTAATCAAAAATGCTTTCAGCTTGTTCTGTTGATGAATAAATACGTAACCACCCACGGATACCGTAGGTTGAGCCTAATTTGCCCACAACTTCAATACGTTGTTGTTCCATATTTTTCACCTATCTTAGTTTAAGAACTAAATCAAAAAGCGAAATTATGCTTTTTGAGCTTCTTTTACCAACGTTGCAACACGATCTGAAAGTGATGCACCTTGAGCAACCCAGTGGTTTACACGCTCAAGATCAACACGAAGACGCTCTGCGTTACCTTGTGCGATTGGGTTGAAGAAACCTACACGCTCAATGAAACGACCGTCACGTGGTGAACGACTGTCAGCTACTACGATTTGATAAAATGGGCGTTTTTTAGCTCCGCCACGAGATAAACGAATGGTTACCATAACCTTCCTCTAAATGTTTAATTACTAAAAGAATATTCTCAAACTCGAAAGTGATTTAAGAATATAGCTTACTTTTTTCTCTGTATATATAGACAAAAAGCCTGAAGATTTTACACTTTTTGAGCAAAAAAGCAAGCCACAAGCCCATTTCAACTTGAGAAATTCACCATAAAAAATGACCGCACTTCATCACAAGGTGCGGTCAAATTTTCATTCATTTATTGGATTAATAAACCCCTTGCGCCAACATTGCATCAGCCACTTTCACAAAGCCTGCGACGTTTGCCCCAACCACATAGTTAATGTTTGCTTGACCTGCGACAGTACCATATTTTTTACAGTTTGCATGAATATCTAACATGATACGATGAAGCTGTTTATCCACTTCTTCAGCCGTCCAATACAAACGTTGTGAGCTTTGTGCCATTTCTAAACCAGAGGTTGCTACGCCACCTGCATTTGCCGCCTTGCCAGGACCAAATAACACGCCAGCCCCTAAGAATGCCTCTGTAGCTTCGATGGTTGTTGGCATATTGGCACCTTCAGCAACCAATTTCACGCCATTTGCAATTAAGGCTTTAGCGTCTGAAATCTCTAATTCGTTTTGGGTTGCGCAAGGAAGTGCAATATCTGCTTTCACTTCCCAAGGGCGTTTACCTGCAAAATATTGAAGACTAAATTGTTTTGCAAACTCTTCTACTCGACCACGTTTTACATTTTTAAGCTCTAATAACGCTTCTAATTTTTCACGATCGAATCCTTCTGGTAAATACACGTAACCCGCAGAGTCAGAACAGGTTACGACTTTCGCACCTAGCGCCATCGCTTTTTCAATCGCATATTGTGCCACGTTACCCGAACCGGAAACTAAAACCGTTTTACCTTGGAAGCTATCCCCTTTCTCTGCAAGCATTGCTTGGGCAAAATAAACCAATCCATACCCCGTTGCTTCTGGACGAATTAAGCTCCCACCGAATGAAAGACCACGACCAGTAAAGACACAAGCAGCTTGGTTGGATAATTTTTTCATATAGCCTGCAAGATAACCGACTTCGCGACCACCCACACCTATATCACCCGCAGGCACATCGGTATCCGGACCTACATGACGATACAATTCAGCCATTAATGCTTGACAGAAACGCATCACTTCAGCATCTGATTTGCCTTTAGGATCAAAATCAGATCCCCCTTTTGCGCCGCCCATTGGCAATGTGGTTAAGGCATTTTTAAAGATCTGTTCAAAACCTAAGAATTTTAAAATAGATAAGTTAACAGATGGATGAAAACGCATACCACCTTTAAAAGGACCAATTGCACTGTTGAATTGCACGCGGAAAGCACGGTTTACTTGAACTTGGCCTTTATCATCAGTCCATGCCACACGGAATTGGATTGCGCGCTCTGGCTCAACTAAACGCTCTAATAAAGCTTCTGAACGGTATTTAGGGTTTGCTTCCAAGAAAGGCCAGATTGACGTGAAGACTTCACGAACGGCTTGTAAAAATTCAGGTTGGTGGCCGTCACGTTGAGCAACTTTTTCAAGAAATGCGTCTAATGATGCTACTGCTGACATAGGATTTTCCTTCTAGTAGTGAGTTAATATGATGTGTGTAACGTTATTTTATTTATCACCGTCTTGTTGCGGCGTGTCATCAATATAACAATAGAAAAATCAACTAGGCAATAGTTTTTTTATAGAAAAAATGAAGAAAAAATAAAAAACGAGAAAACATTTAATATTTTCTCGCTTTTATTAGATGAGATCTAAAATTAGCACCTGGATTAGCACTTCAAGTTAAAAAGTACTTATTTATTTTTACCTTCTAAGTAAAGCCATTCAGCGACTTGCTTCGCAAAATACGTCAAAATACCATCCGCACCCGCACGTTTAAAGCAAAGCAATGATTCCATGATGCATTCTTTTTCTTTCAACCAACCATTTTGAATGGCTGCCATATGCATCGCATATTCACCAGAAACTTGATAAGCAAAGGTTGGCACACCGAAATAGTCTTTCACGCGATATACCATGTCTAAATATGGCATACCTGGTTTCACCATCACCATATCTGCCCCTTCTTGTAAATCAAGAGCCACTTCTTGCAAGCCCTCATTACCATTGGCTGGATCAAGTTGGTAAGTTTTCTTATCGCCACCTTTCAGATTGCCCGCAGAACCGACTGCATCACGGAATGGACCATAATAGTTAGACGCATATTTTGCAGAATACGCCATAATTTGCGTATTGATATGACCATTTTCTTCCAATGCTTGACGAATACGACCAATACGTCCATCCATCATATCACTCGGTGCAACAATATCAGCACCCGCTTCAGCGTGTGAAACAGCCTGTTTAATCAGGATATCTGTTGTGATATCGTTTAATACATAGCCTTCTTCATCAATGATCCCGTCTTGTCCGTGTAGTGTATAAGGATCAAGTGCGACATCGGTTAATACACCTAATTCTGGATAAGCGGCTTTCAATGCTCTCACTGCACGCTGTACCAAACCATTCGGGTTAAATGCCTCATCCGCCATTAAAGATTTTTTATCTTGCTCAACCACAGGGAATAATGAGATCACTGGCACGCCGTATTTCACTAAAAGGCCTGCTTCGATTAATAACTGGTCGATGGTTAAACGTTCAACTTTAGGCATAGAAGGAACTGGTTCACGATGATTTTCGCCTTCAATGATAAATACCGGATAAATTAAATCATTCGCGGTTAAAGTATTTTCTGCCACTAAACGGCGACTAAAATCATGTTTACGTAAACGACGAAGACGACGGGTTGGAAAACCGCCTAAAATTTGTTGAGTCATAATAATATTTCCTGTTTTTATGATGTTAAAAGGGCGTATCACCTACGCCCATTTTCTTAATCTTTGTGATTCAAATCACCTTGATTTTCTACCGCACTTTCTTCATCAGCTGCCTCTTCTTCATCCTCTTTCGGTTGATAGAAACGTGCAACTAACAAGCCTAATTCAAAGAGAAGACACATTGGTACAGCAAGTAAAGTTTGAGAGAACACGTCTGGTGGCGTTAAGATCATGCCAACAAAGAACGCTCCCACAATAATATAAGGGCGTTTTGCCGCCAATGCTTTCGTGGTTGTGACACCTGTCCAGCAAAGCAAAATAATGGCAACGGGTACTTCAAAGCACACACCGAAAGCCAAGAATAATGCTAGCGCAAAATCAAGGTAACTGCTGATATCTGTTGCGATAGCTACCCCTTCTGGTGCAGTTTGCGTAAAGAAACTAAACACGAAAGGGAAAACAACATAATAAGCAAACGCTACACCGCAATAGAATAAAACTGTACTGGAAAATAATAACGGATAAATTAAACGTTTTTCATGTTGATACAGTGCCGGTGCAACAAATGCCCAAATTTGATAAAGCAAATAAGGCACCGAAATAAATACTGATACAATCGCGGTTAATTTAATTGGCGTAAAGAAAGGCGTTTGGATATTGGTTGCAATCATGGTTGCGCCCTTTGGCATTACAGCCGTTAAGGGTGCGGCGACAAAATGATAAATATCATTAGAAAAATAAACCAACGCCACAAAAACCACTAAAATACAAATTACACAGCGTAATAAGCGGTTTCTGAGTTCAACAAGATGGGTAATTAACGGTTGGGAATCGTCCGTCATATTGCTCATAATTATTCTCTAGGACTTCGCTTCAGATTTGGGTGCTGGCTGTAGCTCCACATCATCCGGCGAATAGTAATCGGATAAACGCTCAGTTAATTCAGCTTGTTCATGAGGTTCAAGTGCAGTCAAATCCACTTCTGTTTTTGCAGATTCCAAAACTTCGGCAGTTTCATTCTCTGCATGTTCTGTGGATGCTGTTTCAACCGGTTTCTCTGCTGTTTCTTGTGCGCTTACCTCAAGTTTTTCCGCAGAATCAGCCGGATTTTCAGCCGCACTTTTAATTTCTTTAATTTGCTCTTCCACCGTTGTTCCTGCTGCAGCCGCTTTTTCTTCTAACTCTGCACGCATTTTTTGAGCTTGCTCTTTCAGCTCTTCAACGGTTTTACTTAAATCTGGGGAAAGCTGTTTGAGATTAAGTTGTTCCGCTTTCTTAATACTATCTTGCAACTCTTGCAATTTAAGCTCTTGTTTTAATTCATTTTGAACATTAGCTGCCAACCCACGGATTGTTTTCACCCAGCCCATTACCGTGCGAATAGCCACAGGTAAACGCTTAGGGCCTAGCACCACCAAGCCCACAAGCATCAATAAAACAAGTTCGGAAAAACCAATATCAAACACGGTTATGCCTGTTCTTTATCTTTTACAGTTTCAGTTTTTTCAGCGGTAGTTGTACCGTCTTTAATTTGAGTAAACTCAGCATCCTTTTTCGGCTCGTCATCAGACATCGCTTTTTTAAAGCCTTTTACTGCTGCGCCAAGATCAGATCCCGCATTGCGTAATTTTTTGGTACCGAATACTAATAAAATCACGACTAATAAAATAATCATTTGTGCTGGGGATAAACCAAACATAGAAAAACTCCGTTAGAATTAAATTGAAAATTTGGGCTTGAATATACTCTTTTTATGCATTTGTCTCAAGAGGTAATTTTAAAAGTGCAGTCAAAAAAATTAGAGGATTTTCAACCGCACTTTAGTCTTATTATTCAGCCAGTTCTGTTTGCTCATGAGACAGGAATTATGAAATAACAAAATCCAGTTCTTTCATGTATCGCTCATAACATTGCAAGATGTCCACAATCAAATCCTCTTCATTTGTAATACTCAAAGGATAACCTTCCAATTGAATATTGGTTGAAACCATTAATGCATGATGAACTTGTGCAGTTTCAGGCTCAGGCTTCTCGAACAAGGTAATTTGGTAAAAAAAATCTTCTGCTAAACCATTTTCAATAGAAAGAACCAGTTGATTATTATCACGACCAAAATGTTGCTGTAAGGTCACATTTAAACCATAGGTACCGATGAGTAACTGGCGCAACTCTCTCATTGCCAAAAGCGCCGTTGTTTTTAAATGTAAAATGGCATCATCTCGCTTAGGTTCAATCACTAACTGTCTTAAACGGCTACGCCAGTTTGCACCTGTCCACAAATCTGAAACCTCTGTGGAATAATATTGACGCTCAAATCGTAAACCTTTCAACAAACTCCATGCCATCACTGACATCAACAGAGCGAAAGGTAAAGAAAAAAACAACATCGTTGATTGGAGTATTTCAATACCACCAAAAAGGTAAAGAACAAACGTAACTGCTGACAATAGCCCACCCCAGAACATAGATTGCCAACGAGGTGAAACCTGGCTTTTGTCTTCAATCGCAATATTATTAAGCGTATAAATACCAAAGTTAATGGTGACGATAAAAAAGAGTGTGATAATAAATAAAGCTAACGTTTTAGTTAAGCCGGAATAGGGTAAATAACTCAGAAAATCAAAAAGGAGTGACCCCACATTATTTACAGCTTGACCTAATGCCCCCTTAGCAAGATGTTCATTCACCCAAATGGCCCCATTACCAAATACAGTGAACCATAAAACGAAGAATAAACTTGGCACCATCAATACGCCGAAAATAAACTCCCGTAAAGTTCGTCCACGAGAAATCCGTGCGATAAAAATTCCAAACCCTGGCGCCCATGAAAACCACCATGCCCAGTAAAAAACCGTCCAATCCATAAACCAGTCTAAATGTTCTACATCATAGGCATAAGCCTTGAAGCCGACTCTAATTAAACCGCTTAAGTAGGTACCAATATTTTCGGTAAAAGCAGAAATTAAATATATTGTCGGACCGAATAGCAAAACCAACAGCATAAAGAGAAATGTGACGCCTAAATTAAGCTCACTAAGAATGCGGAATCCGTTAGCTATGCCCTGCAGTGAAATTAAAATAGCAATGATAAAAACACTCACCAAAATAAGGGGAACCAAATACGGTGAGTTATCCAATAAATGCATGGAATGGAACGCTGCCGCCAACCGAATTGCACTGTAACCTAAGGTTGCGACCACACCAAATAAGGTAGTGCAAATTCCGAGAATATCAATGATATCCCCGACTCTTCCATTAATCTTTTCTTTCAGTAAGGGATAAAAACAAGAACGTAAAGAAAACGGTAATTTATAGCGAAATCCGAAGTAAGCAATCGTAAGTGCGATCAATCCATAAATAGCCCAAGCACTGATGCTCCAATGAAAAATACTAAAAAATAATGCCGTTCTAACTTTCTCATATTCACCTATTGGTGAAAGAAAGTGTGAAAGCGGTTCAGCAACACCAAGGAAAACAATGCCAATACCAATTCCAGAGGTAAAGAGTAATGCAATCCAAGAGCTTAATTTAAACTCAGGTTCCTCCTCATCGCTCCCGAGCTTAATATCACCATATCGTCCTAATGCTAAGAAGAGTAAAAAGAATAGAAAAAATGCACTCAGTAAAATATAAAACCAGCTAAACTGAGAGAAAATAAATGCTTTCGCCGCAGCAAGATAAGATATCGTTTGCTGCGTATCAAATAAAAGGGCCGCAATGATCGCTAAACTAAAACCTAAACTGCCCCAAATAACATTTGCTTTGAAAGTATTCTGTATCTTCATATTGGTTTTAAGATAAAAAGTGCGGTTAAAAATTTAGAGGATTTTCAACCGCACTTTAGTCTTATTATTCAGCCAGTTCTGTTTGCTCGTGTGCCATCAATTCTTGACCCACATCGTCTAGCAAACTTAAGTAACGTTCATAATGTTTCAACATATCGGCAATTAATTCATCTTGATCCATATATTGCACATCATAACCTACTCGTCCATCAAAGAAATAGGTGTATGGTTCATAGGTCATACTATGTTGGATATGTGGCAAGTTATCATCATTAATTAATTGCTCTGATACCTCACGACCGATAGATTTCACCCCGTACATAAAATCTCGCATAGAATCCTTCTGAATCACTAACTCTACTGCAGGTTCATCTTGCTCAAACAAAGTATTCACCTGTACGCTTAAGTCATATTTACCAATCAATTCTTGGCGTAGCTCACGCATTGCCGGTAATACCGTATGTTTAAGGAAGCGTAAAATATCTTTTTCTTGAGTTTGGTTCATCATTTGCTCCAAACGTTCTTTCCACTTATCCCCCGTCCAGAAAATACTGGTTGGATTAACTTTGGTATCGAAATATTTTTTGTCCGCATTTAAGCCTTTCCATAAACTCAAACACATCAACAACATCAACATCGCAAAAGGTAATGCTACTAACAACGTCATTGCCTGCAGGTTTGCCAAACCACCCGATTGCATTAAAACAATCGCAACGACTGACATTAATACCCCCCACATCACCGCTTGCCAACGAGGTGCTGCAAGGCTTTTATCACGTGATGCAATGTTATTTAATACATAAATGCCTGAATCAGCAGAAGTGATGAAAAATAAAGAAATCACCACTAAACTCACTAACCCCGTCACACCAGAAAGCGGCAAATAATCCAAGAACTTAAAGAGCAACGTTTCAGGCGAGGAAATCATTTGTCCTAACATACCTGCAGCTTCACCATCATTTAACCAAATGGCCGTATTACCAAATACGGTAAACCACAAGATACCGAACATGCTAGGAACCACCAATACGCCGAAAATAAATTCGCGAATGGTACGTCCTTTTGAGATACGAGCAATAAATAAACCTACAAATGGCGCCCAAGAACACCACCATGCCCAATACAGAATCGTCCAACCACTAAACCAACTAGTATGTTCTTGTTCATAAACATAGGTTTTGAAGCTTAATTGTACTAAGTTGCTGAGATAAGTTCCGATGTTGTCGCTGAACGCTGATAACAAATAAAGTGTTGGCCCCGCCACTAATACGAAAATCAACAAACAGAAAGCTAATGTTAAATTCAGCTCACTTAAGATTTTTACCCCTTTCCCTACGCCAGAAATCGCGGAAAATATGGCTAAACTCATCACCACAGTAATCACGACAATTTGCAAGCTGAAGCTATTTTCACTAATCCAGCCTAATTGATGTAAGCCTGCCCCCAATTGAGAAGCACCGAAACCTAACGTTGTAATAATACCGAATAAGGTGGCAAGTAACGCCATAATGTCGATAAGATCGCCTAACTTGCCATTAATACGCTCTTTCAATAATGGATAAAAACAAGAGCGTAACGCCAAAGGTAATTTGTAACGGAATCCAAAGTAAGCCAATGCCAACGCAATCGTGCCATACACTGCCCAGGCATGAATTCCCCAGTGGAATACGGTGTGTAACAAGGCTTCTTGTTGCTTATGCTCTGCACTGCCTGTAGTAATATCAGATAAGTAATGTGTTAAGGGCTCTGCCACACCAAAGAACATCAACCCCACCCCCATACCGGCGGCAAATAACATCGCTAACCAAGACAGAAAACCGAATTCAGGCTCTTCTTCATCATTGCCTAATTTGATATTACCTAGGCTACTGACTGATAAAATGACTAAAAAGCCCAAAAACACTGAGAATGCTAATACGTAAAACCAACTAAAATTGGCAAAAATGCCCGATTTGGCGGCATTTAATAAAGTTTGCGTTTGTTCAGGTGCGATTAAAATCATCGCGACAAGTAACACCACAAAAAATAACGTTGCACCAATCACTAAAGGATTGAACGACGTTTGCTTTTCCATAAATTTAGATAAAGACAACGCTTTCCCCTTAAAAATTAAGTGAATAAAAATAAAATCAGATTAAATAAAACAAGGCCTTAAGCCCTAAATGGTGCGATGGAACCATCGCAAATGATAGCACGGAGAAGTGCGATTTTGAAGGAAACGCTCAGTAGGATTTGAGTGGATTGTTTCCAGATACGAAATATATATTATCAAAATATCAATATTTTTTCAAATTGACGAAAATTGAAATGCGATAGAAGAAAAAGTGCGGTCAGAAAATCTCTAAATTTCTGACCGCACTTTATTGAATATTGACTAAATTCGTTCTTCGATAATGCCGCCACCTAAGCAGACTTCATCTAGGTAAAACACGGCTGATTGACCTGGAGTGACCGCGGCTTGTGGTTCGTCAAAAATCACTCGAATGCAATCGTCATCAATCGGCTCTACCAAACAAGCAATATCCGTTTGGCGATAACGAGTTTTTACCGTACAACGGAACGCTTCACGCACAGGTTCGCGACTCACCCAATGTAGCTGCTTGGCAATTAAGCCTTTGGAGAACAAACGTGGATGATCATGGCCTTGTGCCACAATCAATTCATTATTTTCCACATCTTTATCTACTACATACCAGGCTTCATCTCCGGCATTTTTTAATCCACCGATACCTAGTCCTTTACGCTGTCCGAGAGTGTGATACATCAAGCCTTCATGGCGACCAATAATCTCGCCATCTACGGTACGGATGTCACCTGGTTGAGCCGGCAAATAACGCGCTAAGAAATCTTTAAATTTACGCTCACCGATAAAGCAAATCCCAGTAGAGTCTTTTTTCTTCGCGGTAATTAAACCTAAATCTTCTGCAATAGCACGCACGATTGGCTTTTCGATTTCACCTACAGGGAAAAGGCTTTGACCTACCTGATGTTTACTCAACGTGTAAAGGAAATAGCTTTGGTCTTTGTTGCTATCTAAGCCGCGCAATAGCTCTGCTTGATTATCTGCACCACGACGACGCACATAATGGCCAGTAGCAATATAGTTAGCGCCCAAATCTTCCGCTGCATATTCCAAGAAAGCTTTAAATTTAATTTCTTTATTGCACAAAATATCCGGGTTTGGCGTGCGACCAGCTTTGTATTCTGTTAAGAAATGTTCAAACACGTTATCCCAATATTCCGCTGCAAAATTGATTTTATGTAGCTTAATGCCTAGCTTGTCACATACCGCCTGCGCATCAGCAAGATCCGCTGCAGCTGTACAATAATCGGTATCGTCATCTTCTTCCCAGTTTTTCATAAATAGGCCTTCCACTTGGTAGCCTTGCTGTTGAAGAATAAACGCAGAAACGGAGGAATCCACCCCACCAGACATACCGCAAATAACCTTCTTAGTGGCATTTTCGGCAAGTTGTTCTGCACTCAAAGGTGCGAAATGTTGATTATAAGTATTTGAAGTTAACATAAGTCTCCCGTAACTTCGGTTAAGGCGAAGCACATTGGTTGTTGATAAATAATAGCTACTTTATTACTGAATAATTGATGTATCTTCTTTTAAAATATAAGAAGGCTCATCATTAAAAGAAATTTTATAAAACGTTTTACCCGATTTGCCTACAATCTCCTTGAACGTTTGACAAGGAATATCGGTTGCTTTTAATGTAAATAAAGTCGGCATATTTTCAATTTCAGCCGCTGTTTTACTCAATACCGATTTACTGTAAATAGGTGTATCTTTTTGGATAAGCACATCTGGATAAGAATTAGAGGTATCGGGTTCCTCATCATCAAAAATACCTTTTTCAAGCACTAATGATTTTTTATCTCCTAATTTTATTTGATCCTGTTCAGCCATATAAACTGAGCCTGTTCCATAACGAATCTCTGTAGCAGAAAACATCGGCATTGTATTTAACCATGCTCCCGCTTTTACAAGAATAACGGGTTTATTAAATTCAGAATCTGCATATAAATTAAGATCTGCATTTACCTTTGCGGGGTAATATCCTGCAAAGGTAAAAGATGAAACCGTCAATAAAATTAATGTATAAACAAATTTTAATAATCTCATCAATTTATTTCACTTCATAAAATTGCGAATCATCGTCTTTCTTCGCAAATTTTTGTTCATATTCAGCTTTAGCATTTTCATCGCCAGCATCTAATTTTTCTTGCAAAGTATCGCAAGGTTTATCGCAGTCACAGGCTTTGGCGATACCGAGTGATGAAAGTCCGCCACAGCTGCCCTTTAAGCTTTGTTTTTTAAAGATAAAGCCTACTGACATCAATACGATAATTGCCACAAAAGCTAATAGAGTAAAAAATAACGTTTGCATGATTATTCCTTATTTGCGAGTAATTTTTGGAAGGCTGAGGACATTTTCGTTTCAAAGCCTTGTTCCGTTTTCATGATTAAATAAACCGGAATATTTTCTTTCTCGGCCACTTCCAATGCTTTATCTTCTCCAAGTACAAATAGACCTGTAGATAAACCATCAGCAGTCATTGAACTTGGTGCAAGCACGGTAATTGAGGCTAAATGATGCTGAATTGGATAACCGGTTTTCGGATCAATTTCATGTGCAAAACGTTGGCCATTTTCCTCAAAATAAATACGGTAATCGCCTGAAGTTGCCATCGCCATATTATTTAAACCAATCACTTCTTGAACTGATCTTTCACCCGTATTATTCGGTTTTTCAATAGCGATTTGCCACGCTTTATTTTCGGCATTTTTACCTTTTGCACGGATTTCTCCGCCAATTTCCACCATATAGTTTTGTACGTGATTTTGCTCTAATACATCCGCGACTTGATCCACGCCAAAGCCTTTAGCGATAGACGATAAATCAATATAAACCTGTGGCACGGCTTTACTTAATGTTGGGGTTTTACCGCTCATATCAAGGTGAATCTTATCAATTCCTACCCAACTTTGACGTTCAGCAAGTTGCTCTGGGGTCGGTTTACGTTCCGGACGTTTTTCGGGTCCGAAGCCCCATAAATTCACTACAGGCCCTACTGTCACATCCAATGAACCCTCAGTAACCTGATTTAAACGGATCGCTTCTTGTAATACTTTGGCAAAGTCCGCAGAGATTTCAATCGGTGTATTCACTTGCGTATTTTGATTAAAACGGCTCAATTCAGAATCTTTAATGTAAGTGGACATTTTCTGATTCACATCTTTTAAAACCACTTCAATCTGCTCATGTGTTTTTTCAGCATTTTCTTTAACTGAACCGTCATCAATGTAGCGGATATGATAAGTGGTTCCCATGGTTTTGCCGCTAAGTGAAATAATTTCCGGATCTTTCTTACACGCACTTAATGTACAAGCCAAGACAATTGCCATCAATCCGCTTAATATTTTTTTCATCTATTCCTTCCTAAATATATGAATTACAGGCAAACCGACTCTTCTATCAGCTTGCCTGTAATCCATCTTAAATATTGACCGCACTTCATCACAAAGTGCGGTCAGTTTTCATGATGTTTTGATTAACTAAAATCAACCACCGAAGTCATCTAATAAGATGTTCTCATCTTCAACACCGAGGTCTTTCAACATTTTGATTACCGCAGCGTTCATCACCGGAGGTCCACACATGTAGTATTCACAATCTTCTGGTGCTTCATGATTTTTCAAATAGTTTTCATAAAGTACGTTGTGAATAAAGCCGGTGTAACCTGTCCAGTTATCTTCTGGTAACGGATCAGATAATGCCACGTGCCATGTAAAGTTAGGATTTTCGGCTTGAAGCTGATCAAAATCTTCTACATAGAACATTTCACGTTTAGAGCGTGCACCATACCAGAATGACATTTTACGTTTAGAGTGTAAACGTTTTAATTGGTCAAAGATATGAGAACGCATTGGTGCCATACCTGCACCACCACCGATGAATACCATCTCATTATCGGTTTCTTTCGCGAAGAATTCACCGAATGGACCAGAAATTGTCACTTTATCACCTGGTTTTAATGACCAAATGTAAGAAGACATTTGACCTGGAGGCGCATCAGGTTGACGTGGTGGAGGCGTTGCAATACGCACGTTAAGCATAATGATACCTTTCTCTTCTGGATATGAAGCCATTGAGTAAGCACGGATAATATGCTCGTCCACTTTAGACACATAACGCCATAAATCGTATTTATCCCAATCTTCGTGGTATTCTTCTGGAATATCAAAATCTTTATAGTAAACCGTATGTGGATCAGCTTCGATTTGGATATAACCACCTGCACGGAAAGGTACTTCCTCACCTTCAGGAATCGCTAATTTAAGCTCTTTAATAAAGGTAGCTTTGTTATCATTAGAAATAACGGTACATTCCCATTTTTTCACGCCGAAGATTTCTTCTGGAAGTTCAACGTCCATATTGCCTTTTACATTCACTTGACAAGCTAAACGATAACCTTCTTTTGCTTCACGTTTATTAATGTGAGAAAGTTCGGTTGGTAGAATTTCACCACCGCCACTTTTCACTTTCACTACACATTGACCACAAGAGCCACCGCCACCACAAGCAGAAGAAACGAAGATACCTTTACTTGCTAATGCACCAAGCAATTTGCCACCAGCAGGTAAAGTGATCGCTTTTTCAGGATCGTCATTAATAGTAATGGTGATATCACCAGAATCCACTAATTTTGATTTAGCGAATAAAATAATCGCAACGAGCACTAAAAGGATAACCGTAAATGCCGCAACACCTAATAATAAAATTGAAGATTCGCTCATTTATGCCTCCTTATAACTGAATTCCAGAGAATGACATAAAGCCAAGCGCCATCAAGCCAGCAGTAATAAAGGTAATCCCTAATCCTTTTAAGCCTGCCGGTACATCGGCATATTTCATTTTTTCGGTTAAGCCTGCAAGCGCAACGATTGCTAACATCCAACCTAACCCTGCACCCACACCATAAACTGCAGATTCTGCAAAAGTGTATTCACGTTGTACCGCAAAAGATACACCACCAAAGATCGCACAGTTTACGGCAATAAGTGGAAGGAAGATACCTAATGCGTTATAAAGTGCTGGGAAGAATTTATCTAAAGTCATTTCAAGTAATTGAACAAGACCCGCAATAATCCCGATAAAGGTAATGAAGTTTAAAAACTCAAGGCTTACCCCTTCTACCAATGCGCCATCTTTTAATACGTGTTCATACACAAATTGGTTCGCAGGTACCGCAATACCAAGTACTACGGTTACCGCAACACCAAGACCAAATGCCGTAGAAACTTTCTTAGAAACCGCAAGGAAAGTACACATCCCTAAGAAGAAAGAGAGCGCCATGTTTTCAATGAAGATCGCCTTCACGAATAGGCTAATATAATGTTCCATTGATTATTTCTCCTGTTGCTCAGGTTTCCACGTTCTTAAGCCCCAAATAACGAAGCCGATAATAAAGAACGCACTTGGTGCAAGAAGGAATAAACCGTTTGGTTGATACCAACCGCCGTCTTGAATAGTTTGGAATACAGGGAAACCAAACAAACGACCAGAACCGATTAATTCACGTAATGTGGCGACAATTAATAAGATCGCACCATAACCTAAACCGTTACCGATACCGTCAACAAAGCTTTCTAACGGTGGTGATTTCATCGCAAACGCTTCTGCACGGCCCATTACGATACAGTTTGTAATGATAAGACCGACGAATACAGAAAGCTGTTTAGATAAACCATAAGCATAAGCTTTTAATACTTGGTCAACCAAGATTACTAAAGACGCGATAATCGCCAGTTGCACAATGATACGGATACTATTTGGAATATAGTTACGAATCAATGAAATGAACAAACTGGAAAAACCGGTTACCAAACTTACCGCAATCGCCATAACGATCGCTGTTTGTAATTGGGTTGTTACCGCTAATGCAGAACAGATACCCAAAATTTGCAAGGCAATCGGGTTATTTTTAGCAATAGGATCTAATAAAAGACCTTTTAAATTTACTTTTGCATCAGCCATTATTTGATTTCTCCTGCTTTAAATTTCGCTAAGAATGGACCAAAGCCATTTTGGCTGAACCAATAATCAAATGAACCTTGAACACCATTACTGGTTAAAGTTGCACCTGATAAACCATCTACACCGTGCTCTTTATCTGCAGCAGAGCTACCTTTATAGATTTTGAATTTTTGGTTACCTTGTTCATCGAATAATTTTTTATCAACGAACTGTGCTTGCCAACGTGGGTTCGCAATTTCGCCCCCAAGACCAGCTGTTTCACCTTGATCATAGTAAGTAATACCTTTGATGGTATTTGCATCTGGTGCAACAGAAACAAAACCATACATGGTTGACCATAAACCACGGCCATACATTGGTAATACCACTTGGGTTACATTGCCTTGTTCATCTTTTACAAGATAAACACGCGCTTGGTTTGCACGAACCTTAATTCCTGCTTTATCAGCCTCAGCTGGGATAGCTTGGCTTTTAGCTGGATCTTTAACGGCATCTTTAGGTTCAAATTTATTAATTTCTTCTGCTGAAGCTTGAACGTAATCACCACTTTGCAAATCCACTAAACGTGGTTCAATAAATTTGCTGTAAGTGTCTTTAATTACTGATGCATTATCTTCTTTCATTAAGCCAGCAACAGTTAAAATGTTACGTTGAACGTCGAGTGCTTTTTGTTCATCTTGTTTGGATTTTAATGCTACTGCAGCACCAGAAACCACGATAGAACACACTAAACTTAGCAACACAACAACGGTAACTGTACCGCTAACGCTATCTTTATTAAATTTAGCCATTTGTTCTTGCTCTCCGACGTTTGATATTTGCTTGAACCACGATGTAGTCGAAAATTGGTGCAAATAAGTTTGCAAATAAAATCGCTAACATCATCCCTTCTGGATAAGCTGGGTTCACTGTACGAATTAATACAGCCATCACGCCAATTAACGCACCGTACCACCATTTACCCGTGTTGGTAAATGAAGCGGATACAGGGTCTGTAGCCATGAAGATCATACCAAGTGCAAAACCACCTAATACAAAGTGCCAATGCCAAGGCATTGAGAACATTTGGTTAGAATCAGAACCGATTAAGTTGAATAAGGTTGCAGTACCAATCATACCGATCATGACACCAGCCATAATGCGCCAAGAAGCAATTCGAGTGAATACAATCACTGCACCACCGATTAATAACGCAAGCGTTGAAACCTCACCCATTGAACCTGGGATATTACCAATGAATGCATCCATCCAAGTAATAGGTTGACCGGTTACAGTGTGTTGTAATGCAGCTTGACCACCTTGAGACCATTGTGAAAGTGCGGTTGCACCAGAGAAACCATCTGCAGCAGTCCATACTAAGTCACCGGAAATTTGAGCCGGATAAGCAAAGAATAAGAATGCACGACCAGCAAGTGCAGGGTTCATAAAGTTACGACCTACACCACCGAAGATTTCTTTCGCTACCACGATACCAAAGCTGATACCAAGCGCTGCTTGCCATAATGGCAATGTTGGTGGAACGATTAACGCAAATAAAATGGTTGAAACGAACATCCCTTCATTTACTTCGTGACCACGCACCACTGAAAACAATAATTCCCAAATTGTACAAACAGTAAATACTACTAAGTAAATTGGTAAGAAGAAGATCGCCCCTAACGCCATTTTTGAGCCCCAAGTTGCATTATTGGTTAAATCTAAACCTAATGAACTTGCAAGCGCATAGTGCCAATCGTTAGCAATTAATTGATCTAAATTGCCTAATTGATTTAAAGCTGGGATCGCTTGGTTACCCACATTGTACATCCCGTAAAAAATCGCTGGGAACAACGCAAGGAAAACCGTAATCATCATACGTTTTGAGTCTAACGCATCACGAACGTGTGTGTTTTTGTGCGTTACCGTACCTGGTGTATAAAGCAAGGTATAAATCGATTCAAAGATCGGATAAAGCTTGCTGTATTTACCGCCTGGTAAAAACGCGGGTTCCATTTTTTCAAAAAGATTTTTTAAACCCATTTTTAACCTTCCTTCTCAATCTTATCCAATACTTGACGCAAGATTGAACCGTATTCATATTTGCCCGGGCAAACGAAAGAACATAATGCTAAGTCTTCTTCATCTAATTCAAGACAACCTAACGCTTGCGCGCCATCTGTATCGCCCACGATTAAATCACGTAATAATAATGTCGGTAAAATATCCAACGGCATCACGCGCTCATAGCTACCGATTGGTACCATTGCACGCTCACCACCATTTTCTGCGGTAGTGAAGTTGAATAATTTTTTACCAAAGTGACCCAATACGGTACGGGTAATCGAATATTTGTTCGATTGTGGTGTGATCCAACCTAAGAACTCTTTCTCATTACCTTCTGCAATCACAGACACTTGTAATGCATAACGACCTAAATAGTCATGAGCATCTTTTGCAGTTTGACCACAAAGCACAGAACCAGAAATCACACGGTTATTACCGTCTTTTAACTCACCTGCCGTTAATTGAGAAAGGTTAGCACCGATTACTGTACGAACTAAACGAGGTTCTTTCACTTGCGGACCAGCAAGAGAAACAACGCGCTCAACATAAAGTTCGCCTGTAGTGAATAATTTACCTACAGCAATCACATCTTGGTAATTGATGTGCCATACGGTTTTATGAGCACCAACCGGATCGATAAAGTGGATATGTGTACCCACTAAGCCAGCAGGATGAACACCACCAAAATCATGTACTTTTAGGTTAGCTAAATCCACGGTTGGGATATTGCTATCGCCAGCTTTACATAAATTTAATGGTTTATTTGGGAATAGACGACTTAACACGGTTAAACCGTCAATAAAATCTTGCCAATGCTCTTTTAACACCACCTCTGGATTTGCTGCCAAAGGATTGGTATCCATCGCATTTACAAACAGAGAAGAAGGTTCTGCATCTAAGGCAGGCACTTTGCTGAACGGACGGGTGCGGAACGCTGTCCACAAACCGGATTCAACGAGGTTTTGTTTAACTTGTTCAGAAGAAAGCGTATTGAGCTCACCTGCGTTATATTTAGCGAAAGTAACTTGATCGTTACCTTGCACATCAATGACCACAGATTGTAATACACGTTTTTCGCCACGATTAATTACAGTGATAGTACCGCTCGCAGGGGCTGTGAAAACCACTCCAGGGTTTTTCTTGTCTTCAAAAAGCACTTGGCCTTTTTTCACAACATCGCCTTCACGTACCTTCATAGAAGGACGCATACCCACATACTCTTCACCAAGAATCGCAACCTGATTCACAGCGTTACCGCTATGGATTACTTGTGCTGGTTTTCCTGCAATAGGAAGATCCAAGCCTTTTTTGATTGTAATCATACTGTTTGCACTACTTTTCTAGGTTAAAAACACGATTGCAATTAAAGCATACACTCTAAAAGCAATCTCGCGATTGAGCGTGACAGAAAACACTTTTAAGAGCAAAGCATTATTAACTGACACATAAATTTAAAAACTCAAATCTGTTTAACTCCTCGACGAGTAAGGAATTACTTACGCATCCAGAAATTGAAATTCGAAAATTAAAAGCGTCCCATTCTATCGGAAAATGGGCTTTTTTTCTACTTTTAGCCGATACTTTTTGTGAAATATTTGTGAACTTTTTAAACAGATATTTATTTGGAGCAAAAATAAATCTCCATCAAAAAGAAGAAGAGAGAAGACTTATCGTCTTCTCTCTTCTCATGAAAATCGAATATGGGAACGTAAGGGAATACTTACTGTCCAACACCAAGACAATTTGGTGATTTTGGAAATGCTTCACCTAGGCTCTCCCATTCGCTTTTTGTATAAAGATGAAGCGCTAATGCGTGAATACCATTTTTTAAATCATCGGCAAAAAGTTGATAAAGTTTTTGGTGGCGTTGCACCTTGCGCATGCCTTCAAAAGCATCGCTGACAATCACTAATTTAAAATGAGAATCAGCCCCTCGACCGGAACTGTGCATATGGCTTTCATTTTCCACGGTGGCAAAGTGCGGTTGAAATTCGGCTTGAATTCTCTCTAATAATTCTTGCTGTTTTGACATAAATAAACTCCCTAACTTTTTGCTATACATTCAGCGTTAAGTTTGTAAGAATAACACAAATTAACCTAATTCAATGAGGAAATTATGAAAGTAACAAACAAAATCAAAGCATTATCAACAATGACGTTGGCCGCTGCAACATTATTTTTAGCAGGTTGCCAAGCACAATCCAATACCTTAACTTTTGCGCCTCAATCACCGACTGCATCAATGAATATTAACCAATCAGCAGTGGTAACAGTTAATACTCGCGATTCTCGTCCACAACAAGAAATTGCAACTTATACTAAATCAGGTGAGCTTATTAAATTAAACGCCTCACCAAGCGTTACTCAACTTTTCCAACAAGTGATGCAACAAAATTTAGTTAGCAAAGGTTTCCGTATCGGACAAGCGAATAATGCAAATGCTGGCGTAACTGTTGATGTAAAAGAATTCAACGCTAAAGTTGAGCAAGGTAATTTACGTTATACCTTGAACAGCAAAATCCAAGCAGTTGTTTATGTACAAGGTCCACGCGGACAATACAACAAAACCTTTAATGCAACCCGTTCACAGTCTGGCGCATTTAATGCGGGCAATGATGAAATCCAAAAAGTGTTAGGCGAAACCTTCAAAGATATTGTTAATAATATTTATCAAGATCAAGAAGTTACTAACGCAATTAATCAATATACCAATTAATTAAAAAGTGCCGTGTCCTTTTCAATAATCACTTGACGAATACGCCTTTCAAGCGTAACATTCGACCGATTTTTTAACGAGAAGGACACACACTTTGGACAGTCATAGTCGATACCGAATATCGCTTTAGACTCTCGCCTCTTATCAGCGAGAGCTCGCTGGTAATCAATTTACCTTTCTTCGGCATCTTTTATCGAACGAAACCCATTTTAAAACATACAAAAATTTGACCGCACTTTTCTCTAGTGCCAATTTCGTTTGATCTTTTTTTGTTCACAGTTGGATCTTCATAATCCCAAAAGGAGTATGACCAATGATTAACGCTTTTGCCATTAACGATTCTCGCTTGCTTCGTATTGATGACGAACCAGCCGATCTCAGTTCTGCCATTTGGCTAGATTTATTGGAGCCGACAGGGGAAGAACGTGAAATGTTGCAAGAAGGCTTAGGACAAAGTCTCGCCTCATTCCTCGAATTGGAAGACATCGAAGCATCCGCGCGTTTCTTTGAAGACGAAGACGGCTTGCACTTGCACTCATTCTTCTATTGCGAAGACGAAGAAAACTACGCCGATCTCGCAAGTGTGGCGTTTACTATTCGTGATGGGCGCTTATTTACCCTACGTGATCGTGAATTACCCGCATTCCGTTTATATCGTATGCGTTCCCGTAGTCAGCGCTTATTAGAATGTAATGCGTATGAAGTTTTGCTCGACTTATTTGAAACCAAAATTGAGCAATTAGCCGATGTTATCGAAAACGTGTATGCGGATTTAGAAAAATTAAGTCGTGTAATTCTAAACGGTACACAAGATGAAGCTTTCGATGAAGCCTTAAATACGCTAACAGAACAAGAAGATACCAGTTCTAAAGTGCGCTTATGTTTGATGGATACACAACGTGCATTGGGTTTCTTAGTGCGTAAAACGCGCTTGCCGCCAAACCAGTTGGAACAAGCTCGAGAAATCTTACGAGATATCGAATCCTTGCAACCGCACAATGAGTCTTTATTCCAAAAAGTAAACTTTTTAATGCAGGCGGCAATGGGTTATATTAATATTGAGCAGAATAAAATCATGAAATTCTTCTCGGTGGTGTCTGTCATGTTTCTACCGGCAACAGTTGTCGCATCCACTTACGGGATGAACTTTGAATTTATGCCAGAGCTTCATTTTAAATATGGCTACCCAATGGCTATTGGCTTAATGATTGGTGCGGCACTCACACCTTATATCTATTTCAAACGGAAAGGTTGGTTATAATGGAAATTTCCCAAACTGCGTTATTTTTAGGATCGATTATCGATCTATATTGTCTAGTATTAATTTTACGCGTATGGCTGCCATTAGCGAACGTGGATTATTACAATCCCATTTCTCAATTTACGCTGAAATTTACCCAACCGGTTATTGCACCATTACGTAAAGTTTTTCCTGTGGCGAAAAAAGTGGAAACGGCGGCACTGGTTTTAGTCTTCTTGCTTTGCGGACTAAAATCGATTCTCTTTGGCGGATTAAATCTCAGTTTCTTCTTACTATTGGGCATATTAGGACTAATTAAAAATATCGGTGTGGCAATTTTCTATGTGTTAATCGCCAGTGCAATTTTAAGTTGGTTTAATCGTGGCAATAATCCTGCATTCTATGCGTTATATCAACTTACCGAACCATTATTGAAACCCATTAAACGCATTTTACCAACTATAGGCATGATTGATTTTTCACCAATGGTGATCGCCATTATCCTATTATTTTTGAATAATCTCTTTTACGATTACTTTAAACTTTTATGGGCAATTGCCGCTTAAATTGCGGTCAAAAATAATATTATTTTTTCGGGCTGGATTTTCCAGCCCTTATTGTAAATGTGATAAGTAAATTTAGTTATGTCAGCAATCGAACAAACACCTGAAGGGCTACGTCTTAAAATCATTCTGCAACCCAAAGCCAGTAAAGATCAAATTGTGGGATTACATGATGATGAACTCAAAATCACGATCACCGCACCACCTGTTGATGGTCAAGCAAATGCTCACTTGCTGAAATTTTTGAGTAAAACATTCAAGGTACCTAAGAGCTCAATAGTTCTTGAAAAAGGTGAATTAAACCGACATAAACAAGTTTGGATTCCTTCGCTTAAATTAATTCCATCTGAAATTCAAAATCTCTTATAAAATCAGTAAAAAAATCACCGCACTTTCTACCAATTTTCCCCGTTTTACGCTATCCTATACCACATTTTATAAAGCAAAATATGCCGCAAAGTGCGGTCAAAATTTAAGGTGATTTTCTATGCAACAACATTACCGTCCTGATTTGATTGAACCCGCTGTTCAACAATATTGGGCTGAAAATAAAGTCTTCAAAGCAATCAAAGATACGTCTAAAGAAAAATATTACTGTCTTTCAATGTTCCCTTACCCATCAGGTCGTTTACACATGGGCCATGTGCGTAACTACACCATCGGTGATGTAGTTTCTCGTTATCAACGTATGAACGGCAAAAATGTATTACAGCCAATTGGTTGGGATGCATTTGGTTTGCCGGCTGAAGGTGCTGCGATTAAAAATAAAACTGCACCCGCAAAATGGACTTACGAAAACATTGAATACATGAAAAACCAGCTCAAAATGTTGGGCTTTGGTTATGACTGGGATCGCGAAATTGCGACTTGCCGTCCGGAATACTATAAATGGGAACAATGGTTCTTCACCGAGCTTTACAAAAAAGGCTTAGTATACAAAAAAACCTCCACTGTAAACTGGTGTCCGAACGATGAAACCGTATTGGCTAACGAACAGGTGCACGAAGGTTGCTGCTGGCGTTGTGACACTCCGGTCGAACAAAAAGAAATCCCACAATGGTTCATTAAAATTACTGATTACGCTGAACAATTATTAGGTGGATTAGATCAACTGCCACAATGGCCAGACATGGTAAAAACCATGCAACGTAACTGGATTGGCCGTTCTGAAGGGGTAGAAATTACGTTTGACGTAGCAGATACCGCAGAAAAAGTCGCGGTTTATACCACCCGTCCGGATACCTTCTATGGTGTGAGCTATTTAGGTATCGCGGCAGCGCACCCATTAGCAGAATTAGCGGCAGAAAAAAATCCTCAATTGGCTGAATTCATCCGTGAAGCGAAAAATGCCAAAGTGGCCGAAGCAGACCTAGCCACAATGGAGAAAAAAGGGATGGCAACCGGCTTATTCGCTATTCATCCATTAACGGGTGAAAAATTACCAATTTGGGTCGCAAACTTTGTATTAATGCATTACGGTACTGGCGCAGTTATGGCGGTTCCAGCACATGATCAACGCGACTTTGAATTTGCTCAAAAATACAGTTTGCCAATTAAACAGGTGATCGCACCGCTTGCGGATGAAGAAATTGATTTAACCAAACAAGCTTTTGTTGAACACGGTAAATTAGTGAACTCTGCTGAGTTTGATGGTTTGGATTTTGATGCGGCATTCAACGGTATTGCGGACAAATTAGAAAAATTAGGCGTGGGTAAACGCCAAGTGAATTATCGTTTACGTGACTGGGGCGTTTCTCGTCAACGTTATTGGGGGGCTCCAATTCCAATGCTCACCTTACCAAACGGTGAAACCGTACCGGCACCAATCGAAGATTTACCGATTATTCTGCCGGAAGATGTGGTCATGGATGGCGTGAAAAGCCCAATTAAAGCGGATCCAAATTGGGCGAAAACGACCTTTAACGGTGAACCTGCGTTAAAAGAAACTGATACTTTTGATACTTTTATGGAATCCTCTTGGTACTACGCGCGCTACACCTCACCAAGCTATGCGGAAGGCATGTTGGATAAAGATGAAGCGAACTACTGGTTACCGGTGGATCAATATATCGGCGGTATCGAGCACGCGACCATGCACTTGCTCTACTTCCGTTTCTTCCACAAATTATTGCGTGATGCAGGTTTCGTAACGAGCGATGAGCCGGCACAAAAATTATTATGCCAAGGCATGGTATTAGCGGATGCGTTCTACTACACCAGTCCGACTAACGAGCGTATTTGGGTGAGCCCAACGCAAGTGACCCTTGAGCGTGATGAAAAAGGTCGTATCATCAAAGCAACTGATCCGGAAGGACGTGAATTGGTGCATACCGGTATGACCAAAATGTCGAAATCGAAAAACAACGGTATCGACCCACAAGAGATGGTGGAAAAATACGGTGCAGATACCGTGCGTCTCTTCATGATGTTCGCGTCTCCTGCGGAAATGACGCTTGAATGGCAAGAATCTGGCGTAGAAGGTGCGAAACGTTTCTTAGGCCGTGTATGGAATTTGGTGTATGAATATAGCCAAAACCCTGCAAAAACCGCTTTAGATGTGACTGCACTTTCTGCAGACCAAAAAGCACTTCGCCGTGATGTGCATAAAACAATCGCTAAAGTGAGCGATGACATTGGTCGCCGTCAAACGTTCAATACCGCGATTGCAGCAGTAATGGAGTTAATGAATAAATTAACCCGTGCACCATTAGAAAGCGAACAAGATCGTGCGGTGATGGCAGAAGCATTAAGTGCAGTCGTACGTATGCTTTACCCAATCACACCACATATCTGCTTTGAATTATGGAAAGCTTTAGGCAACGAAAGCAACATCGACCATGCAGAATGGGTGAAAGCTGATGAAGCGGCGATGGTAGAAGATGAAAAACTTATCGTGGTACAAGTCAACGGTAAAGTACGTGGTAAAGTGACTGTTGCAGCTGATGCGGATGAAGAAACCGTGAAAACGGTTGCATTTGCAGATGAAAATGTGAAGAAATTTACTGACAATACACAAATCGTGAAAGTGATTTATGTACCGGGTAAATTGTTAAATGTGGTGGTTAAACCGCAATAATCCATAAAATAACCGCATTTTATTCTAAGCGTTGCATAAACAGCTCTTAAACAAAATAAAGTGCGGTGAATTTTACAGGTAATTTTTATGATGAAATCAATCAAAACGATCTGCTTAGTTGGGGCAACAGCCTTTTTAACTGCTTGTGGTTGGCACTTCGATAATGGTGCGGCTGTTCCTGCAGAATTAAAAACAATGGCTCTTGAAAGTAGCGACCCATATAGTGAAATGTCAATGGCAATGCGTAAGCAACTGCTTAGCAACAATGTAAACCTTGTCCCTGCAAAACAAGGGGTGCCAGTGTTGCGTTTAAATAAACAGACGTCAAGCGATAAAGTGGCGTCAGTCTTTAAACAAGGCCGTGAAGCAGAAAAAGTACTGACCCTTGATGTTGAGGCTAGCGTGCGTTTAGCAAATGGGGAAACCTATCCAATCTCCGCAAAAATCAACCGCACTTTCTTTGATAACTCACGTGCTGCATTAGCAAAATCAGCTGAGCGCGATGTGATTTGGAATGATATGCGCGAACAAGCGGCTCGCCAATTAATTAATAAAATGGCTGCCTTGCAACATCAAGTTCAAGGAAAATAATGAACCGCATTTTTCCTGAGCAACTGGCCTCTAACCTGAACAGCCATTTAGCGAAAGTCTATTTTTTGGTTGGGACAGATCCCCTGTTGCTCAGTGAAAGTGAAGACCTCATTCATCAAGCCGCCCTTCTTCAAGGTTTTGATGAAAAAAATCAAATCACTATAGATACTAATACTGACTGGCCTGCATTAATCGAGGCCAGCCAGTCTATGGGACTCTTCTTTAATAAGCAAATTTTCATTCTCAATTTACCCGAAAATTTGACCGCACTTTTACAGAAAAACCTTCTGCAATTTATCAGTGGATTAAATGAAGATAGCTTGCTTGTTCTCACCTTGCCTAAATTGTCTAAAGTAGCTGAAAAGCAAGAGTGGTTTATTCAGGCGAATAAACTTGAGCCACAAGCTGTTATCGTGAACTGCCAAACACCGAACTCAGAACAACTTTCTCGTTGGGTGAAGCATCGTACAAAAAACATGGGATTATCAGCTGATGAGGAAGCCATTCAACTCCTTTGTTACAGCTATGAAAATAATCTACTGGCATTGAAACAAGCGTTACAGCTTTTAGATTTGCTTTATCCTGATCACAAACTTACGTATAACCGCGTTAAATCCGTCGTAGAGCAATCTTCTGTCTTTACCCCTTTCCAATGGATTGATGCATTGTTATCAGGCAAAGCAAACCGCTCAAAACGGATTTTGCGTGGTTTACAAGCTGAAGATGTGCAACCTGTTATTTTGTTGCGTACTTTACAGCGTGAACTGCTCACGTTGTTAGAATTAACCAAACCACAGCTGCGTAATCCCTCTCTTAACACGAGTTTGCCTACACAGACACTCAAAGCGGATTTTGACCGTCTCAAAATTTGGCAGAGTCGTCGTCCTCTTTATACAGCGGCAATACAGCGACTCACCTATCAAAAACTCTTTGAAATTTTGCAAGAGTTGGCAGATATTGAGCGCACAACCAAGCAAGAATATGGTCAAGACGTGTGGGTAAAATTAGCAGACTTATCGGTTAAATTTTGCTTATAAAAAAATCTCGGCGTTAACCGAGATTTTTTATTATTTCGCAATTTTTAAATCTTGATACAGATAATTTCGATAGCTATTCACTAAATCCACATCCTCTGCATCTTCGAGCTTACCTTGGCTTAGCTGACGCATCGCGATATTCGCTCGCATAAAGTCATCTTTCGGTGATAAACCTGCCACATCAAGTAATACGCCACCAACAAAGGCTAAATCTAAGAAATCTTGCTGTTGAACAAAGTCGGTTTTACGATTAGTTCTAACTACAAATTGAGTCACATAATCCGGGTTCGCAAAGTTACCTTTTTTTGGAGGAAGCTGATTATCAAAAGCGACTTGGTGATCACCAAAATAACCGAATACATAAGGTGTTTCACGTGATTTTAAATAATCATTTAAACCTTCGATTGCCTCATTAAGACTATCAATACGATCAATATAATCGTTCAAGCAAGAAATCGCTTTCCCGCCTAAACGCTTACTCGCCAAATTAAAATGGTTTGGCATATTTGTGTTGTAAGGACCGTGCTCTTTCATCGTGAGCACATAAACAAACATAGGCTGTTTCACATTTTCCAATGATGGATGCTGTTTCTGCAGAATCAGTTTGGTGTAATACATCATCTCTTCACTGGTGATGTGCCAGAGATTTTTACTGATTGATGCGGGATAGCCTAAATCTTGTGGTTGCAACATCAAATCAAAACCAAAGTGGTCATAGGCAGGTTTTGCGTTATAGTTACCTTTCGTAAAAGGCGATAACGCCACACAAAAATAGCCTTGCTCACGAAGATTTTTAATAAAACCTGTCTGTAAGTGTGGCACAACTGAATAAAACACCCCACTTGCTAAAGCACCAAAATCGGTTGAAGGCACCCCTGCAAGAAAAGCAAATTCAGATTTCCACGTTGCGCCACCCACCGTATGCACACGCAATGGACTTACAAATGCAGTATCTTCTTGCTTATTAAACATTGAAAATGGCGGGATGGTTTCTGCATCAAAATCAAATTGATGCGGATTCAAAGTTGATTCTTGTAAACACACCACTATGTCGGGTTTTTCTGCACTTTCAGTTTTACTCTCTGCCTTTTCACTTAAAAGTGCGGTTAGTTTTTCTTTAAATTTTTGGCTATTACCTTCAAATTCTGGCACTTTAAAGAATACGCCACGACAAGACATTGGTAAGTTTAAAAAGACATCTCGACCATCATCCGGCAATGAATCTAGCCAGACTTTTGTCGCATCCGGATCTTTTGAATAATGCCACATTAAACCAAAGCTTGTTGCTGCGAGTATTGCTGCAAATACACGAAATCCAGTTGAGGCAGTTTCAACATCTGACCAGCCAAAGATAGCATACCCCAACAGACCTAATAGCCCCAACACGCCGAAAATGGCCCCTTTATAATGTAAAAGGGTTTCCCAATTTCGCCAGTCTGTTACGAGCCAAAAATCTGAAATGAGTAAAGGTTGTTTGTAGTAATGAATTTTCATTCGATGGAATAGCATCAACACCACAAAAAGTACGGACGCAAAATTCAATCCGCGTTGCCATTGACCTGTTATCGCAAACATTGAACTAAACAATAAGACGAATAATGCAATCGCAAAAAAATATGTCCAGCGATAGTGCGAATTGACGATAAAAATCACCGTCGCAATAAAAAATAAACTCAGAAAAATACTTGGAATCATAATAAATAAATTTGATTAAATGTTATTTGACACTTTCAGCCACTAAACGCTGAATCAGCTTTAAATTGGCTGGGGGGAATTGCCCTGCATCAAGCTCACTTTGTTCAAGCCAAAAACCTTCCTGACCTTCTCGACCAAACGGCTCGCCAATCCATTCTGTGACCAAATAAAAACTAAAATCTAAAATTTTGGTTGGATATTCAAATTGAAAACGTTCGTACAGCTCAGCATTTAAAATATGAATGCCAATCTCTTCTTCCAATTCTCTTTTTAAGGCCTCTTCAGGGGTTTCACCTGCATCAACTTTGCCGCCAGGAAACTCTAATGCTTGCGCAAAATCTTGCCCTTCTAAGCGCTGGGTCAAATATAGCTGCCCAAATTCATTACGAATAATCCCTGCCGCAACTTGAATGATAGGCTTACTCATCGTTCTTCCTTATCTCAAAATTAGAAAGAGCGGTCATTTTTAGCGGTGTTTTAAACACGCAAAAATTTAACCGCTCTTTACCTTAACTAAGCATATCGGGCTTTACTGCCGTGACAATGCTTGTATTTTTTACCTGACCCACAAGGACAAGGTTCATTACGTCCAATATGACGATCAGAATAGTCCTCGCTTTGAGCTTGCTCTGTATTTTCATCTACAGGTTGATGTGTTAATGCTTCACGTTCAGCCATTTCCTGACGTGCACGTTCTGCTTCTTCAATCTCTTCCTGTGTACGGACCTTCACTCGAGTAAGTGTCGTAATCACATGATGTTTTAAAGAATCCAACATTTCAGTAAACATACGGAAAGATTCTTTTTTATACTCTTGTTTTGGATCTTTTTGCGCATAACCACGTAAATGGATACCTTGACGTAAATAATCCATTGCCGCCAAGTGCTCTTTCCAAAGTTCATCAAGGGTTTGTAACATCACGCCTTTTTCGAAATGACGCATGGTTTCTTCACCCGCAAGTGCTTCTTTCGCTTTGTATTCATCTTCCGCTTCTTGAATAATGCGCTCACGCAAGTTTTCTTCATGAAGGTTGTTATTTTCTTCCAACCAATGTTCAATTGGTAACTCAAGACCAAACTCTTGCGCTAAACGCTCTTCTAAGCCTTTAATATCCCATTGTTCTTCCAACGATTGTGGTGGAATATATTGGTCAATCACATCATTAAATACATCGCTGCGAATTGCTTTGATCGTCTCTGAAATATCATCGTTATCGAGCAAGTAATTACGTTGTTCATAAATTGCATGACGTTGGTCATTAGCCACATCATCATATTCGAGCAAGTTTTTACGACCATCAAAGTGGAAGGCCTCCACTTTCGCTTGCGCTGATGCAATCACTTTAGCGAGAAGTTTAGACTCCATCGCTTCACCTGGTTGGGTGAAGGCTTTACGCATCATATTTAATTTACCTTCATTCAGATAAATGCGCATTAAGCCGTCTTCCAAAGAAAGGTAGAAACGTGAAGAACCTGGGTCACCTTGACGACCTGAACGACCACGCAACTGGTTATCAATACGGCGTGATTCGTGACGCTCTGTCCCGATAATGTGTAAACCACCGGCTTGCATCACGATCTCGTGATTTTTCTCCCACTCAGCTTTAAGTGCCTCAATTTGCTCTGGGGTTGGATTCTCTAATTTTGCAGCTTTTGCTTTCCAGTTACCACCGAGGATAATATCGGTACCACGCCCCGCCATGTTGGTTGCAATGGTTACTGCACCTGGCGCCCCTGCTTCAGCAACAATTTCCGCTTCTTGTGCGTGGAATTTTGCATTCAATACGTTGTGTTTGATGCCCGCTTTATCTAACGCTTGAGAAAGCATTTCAGATTTTTCAACAGATACGGTACCGACAAGAACAGGTTGATTGCGAGCGACACAGTCTTTGATATCTTCAATAATTGCATTGAATTTGTATTCTTCATTTTCAAACATGACGTCCGTACGATCATCACGAATCATTGGACGGTTGGTTGGAATGACGACAGTTTCCAAACCATAAATTTGTTGGAATTCAAAGGCTTCAGTATCTGCTGTACCGGTCATACCCGCTAATTTGTCATAAAGACGGAAGTAGTTTTGGTAAGAAATCGACGCAACAGTTTGGTTTTCACTCTTAATTTCTACCCCTTCTTTCGCTTCGATCGCTTGGTGTAAACCATCAGACCAACGACGACCCGCCATAGTACGGCCAGTATGCTCATCGACGATCACGATCTCGCCATCTTTCACGATATAGTCTACATCACGCTCAAATAAGGTATTTGCACGTAACGCTGCCATAACATGGTGTAACAATACAATGCGTGCAGGCGAATAAAGTGAATCACCTTCAGGCATTAAACCTTGTTCGATTAACCAATTCTCTACTTTTTCTTGACCACGTTCAGTCAAATACGCTTGTTTGGTTTTAAGATCTAAGGTGTAGTCGCCTTCACCGGTATATTCTTCCGTATCTTCTTTTTCTTGCTTAATTAAATTCGGAATTAATTTATTTACCGCAATATAAAGCTCAGAGCTGTCTTCTGCCTGCCCCGAAATAATTAATGGTGTACGCGCTTCATCAATTAAGATAGAGTCCACTTCATCCACTAAAGCATAGCCTAAATGACGTTGGAAACGCTCTTCTTTAGAATGCGCTAAGTTATCACGAAGGTAATCAAAACCTAATTCGCTGTTTGTCGCGTATGTAATATCTGCCGCATACGCTTCACGTTTTGCTTCAGGCGGTAAACCAGGGATATTCACCCCAACAGTCATACCTAAAAATTCAAATAATGGGCGGTTAGTTTCCGCGTCACGACGTGCTAAGTAATCATTCACGGTTACAACGTGTACACCTTTACCTTCCAATGCCATTAAATAACAAGGCAAGGTTGCAGTTAAGGTTTTACCTTCACCCGTACGCATCTCTGCGATACAACGATTGGTGAGCACCATACCACCGATTAATTGCACATCGAAATGGCGCATACCGAGTACACGTTTACCCGCTTCACGCACGGTTGCAAACGCTTCTGGTAAAATTTGTTGTAAGGTTTCACCGTTAGCTAAACGGCTACGGAATTCTTCTGTTTTTGCTCTTAATTCATCATCACTTAATGCTTCAAAAGCTGGCTCCATTTTGTTGATTTTCGCAACTTGTTTTCTTAATCTGCGTAAAATACGTTCGTTACGGCTGCCAAAAATTTTTGTTAAAAAACTCATAATTTCTCTTTCAAATAAAAAATAAAAAGGATCATCCGATTAAAAAATCGGTTCGTTCAAAGATAAAAGAAAATTAAATGATGGCTTGGCCGGGGCCGGCACGAATAGGGGCAAAAACAGGAAACTCTGCCGCAATAAAGTGCGGTTGAATTTTTTCGTGTTTTTGATTGGAATGGGTTTTGTGATTTGTTGGCTGAGATTGAACCTGCAATGCTTGACGAATTTCACGCACTGCAATCAACATATGTTGTTCAGATGATGTTTGATAATTCTCGCCACTCATATTTGATGAAGGCTGTGCTTCCAATCCCTGAGCAACAGGTAAAGCAAAAATCGCAATCATGCTTAATAGCAACTGCGACCAGAAATTTGTTTTACCTTTGTTTGATTTCATCATCTTATTGTCTCTGACAAAATTTGTGTGTATTGTATCGGAAATTCAACGTAAAGTCATTATTGGGGTATTTTTGTGGAAAACAAGCATGAGCGTTATCAAAAAGCCATGAATATTATTGATGTGCTAGAAGGATCACAATTTGCCAAAATCATGCAGAAAGGGTTAATGTTGAATGAACTGAACCAAAACATCAGTCGTCTTTTCCCTCAAGAGTTTAAAGGACTTTTTCGTTTAGGCTCCATCACAAATGGCAAACTCTTTATTGAAGTCAAAAGTGCGGTCGTTCGCCAAGGGATTTTATTTCGACAAGGCGAATTACTCGCCGTAATTCAACCGACTTATCCCGAAGTAAAAGGCTTTGAGATTAAAATCAATCCAGAATTAACCTGCTAAGCTAACCTTTAAAAATGGCGATTAATTCTTTTACTTTAACTCGTTTTTCTGAAGATTGGCTAATCGAGCGCTGTACTTTAACGCGTTTGAATTTTGCCCCTTTATAAATCTCACGCGTAAATTTCGTATCGTGATTAGAAATCACGACAGAAATTTGCTTTTCTTTTTGTGCTTTTTTGGCGCATTCTGCTAAATTCTTTTGATGTTCAAGGCCAAAAGCATTCCCTGCATATCCAGTAAAATTGGTATCTTGCGGAAGCGGTGCATAAGGCGGATCACAATAGATCACGCTGTGTTTATCCGCTAATTCAAAGGTCTGTTGAAAATCAGCGCATAAAAAGACCGCACTTTGTGCTTTATGGGCGAAATAGCGCAATTCATCTTCAGGGAAATAATGGGTTTTATAAGCGCCAAATGGCACATTGAATTCATTTTTACTGTTATAACGGCACAATCCATTAAAACCAAAACGGTTCAAATAAAGAAACAACACCGAGCGCTCGAAAGGATCGCTTGATTGATTAAAGGCATCACGCTGGGCGTAATAATAGTCGGCTGTATTGGCATTTTCGGCGAAGAAAATTGGCTTACAAGCCTCAATATAGGCATCTACATTTTCCTTGACGATATTAAACAAGTTAATCAAATCAGGATTAATATCTGCCAAAATATAACGCTCAAAATGAGAATTAAGAAAAACAGCACCAGCGCCCACAAAAGGTTCGATCAAACACTGTTTTCTTTTAGGAAAGACGCGATTGAGATCGTCCGTTAAACGAAATTTACCGCCCGCCCATTTCAAAAACGGGCGGTGTTTAATTCGAGGTTTCGTTTTATTATTTTTCGGACGCAACATGGAGCAATGACAGTTAGTCATGTTGTGTGCAACGCTCAATCGCGTTTAGCACAAGAGATTTGTCAGTATCAGTCGCCACATAGGCTTGGCCAAGCGCTTTTAGCAACACAAGGCGCAACTTGCCTGCCAGCACTTTTTTATCTCGCATCATATGTGGTAAATAATCATCTGGTTGCATGGTATCAGGCGAGACGGTCGGCAAATTAGCTCGCGCTAAAAGTTTTTCTAAACGTGCAACATCTTCAAAAGAAATATCACCTAATTGTTCAGATAACACAGCTGCCATCATAGTTCCAGCTGCAACAGCTTCACCATGTAACCAGTTTCCGTAGCCTAGATGTGTTTCGATCGCATGACCAAAAGTATGACCGAGATTTAATAATGCACGATCGCCTTTTTCAGTTTCATCGCGTGCAACAACATCGGCTTTGATTTGACAACAACGCGCAATGCAATGCTGCAGTGAATGTTGATTTAATGCGACTAATTCATCAATATGAGCTTCAAGCCATTCAAAAAAGGCATAATCTAAGATCGCCCCATATTTAATAACTTCCGCAAGTCCCGCATTCACTTCACGTTTTGGCAAAGTATTGAGTGTAAGGGTATCAATGATCACCGTAGAAGGTTGATAAAACGCCCCAATCATATTTTTGCCTAATTCATGATTAACGGCAGTTTTGCCACCAACAGAAGAATCCACTTGGGCTAATAATGTGGTAGGAATTTGAATAAAACGTACGCCACGCTGATAACTTGCTGCGGCAAAACCTGCTACATCACCAATCACGCCACCACCTAATGCAACAATCGTGGTATCTCGCCCATGATTATGCTTTAAAAGTGCTGTAAAAATGAGGTTTAAAGAATCGAGCGTTTTATATTTTTCGCCATCAGGCAATAATACTGATTCAACCTGACAACCTATTTTTTCTAACGTTTCTGTAACGGACTCAAGATAATATTGTGCGACGGTTGGATTAGTCACAATCATCACTTTATCCCCTTTCTTCAGCGGATAACAGGTTTCATCTTTAAGTAAACCTTCGCCAATATAAATAGGATAACGACGTTCTTTTAATTCAACATTTACGCACAACATTTTAAATCCTTAGAGTGAACCGTTTAAGCCGTTTAGATTGTCAATTAAATCAACAATTTGATTAACCATTACTTTGGCATTTTGCTCATCTGTTGGCAAAGTAATATCTGCAATTTCTTCGTATAACGGATTGCGTACTTTGGCTAAATCTTCCAACACTTGGCGTGGGTTATCTGTTCCTTGTAATAAAGGACGTTTTTTATCACGTTGCGTACGTTGATATTGTTTATCTACTGAGGTTTCTAAATAAATCACAATACCACGAGCAGAAAGATAATTACGATTTTCTTTTGACATCACTGCTCCACCACCAGTGGAAAGCACAACGCCTTGTAATTGGGTTAATTCATTGATAATGCGCTCTTCACGCTTACGAAAACCTTCTTCGCCTTCTAAATCAAAAATCCAGCTAATGTCTGCGCCCGCACGTTCCTCAATTACGGCATCTGAATCGACAAAGTCCATATTCAATTGTTGCGCAAGCTGACGACCAATGGTGCTTTTACCTGCGCCCATTGGACCTATTAAAAAAATATTACGTTTTTCAGCCATTGTTATTCTTCTAACTTACTTAAATAATGTTCAAATTAATCTTTCCTAATAAAAACTGGTAGCCTGAAAAAATGGCAGCCCGAAAGATCACCCAAAAAATAATGAGGATTATCGCAATAAATCCCCCTATGTTTCAACCTTTAGCAGGAATTTATTTTAAGAAACGCAAAAGTACGGTCAGTTTTGTGGGATTTTTATGTTCAGACTAAATCCCATTCTAAAGTGATAGAAAGATCACACTGACAAAATGAATTTAATGCCTCATTTTTCAGCTAAAATATCGATTAGACCGAGAGTTTGAATAGGCTATAAATCAAACATTAAATAATATATAATGCCGCGTTAAATTACATTCTACGTTTAATTATGTCTCAATCGCAAAAGCATATTTTAGTTATTTCTTATTCACAAGCGGGTCAGTTAAATGAACTGACGCAACATTTTCTTCAACCATTAAAGCAACAAGAAAATATTGTCATTGAAGAATGTCAAATTAAGCCGATTCAACCCTATTCTTTTCCTTGGAAATTTATTCCCTTTTTTAATCAGTTTCCAGAATCGGTTCATCTCAAACCCGCGCCGATTGAAAAGCCAATATTACAACGTGAAAAATATGATTTAGTCATCATCGCTTACAGCGTATGGTTTCTATCGCCTTCACAACCTATCACCGCATTTTTGCAATCTGAACAAGCTAAAATCTTAAAAAACACGCCTGTCATTACTCTGATTGGCTGCCGTAATATGTGGTTGATGGCTCAAGAAAAAATGAAAAAAATGCTGACCGCACTTGATGCTAATTTAATTGGCAATGTGGTTAAAACGGATCAATCCAATGCTTGGGCAAGCTTTATTACGACTCCAGCATGGATGTTCAGTGGAAAAAAACGTTATTTTTCATGGCTACCGAGCGCAGGAATTAGTGATGCAGATATGCAAGATATGCAACGTTTTGGATGTCGTTTAGTTGAAGTTCTGAACGAAAATCGACCTTTAGATAAATCACTTTTCCAAAACATGGGGGCTGTCAAAATTGATGAAAAATTAATGATGAGCGAAAAGGTCGGTCACCGCAGTTTTTATATCTGGGGAAAATTGCTGTTAAAGTGCGGTCAAATTTCGCCTGTTTTTCGTCAAGCCGTGCTCTATTTTTATATAGTATTTTTGATTATACTAATTCTCACTGTTGTACCACTTTCAGCCGTGGTAAAACGCTTATTAAAACCATTATTAAAAGAAAAACTGGCGCGCCAAAAGCGCTATTTTGCTGAACCGTCAGGGGAATAATTTTGACTTCACTACATGATGTTTATATTAATCGAGTGGCTGCATTTTTACCAAATGAACCCGTAACAAATGATCAAATGGAACAAGTACTCGGTATGATTGGTAATACACCATCCCGTGTACGTAAAATGATCTTACGTTCGAATGCGATAAAAACGCGTCATTATGCAATTAATCCGGAAACCCGAGAAACGACACATACTAGCACTGAGCTTGCAGTAGAAGCCATTAATGATTTAATTCGCCAAGGGATGAATGTCAATGAGGTGAGTTGCTTAGCATGCGGTACCTCTTATCCCGATCAAATTATGCCTGGGCAAGGTGTCATGGTACATGGTTTGATTCCTAATGCCCCACCTTATGAAGTGCTGACAACCGCGGGAGTTTGTGTAGCCGGTATGGCTGCAATGAAGCATGCTTATAATGCCGTTCGAACTGGTGAACATCAAAGTTCAATTGCCGTGGCATCTGAAGCGGCATCTGCCATCATGCGTGGTGAACATTTTCAAGCCGAAATTGAACAAAGACTGTTAGATGAAGCTAAACCGGAAATTGGTTTTGAAAAAGATTTCCTACGCTGGATGCTTTCTGACGGCGCTGGCGCTGTACAATTAAGTAATCAACCCAACAAACATGGTCTCAGCTTAAAGATCCACTGGATTGATCTCATTTCTTACGCCAACGAAATGCCTGTTTGTATGTATGCGGGCGCAGAAATTCGTGATGAACAATTTGTGAGTTGGAAAAACGTCACTAAAGAAGAGCGTGAAGCGCGCAGCCTGATGGCCGTCAAACAAGATGTCAAATTACTCAATGAAAATATTGTGCGTTGCACGGTTGAAAATGCGCTATTACGCTTAATTGATAAATATGATTTAAAAGCGGATGAAATTGATTATTTCTTACCTCATTATTCTTCAGGCTTTTTCCGAGATAAATTATTAGAGGGTCTGAAAAATATTAATTTCGAGATTCCACAAGAAAAATGGTTCACTAATCTTGAAAGCAAAGGTAATACAGGCTCAGCATCGATTTATATCATTTTACAAGAGTTTCTAGAGAAATTCCCGCTCCAAAATGGGCAAAAAGTATTGTGCTATATTCCAGAGAGCGGTCGTTTCTCCTCTTGTTTTATGCTACTAGAGGTCGTGAATGGACATTAATGAAATCCCACAAGATGACAGTAAAATTTTCCGTGGGCAAAAGAAAGTCATTTATGCCACTCAAAATGGTCATTATAAAACTGGCACCACGACAGGTTGGGATACGGAAGCATTTGTTACAGAACAAGCGGTTGAAGAATTTAACCAACTAACCAATGAAGCCTTAGATGCGGTAAAACGCGGTGAAAAATCACCGCTCTTTTATTATATGTACCGTTATCGTTTCGATCTTCAAATGCTCGCGCAAACCACAGGGTTTTGGCAGTGGCAAATTAAGCGACATTTTAAACCGAGCATCTTTGATAAACTCTCGGATAATGTATTAGCCAAATATGCCGAAGCATTTGGTGTATCAACTTCAACATTAAAAACGATCTAAAAAATAACAGTGATATATTAATTCTTATGAAAAATTTCCAGCATCAGCACACGGCTCACTGCGAAAGTGGTGTCATGTCCACTATGTTGAAAGCACAAGGTGTCGATTTTAACGAAGCGATGGTTTTCGGCTTAGCCTCAGCATTGACCTTTGTTTATATTCCATTAGTCAAGGTCAATGGAATGCCACTTATATCCTACCGCATGCCCCCAAAATCTATCATTAAAAATGTGGCAAAACGTTTAAAAGTGCGGTTAAAAATACAAAAGTTTCGTGCACCACAAGATGGACAAGAAGCACTCGATCTCGCATTGGCCGAAAATAAATTAGTTGGTTTACAAACTTCTGTCTTCTGGTTGCCTTATTTCCCACCAGAAATGCGTTTTCATTTTAATGCTCACAATTTAATTGTGTACGGCAAAGAGCAAAATGACTACTTAATTAGCGATCCCGTTTTTGAAACGGTACAGCGTTGTGCAGCTGAAGATTTACAACGCGCGCGTTTTGTGAAAGGCGTACTGGCGCCAAAAGGGTTGATGTATTACTTTGAAAGCCAACCTGACTTAACGAAGATTGATTTACCAAGTATTACCCGTAAAGCGATTCGAAAAAATGCCAAGCAAATGTTAGCACCACTCTTTTTCGTTGGTGTAAAAGGCATTCGTACTGTTGCAAAACAAATTGAAAAGCTAGCGAATCACCCTTCAGACAAATACAAACGCTTATATCTGGGTCACATCGTGCGTATGCAAGAAGAAATCGGCACTGGCGGTGCAGGTTTCCGCTATTTATACGCCTATTTCCTTGAACAAGCCGCTGATATCTGCCAAGAACCCAAATACAAACTTGCCTCTGAACACATGACGGAAATTGGCGATATGTGGCGTCAATTTGCAGGATTATGCGTGAAACAATGTAAGAAGCCTACAATCGAAGGGTATTATACTGTAGCGGAATATTTGCGTGACATTGCAAATAAAGAACAACAAATTTGGCAGACATTACGTAATTTATGATTCAAATAAATAATCTTAGCCATCTCTACCCTAACGCAGAAAAAAATGCATTAAGTGCGGTCAATTTTGATATTGAATCAGCCTCCACGATTGGACTTTTAGGTCCGAATGGTGCAGGTAAAACGACCTTAATGTCTCTACTTGCTGGCTTACAATCTGTGCAACAAGGCGAAATTTATTTTGACGGTGTACCTTTTGCAAAATTAAGTAAAAAACAGCGCCATCAGATTTCGTTAGTACCACAAGATTTTGCATTTTATCCCTTGCTCACGGTTTGGGAGAATCTGAAATTTTTTGCGTCATTGTATGATGTTCGAGATAAAGGTTATTTATTAGAACTACTCGCTAAAGTTGATTTAACCTCTCATAAAAATAAGCTCGCGAAACATTTATCAGGCGGATTAAAACGACGTCTTAATTTTGCTATTGGCTTAATTAACCGTCCGAAAGTGATTTTTCTAGATGAGATAACGGTGGGTATTGACCCTCAGTCCCGTCAATTTATTTTAGATAGCGTAGCGGCGTTGAAACAGCAAGGTGTGACAGTGATTTATACCTCTCATTATTTGCAAGAAATTGAGCAATTATGTGACAAATTAGTGCTGTTAAATGAAGGTAATCTCATTTATCAAGGCACTGTGCAAGGCATTTTAGAAGAAGGACAAAGTTTGGAACGTTTTTATTTAGATTTTTTAAATCAGGCGGGAAAAACATGTTAATTGCATCGATTTTTAAAGAAATGCGCCTATTAAGCCGCGATCTACATGGTGTCGCTGTATTATTCATTATGCCAATTCTGTTTATGTTGATTATGTCAGCAGCATTGAGTAACGACAATGCATTAAGCAATCGTTCAGAGATTGTACTATTAAGTGAAAAAAATCAGCTAAATGATGATTTCCTCACTCAACTCAAGAAAGAAAATCTTGCAGTTAAACAAGCTCCATTGTCAGAATTAGCTCAATATCAAGCGGATTTACAAGCGGGTAAATTTGACTTGCTAATTTTAAATCCTAATCAAAAACAGACCGCACTTTCAGAAGAACAGGCTTTACAACTTTGGTTGAATCCTAGCGTAGATCGCAGTTGGCTACTAGGTGTGAAAGGTGTATTGCAAAAACATTACTCTCAACTGCGTTTAAATGACTATTTAGCTGATAATCACATCACGTTAGAAAATAATAAACGCAAACCAATCAAAGACATTCAGAATAAAGTCAATAAAGAGTTAGATAGCAAATTTGCTCAAATTAATGATTATCTCGCGAAAGATTTGTGGCAAGAAATTTATGTCAATCGTCATGGTAAGGAAGTGAGCAAACCAAGCTCCGTACAACATAGTGTACCGGCTTGGCTGATTTTTGGCATGTTCTTTATTATGATTCCTCTATCTAACGTGATGGCAATGGAACGTCAGACCAATACGCTAACTCGTTTACGCATGGCGCGGGCTTCTGCATTGAGTTTGATTATTGCCAAATTAATTCCTTATTTTTTGATTAACCAATTACAATTTGTCGGCATGGTCGCGCTGGGTTATTTTGTCCTCCCTGCACTTGATATGCCCGCATTTACGCTTTCAGGAAGCTGGTTACCTTACATCGTATTATCCAGTGCAGTAAGTCTTGCAGCGCTAGGATATGGTTTGTTAATTAGTGTAGTAGCGAGAACCACTGAACATGCGGTCGTGTTAGGCGGAGGCGGCATCATTATCATGGCAGCCATTGGTGGTATTATGGTGCCTGTTTATGTAATGCCAGAAATCATGCAAACTATTTCACAATTTTCGCCTATGGGCTGGGCATTAAGTGGTTTCCAAAATTTATTATTAAATCACTATCACCTTAACCAAATACAACAACCACTCTATTTATTAAGTGGATTTGGGGCAATCACATTACTTTTAGCGACTTTCATTTATCAACGACAACTAACTAAACAAGCGAGATTCTAATGGCTTATACTTTTACACTGGAAGCGCCGGCGCTTGAGCTGGAACTCAAAAAACTCATTGTTCAAGAAACAGAAAAAGATGAATTTGATCCTGCCGAAATTAGTGATGATGAATGGCTATTTGGAGAGCAAAGCCGTATTCAATTAGATTCATTAGATGCGTTGCAAGTTGTGGTAGCACTACAGGCTCATTTTGGTGTACGTTTACAGGGTGATCGCATGGTGCGTAAACATATGATGAACGTACGTGATCTTGCAGCATTTATCCGCGAACAGCATAGTAAAATCTAATGAACGTTTATATCAACGCTGTTTCTGCTCGATTTGCAGAAAAGCTTGGATCAAGAACCTCTAATATGCTAGGCCAACCGCTTAGTTTTCCTTATTTCAACGCATTTAAGGAACCGCTGTTGTCACTAGAACGACTCTATCACTATATTGACCTCGAAATTGACCGCACTTTGCAACGTGCTGGTTGGGATAAATCTGAGCTAAAAAATATTCCCATTCTACTTGGTTCTACCGCTTATATGATCAGTGATTGTGAAATGCGCGTAGCTCATCATCAAGCATTACCGAAAGAATATAACCTTACTGCCATCGCCGAGGATTTAGGAAATCGCTATCAGACAGAAGTATTTAGTTTTGCCACTTCTTGTACCTCTTCAGCACAAGCCATTGGCTATGCATACAAAATGCTGAAAACTGGTATGTATAAAAAGGCTTTGGTCATTGGTTTTGAGATGTTTAATCGTCTTACTTTTGAACATTTCCAATCCATGAACCTATTATCACAAGCCAATGAATATCAGCCTTTCATCAACTCTACAGGCATTGTATTAGGCGAAGGCGTTGGGTGTGTTGCATTATCAACAGAAAAAAACGAGTCATTCCTATGTGAAATATTTGGGATAACGACGATCACTGATAATGAAAATCTGACAACAAACAGTAGTGAAACGGCATTACGTCAATTAGTTACCAACTGTTTAGTGAAAACAAATCTAAAAATAGAAAACATTCAAGGCATTAAAGTGCATGGTGTAGGGGGTAATAGCGATGAGATGGAACAATCTGTTTTACAGGAACTCTTTCCCAATACCGAAACCATTTTAGTTAAACCCTATATGGGACATACACTTGGTGCCAGTGGTGCATTAGAAACCGCATTTTTAATCGAACACTTACAAAAAACTAATGTGAAGTGCGGTCACTTTTTAAATTATTTTTTAGGTTTTGGCGGTAGCAATATTGCATGGTTTTTAAAGGTGGGGGAATGACATTTTATATAAAACAAACAAACCAGTTCATTGCTAATGGCGTGGATGATAAAACATTACGCCTGCGACTCAAAGAACAAGGTCTCGATGCTCGTCGTTTAAGCCGTTTCACTCAACTTGCTTTGCTTGGTGCGATACCATTAAAACCCTATATTGATGAAAATACAGGAATTTATTTAGGATCGCTTTTTAATTCGCCGAGCAAATTCAATAAAATGTTTCATCAACTGATGGAGCAAAATTTGCCTAGTCCTTTAGATTTTATGGCAAATATTAATAACGCGGCGACATTTCAGCTGACTCAGACCTTACAAACCTCCACCAACTCCATATTTTTAGCGGTTAACCACCAAACCATTTGGCAACCGCTAAAACTCGCCTTATTGGATCTTGAAAACGATAAAATATCATCCGCATTAATCGGTTGGACGCTAGAAAAAAGTGAACATTCTGAGCAAACTGAAGGGGCTGTATTTTGGCTTATTTCTAAAGACGGGGAAAATTCGGAAAGAAAACTTGCTCTCTTATCTCTTGAGCATTCAATGTCTGAAAACTTAGATTTTCTTTCTCATATAAGAACAATAACACCTTAATTGATATCAATTAAGGTGTTATTTAATAAGCAATTACTTAACAATGTCGCCTTTTAATGCTACACCACTCATTAAGTTACCTGCATGGCATTCATATTGAGTTGAGCTTTGGAACGTGTGTTTTTTGTAATAACTGACGATATTACCCACTTTGCTCGCACCTTGTGATTTTGCTCTATCTTGGAATTGTTTTACCGTAGAAAGGAATGCCCACTGACAAGATTTTTCATCTGATTTATTTGCCGCATTCGTTTTCTTATTACTTACCAAACCTGCTTTAACCACTTTACCGGGTGCAGGTTTGCCAAAATAAAGTTTAACCGATGGGTCAATAATTTCTTTTGCTTCTGAAGAATTTAACGCATCCTGAATAGAATAATAATGCGTTGTATCTCTTGGTGCACAAGCAGCCATAAGCATAGCCGTAGCAACAATACTTAATTTAGATACTAATTTCATTTTGACTCCTTTTGATTTGAATGAAATAAATATTTCTCTTTATAACATAGAGATGAGTAATATATCAAATTTTAACCTATCTACGACTATTTTATTGTGAATAGAAGTAGTGTAAAATCTTAAAAATTTTTTATTTATAACTTAAGGTAGCAACCCATGAAAAAACTATTACTTTCCTCACTTTTATTTGGCTCATTTGTTCTTTCAGCTTGTTCATCAGGCGTTAATGATGTAAAACCGGTAGAAGCTAAAAATATCAAAGAAGTATGCTTGAAAGGATCTATTCGTAAAGCGCCAGATGAAATTGTAGAGGCGTTAACAAAAAGTTTAAAACAAAAACATATCGCCGCAAGACTTGTTAAAAAAGATGAAGGCTGTAGCCATATTTTACACTTCAGCGTAAAAGGTAACTCTAAAATTATTGCAAGAGCAAGATTAGATTTAAGAGATTCAAATAAACTTTCTCTTGGCTCTGTCTCTTATAAACACCGCGGTGACGAAGCTGATCGTGTAAAACAAGTTGGTTTACAAGGCCAAACAGATTTAATGATTAATGAATTATTCAAAAACAATTAATTTTTAACCATATAACATGACTGAAATCTGTAATTTCTCTTTCTCACTTCAAGGGTGGAATATTGTTTGCAATAAATCGCTAACTGCAGATGATTGGAAACAAGGCTATACTTATTTGCGAAACCAAAGTGAAACATTTGAAGACTTTGCACCTAAATTAGCCTTTTTACCTCCACTAAAACGCCGTCGTTTAAGTGACTCAGCCCGTCTGTTTTTTGAGGCTGCGTGGGATTTGGTAGGAGAAAATGCAGATATGCCTGTGGTTTATGCCTCATCAAACAGTGAAATGAATCGTAATTTTGCGTTGTGGCATTCCTTATTAAAAGAGGGGGATGTTTCTCCCACCTCTTTTAGTCTCTCAGTTCATAATGCATTAATTGGACAATGGTCTGAATTACGTCAAGTTAAATCAGAAACCACTTCGATTATGGCTCGAGTGGACAATCTTGAAACTGCACTATTAGAAGCGACATTACTGCTTAATGAAGGGCATGAAAAAGTGCTTGTTGTTATTGCTGAATCGCCGCTTGAAGCAAAATATAATGCTCAACCTGTCATTCGTACACCTTTAGGTTATGCTTTGGCTTTAGTCGTCACTAAAGGAGAGCAATATCAATTAACACTGACTGATTCCCCTTTTAATCATGATGTTACCGATAATGCACTAACTTGGGTTTCTCACCAATATCTTGAAAGTCGCACTTGGCACACACCGAGTAGTTCAAATGGAACTTGGCTATGGCAGAAAAATTAGATTTTCTTAAACGTTGGCTGGCTACCGCCATTGCCTTTTTATTTTGGGCTGTGGCGGGCACATTATTACAACTCGTTTTACTTCCTTTTGCCCAAAAAGGAAAGCAAGCTAATTTATCTACCCAGTTAAAAGTTCGTCGTTTTGTTGGCGGGATTTGGTATTATTTTATTCGTTACCTGTCTTGTGCAGGTGCTTTAAAAGTGACTTACCAAGGATTTGAAAAATTGGGACGTCCAGGTCAATTAGTTGTGGTCAATCACCCATCTCTACTTGATGTGGTACTGATTCTCAGTAAAGCGCCTTCACTTAACTGTATTGTGAAAAAAGATCTTTTACACAATCCCACGATGAGGAATCAAATTCTCGCTTGTGGTTTTATCCCCAATACCGAGTCTCTAGAACTCTTAGATCATTGTGAGCGTGTATTGCAAAAAGAGAGCCTATTATTGTTTCCAGAAGGAACAAGAACTGGCTGGGATGGCATCGTAAAATTAAATCGAGGTGCTGTTTCAATTGGTTTACGTAACGCAAAAGTTATTACCCCCGTCACTATCAGGATGAATCCATTAAGCCTAAAAAAAGGTCATCCATGGTATAAAATACCAGACAAACAAATTCATTATGAATTATCCGTTGGCGATGATATCGATCCACAAGAATGGATAGAAAATCAATCTATCCCGATGGCATCTCGCCGTTTAACGAAATATTTAGAAGATTACTTTAATTCTCAAACCTCACAAAAAGGATCGCAATAATGCAACTTGAACAACAATTAAAACAACTTATCATTGACAGCCTGGCATTAGAAGACATCAGTATCGAAGATATTGAAACTGACATGCCTCTTTTTTCATCTGAAGGGCTAGGTTTAGATTCAGTTGATGCCTTAGAACTTGGCTTAGCTGTTCAAAAAACATTTGGTCTACAATTAGATGGCGAACAAACTCAATTAAGAGATCACTTTGAAAGCGTAGCAACACTTGCTCACTTTATTCGTACACAAAAAGGTGAGGCATAATTCATGACTGAACAGGAAATCAGAGATTTATTAACGGAAGCTCTGGAATCTTTATTTGAGATTGAACCAGAAAGAATTAAGCCGGAAACTAATCTTTATGAAGATTTAGAGATCGATAGTATTGATGCTATCGACTTAATCGATCATATTAAACGTAAAACAGGGCATAAACTTCAAGCGGAAGATTTCCGCAATGTGCGTACTGTAGATGACGTGGTTCAGGCGGTTCTAAAACTTAGTCAAAACGCACAATAATGACACCTTACTTACCGACATCTCTTATTGCTCAGCACCCAAGTTGGCACTATGCTGATTTTGAGTGCCGAGCGTTTCAAATTTCAGCTGAATTGCAACAGCGTCAACTTCGATCCGTTACGGTATGGCTAGAAGATGGTGCAACATTGGCATGCCTACTGCTAGGTGCTTGGCATGCTAATGTTCGTGTTCTTTTTCCACCTAATTTCACTGAAGAAAGTATTCAGTGGGCAAATGAGTATTCTGAACTTTGGCTCACTGATCGTGATATTGAACTCGAAAAATGCGAGCAAATCTCTCAATTTGGCATCACACAAGATTGGGAAAAAGTTGCTAAAAATCGACCGCTCTTTGACTTTAGTAACCAAACTGAAATCTGGTTGAAAACATCAGGTAGTACCGGTGAAGCCAAAACCATCATTAAAACAGCAGAACAAATGTGGTTAGGCGGAGAAGTATTAGCCAAAGGTTTACCATTTCCTGCCGAAAATAATATTACGGCAATCAGCACGGTGAGCATTCAGCATATTTACGGCTTAACCGTACATATTATGATGTCACTGGTTAACGGCTGGCAAATTGGTCGAAAACAACTTTTCTACCCTGAATGCATCATGCAAGAAGCCAATAAATCACAATCAGCAGTTATTGTGAGCAGCCCAGCGATGCTTTCAGGCATAGATTGGCAGCAAATGAAAATTGCTGAAAACATTGTGGGTATTATTTCTTCAGGTGGTGCACTAGCTGAAGAGCTATCTGAGCAAATTAGAGCCAAAATTCACCATCCCGTTATTGAAATTTATGGCAGTACTGAGACGGGTCCAATTGCTATTCGGGATGATATTTTCCTTTGGCGACAATTACCTAATAGCCAACTTGGTAGCAACGAGCAAGGCGAGTTATGGATTGAAGGTGTTTGGCTTGCTAAACGTGAGCAAACCGCAGATGTGGTTGAGTTTGAAGAAAATGGTTTCCGTTTATTAGGACGAGCAGATCGCATTGTCAAAATAGGGGATAAACGAATTTCCTTATTAGGCGTAGAAACGGCATTGAATAAACACGAATTTATTGAAGATTGTTATATTGCTCAACATCCTGAGAAATCTCGTCTTGCCGCCTGGATTGGTTTAACTGAGCAAGGTATTCAATTTTTTAGAGAGAAAGGTCGAAGAGCGCTTATTTATAAGCTAAAACTTTTCTTAGAGCATTCTCAAGAAAAAGCAGCCATCCCTCGTTTCTGGCGATTTACTTATCAATTACCACGGAATAGTCAGTCAAAAATAAATAAGCTGGAATTTAACCGCACTTGTTTAGAAACCTGTAAGGATGCGATTTGGCTTGAACAAGGCAAAAATGAAAATTCACAAATCTCAACTGGTATTGTGCCGCTTGATTTAGTGTATCTAAAAGATCACTTCGCTGAATTTCCATTAGTTCCTGGCGTCATTGAATTACAATGGATTTCGGAAAAAATAAAGGCATTTTTTGGTAAAGAAGTCATTATTCGTTCATTCGATAAGCTGAAGTATCAAACATTCTTACGACCGAATGATCGCTTTGATATTCAATTAAAATGGGATTCATCAAAAAACAGAATGGCATTTCAATTACTTGCTAATAATGAAACTTGCTGTACTGGATTAGCCATCATAGAGCATGAAGATCATCCTACTGATTGTTAATATATTGCTTGCGCTAACAGCCATCGCTTACCCGATTATTTGGCTTTTCTTTCAAGCAGACCAACTCTTGCATACGTTACCTTATGTGATGAGTTTATTATGGTTGATTAAAAGCCTAATACACCCGAATAAGGGGCAAAGAATTTTTGCATTAAGCATGGCTATCCTATTATTCCTTGTGGGGTGGCAACGATCACTCGATATGATGTATTGGTACCCTATTTTAATGAATGGCATTATGTTGGTGTTATTTGGCGGAAGTCTATTCCAATCTCAATCATTGGTTGAAAGATTAGCTCGTTTACAAACGCCTAATCTCAATACTCAAGCTATTCAATATACTCGCCGAGTAACCCAAGTCTGGTGCGGTGTATTTTGTTTAAATATTTTGCTTTCAACGCTCTTTATTGCATTTAACTTATTAGAATATTGGGCAATTTATACTGGGGTTATTTCTTACATTATTATGGGCTTAGTCATGAGTATTGAATGGCTCATTCGTCAACGCGTAAAACGGAATCACTATGAATAAACATCAACCTAACTCACTTATTGCATTAAATCCAGAATGGCGCTGGCAAGATTTTACTTATCGTTGTCAACAAATCACCCAACAACTCCAACAAGATAATATTCAAAGTGCAGCATTTTGGTTTGAAGATGCCGCAAACTACGCCTGTGCAATGCTTGCCTGTTTTGATGCTAAAACCCGAATTTTGCTTCCACCTAATCTTCTCGATGAAAATCAAGAATGGATTCGTGATAATGCTGATATGTTATTTGATGACAATAAATTCAACACTTACGGCATTTCACAAGTTGTTGATAAAAAAGATTTCTTCATTGATAAACATTGTCAAACTGAAATTTGGCTAAAAACATCAGGAAGTAGTGGACAACCTAAAATCATGGTGAAAACAGCTGAAAAAATGTGGCAAGAATCTGAAGCAATCAGTCAGTCACTTCCTTTCCCAGAAGGAAATGGCATCCATATTGTCTCAAGCGTTTCTGCACAGCACCACTATGGTCTATCCTATCGAGTCATGTTACCGCTAACAATGGGCTGGTCAATTGGCCGCAAACAGCTCCCTTATCCAGAATATATGATTGCAGAAAGCCTTATTGCGAAACAGTCTATTTGGGTTAGTAGCCCTGCATTACTGACCCATTTAAATTTAGATGAACCTCAACTTCATCAATGTCGTATTTTAGGCATTCTATCTTCAGGTGGGATGCTGCCAGAAGAAACCGCAACAGCCATGCGCGCCAAGCTTAAAACTAAAACCATTGAAGGCTATGGTAGTACAGAAACGGGCGTCATTGCGTTTCGTGAACAAGCCGGGCTTTGGACCCCTACACCCGTAACTAAAATCGGGGTCAATGAAGAAAATGCGTTATGGGTTGAATCACCTTGGCTTGAACAGCGTGAGCAAACAGCAGATGGTGTTGAAATCATCGGTAATCAATTTAACTTATTAGGACGAATTGATCGCATCGTTAAATTTGGCGATAAGCGTATTTCTTTAGTTCGAATTGAACAAGACCTACTGAAACACCCTTATATTCGAGATTGCTATGTTGCACAACACCCTAATCATTTACGCCCTGCTGCTTGGGTTGAATTGAAGGAAGAAGGCATTTCCTTTTATCTACAAAAAGGACGGGCTGAATTATTAAAACAACTCCGGCTCCATTTAAGTAAAACCCAGGAACATTCAGGTTTACCACGCTTTTGGCGATTTACTAACAAATTGCCACGTAATAGCCAATTCAAGATTAGCCGAGCAGATTTTGATGCCATATTTTTACATGAAAAAGAAGAACAATTTTAACTTGCTATGATGGAACCGAAACTTATTGCGATTATCCCGCACTACAATCATTCTGACAAAATTGGCAATGTAATTAACCAATTACACAAGCTAAATTTACCTGTATTAGTGGTTGATGATGGATCATCTGAACAGCATAAAAAATCATTAGCTTCTCTTTCAGAAAAAGACAATCTACATATTCATTATTGCCCACAAAATCAAGGTAAAGGTGGCGCGATGAAAGTAGGTTTTAGATTAGCATTTGAGCAAGGATTTACACATGCCTTGCAAGTGGATGCAGATGGCCAACACAATCTGATTGATGCCCTTTCAATGCAACAAAAAATGCTTGAAAATCCGACCGCACTTATTTGTGGTAAACCCATCTATGGTGATGATGCGCCTAAATCCCGACTTTATGGGAGAAAAATTACAGATTTTTGGAATGCCATTCACACGCTTTCTCTCGATATTAAAGATGGCATGTGTGGCTTTCGCTTGTATCCATTAAATCGCACCATTGAAATTCTCGATAATGAACATGTCGGAAACCGCATGGATTTTGATATCGAAATTCTCATCAAGGCTCACTGGTATCAAATACCGCTAATTTGGGTTGATACCCCTGTTTCCTATGATAAAAATGGTGTCTCACATTTCAATGCGTGGAAAGACAATGTGTTAATCAGTAAAATGCACATGTATTTATTTTTTGGGATGTTAAAACGCTTATTAACCGGAAAGCCGCTATGAATCAATCAACTGAGAATAGCCAACATTGGGCGAAACAATCTGAGCGAGGGAATGCGTTCTTCTTAAATCTCACGCGATTAATCGTGAAATATTGCCCATTATGGTTAATTAAAATCGCCACATTTGTGGTGGTTTGTTATTTTTATCTCACGGCAAAAGAAGCGCGAAATAATATTAAAACTTACCAACACCGTCTCAAACAACAGTTTCCACATTGTCATTTACCCTCATTTTCTGTATTTCGTCAGTTTCTCTTTTTTGGTGAAATCATTTGCGACAATTTTGCGGTTTGGCAGCGGAAAATCCATTACACGGATTTAATTGTCGATGATGCTGATAATTTATATGGCGATGTAGATCAAGGTGGACGAGGTCAGATTCTTGTTTGCTCCCATTTTGGTAACATCGAGATTTGTCGAGCATTAGTCGATAGCGGACAACACAAAAACTTTCATTTGAATGTATTAGTACATAGCAAAAATGCTGAAGCTTTTAATAAAGCATTAGTTGAAGCCGGTGCAGATGCCTTACCCCTTATTCAAGTTGAAGATTTAGATGCGCAAAAAATGTTAGAGCTTTCTCAACGCTTAGAGCGAGGTGAATGGATTGCGATTGCGGCTGATCGCGTACCTATCCGTGGCGATAAAACACAATCAGTCAACTTCCTTGGCCATTATGCTGAATTCCCTCAAGGTGCGTGGCTACTTGCAAGTATTTTAAAAGCACCTTTAAATACAATTTTTTGCCTTAAAGAAAAAGGACAATATCGAATGAAATTGCGCCGTTTTTCTCCCCCAATTAGCGGGCGTGGCAAAGCGCGAGAAGAAAATATTAAACAAGTCATGCAACAATATGCAGACTTACTTGCCAAAGAATGTGCAGAAAATCCTCTACTTTGGTTTAACTTTTATAACTTTTGGAATGATAAAAAATGAAAAAACATGTTTTTTGCCGTCATAATTCTGAATTCGAAGTGCAATTCTTTGATGTCGACTCGATGGATATTATGTGGCATGGGCATTACGTCAAATACCTTGAGATGGCACGCTGTCAATTCCTAGAGGAAATTGGCTATACCTATGATATTATGAAAAAACAAGGGTTTGGTTGGCCAATCGTTCAACTTAATATTAAATATGTTAACCCGGCATTATTTCGTCAAAAAATCCGAATTGAATTAAAAGTAGTCGAATATGAAACTTGTTTGCGCATTGATTATGTTATTTTTGATGCTAAAACCAATCAAAAATTAACCACGGCAAGTACCACCCAAGTAGCCGTTAGTATGCAAACACGCGAAATGCAATTACAAACACCACCATGTTGGCAAAGTGCGGTCAAAACTCATCCTACTTTTGTATCTGAAGGGGAATAATAATGCGATTGATGATCTTCATCTTAGGTTTGTTCCTAAGCAGCGTAAGCTTCGCTTTTTCTGAAGCTGATTTAGTTAAACAACTTCAGCAACCTCAAAGTGTTCAAGGAAACTTTATCCAACATCGCTATTTAAAGGCATTAAACAAGCCAATTGAAATGCAAGGTCAATTCGCTTTGTTAGCTCAAAAAGGGCTATTATGGCAGCTTGAAAAACCGTTTAATAACAGCTTAAGAGTCACGCCTAACGGGATTCAACAATGGAATGGAACTCAGTGGGTGAATAGCGGTAATGTTGGGCAAAACGAGCAAATTGGTCTTTTTTTAGGGTTGTTATCCGGCAATATTGATGGGCTCAAATCTCAGTTTGATTTTGCATTATCCGGTAACGCTAACCAATGGCAACTGACCTTAACGCCTAATTCATTATTAATGCAGCAAATCTTCACAACTATTGAAATTTCAGGCGATCAAACTGTGAAAAAATTAACCTTAAATGAAAAACAAGGCGATCGCACACAAATTGAATTTAAACAAATCCAGCTTAATCAGTCATTAAGTCAGTTTGCCCGTTCAGCGCTGGAATAAACGATTGTAAAAGATGAAAAAAACAACCGCACTTTCCTTGTTATATGCTGTATTTATCTTGTTTGTTTCCCTCTTGTTTGGCTATTTTGTCAAACAAGGAAATTGGCTACAAACAGATTTACACACATTACTCCCCTCTCAACAAGAATGGGCGGATGTTCAAGTTCTCGCTGATCAACAGCAAGAAAAACAGCTAAACAGCCAAATTATTGCACTTATCGGACATGCTGATGAAAAACAAGCTTTTAATCTGACTGACCATATTGCGCAAACATGGCGTAACAGTAAACTTTTCTCTCATATTACCGATCGCATTCAGCCTAATCTTACAGAGCTACAACAAGATATTCAGCTTGTCGCATTTGCTACTTTGCCACAAACTGTTCGTGAACAGTTGATTAACGATCCTAAAGGCTATTTTCAGCAATATGCGGAGGACATCGTTAACCCATTTAAGCGAAATAATTTACTTTCACTAGAACAAGATTGGCTTGGTTTTGGACGTTTTGCACAGCAAACACAACAAGGTAATGTACAATGGCACGCCGAAAATGGCATGCTCACGGTCAATCAAGATAATATGACTTGGGTTTTATTACGTGCTGAACTGCAACAAAATGATTTCATCAATCCATCAGAAAATTTAACCGCACTTCTGACAGAAAATCGCCAATATCTCACTCGATCAGGTGCCCAATTTAAAATTACGGGTAGTGCATTGTTTGCCGCTGATGCAAAACAAAAAGCCGAAAAAGAAAGTACATTAATGAGCGTACTCGGCGTGAGCTTAACGTTATTATTATTACTGATTGCCTTTCGCACTCCTCGTATTTTATGGCTATTTTTGCCTATTCTAATTGGGATGCTTTCAGGTGTTGTAGCAACGGTGTGGGGATTTGGTCAAATTCATATTCTCACCCTTGTTATTGGGACCAGTCTCGTCGGTGTATTAATTGACTTTCCTCTTCACTGGCTTGCAGGCTCCCTTTTTGACCGAAAATGGTTGCCCCTTCTTGCGATGCAAAAATTGCGTTTTACCTTTTTCATCAGCTTGTTAGTTACCTTACTTGGGTATGGACTACTTGCCTTTACCCATCTGCCTATCTTGCAGCAAACCGCTCTTTTTTCGGCTGTATCCTTGATTACCGCATTACTTGCGACACAGTTATTCTTACCCTATTTATTTTATCGGTATCAGCCAACAACATTATTACCCGAAAGAAAAACATTTAATCTAATACAAAAAGGATTAAATACCTTTGCAAACAAATGCTTTAATAAAGGTACACTCCTTATTATCTCTCTTTTAGTTTTAGGAGGCGGGATTAAATCCTCATGGCATGACGATATCCGACAATGGGTCTCCATGCCTCAATCCATGTTAAATGAAGCGAAAACTATCGGTGAACTCACTGGGGTTGATTTAGGAAGCCAATATTTTTTATTAACGGCTGAAAATGAGGCATTACTACTTGAAAAGGATGCGAAGTTAAGCAAGCAATTAGCTCAACGTAACATCACATTTAAATCATTAAGCCAGTGGATTTCGCCCCTCGCAGAACAAAAGCAATTAGCAGAATACCTTCAACATATTTCTGCTGATGATTATGCGGTATTAAATGATATTGGCGTGCCAAATGAAAAAATTCAGCAAAATTTGACCGCACTTTCTCAAGGTAAACCCTTGACGTTATCTGAAGCGCTTAATACGCAACTTGGACAAGCGTGGAAGATGCTTTATTTAGGTGAACTAGCCCCTAACCAGGTGGCAAGTATCATAAAAATATCTCAAGCGGATAGTGCAACAATGCAAGCATTGGCAAATAATCGAGATATTTTCTGGCAAGATAAACGCGCTTATTTAAATCAAGCTTTTAAAGAAGCAAAAGAGCAAGCTGCCTGGCTAAAAATTATTTCTTTTGTTATTGCTGGATTGCTTTTATGGAAAGTATTTGAAACCAAAACAAGTATTCGAATCTTATTCATTCCTTGTATCTCAATCTTAGGAACGATCGCTATTTTCGGTTGGATAGGCCTGCCTATTGGTTTATTTTCAATGTTTGGATTATTACTGGTTTCGGCCATTGGTATTGACTATGCCGTTTATATGAAAACTGTCAATGAAGAGCCATCTCATAAACGCATTACACTGACATTGGCCGCTTGTACCACATTAATCTCATTTTTGCTGCTCGCCATTAGCTCCACACCAGCAGTGGCGACATTTGGTATAAGTGTCAGTATTGGTGTTATAATAAGTCTTTTAACTACATTAAAACTCATGCGCTAAAAAACGCATAAAAATGACCGCACTTTATGATAAAAAAATACCTTTTATTATGGGCATTAACATTACTAACAGCTTGCTCAACTTTACCTAATATTGAGGCATTACCAGAAGTAAAAACAGATAGCCGAACCTTTAAAGTAGAGCAACTTGCAGAACAGCAAGTGAAACAAACAAGCTTGCTGACTGTTCAGTTCCAGCCTGAACAATGGCGATGGGTTCAAACCGATCCGCTAGGTTCACCCATTGCTCGATTATTATTAACTAAACAAGGCTGGAAAAATGACGGCTTTGTGATGCCAAATAAACAAGCACAAGGTTTGTTCTTAGCACTGGCAACTGCATTTACAGAACAACAACCCGATGCAAAACACTTAATATTAATGAATGTGGATGTATCGCATCAACAAAACACGGCGATTTACCAGCAAAATGGTCGTTTTTTATGGAACGTTCGCAAACAATCAAATCAATATTTTATTCAGCTAGCAGATGGCAGTCGTTGGCAAATTGAAGAACTTAACAATTAGGAATCTCTGTGCAATTATTTCTTTCTCAACCAGGCATTTTGAGTAGTATTGGTGATAGTCTATCTCAACATATTCAAACTTTATTAGAAGGTAGTGACTCGCCACTGACTTTTTCTAACAAGCATTTCCAAGAAAATGGCTTACAGGGTAAATATAATACGCTGGGTGAAGTCAACACACCCTTGCGTGCATTTCCAGCTGATTTACCCCAAAAACATCACAGCCGAAACAATCAATTACTCTGGCACAGCTTAGAACAAATTGAACCAACGATTCAGCAAGCTATCTCACGTTTTGGTCGTCACCGTATTGCAGTAGTTATCGGCACATCTACCACGGGTGTAGATGAAAATTTACCTGTATTTAAATATGCCGCAGAACATGAAGATTGGTCCGGTGCTGAATTTAATCAACAACAACAATATTTTTCTGCTCCGGCTGATTTTATTGCCCATCAATATGGCTTAACCAATCTTATCTATGGCATTTCAACTGCTTGTACATCAGGTGCGAAAGCATTAATTAGTGCAGCTCGCTTATTGAATGCGAATTTATGCAATGCGGTAATTTGCGGCGGCGTCGATACTTTATCGCTATTAACCTTAGTTGGTTTTAACTCTCTCTCCGTTTTATCTGCTGAACAAACTAATCCTTTTTCTGCCAATCGCCAAGGTATCAATCTAGGTGAAGGTTCCGCTGTATTCGTGATGAGTAAAGAAAAATTAGATGATCATAATGTTGCGCTATTAGGCTATGGTGCTAGTAGTGATGCCTATCATATGTCCTCACCACATCCCGAAGGCGAAGGTGCGATTAAAGCCTTCCAAGATGCATTAAACTTGGCAAAACTTGCTCCAGAAGCCATCAATTGGGTTAATTTACATGGTACAGGCACCATTCATAATGATCAGATGGAAGCCTTAGCCATTCACCATATTTTTGGTCACGATACTCCTTGTACAACAACAAAACCTTATACAGGACACACACTAGGTGCTGCAGGCGCTATTGAAGCTGCTATTTTATGGGGGATGATTGACCGCACTTTTAATCCAACAGGTAAACTCCCTGCACAATTATGGGATAAACAAGCCGATGAAAAAATGCCACCAATTGCCATTACCGATCACACGAGTCATTGGACATCCGAGAGACGCATTGGTGCAAGTAGCTCTTTCGCTTTTGGTGGGAATAATTCAGTACTTATTTTAGGGGAAGTGAATGATTGATTTAACCTGTCCTATTACTGATATCTCACCATTAATTCCTCATAGTGGGGAAATGGTCATGCTAGATAAAATTACTGAATTTGGCGAAGATTATTTGATCGCGGAGATGACCGTAAAACCAGATTGCCTGCTCTTAAAAGACGGTAAATTGGCTACTTATATGGGCGCTGAAATCTTAGCTCAAGGCGTAGCAGCATGGGCAGGATGTAAATGTGTAAAAGCGGGTCAACCTATTGGATTAGGCTATTGGATCGGCTCAAGAAAACTGACATTACATCGCCAAGATATCTCAGTCGGAAGTTTATTACAAATTCAAATTAAACGTTCTATTGAAGACGCAACAGGATTTGGTGTTTTTGACTGTACGTTAATCGATCTTTCTAATCAGCAACCTTTAGTGGAAGGTGCATTAAACGTTTTCAGACCACAAGTATCACAGGAATAAAAAATGAGTGAAACCATTTTAGTTACAGGCTCAAGCCGAGGTATCGGTAAAGCCATCGCCTTACGCCTTGCACAATCAGGTTTTGATATTGTGGTTCATTGCCGCAGTCGTATTGAAGAAGCTGAAGAGGTCGCACAATCAATTCGAGAATTAGGTCGTCAAGCTCGCGTATTACAGTTTGATGTTAGTCATCGAAACGAAACAGCAGAAAAACTACTTGCGGATGTTGAATCTCATGGTGCTTATTATGGCGTTGTGCTCAATGCAGGATTAACGAGAGATAATGCATTCCCCGCTCTGACTGATGAAGATTGGGATGTTGTTCTACGCACGAATTTAGATGGATTTTATAATGTTCTCCATCCTATTATGATGCCAATGATCCGACGCCGTAAAGCAGGTCGAATCGTTTGTATTACATCTGTATCTGGACTAATTGGCAACCGAGGCCAAGTTAACTATAGCGCCTCTAAAGCCGGTATTATCGGGGCAGCAAAAGCGCTCGCCGTCGAACTCGCTAAACGCAAAATCACGGTAAACTGTGTAGCTCCAGGTCTCATCGATACGGATATCTTGGATGAAAACCTCCCAATTGATGAAATTTTAAAAATGATTCCAGCGGCAAGAATGGGAAGCCCTGAAGAAGTTGCGCATGCCGTAGATTTTCTGATGGACGAAAAAGCAGCTTATATTACTCGCCAAGTTATCGCTGTAAACGGCGGGCTTTGCTAAAACATTTACAGTATAAAATTGTTTGTACTAGTCTAATAATGAATAATTGAGATAAAAAAATGAAACGAGTTGTCATTACAGGTATTGGTGCGGTCACAGCCTTTGGAAAAACATGGGAAGAAGTAAAAGCTGCCTTTCAACGCAAACAAAATGCAGTTCAAGCAAAAACTGAATGGGCTGAACGTTATCCTGAGTTAGGTGCAAATCTCGGTGCAGAAATCCATGATTACACCCCTCCTGCCCATTGGAATAGAAAACAACTTCGCAGTTTAGGTCGTGTCTCTCAATTTGCTGTTGAAGCCGCTGAACTCGCCTTAGCAAATGCCAATTTATTAGATGAGAATGGAATCATTTTACCTTATTTAAAAGAAGGAATAATGGGTGTCGCCTGTGGCTCTTCTACTGGCTCAACAAATGATGTCAGAGATGCAGCAGAACTTCTCATGACCGGAAAATCAGATGGATTTAATGCCAATACCTATGTACGAATGATGCCTCACACCACTGCAGCGAATATTGGCATTTTCTTTGGCCTAACAGGCAGAATCATTCCCACATCTAGTGCTTGTTCTTCTGGCAGCCAAGGTATTGGCTATGCTTATGAATCAATTAAACATGGTTTAATCCCAATGATGCTTGCTGGCGGCGCAGAAGAGTTTTGCCCATCTGAGGTCTATGTATTTGACTCTCTTTATGCAGCAAGTAGAAACAATGCACATCCTAAACAAACGCCTCGTCCTTATGATAAAGATCGTGATGGATTAGTGATTGGTGAAGGTGCCGGTATTTTTGTATTAGAAGAGCTGGAACACGCTCTTTCTCGTGGTGCCAATATCATTGCAGAAATTGTTGGCTATGGTGCCAATAGTGATGGTGCTCATGTAACTCGTCCACAAAAAGATACTATGCAACGCTGCATGGAGTTAGCATTAAAAGATGCACAGTTATCTCCAGATCAAGTAGGTTATGTAAATGGCCATGGTACAGCCACTGAGCAAGGCGATATTGCAGAAACGCTCGCAACGGAAGCCGTATTTGGGAAAATACCACTTAGCTCACAAAAAAGCTATTTAGGACATACCCTAGGTGCTTGTGGTGCATTAGAGTCATGGTTCTCAATTGAAATGATGCGTGATGGCTGGTTTGCCCCAACCATTAACCTAGACAATATTGATGAACGTTGTGGTAAATTAGATTACATTCAAGGTGATGGCCGACAAATTCAAACAAACTATGTTGTGAATAATAACTTTGCTTTTGGGGGCGTTAATACCTCGCTCATTTTTAAACGCTGGGAAGCATAATAAAAAAGGCTATTCAAACGAATAGCCTTTTCTTTTATCAGCAGTTAATTATAGATAACCAAACAAGCTTGTGAAAATGTAACCAAAGATACATGAAGTAATTACACCGATTAAGCCTGGTAAAATGAAGCTGTGGTTAATTACAAACTTACCGATGTGGGTTGTACCCGAACGGTCGAATTGGATCGCCGCAAGGTCACTTGGGTAAGTCGGTAAAATGTAGTAACCGTAACAAGCTGAAGCAAAGGCTAAGATAACAGCAGGATCAACACCGATACCTAAAGCAAGCGGAACGAATGCAACTAATGCTGCCGCTTGTGAGTTTACGAATTTAGAGATTAATAACAACATTACTGCATAAGTCCAAGGATGTGCTTTTACCACATCACCAAGTGCTGCTTTCATCATTGGTGTATGAACGGTAAACATGGTTTCCGCCATCCAAGAAATCCCGAATACAGCCACTAACGCAATCATACCTGAACGGAAAA
>CAJZKN010000008.1:0-81850 GCA_916050345.1 Parahaemophilus parainfluenzae | reverse complement strand
AACATATTGCGAAAACCCTTGGTCGTGATTTGAAAACGCATGGTGTATTTTGTCGTGAAGGCATTACAGGCGAGCGCAAACGCGATGAAATTGGTTTTTCTACCATTCGTGCCTCTGATGTAGTGGGTGAACATAGTGTCTGGTTTGCAGATATCGGTGAGCGCGTTGAAATTGCTCACAAAGCATCAAGCCGTATGACCTTTGCCAATGGCGCAGTGCGTGCAGGTAAATGGTTGGAAAAACAATCTCACGGATTGTTTGATATGACAGACGTGTTGGATTTGAATAATTTATAGAGAGTAGATAGGATTTTTTAATTCACTTATTAAATAACGATCCGTACATGTTATGTGTGGATCGTTATATTTTATGTATGGTAAATATTTAGTTCATAAATATTGAATAGGATTATTACAGATTATCTGTGGAATAATTATTTAATAATTTTTAACCTAAAACTAAGAAAAATGAATCAGAATATTGTAGATGTTATATATTTTAATAATAACGAATGTATTATGACTATTACTTTCCCATATGAGTGGAATTGTGAGGGTATGGAATATATACAGGATAAAATAAATTTATATTTACATTATGTAGAAAGCGATCAACTTTATAATAATTAACCAAATTTTAAAGTAGACGCTGTTCGTTTTAGAGTAGTGTATGACAGTAGATTAACAAAAGATGCTGAGGTGTTTTTAAATAATTTAGGTTCTGCATTAAATAATATTAATGTGTTATTTGATTATTTTTCTACTAATGAAATAGAATAGATAAATCTTTGCTAGCTGGATGTAATAAGTTATTAGATTGCAATCAAAACTAATCAGTTAATTGAGCAAAATAGTAATAATGATGAAATTTATAATATCTGTAATAAAACTTTCAATAATAGTTTCTTTGGGAACGTTACTTTTGTATGTTATGGAGTGCATACAATATGGTGAAGTTAAGAGTTTTATTGATTTTCTAAAGACAATTTATCCTTATGCAGTTTTGGCCGTTTTAGTGGGAATGCTGGCGAAAGAGAAAATAGATCATTAATAGAGATATGTTATAAAATTTACATCTTATAGCTCTATTTCTAAATCACTTTCCACCCGACAACAACACAGCAAAATCTCATCGGGTTGAATAAAGGCAAGGGGCGCTTCGGCGTAAGATACCTTGCCTTTTTTGATCTTTACGCGACAAGAACCACAATAACCAGAACGACATTGGTATTCATGATGAATTTGATGTTGTTCTAAAAAGTTAAGCAGGGAAGTTTGGTTATCAAAATCTAAGGTGATTTGGCGCTGAATAAGATGAATTTTCATGAAACAAAATAAAACAAAATTTTGCTCATTATAGAAGAAAGAGAAGTAAAACTCACGGCTCTTTTGTTGTAATATAGCGGCTAATATTCATCATAAGGGAAGATCATGCAAACCTTTCTAAAATTAACGTGGATTTCAACCGCACTTTTATTAACGGCTTGTAGTACCATTTCAAAAAAGCCTGTTAAGCATATTGATATGTATGTAAAGCCTTATTACGATGCCAGAGATGGGCGACTTGAACAGATTAATGTGAACAAAGATATTGATGCGTTATTACTGAAAAATACACAAAAAGATTTTGAAAGTGCGGTCAATATTATTGAGAAAAAAGTGGATTTTGTTTCCCCAATGACAATGTTTGCACTTTCTGCTCGTGCTTATGATTTAGGCTTGCGTGATGAAGCGGTAAAATGGTTTTATCGTGGGCAAAATCGTTTAATCACTGCGTTATATGTGTTGGATTTAGATAAATTAACAGTATCGAATAATACAGCATTTGGGCAATTAGTCGGGCAACATGTTAATCCCTATGCGTTCTGTGATTTGAATAAGCAACACAAGGCGGCGCAAGATGCGATTGACTGGGCTAGAAATCATCCGTATCAGACTGTGTTTTTACCTCAATTACCAAGCAAACATCAAGATAGAAAACAGGCATTAAAAGAAGCAGAGGCAAAACTTGATGCGCGTTTAGTTGAGCAAGACCGCTATTTTGCTAATTCTGAAAATAAAGCGAAATGGGAAAAAGAACGCCAAGATAACTGGGTGAATGAGCGATTTTGTTGGTGATTTTAAAAAAATTTAAAAATCTTAATATTGCTTAAGATTTTATTAAGATTTGTTGTGTTTAATAAGCATCAACAAGGCGGCAATGAGGATAATCCTTCGCTTTGAAATATGACTATTTATGCTTAATTTTATTTAGGAGAACATGATGAAAAAATTTGCTTTAGCAACCCTTTTAGCTTTATCTACTTCAGTAGCATTTGCTGGTTTCAATGGTAACACTGCACAAGGTGGCTTCCAAGGTGGTAACCAAGGTCAACAACTTACTGTTAAGCAAGCATTATCTGCGAAAGATAATTCTATGATTACCTTAGTCGGTAATATCACTCAACAAATTGATGGTGATGAATATCTTTTCACTGATGGCGCAGACCAAATCAAATTGGAAATTAAAAACCGCGTTTGGAATGGCTTAAATGTGGGGCCTCAGGATAAAATCCGCGTTTACGGTAAATTAGATAATGACGCTTTTGAAAAAGCAGAGCTTGAAGTTATTAGCGTTGAAAAAGCGCAATAATTCATATAATTTGAAGTGGTGGGCAAAGCCCGCCATTTTTTCGTTTTGAGAAAGAGAAAAGTGCGGTCAATATTATGCGAGTTTTATTAGTAGAAGACGATCCTCTGATCGGCAACGGTCTGCAAATTGGTTTAACGAAATCAGGCTTTATTGTAGATTGGTTTACTGATGGTCAAAGTGGATTAAATGCCCTAATCGGCGCGCCTTATGATGCGGTGGTACTGGATTTAACACTGCCTAAACTAGATGGTTTGGATGTGTTAAAACAGTGGCGTTCAAATAATCAAGATGTGCCTGTATTGATTTTAACTGCACGTGATACATTGGATGAACGCATTAAAGGCATTCAACAAGGTGCGGATGATTATCTTTGCAAACCCTTTGCTTTGGCTGAAGTGGTGGTGCGATTGCAGGCATTGATTCGTCGTCGTCATGGGCAAGTCAAACCTCAGATTGAGCATGGCAATGTCAAACTCGATCCCGCTCAGCGTAAGGCTTGGTTGAATGAAGATGAAATTACGTTAACCGGACGTGAATATAAATTACTCGAGCTTTTTATGCTGAATAAAGAACGAGTGCTTTCACGTGCGACCATTGAAGAAAAACTGTCAAATTGGGATGAAGAATTAAGTAGCGGTGCATTGGATGTACACATTTATAATTTACGTCAAAAACTAGGTAAGCAATTTATTCGTACGGTACATGGCGTAGGCTATGCTTTAGGACAAGTTAATGAAAAATAAACGACTGAGTTTTCGTCTCTTAATTGGTTTAAGTTTGACCGCACTTTGTGTGTGGTGCGTTGCTACGGCCGTTGCCTGGACAGTTGTCAAAAAAGAAGTAAAAGATGTGTTTAATGCACAGCAGGTGCTTTTTGCCGAGCGTTTGGCAACCTCTGATTTGAAAAATGTCTTATTAGATGAAAATGCGAATTTTCCACGTGGCGGATTTAAACCGCAGAAACGTCATTACGATAATGATGCTTTAGCTTTCGCCATATTTTCTAACAAAGGCGAAAGATTATTAACCGATGGTGATCATGGCGACAAATTTATTTTCCAAAATAAAACCGGATTTAGTAAAGCGCATATTTTAGATGATGACGATGAATGGTTGATTTATTGGCAACCTGTTGGTAAGGGTGAATTGGTAATCGCTGTAGGTCAAGAGTTGGAATATCGTGAAGAGTTGGTCAATAAAATGGTTTTCAGCCAAACAGGAATTTGGTTTGCCGGATTGCCAGTACTCTTATTGGTCGCTTTTATTGTGATTTATCGAGCCTTAAAACCAATTAATCGATTGAGTCGAAACGTACAAGCTCGCCGACCAGGTGATGTGTCGTTATTAGAAACTGATGATGTGCCAACAGAGATTCTACCGTTAGTCCAAAATTTAAATCAATTTTTCACACGTACCAGTGAACAGTTAGAGCGAGAACGCCGCTTTGTTTCTGATGCAGCACATGAATTACGCAGCCCATTAGCGGCATTACGTATTCAAACGGAAGTCGCACAGTTAGCTGGCGATGATGCACAAACTCGTGAAATGGCCTTAGCGCATTTAACCCAAGGTATCGATCGAGCAACCCAATTAATTGAACAGCTTCTTACACTTTCTCGTTTGGATAATCTTAAAGAATTAAATCATCAGGAACCCATTCATTGGTCAGAAATTATTACCTCACTTATCGGTGAGTTGTATTTCAGCGCACAGCAACGTCAAATCGAATTGCAGTTTGACCATCAGGGAGATCCTGCTATTAAGCAAGGACAGCCATTATTAGTTACACAAATGTTGAGAAACTTGTTGGATAATGCCATTAAATATTGTCCGCAAGGCACTCAGGTTCGTGTGATTTTACAGTCTCGTAAGATTCTTATCGAAGATAATGGCGGTGGTGTGGCGCCAGAAGAATTAGCAAAATTAGGGCAGCGTTTTTATCGCCCTGCAGGACAAAATGAAAAGGGAAGTGGACTTGGATTGTCTATTGTGGCAAGAATAGCAGAATTACATCATTACCGCTTTCGCTTAGAAAACATTGAAGCTAACGGACAAATTCAAGGTTTGCGAGCCATCATTGAGTTATAAAAAAGGGCGTTTAAAACGCCCTTATTGTTAAAACATCCCACCAATTAATTCTAATCGACCTTTTTCTACTTTTATTTCCTTGGCAAATTTCTTAATCAGCATTTGTTTCATGTCGCTTTCATCCAAAGTGTAAACCGGCATCCGACTTAATAAGGCTGCAACACCATCACTTAATAGCGGCATAACATCTTGGAGCTGCTCCATTGCACTATTAGGTTCGCCAGACCAGCGTAAAATTCGCAAGTTTTTCAAATAAAGCGCACCTTCTTGCGCGTTATATTCTGGAATGGCATCAAAGGTTAAATGCAATTTAGCTGGGTAGGTTTTACCGGATAAGCGAATTAGCGTATCAACCAAACCACTCATTTCAACACGATTACTTTCAGTTTGCCCGATTTGAGTTACTAAATCTTTCAGTGCGTAATCCACTGAAAATAACCCTGGAATACCAAGTTTGTCATTAATTGTGCCTTTTTCACTTAAATATTGGTTAATTTGTTGTTCGCTGATGCTAAAAGGGGAAGCTTGTACAGATAGCGTGCAGAAGCCTAATGTTAGTACGGTAAGCACTCTTTTCAAAAAATGCATATTTTTCTCCTTGATTGAAAAAGAATGAAAATTTTGTAGAATGTATCGCTTATCTTTTCACTATACAATAAAAATTTTAGGTAAGAGAACATGAGTTTGTCGTTTAAGGCCCATGTACAAATACTTCTTAAAGAACATCGTGGGGAACGTGTTTTCCGATTTGAATATTTAGGAAAATATTATTGGTTAAAACAGCCTGAGCAATTAAAAGGGATATGGTTATTATTAAAACCGCACCCAAAACAGCATTTTAAAGAAGAATGTGAGATTCTTCAGCACCTGAATAATATTGGTGCACCAGTACCTAAATTATGCGATTTCGGCGATGATTATTTAGTATTGGAAGATGCAGGGCCAACATTAAACATCTGGCTGAATGATAAAACGTTGTCTTGGGCAGAAAAATCACATATTTTGCATTCAGCGATAGAAATATTGATTAATCTTCATCAGCAAGGCATTATTCACGGTCGTCCAGCCATACGGGATATAGCATGGAAAGATGGTAAGATTAGTTTTATGGACTTTGAATCTCATTCAAAAAGCCATAATGAACATTGGTTGATTACACGTGATATGCTGGCATTTTTAGACAGTTTATGTCGCGTGAAAGGCTTAGATGATGAAAAGCTTAATGAATTATTTGATTATTATAAATCTCACTGCCCGACAACTTATTGGACTGATATGTTGTCATATGTGAGAAGATTTCGTTGGCTTTATTATCTTTTACTTCCGTTCAAACCGATTGCACGAACGGACTTATTGGCCGTTTATCGGTTATTTGAACATTTAACAAAGGAAAATCTATGAAAAAATTATTTTTAGTGGCTATATTAAGTGCTTTAGTGAGCGCTTGTTCTGTTGGTGTTGGTGCTGGCGGCGGCAGTAATGGTGTGGGCGTTGGTGTAGGCCTTGGCACTGGCTTTGGATTCTAACTCTCACTTTAGATAAAGCAAAGTGCGGTCAAAAATCTTAGGTTTTCAAGAAAATTAGCATAAATCGCTTGATCTTTTGATTTAGATCACTATAATACACCCCATATTTCGGACGCGGGGTGGAGCAGCTTGGTAGCTCGTCGGGCTCATAACCCGAAGGCCGTCGGTTCAAATCCGGCCCCCGCAACCAATAACAAGTTCAGTAAAAAGAACCCCAAATTTGGGGTTTTTTTGTACGAGAAATTTAGAAACTGGGCTTAGGTTCATTGACGAACCTAACCCTTTTTTTATGTCTGAATTTTAAGATTAGGAGCAAAAATTGGCAACATTAGAACAAAAATTGCAAGAGATGCTTCAAGGTGCAGTAGAAGACTTAGGCTGCGAACTTTGGGGGATTGAATGCCAACGTGCTGGTCGTTTTATGACCGTGCGTTTATTCATTGATAAAGACGGTGGCGTAGGCGTTGATGATTGTGCTGATGTAAGTCGTCAAGTGAGCGCGATTTTAGACGTGGAAGATCCGATTGCGGATAAATATAACCTAGAAGTGTCATCACCAGGTCTTGATCGTCCATTATTTACGCTTGAACAATTCCAACGTTATGTGGGTGAGGATATCGCTGTGCATTTACGAATTCCTGTTTTAGATCGCCGTAAATGGCAAGGTAAATTGGAAAAAATTGAAAATGACATGTTGACACTTATTGTTGATGGTCAGGAACAAGTTCTTATTTTTGGCAACATTCAAAAAGCCAATGTAATCGCAAAATTTTAAAGGAGAAAAAGGAAAATGAGTAAAGAGATTTTGTTAGCTGCTGAAGCAGTATCTAACGAGAAGTTATTACCACGTGAAAAGATTTTTGAAGCGTTAGAGAGTGCGATTGCACTTTCAACGAAGAAAAAATATGACTATGAAACCGATATTCGTGTGTCTATTAACACCAAAACAGGGGAGTTTGATACATTCCGTCGCTGGTTAGTTGTTGATGAAGTTAAAGTGCCAACAAAAGAAATTACATTAGAAGCGGCGCAATTCGAAGACCCTAATATTCAAATCGGTGATTATGTCGAAGATCAAATTGAATCTATCGCATTTGACCGTATAGCGATGCAAACTGCTCGCCAAGTAATTAGTACAAAAATCCGCGAAGCTGAGCGTGCAAAAGTGGTTGAGCAATTCCGTTCAGAAGAAGGCAAAATTGTTACGGGTACGGTGAAAAAAGTAAATCGTGAAAGCATCATTTTAGATTTAGGAAATAAAGCTGAAGCGGTGATTATGCGTGAAGATATGCTTCCACGTGAAAACTTCCGTCCAGGCGATCGTGTTCGTGGTGTACTTTATAAAGTGAATCCAGAAAGCAAAACCGCACAATTATTTGTGACTCGTGCAAAACCTGAAATGTTAATCGAGTTATTCCGTATTGAAGTACCGGAAATCGGCGAAGAAATGCTTGAAATTCGTGGTGCGGCTCGTGATCCAGGTTCTCGTGCGAAAATTGCAGTGAAATCAAATGACAAGCGTATTGACCCAGTAGGTGCGTGTGTAGGTATGCGTGGTGCACGCGTTCAAGCGATTACCAATGAATTGGGTGGCGAACGTGTGGATATCGTACTTTGGGATGATAATCCAGCACAATATGTAATCAATGCGATGGCGCCAGCTGATGTAACTTCAATCATTGTGGATGAAGATAATCACTCAATGGATATTGCGGTTGATGCTGACAATTTAGCACAAGCAATTGGTCGTAACGGTCAAAACGTACGTTTAGCGACACAATTAACCGGTTGGACATTAAATGTCATGACTACCGAACAATTAAATGAAAAACATCAAGCAGAAGACACCAAAGTATTAAATTTATTCATGGATAAATTAGGTCTTGATGAAGAGTTTGCTCAAATCTTAGTGGACGAAGGTTTTACTTCATTAGAAGAAGTGGCTTATGTTCCTGTGAGCGAACTAACTGCAATTGATGGTTTAGAAGATGAAGATCTTATCGAAGAGTTACAAGGTCGTGCAAAAGATGCCATTACTGCAGCTGCAGCAGCTGAAGAAGAAGCCTTGAAAAAAGCGAATATTGAAGATCGTTTATTAAATCTTGAAGGCATGAATCGTCACATTGCCTTTAAATTAGCTGAAAAACAAATTACTACACTTGAAGAACTTGCGGAGCAAGGTGTAGATGATTTAGCTGATATTGAAGAATTAACCGCAGAGCAAGCCGCTGACTTTATTATGGCTGCTCGTAATATTTGCTGGTTTAGCGAAGAGTAAGGAGTTTAATAATGACTGAAGATGTAAAAAATGCGGATGCGAATGCACCGAAAAAACTAAGTATTCAACGCAGAACAAAAACAACCGTAAGCAGTACAACAGCTGGCGGTAAAGCAAAAGCGGTACAAGTTGAAGTTCGTAAAAAACGTACTGTGCCAACAGATGCCGCTCGAAAAGCAGCTGAGGCAGAAAAATTAAAAGCACAGCAAGAAGCAGAAAAGAAAGCAGCAGAAGAAAAAGCACGTTTAGCTGCTGAAAAAGCAGCAGCGGAAAAAGCGAAAGCCGAAAAAGCTAAGGTTGAAGCAGAAAAAGCAGCGAAACCAGCACAAAGTGCGGTTGAAAATAAACCTAAATCGGTTGATCCAGAAAAAGAAAAACGTAAAGCAGAAGAAGCAGAACTTCGTCGTAAAGCGGAAGAGCTCGCTCGCCAAAAAGCAGAAGAGCAAGCTCGTAAAGCAGCTGAAGATGCTAAACGTTATGCTGAAGCGGATACGTCAAGCAATGAAAGCGCATCAGAAGATTATACCGATTACAATTTAAGCTCTCGTTATGCTTTAGAAGCAGAAGACGAAGAAGAACGTCGTAATGAAAATCGCGGTCGCGGCAAAAATAAAGTGGCTAAAGCGAAAAAAGAACGCGATGACGTGAAGGGCGGTAATAAAAATGAGCGCGAATCTAACCGTAAAAATCAAAAAGACGGTAAATTCGGTAAAGGTAAAAATGGTAAGAAAGGTGCAGCATTACAGCAAGCCTTCACAAAACCTGTTCAGGTTGTGAAACAAGATGTTGTTATTGGTGAAACTATTACCGTTGCGGAATTAGCAAACAAAATGGCAACCAAAGCGACTGAAATCATCAAAGCGATGATGAAGATGGGCGAAATGGTAACCATTAACCAAGTGCTTGATCAAGAAACAGCGCAATTAGTAGCTGAAGAATTAGGTCACAAAGTGATTCTTCGCAATGAAAATGAACTTGAAGAAGAAGTATTAGGCGATCGCGATGTTAATGCTGAAAAAGTAACTCGTGCCCCGGTTGTGACCATTATGGGGCACGTTGACCATGGTAAAACCTCATTGCTTGACTATATTCGTAAAGCGAAAGTTGCAGCAGGTGAGGCAGGTGGTATTACTCAGCACATCGGTGCGTACCACGTAGAAATGGATGACGGCAAAATGATCACCTTCTTAGATACGCCGGGACACGCCGCATTTACCTCAATGCGTGCACGTGGTGCGAAAGCAACGGATATCGTAGTTCTTGTGGTTGCGGCAGATGATGGTGTGATGCCTCAAACCATTGAAGCGATTCAACACGCGAAAGCAGCGGGTGCGCCTTTAGTGGTTGCGGTGAACAAAATTGATAAACCAGAAGCCAACCCAGACCGTGTAGAACAAGAATTACTACAACATGAAGTGATTTCTGAGAAATTCGGTGGTGATGTGCAATTCGTGCCTGTTTCTGCGAAGAAAGGTACCGGTGTTGATGATTTATTAGATGCCATCTTGCTTCAATCAGAAGTACTTGAATTAACAGCTGTAAAAGACGGCATGGCAAGCGGTGTAGTGATTGAATCTTACCTTGATAAAGGTCGTGGTCCAGTTGCAACCATTCTTGTTCAATCTGGTACTTTACGTAAAGGTGATATCGTACTTTGTGGTTTTGAATACGGTCGTGTTCGTGCAATGCGCGATGAAAACGGTAAAGAAATCGATGAAGCGGGCCCATCTATCCCTGTTGAGGTGTTAGGTCTTTCAGGCGTGCCAGCAGCGGGTGATGAAGCAACTGTAGTACGTGATGAGAAAAAAGCACGTGAAGTAGCATTACACCGTCAAGGTAAGTTCCGTGAAGTGAAACTTGCTCGTCAGCAAAAAGCGAAACTTGAAAATATGTTTAGCAATATGACTGAAGGTGATGTGGCTGAACTGAACATCATTGTGAAAGCGGACGTTCAGGGTTCTGTGGAAGCGATTATTCAATCGTTACAAGATCTTTCTACTGATGAAGTGAAAGTGAAAGTTGTCGGTTCTGGTGTAGGTGGTATTTCTGAAACTGATGCAACCTTAGCGGCAGCTTCTAATGCGATTATGGTCGGCTTTAACGTTCGTGCAGATGCTTCTGCTCGTCGTATTATCGAAGCAGAAAACATTGACCTTCGTTATTACTCCATCATTTATGAACTATTAAATGATGTGAAAGCCGCGATGAGTGGTATGCTACAACCTGAATTCAAACAAGAAATCATCGGCTTGGCTGAAGTGCGTGATGTGTTTAAACATCCGAAATTTGGTGCAATCGCCGGTTGTATGGTGACCGAAGGTGTAGTAAAACGCAACAACCCAATCCGTGTATTACGTGATAACGTGGTAATTTTTGAAGGTGAATTGGAATCTCTCCGTCGCTTTAAAGATGACGTTTCTGAAGTCCGTAATGGTATGGAATGTGGTATCGGCGTTAAAAACTACAATGACGTGAAAGTCGGCGACCAAATCGAGGTGTTTGAAGTCGTTGAAGTTAAACGTTCAATCTAATCGATAAAAAGAGCGGTCAAAATTCAACGTATTTTTGACCGCTTTTTAATAAGAGAAATATTATATTATGGCAAGAGAATTTAAACGCAGCGATCGTGTTGCACAAGAATTACAAAAAGAAATCGCCATCATTTTACAACGAGAAGTAAAAGATCCTCGTATTGGCATGGTAACCGTGTCAGATGTGGAAGTATCAAGCGATTTAGCTTATGCAAAAGTGTTTGTCACATTTTTATTTGATCATGATGAAGAGGCGATAGCACAAGGCATGAAAGGTTTGGAAAAAGCAGCACCTTATATCCGTTCATTAGTGGGTAAAGCGATGCGCTTACGTATTGTGCCGGAAATCCGCTTCTTCTACGATCAATCCTTAGTCGAAGGGATGCGTATGTCTAATTTAGTGACAAACGTGATTCGTGAAGACGAGAAAAAACACGTTGAGGAAAATGACTAATGTCGAGACCTCGTAAGCGTGGACGTGATATTGATGGCGTATTTTTATTAGATAAGCCACAAGGCATGTCATCGAATGACATCATGCAAAAGGTGAAACGCTTATTCCAAGCGAATAAAGCAGGGCATACTGGTGCGCTCGATCCATTAGCCACCGGTATGTTACCTATTTGCTTAGGTGAAGCAACAAAGTTTTCCCAGTTTTTATTAGATGCAGATAAACGCTATGTGGTTACAGCAAAATTAGGTGAACGAACAGATACCTCGGATGCAGAAGGACAAGTGGTCGAAACGCATTCTGTCAATGTGGAAACATCACAAATTTTGACCGCACTTGAACAATTCCGTGGTGATATTTTGCAAGTGCCGACCATGTTTTCTGCATTAAAACACAATGGGAAACCGTTGTATGAGTATGCTCGCGCAGGCATTACAGTGGAACGTGAAGCCCGTCCTATCACGATTTTTGAGCTAAACTTTATCGAGTATCAAGCACCTTTTCTAACTTTAGAAGTGCATTGTTCGAAAGGAACCTATATCCGTACATTAGTGGATGATTTAGGTGAAGTGTTAGGTTGTGGAGCTCATGTGACAGTGTTACGTCGAACTGCGGTTGCGGATTATCCAACAGAAAAAATGATGACATGGGACTCATTACAGACGCTTGCAGAGCAAGGTGATCTTGCACAACTTGATCAATATCTTTTACCAACAGATACAGCGGTCAGTAAATTACCCGCATTACAGCTAAATGCTGAGCAGAGTAAAGGTATTGGCTTTGGACAGCGCGTCAAATTTGCTAATGAAGCAAAATTACATGGTCAAGTGCGGTTGTTTTCTGACGAGAATATCTTTTTAGGCGTAGCACTTGTAGATGATAACAATGTGATTCGTCCGCAGCGCTTGATTACGCAATCTCTCTAACTATTTGCCTTTCTTTTTTAATTCCAGTAATCTCACCTGTAACCTTTTAATTGCAATCTATGTAAATAAGATATTACAGGTGAATTATGGATGCTCTTAACCATTTACGTCAGGAAATTGATGCGCTCGATCGTGAACTGATTCAACTTTTTGCTAAACGTCTCGAATTGGTGACCCAAGTCGGCGAAGTAAAGCACGAAAAAGGTTTGCCGATTTATGCACCAGATCGTGAATTAGCGATGTTACAAGCCCGCCGAGAAGAAGCGGCAAAAGCGGGAATTTCTCCACAACTTATCGAAGATGTGCTGCGTCGTTTCATGCGTGAATCTTACTCCAATGAAAATCAATTTGGTTTTAAAACCCTGAATCCAGTCATTAACAAAATTGTTATCGTCGGTGGTTACGGAAAAATGGGGCAGTTATTTGCCCGCTATTTGCGTGCTTCCGGTTATCCTATTTCTATTTTAGACCGAGATGATTGGGATGTGGCAGAACGCATTTTAACGAATGCGGATGTTATCATTGTTTCCGTGCCAATTGATCACACGTTAGAAACCATAGAACGTTTAAAACCTTATTTAACCGAAAATATGCTACTAGCAGATCTCACCTCCGTGAAACGTGCGCCATTAGCTAAAATGTTAGAGGTGCATAAAGGGGCAGTAGTTGGGTTGCATCCAATGTTTGGTCCTGATATTGCGAGCATGGCAAAACAAGTGGTTGTGCGTTGTGATGGGCGCTTTAGTGAGCGTTATGAATGGTTGCTAGAGCAAATTCAAATCTGGGGTGCAAAAATTTACCAAATTGATGCTGCTGAGCACGACCACAATATGACGTACATTCAAGCATTACGTCACTTTTCCACCTTTGCGAATGGTCTGCATCTTTCTAAACAACCTGTCAATTTAAGTAATTTATTGGCGCTATCTTCCCCGATTTATCGCTTGGAATTAGCCATGATTGGTCGTCTATTTGCCCAAGATGCGGCACTTTATGCCGATATTATTATGGATAAGCCAGAAAATTTAGATGTGATTGAAAGCTTGAAACAAACTTATGAAGAGGCGTTACAATTCTTTGAAAAAGGCGATCGCCAAGGGTTTATTGATGCTTTCCATCAAGTGAGAGAATGGTTTGGAGAATATTCAGACCAATTCTTGCAAGAAAGTCGCCAGTTATTGCAACAAGCTCACGATTTACGTCATGTATAAAGCTAAAAGTGCGGTTGATTTTCACCGCACTTTTGTTTTGTGACTTATTGTCTTGCCAAGCGTAAATTTTGTGGAATAGCCTCAAAGTTAGAACGGAATGGATTGATATCCAATCCACCACGGCGCGTATAACGCGCATAGACAGTGAGTTTTTCTGGTTTGGCGTAATGCATCAAATCACAGAAAATACGCTCAACACACTGCTCGTGAAACTCATTATGTTGACGGAAAGACACAATGTAGCGAAGAAGTTTTTCGCGATCGATTTGTTTACCCACATAATGAATCTGCACAGTTCCCCAATCGGGTTGGCTGGTGATAAGACAGTTAGATTTCAATAAATGGCTTACTAAGGTTTCTTCCACCACGTTATCGGACGTACAATTTTGCAAAATATCCGCATTAAATTCGTAGCTATGTATTTCGATATCTTGTTCGTCAATACAATCGCCCATTAATGTATCGATACCTTGTCCTTGATAGTGGGATAATGGATGTAAACGCACTTTGACCTCGCCTTGAGCACAAGCACTTAGGTCTTCACGCATAGTGCGTTCTACGCTAGCAAAATCAGCAAATTTACTTTGGTTAAAGCTGTTTAAGTAGAGTTTAAAGCTTTTTGATTCAATTAAATTTTCACTGCGATAATCAATTTCCACATCAGCTATGGCGACTTGCGGCAAACCTTTTGGATTTAACCAAGAAATTTCATAGGCTGTCCAAATATCAGCGCCTTGGGTAAAAGGCTGTTGTTCAGTAATACCTAAGCCATCACGATTGAGTTTGCGAGGCACGGGTTGTAACAAAGTGCGGTCATAATTCGCCGCATATTCTGTTGCTTGACCGAGTTTTAAAGATTGAAGGCTTTTATCTTGATAGTTCATGTGTTTTCCTAAATTATGAAAGCGTTATAAAAAATTCCACGACACATTCGAGACTAATCGACATTGGTCGCATTTAAAGTAAATTACATCAAATAGTGGCGCATCTAATGCCCAATCGCCACCACAATGCGGGCAACAGCGTTGTTGTTCCGATTCTAAAGAATGGCCACCAATACGGTATAAATAATAATAGGTCGGTATGCCGCTTTCTTTTTCGATTTCTGAGGCAAGGTATCGTCCATGTTTAGTAAGCGTACTATTAACCTCGGAGATTTCGCTTAATGATTCTTTTTCTAAAACCGAGCCATTCATTTGCAACTGATCGCAAGCCTGCCAATTTTCCTGCCATTTAATTAAATCTTGGCTTAAGTGCGGTTGATTTTTTAGCTGTTTATAAAGTGGGATTGGGGAAAAATCTTCTCCACTATGCAATGGCGAGCAAGATTGTAAATGCGTGGTGTAGAGCATCTGCCATGCAGGTCGGCTACATTCTGCGGTACCGTCAGAATTTAAATCGTCGGCAATAATTTGAAAACCTTGAAAATTTAGACCGCACTTTTCAGCATTTTCCATCGCCAGATTCATAGTTTGGTTATTATTATCGGGTAAAAGGCTATCTTGCTCAGGACAAATAACGCGCATTGCAAAACCTTGTTGATCGTCCTCCTCCGTCAAATAAAGCGGGATTTCACGGCCGATAATTTGCCCGTTATAACGCCATTGGTCGATGATTGCATTGAGCAAATGGCTTTGTTGGTCAATATCATTTTCTAAGGCGGTCAATTTAAAAAAAGGTTCGATCAGATACATAATTACAGATTGTGCAAGATTTCTTCGATTTGTTTTAAACCGTTTAAGCGGGTTTCACTTAAGCGAGAGGCAATACCAAGCTCATCAAAAAATTGACGAATATTAAATTGTTGTAATTGGTTGCTGGTTTGGCCATTGATATTTTGCAGCAACAACCATAACAAGCCATTCATAATGCGCGCTTCGCTGTAAGCTTCAAATTGAAACATGCCGTCATTTTGTGGAATGGCCTTAAACCAAAGTCCCGCTTCACAGCCTTGAATTGATCGCATTTGAGTCAATTCATCAGGAGAAGGTTGAGGGAGATGCTTACCGGCTTGAATAATAAAACGGTAGCGATCTTCCCAATTTTTTGCCTGTTTAATGTTTTCTAGCATGTTAATAACTCTAAGGATTTATCTAATGCCGCAAAAAAAGCATCCACATCTTGTGGGCTGTTATAAGGCGCAAAAGAAAGTCGTAATGTGGTGCGCTCACCAAGGCGTGCTAGGTAAGGTTGGGCGCAATGTTCGCCAACGCGCAACGCAATTTTTTGTTCGCTTAACAGGGTAGCAAGATCTGAAGCCGCAATCCCATCAAAAACAAAACATACAACAGAACTTGCTTGCGGTGAATTGAATAAACGACAATTCGGAGAGTTTTTTAATCGCATTTTACTTTGTTCAGCAAGCTCAACGGCATGCGTCTCGGCCGCCTGAAAATCCCATTTTTTGAGCCAATCTAGCACCGCACCAAAACCAATCACGCCGGCAATATTCGGCGTGCCGGCCTCTAATCGATAAGGCAAATCGGCAAAGGTAATACATTCATGGGATACGCGCTCAATCATTTTCCCACCGTAAAAAAGTGGTTGTAGTAAAGAAAGTGCACTTAATTTCCCGCTTAATACACCAATGCCGTTAGGTCCATAAATTTTGTGTGCAGAAAAGGCGATAAAATCCGCATCTAATGCTTGTAAATCAATTTGTATATGACTAATGGCTTGAGCAGCATCCACTAAAACGAGCGCATTACTATGTTGTCGGATTAGTCGAATTAAATGTTGGATGTGTTGTTCCGTTCCCGTTACGTTGGAAACAAAATTGAGTGCCACTAATTTGGTTTTCTCATTTAAGGCTGCAATCAAAGCATTTTCATCAATTAACCAATTATCCAAAATGGGCAGTACTTGAATTTTCGCTCCGCATTTTTTCGCTGTTTCGTGCCAAGTAACAAAATTAGCATGATGGTCCGCTTGGCTAATTAAAATCTCATCATCTGCATGTAAAGAAGGGAGTAAACCATTGGCTACTAAATTAATGCTATGAGTTGTTCCGGAAGTCCAAATCACCGCTTTTTCATCTTCCGCATTAATTAAGGTTTTGACTAAGTGACGGGCATTTTCGTATTGTGCTGTTTGTGCAGCTTCGTACTGGCTACGATGCACAGAGCCTGCTGATTGATAAAAGGTACTCGTCGCATCAATTAATGCTTGAGGCTTTAATGCCGTCGCCGCATTATCCAAATAAACCACGGCATTTGGCGATTTAAAATAAGGAAATTCATTTTTAAATGATTGATAATCAAAAGCCATGGTTATCTCCGTTTTTAACTGTTTTTTTCTGTTTACGCCATTCATAAGGGGCAACAGGGTTGGGCTCTCGCCATAAGCCGATTTTTTGTTGTTGGGCAAAATCTTGTGCCTGAAAGTAAAGTGGATTTTTAGCAAATTGTGGGTAAACCCACGCCATGCCGTTTTTCACCATTTTTAAGTTGATGTTTTGTTCTTGCAGATAAACCGTTGTCAAAATACGTTGGTAGCGATCATAACCAGAAACAGACAACGTCACATTTTGTTTGAAAACCAGTTGTGAAAGATATTGTTTGGCTTTTTTTCCAAATGGTTGGCCTTTTTCCGGAGCATCAATTTCTTGTAATCGCACTTTTAATTGTTTTTTAGTGGGTAAGAGGCAAGTTAAGGTATCGCCATCACTTACACCAACGACCCAACACGCCATTTGGCGTTCAGTAGCGACTGAAAATTGCGACCAAAGTGCGGTCAAAATTAGGGTTAAAAATAAGAAGAATTTTTTAATCATTTGGAATTTCTTTGATCTGCATCGCAAAATTTAGCTAAAATGAATGGGTAATTTTAACAAAAAAGCGTAAAATAAATTTTAATTGTTATTAAAAAAGTTGATAGAGGAAATATGTTACTCCAAAAAGGCGTTCAACTCGCTCGTTCGCTCATCATTTTATACATTATGTTACTACTCGGCAATTTGATTTCTCACTATATCCCAGTGGGAATTCCAGGCAGCATTTGGGGCTTGTTATTACTTTTTTTAGGTTTAACGACTCATGTAATTCACTTGGAGTGGATTTATTTCGGCGCGAGCTTATTGATCCGCTACATGGCGGTGCTTTTTGTGCCAGTGAGCGTGGGTATTATCAAATATTATGATTTACTCGTGGCTCAGTGGAAAGTTTTACTTATTCCAAATATTCTCAGTACCGTTCTGACACTTTTAGTTATTGCATTTATAGGAAACTATTTATTTTATAAACAATCCTTTACCCATAAACGTAAAAAAGTATTGGAAAGACGCAATCTTCAAGCTGACTAAGGTTTTATTATGCAGTATGCAATTTATCTTTATACCATTTTAACGATTTTCGGATTTTGGCTCGCATTACAAATCAGTAAACGTTGGAAATCCATGATTTTCAATACGTTCGTGCTCACGGTATCAATTCTTGTGCTGATTTTAGTAGTTGGCGATATTCCTTATGACGATTATATGGCGGGCAATGCACCGATTAATAATTTATTAGGGGTGAGTATTGTTGCGCTGGCGTTACCGTTGTATGAACAACTTCGTCAAATTGCGAAACAGTGGAAAATTATTCTTTCTGTGGTGACATTGGCTTCTTTGTTTTCTATGTTTACCGGTGCCATTTTTGCAATTATTTTAGGGGCGAGCCCTGAAATGGTGGCGACCGTATTACCAAAATCAATTACCACGCCAATTGCGATGGAAGTCTCTTCACATTTAGGCGGTATTCCTGCCGTTACAGCGGTAGGTGTAATTGTTGCGGGTTTACAAGGTTCGGTTTTTGGTTATCTCATCTTGAAAAAACTCGGTATTAAGCAACAAGAAGCGGTGGGTTTATCTGTTGGGGCGGTTTCTCACGCACTGGGTACTGTAAGCTGTATGGAAGCTGATCCAAAAGCGGGGAGTTATAGTTCGATTTCTTTGGTACTTTGCGGTATTATGAGTTCCATTTTAGCACCCTTAGTATTCCATGTTATTCGCCTATTTTTATGAGAACCCAATTAGCTGATTTTTGGACTGAACGTTTCCTTCCTGATCCGCCTCGCGAAAAAGATCATCGACCACCATTTCGTCGTGATCGCGGGCGGATTTTACATTCTGCCGCTTTCCGTTGTTTACAAGCCAAAACACAGATTCATGCGGTGGGCGAAAATGATTTTTATCGTACACGTCTAACTCATTCTCTAGAAGTGGCACAAATCGGTAGCAGCCTGGTTTCCCAATTAAAATTTGCGGAAAGTTATGTTGCTATTTCAGACCAGCTTAATATCGAAAAAAGTGAATTACAGAAACAACTCAAACCTTTATTACCAAGCAATGATTTAATTGAAAGTTTGTGCTTTGCACATGATATTGGCCATCCACCGTTTGGTCATGGTGGGGAAGTGGCGCTTAATTATATGATGCGTAACCACGGTGGTTTTGAAGGCAATGCGCAGACATTTCGTATCATTACTAAACTTGAACCTTATACTGAAACAGCAGGGATGAATTTAACGCGTCGTGCTATTTTAGGCACGGTGAAATATCCGAATATTTTAGACTTATCTTCACCACAATATGCCCAGTTGCCGCATACTGAAAACGCTGATCCTCGTTATGTCAAAATTAGCGACTGGAAGCCTGGAAAAGGGTTATTCCGTGATGACGTCACAATGTTTACGTGGCTGTTGCAAAACCTTTCTGAAAATGACCGCACTTTGTTTGGCTCATTTCAAAAAGTGCGGTCAAATCCTGCTGAGTTTTTAAAAACACAATTTAAATCGTTAGATTGCAGCATTATGGAATTGGCGGATGATATTGCGTATGGCGTGCATGATTTAGAAGATGCGATTGTGACCGGTGTAGTAAATCAACATCAATGGCAAGAAGCATTGGCTGAACTTAAAACGATTCCTTCAGATTGGTTGGCAAAAAATATAGAACAAGTCAGCCAACGATTATTTTCCAACCATCATTTCGAGCGTAAAAATGCCATTGGTGCATTAGTGAATTTCTTTATCACTCATGTACGTTGGAAAGTCACCGGCAATTTTGATGAGCCTTTGTTACGTTATAACGCAGAACTGCCGCAAGATGTGATTGCCGCATTAAATGTATTCAAAAAGTTTGTGTGGAAATACGTGATTCGCCATGTGGAAACGCAACGTATTGAATATAAAGGCCAACGCATTCTCACCGAAATGTTCCAGATTTTTGAGTCTGACCCAGAACGTTTATTGCCAACGAATACCGCTAATCGCTGGAGAAATGCACCGGAGCAGGGTAAAAAACGTATTATTTGTGACTATATTGCGGGTATGTCTGATGCCTATGCCTTAAAGGTTTATCATCAGCTCTAAAGTGCGGTTATTTTTATTGATATTTTGAATTTATAGGACAATTTTGTGGCATTAATTAGTTTAACTAACGCTTATCTTTCTTTTAGTGATCATCCCTTACTTGATCACGCAGAACTGCATATTGAACCAAATGAGCGCGTGTGTTTGGTGGGGCGTAATGGCGCCGGTAAATCTACGCTATTAAAAATTATTGCACAACAAGTCACCATGGATGACGGTAAAGTGCAGTATGAAAAAGATTTAGTGGTTTCCCGTTTAGAACAAGACCCGCCGCGCCATGCTGAAGGGAATGTATTTGATTATGTGGCGGAAGGCATTGAGCATTTAGCAGATTTGTTAAAGGAATACCACCATATTTCCCAAGAGTTGACACAAAATTATAGTGAACAAACTCTTAACCAATTAGCACAAGTGCAAGCCAAATTAGAGCATGCCAACGGCTGGCAATTTGAAAATAAAATCAATGAAGTTCTGCAAAAGCTCGAGTTAAATCCTGATACTAAATTAGCTGATTTATCAGGTGGTTGGTTGCGTAAAGCCGCTCTTGCGCGTGCGTTGGTGTGTAATCCTGATGTCTTGTTATTAGATGAACCGACTAACCACTTGGATGTGGATGCAATCGAATGGTTAGAAAACTTCTTATTGGAATTCACCGGAAGTATTGTGTTTATTTCCCACGACCGTTCTTTTATCCGCAAAATGGCGACTCGTATTGTGGATTTAGATCGCGGTAAATTAGTGTCTTATCCAGGTAACTATGATTTATATCTCACCACGAAAGAAGAAAACTTACGTGTCGAAGCATTACAGAACGAGCTTTTCGATAAACGCTTAGCACAAGAAGAGGTTTGGATTCGTCAGGGTATTAAAGCTCGTCGTACGCGTAATGAAGGGCGTGTGCGAGCTTTAAAAGCTATGCGTGAAGAACGTCGCCAACGTCGTGAAGTGATGGGCACCGCTAAGTTACAATTGGATAACTCAAGTCGTTCAGGCAAAATCGTGTTTGAAATGGAAAATGTGAGCTATGAGATTGAAGGCAAACAGCTGCTTAAAGATTTCAGTACGACCATTTTACGTGGCGATAAAATTGCATTGGTTGGCCCAAATGGCTGTGGAAAAACTACCTTTATTAAACTTTTATTAGGTGAAATCAAGCCAACGAGTGGTCGCATTCATTGTGGTACAAAATTGGATATCGCTTATTTTGACCAATATCGCGCTGATCTTGATCCGGAAAAAACGGTGATGGATAACGTCGCTGATGGCAAGCAGGATATTGAGGTTAATGGTGTAAAACGTCATGTGTTGGGCTATTTGCAGGATTTCTTATTCCCACCAAAACGAGCGATGATTCCCGTCAAAGCCCTTTCAGGTGGTGAACGTAACCGCTTATTATTGGCAAAATTATTACTGAAACCGAATAACTTACTGATTCTCGATGAACCAACCAATGACTTGGATGTAGAAACCTTAGAATTATTGGAAGAAATCCTCACCGATTATCAAGGCACCTTATTGATTGTCAGCCATGATCGTCAGTTTATTGATAACGTCGCAACGGAGTGTTATTTCTTTGAAGGCGACGGTGTATTAAATAAATACGTGGGTGGTTTCTTTGATGCGAAAGGACAACAAGCCAATTACTTTGCGATGAAAGCTGAGCAAGAAGCTCAAAAAGTCAAGAAAGAAGCACCAAAAGCACAAGAAAGTTCGGTCAAAAATGACGTTGTTTCTCAAAAGCCGAAATCCGTTAAACTTTCTTACAAAGAACAACGTGAGCTAGAACAACTTCCACAGCTATTGGAAGGATTGGAAGAGAAAATCACCGCATTGCAAGCTGAAATTGGTGACCCTCACTTTTTCCAACAAGCCCATGATGTAACAGATGCGAAGCTTAAGGAATTAGCGGACACCGAAGCTGAACTTGAAACAGCCTTTCTTCGTTGGGAAGAGCTGGAAGAGAAAAAGACCCAAGCTGAAGCAAAATAGAGTATAGATAAAAAAAAGAAACCGAGCGAAATAGCTCGGTTTTTTTATTACATGTTACTAATGAATATCACCAAAATAATCACAGGAACCACAAATTTGACATAGTTAAACCAGATTGTAGTGAAAAGTGAATTTGGCGTTGGTGATAGCTCTTTTTTTGCGTCATCTTTTAATACGAATCCAACGAAAATGGCACAGCCAAGTGCGGTCAGCATAAAGAGAATATTGCCGCTGACGAAATCGAAGGCATCGAAAATGCTTTTACCGAAAATGGTGAAATCTTTCCAAAGGTTATCACCTAAAATGGAGGGTACATTACCTAATAAGAAAATCCCCATTAAGGTAACAAAAATTGCTTTACCGCGGCGCATTCTGAGTTTTTCTTGTAATGCGGTGATGATGACTTCATAAATCGTAATTGATGTGGTTAATGCTGCAATAAGCAATAAGCCGAAGAATACGATAGCAAAGAATTTACCCGCCCATAAATGTGAGAATACAATCGGTAAACTTTGGAAAACCAAGGTTGGGCCAGCGTTAGGTTCAATACCGAATGTGAATAATGATGGGAAGATCATAAAACCACATAACACCGCGATAATGGTATTGGTGAAACCTGTAATAACCGCTGTGTGAATAAGGTTTTCTTCCTTGTTTAAATAGCTGGAGAGGGTAATCAATACACCGAAACCAAGGCTTAATGCGAAGAATACTTGACCTAATACGAAGATAAATAATTTAGGTGTGATTTTACTGAAATCTGGTTTTAAGTAGAAAGTCACACCTTCCATTGCACCTGGTAAGGTAAGGTTACGAATCACCATACCAATAAGGAAAATAAAGAGTAATGGCATTAAGTATTTCACAGAACGCTCAATCCCGCCAATGATACCTTTCGCTAAAATAATGTAATTCACTGCTACAAATAGGAAGGTGTAAAGCATGATTTCCCATGGGCTGTTGCTGATGTGTAAATCATAGAAATCTTTGGCCACTTCTTTTGTAATTGGTGCGGAAATATCAAGGGTATTATTCATTAGACTGATGATATAAGACATCACCCAACCACCTAATACCATGTAATAAGCCATGATACCAAATGCACCGAGCAGCCCCATATAACCGAGAATCTTCCAATATTTGGAGATATTTTTACCTTTATCTTGGATTTTATCGCCAAAGGCATCAATGGAATTCACACGCAAACGGCGACCAATGACGTTTTCTACTAAAATCATCGGGATACCAATGACAATCATCGCGATACAAAAGAGGAGTACGTAAGCACCGCCGCCATTTTCACCCACTAAATAGGGAAAGCGCCATGTTGCCCCAAAGCCAACTGTCGCGCCGGCTACGGTGAGCACATAAGTTAGTCGGCTAGACCACGTTTGGCGAGATTGATTGTTTGTTGTCATAATATATTCCGTTTGATTTTATTCGTTTAATATTCTGTTTTTTCTTTGTATTCGCAGAGATCTTCAATAATGCAAGCACCACAGCGAGGTTTTCGAGCGGTACAAGTATAGCGCCCGTGCAAAATAAGCCAATGATGCACATCCACTTTAAATTCTTTTGGCACAACTTTGAGCAGTTTTTCTTCAACTTTTACCACATCTTTGCCAGGGGCGAAATTTGTGCGGTTGCATACGCGAAAAATATGGGTATCCACTGCAATAGTCGGGTGACCGAAAGCGGTATTTAACACGACATTCGCCGTTTTTCTGCCGACACCCGCAAGGGCTTCTAAGGCTTCACGGCTTTCAGGTACTTCGCCGTTGTGTTTCTCAACTAAATCACGACAGGTTTTAATGATATTTTCTGCTTTGCTGTTATAAAGCCCAATGGTTTTAATGTATTCTTTTAAACCCTCTAAGCCGAGATCTAAAATAGCTTGCGGAGTATTTGCCACAGGGAATAATTTTGCCGTCGCTTTATTGACACCTTTATCGGTCGCTTGAGCCGATAAGATCACGGCAATGAGTAATTCGAAAGGCGAATTATATTCTAATTCCGTGGTGGGATGTGGATTTTGCTCCCGAAGTCGAGTGAGGATTTCAATTCGTTTAGCTTGGTTCATTTTTTCATTTCAATTCGGTTTTTAATCGCCAATAGAATGCCTAATCCAATAAATGCACCTGGCGGAAGAATAAAGAGTAAAAAGCTGCTATCAGCGTGATAAATATGTAATGTGAGGAATTTCGCCCATTGACCGAACAAGTTTTCAATCCCGTCAAAAAGGGTACCTTGACCTAAGATTTCACGTAATGCACCTAATACGGTGATACTTAATGCCATACCTAATCCCATTGAAAAACCATCCCAGGCAGCATGTGCCACGCTATTTTTAGAAGCAAAGGCTTCGGCACGACCGATGACGATACAGTTAGTCACGATTAAAGGAATAAAAATCCCTAGCGCCTGATAGAGTGTATAGGTATAAGCATTCATCAATAATTGCACCACGGTTACGGTGGTGGCAATAATCATCACATAAATCGGAATGCGGATTTCATGAGGGATTTGCTTACGAAAGAGAGAAACAACGGTGTTTGTACAGGTTAAAACCAACATAGTTGCCAAACCTAAACCTAATGCATTTGTTGCCGTACTCGATACAGCCAACAGCGGACAAAGCCCTAACAATTGCACGAGGGTAGAGTTGTTTTTCCATACACCCTGAATAAAAATTTCTTTCCAAACAGAAGGCGTTTGCGTTATTTCTTCTGAATTTTCAACCGCACTTTGCTCATCAAGTGCGGTCGTTTTTTCGGTTAAATCAGTCATAATAAATATCCTATTGCGCGTATTTTTTTGCCATCTCGTTGAGTAATGCCTCATTTTCAAGCATCACGAGAGCAGAGCGTTTTACTTGATTCACAATCGCGCGTGGCGTAATCGTTGCGCCAGAAAATTGGTCGAATTTACCGCCATCTTTTTTTACCGCCCAATCTTTTAGGCTTTCCGGTACGATAACTTGGTTTGTAAAACTTAAAATCCAATCCGAAATGCGAAGTTCGATTTTATCACCCAATCCTGGGGTTTCATGATGTTCAATCACACGCACTCCTAAAACTTCACCTTTTGGTGTGAGGCCCACTAATAAACGGATATTCCCTGAATAACCATCTGGCGCTGTCGTTTCATAAGCATAGGCAGTGGGCACATGATCTTTGATCGCAAAATAGAGTTTTTGAATGCCTTTGAGTTTATCTTGCTCAGGCGTTTCTACGCTTTCAAGCAAGTTATTATTAAAATAATCTTGAGGGATGACTTGGAGTAATAACGCTTTTTGTTGTTCAGCCATGGCTTCATCAATTTTATCTTTTGTAAGCATATAAATGCCTGCAGAAACAGCAGTACATACAAGCGCAATAAAACCTAATAACAAACCAAAACGGGAGGTAACTTTAAAAATACCCATTATTTTCTCCCTTTTGCAAAGTGCCCCGCTACGCGAGGACGGGTGTAGTAGTCAATAAGTGGCACACAAATATTACTTAATAAAATTGCAAATGCCACGCCGTCAGGGTAGTTTCCAAAGTAACGAATGAGGTAAACCAATAATCCGACCAAGGAACCAAATACAAGCTTGCCACGAGGTGTAATCGAGGCTGTGACAGGGTCGGTAGCAATAAAGAATGCACCAAACATCATCGCGCCGCTAAAGAGTTGGCTAATCATACTTAAATGATGATGGCCCGACATCGCAGTGATAGTCGCTAAGGTCACAAAAGTCACGAGCATTGAAACGGGAATTTGCCAGTGAATTTTTTTCTTTAAAATTAATAAAATCCCACCAAACATAAAGGCCAGATTGACTTGCCACCAACCTTCAGCAAAATCAGTTCCATTTTGTAATAAAATTGGTAATTTTACAAAATCATGGAATACACTTTCATCGCCTTGATGGAGCTTATAAAAGATCTTCGCACTGTCTAATGGTGTCGCTTGTGTAATGCCATCAATGGAATGGACAAGTTGACTTAAGCTAAAACCGTCAGTAGTTAAGCCAGTAAAAATTAAAGAAAGAGAGTCCGCAAATGTTGGGGGTTCATTCAATAATGAAATCGGTGGCATCCAACTTGTCATTTGTAGAGGGAAAGAAATCAATAGCACCACATAACCTACCATAGCCGGATTAAACGGGTTTTGTCCCAAGCCACCATAAACGTGTTTGCCTAGAATAACAGCGGAAAGCGTACCGATTAAAATCACCCAATAAGGCGCATAAGGCGGAATCGCCATGGCTAAAATTAAAGCAGTAAGCACCACGCTAAAATCTGAAATATAGACCAGGTTTGGCTTATTGCGCAATTTAGTCACAATAAACTCAAGCAATAATGCGAAAGAAATAGCCAAAGCAGATTGCACCAAAACCCCCATGCCAAAATAATAAATCTGCGTGAGCAAGGCAGGCAGCATGGCTGCAATCACCCACAACATAATGCGGGCGGTTAATTTGCCTGAATGGGTATGAGGCGAGCTCTCCATTTTTTTAAACATAATCTTTTCCTGCGTTATTCTGTTTCTTTGGCAGCTTCAGCGGCGGCTTTTTTGGCTTTAGCTTTGGCAATAGCTGCTGCAATAGCCGCTTTTTTCGGCTCAAGTGCGGTTGGATTTTCATCTGTTTTTTCAACCGTACTTTCTGTTGCATTTGTCGTAGCAGTTTCACCTTGAGCCGCTGCTTTTTTCGCTTTAGCTCTCGCAATGGCTGCAGCTACTGCGGCTTTTTTCTGGTCAAGTGCGGTTGGATTTTCATCTGTTTTTTCTACCGCGCTTTCAGTTGCATGTGTTGTAACTGTTTCATTTTGAGCCTCGGCTTTCTTAGCTTTGGCTCTCGCAATGGCTGCAGCTACTGCAGCTTTTTTCTGGTCAAGTGCGGTTGGATTTTCATCTGTTTTTTCTACCGCGCTTTCAGTTGCATTTGTCGCAACTCTTTCACCTTGAGCAGCAGCTTTCTTGGCTTTTGCTCTTGCTAGAGCTGCAGCAACAGCTGCTTTCTTCGCATCTTTTTCATCAGTTTGTGACGGTGTTGCATCCGACGCAGTGCTTGTATCTGCTTGTGCTTGTTGTCTAGCAAGACGGCGGGCTTTACGTTGCTCCATGAGTTCATGGTTATCCGGTAAGATTTCCCCTTTCTCAGATACGATAGTTTTCGTTTCTTTATTTGCTGCTGAACCCGCTTGTTTTGCTTTCAAGCGTTCTAACGCGGCTTTAACGGGGTCTTCACCTTTTTGTTTTGCAAGCTCTTCACGGCGAGCTTCTGCCGCACGTTGTGAACGTGCTTTACGCTCTTGTTCTTCACGCTCCATTCGAGCTTGTTTTGCTTCAAAACGGATTTTAGCCTCTTCGGCTTTTTTCGCTTTTTCTTTAATTTCCCAAATTTTGGCTTTTTCTTGTCGGAAATATTGAATAAGCGGAATATGGCTTGGACAAACATAAGCACACACGCCACATTCAATACAATCTTTTAAGCAATATTCTTCTGATTTTTGGTGATCCTCACTGCGAGCATACCAATAAAGTTGCTGTGGCATTAAATTGACAGGGCAAGCATCAGAACAAGCAGAACAGCGGATACAAGATTGTTCTGGTTCGGGTTCACCATATTCAAAATGATCAGGTGCTAATAAACAGTTAATTAATTTAGTGACGGGCGCATTGAGATCTGAAAGTTGCAATCCCATCATCGGTCCACCGGCGAAAACAGGGAAACGTTCGTCATATTGGTAGCCAACTTGCGCTAATAAGTGATCAACCGGTGTGCCCAAGCGAACCCAGTAGTTACCTTTCTCTGAAATTTTATCACCAGTCAGCGTAACGACACGCTCAATTAAAGGCTCATCATTAATGACTGCTCTTTTCACCGCAAAAGCCGTGCCAACATTATGCATTAATACGCCAATATCGTAAGAACGCCCGCCACTTGGCACTTCCATGCCGGTAAGCAAATAAATCAGTTGTTTGGCTGCACCAGATGGATATTTAGTCGGAATAACGCGCAATTCAATGTCATTTGCACCATGCAGCGATTGTTGAATAGCTTGAATCGCTTCAGGTTTATTGTCTTCAACCGCAATCACCACTTTTTCAGGCCGTAAGATATAACGTAAGATGCGAATCCCTTCGATCATTTCATCCGTGTAATCACGCATTAAGCGGTCATCACAGGTAATATAAGGTTCGCATTCTGCGCCGTTAATAATTAAGAGTTTAACCTTCTTTTCAGCCGATTGGATTTTCGCTGCAGTTGGGAATACCGCACCACCTAAGCCTGCAACCCCTGCTTGATAAATACGATCAATGAGTTGTTCGACAGGTTGTGTAAAAAATTCTTCAAGTGGAAATTGCTCACGCCATTTATCCAAGCCATCCGCTTGAATATGAATCATGTCCTCGGTTAAACCAGAAGGATGGGGTGCAACATGTTTTCCGATAAATTTTACGGTACCAGAAGTTGGCGCGTGAACAGGCAGGGTTCTTAAGCCATCACCTTGTGTTAAAGGTTGGCCTTTAAGCACATAATCGCCTTCTTTAACTAATACATTTCCCGCTGTGCCGGCATGTTGTTTAATCGGCACGTAAAAATTATGAGCAAGTTCTGATTGCTGAATAGGGGATTGGTTTGATTGAGATTTCATTTCAGGAGGATGAATACCACCTTTAAAATCCCAAATTTTGCCGGATTTAAATCTTGTTAATACATCAGCCATATTATTCCGACTCCCCAACCACTAATTTTTTCTCGATTTCTGTGGTGTTTACAACCGGAATGACTAATTTAGGATCAAATTTCCAGTTCCAATTATCAATATCTTTTTTCACTTTAATCATGGAAATACAATCTGTCGGACAAGGTGCCACGCAAAGTTCACAGCCAGTACAGAGATCAGGAATAATAGTATGCATAGCTTTATTTGTACCAATAATGGCATCAACAGGGCAGGCTTGAATGCATTTGGTACAGCCAATACACATATTTTCATCAATAAAGGCAACCATTTCTTCTGGTTCAGCGACATCATCCATTGCAGGCACATCAACGCCCATGATTTCGGCAATTTTTACGACTGTTGGACGACCACCTGGCACGCATTTTGTGATAACGTCACCATTAGCAATTGCTTCAGCATAAGGCTTACAGCCAGGATAGCCGCATTGCCCACATTGGCTTTGCGGTAAGATGGCATCAATTTTTTCGACGATAGGATCAGCTTCAACTTTTAATTTAATCGAAGCAAAGCCTAAAATCGCGCCAAAAATTAAAGCGAGAACGGTTACTGAAATTAAGATAAACATTATTTTTTAGTGTTATTCCAAAATAATCCGAGAAAAATCACTGTCACAGTAATAAACATTAGGAGATAAATCATTTTACTAATCCGGCGAAGCCCATAAAGGCGAGAGACATCAAACCGGCCGTAATTAATGCGATAGACGAGCCACGAAACGTAATAGGGACATCTGCAGCAACAAGGCGTTCACGCAACGCGGCAAATAAAACTAAAACCAGCGCAAAACCTAAAGAGGCGCCAAAACCATAAATGACGGATTCGGTTAAATTGTGTGCCAAATTGACGTTTAATAATGCCACTCCGAGTACGGCACAGTTTGTGGTAATCAGTGGTAAGAAAATCCCTAATAAGCGATAAAGTGATGGACTCGTTTTATTGATTACCATTTCGGTAAATTGAACCACGACGGCAATCACTAAAATGAACACTAATGTGCGCAAGAAGGTGGCATTTAGTGGCATTAAAATATAATTATCGACTAAATAAGAACACAATGAAGCTACGGTTAATACGAACGTCGTAGCAAGCCCCATACCAATTGCTGTTTCAATTTTTTTGGACACACCCATAAATGGACAAAGTCCTAAGAATTTGACCAAAACGAAGTTATTGATTAATGCAGTGCTGATAATAAGTAGAATGTAATGTGTCATTGCGTCTAAATTTATTTTATATAAGTGGCGTATTATCCCTGTTTATCGCCTTGAGAACAATAAAAAATTCGGGGTAGTGCGGTCAGTTTTTCCTTTGTTTTTTTATTTTGCAATCAGTTCTTTCTGACTATGTTGGAAATAGCGATATAACTGAGGTAGCAATTGAGAAATCAAGTTAAGTTGCTGGTATGGCAACGCAAAGACCGCATTGTTTTTGGTTTGCGTTTCATCCCATTGAATTTTTTTTAGGCTTTGTTCAATACTATTTTGGAGCTTTTTAAAGATTTCTGGACGAAGCTTTTCAATATTTTCCAGTGCATATAAAACCTTTTTCGCTACAGGATAAAAGTCTGACAAAAACTCGGTAGTTTGTTGTAATTGCGCCATTTTATTGCGATATGCCCCTAAAGCAGAAATATAGCTCAATAGGGAATAATTCATTTTTAATAAATCAAAACCTTCTTGCAAATAAGCCTGATATTTCTTCGGTTCATTGTTCATATTGGAAAGCGTTGTGCTTAATGCTGCCGCATATTGATGGGCATTACGGCGTGCAATACGGTATTTTAAATTATCGCTTTTACCAAATTGCAGTTGGCTAATAATGTGTAAGAAATATTGTGCATCACTTTGAATCGCTTGACGGCTCACTTTATCGAGCTGTAAATATTTCCAATCCGGCCATAAATAAGAAACGGCAAACCATGCAATAGCTGAACCTAATACGGTATCAATGAGACGAGGGAAGAGCGCTGATTGTGTGTCAAATCCCATTACATCGAAACTGATCAATACTTGCAAGGTAATAAAGAACGTGGAGAAACTGTAATTATTACTACGGAAAAAGAAAAAGAGCGTACTGGTCACCACCATTAAACCAAGTTTCATCTCTAATGTTGGGTTGAGATATGGCAATAAGGAGCCAATAATTACCCCTAAAATCGTGCCAATAATACGCTGGCGTAACCGTACTTTGGTTGCAGAATAGTTCGGCTGACACACAAAGACCGCAGTAAGCAAAATCCAGTAACCCAAATTAAATTGGAAAAATTCAACAATTGCGCAACACAAAAACACCACGATAGACAAACGTACAGCATGGCGGAAAAGTGGTGACTCAAAAGTGAAATTACTTCCAATAACTGAAAGAATATTTTTTAAGCCCGTAATTTGTTCAGTATGGATCTGTGCAGTTTGCTCATTTTCAGTAGTTTCTTGCTCAAGCTGACGTAACTGCCAGTTAATGCTTTGCAGGTTATCAATAAGTGTTTGAAGGGCAAGCAACACATTGTTTTGATTGGTATGTTCTTTACTATAAAGCTCAAGGGATTGAATTGTCCCCATTAATGCTTTTTCTACGCGAATATTATAGTGATAAGGCGTATTTTGACGCAGGCAAGCCGTAATATCGTGACAGGCTTGCGCTTGTAATTCGAGCAAGCGTTGAATGCGGAAAATTAAATCTGTATTTTTGAGTTGTTCCGCAATTTGTCGATAATCAAAATGTGTGGAATTTGCACGCTCATGAATGTCTTGCGCAGCAAAATAATAGCGGATCATGCGTTGTGTGCGAGCATGGCGATGTTGCCCACGAATACGATAGAAAAGTGCTGTTCTCGCTTGATTGAAGGCATCCACCACATTGGTGTTTTTCATCGCAAAATTAAGGTGTTTCTTCTCGATTTCATCAATCTCATCAGGATCAAAAAATTCTGATTTTGCATCTAGATAATTGCCTAAGGCACAAAACGCTTTTGCCACACTTTCTTGTACCGGACGGTTTGGGAAAAAGAGATAGACGATTATGGTCACAATACTGTAGAGCAAAGTGCCTAATAAAATCATCACCGGATTAATAAACCAGCTCGCAGAATTATCTGGTATATAAGTGAGGGTGGTATAAATGGCTACCACCAGCGTACCAAACGCAATGGTACGATAACGTTCACCCACGGCACCAACCATCGTAAATAAAAAAGTAATGATGGTCATCAACAATACGTATTGGATTGGTTTACCTATGTTGAGTTGAACGATAAAGGTTGAAATAGCAAAGGCAATTAAAGTGTAAAAAATATTTTTTAATCGTCCGGTAAGGCGATTATCTAAATCTACTAAACCGCCTGCAATAATCCCTAAAATTAAGGGCATGGATTGCGTAGAAATATCAAAAAACCAGACGCCGAACGCTGCGATATTCACTGCAATAAAAATAGGTATTGAAGCGATTACTTTTGCATTAAGCCATTGGTTCATGTTGATATCCTTGCTTATTATTTAATGACTAAAAATGGATGATAAAAAAGTGAGCGGGAAGGCTCACTTCTTTATCAAAGTGCGGTTTAAAAAACGATTATTTTTGTTTTTTAGCCCAATTTAAGAAACGAGTTTGGGTTTCTTTATCGGCTTGTTGGAACCAGTATTGTAATTGTTGTTCAGCAACGTTTTCACCTTGTACAACCACTTTGCCTTTCGCTGCTTTTCCTGACGCTGCAGGCATCATACCTACAGCCGGTGCGGCTAAAGCTGAAACCGCTGCTGGTGCATTAGATGCATTATACTCAGCAAGATCGTTCACAATATTCGCTGATGGGAATAAACCTTCTTGTTTTAAAGTATCCACTTTAGCATCAATCACATTACCTGATTTTGTTTTAACGGTAATTTGTGGTTGGGCATTAAATTTTTCGCCATCTTCTTGAGAACGAATTTTTTCTGCAGATACCACAACATCATCAGCCGTACCTTTGAAGGTCACAATAATAGGATTAGATTCAAAAAGTCCTTGGCTAGAACCAGTACCCACGATCTCACCTAAACGTACCACAACTTGTTGTGTTTGGTCAGCTTCAGCATTGAATGATTTTTTTTCTTTTAGAAGGGATTTGCTGGCTTTTTGGCCGTTGATTGCAAGAAACTCAAGGTTTGATGAAGTGGTTACCATGCCGGCAAAACTGCTCGCACTGACAGCAAGGGCGACAACACCTAATGCAAACTTACATAATTTCATAATTACTCCTTTTATTTTTTGAATGAAATTAGATGGTTGTAATGCTATGCTAAATTTTAAAAAATGGGAATAGGAAAGTGCGGTTAATTTTTAAAAAGTTTTTGTAATAAAGGAGCAAATCATGGCAAAACGATTTGTCGTATATGGTCGAGTACAAGGTGTCGGCTTTCGCTATTTTACCTGGAAAGAAGCAGAGAAAATTGGTATTAAAGGTACGGTAAGAAATTGTACAGACGGCAGTGTCGAAATCATTGCGGAAGGCAACGATGACCAACTACAACTTTTTTATGATTGGTTAAAAGTCGGGCCAAGAACCGTAAGTGTTGAACGGGTCTTGGTCGATAATATTGAAGATAAACAGTATTCTGACTTTTCGATTATTCATCGCGAAAACTGACCGCACTTTACAGTATGAATTGATGCTCGTAGAATACGCCGCTTGTTTATAAATAGGAAAAATCATGCGTAATCAAACAAAACTTCATCTTCAACAATTACAGCTTGCTATGCAAAAACTTGATTTATGGCAATCGGTTCCGCCTTCACAAGAGGCTTTTTTAAGTGAAGAGCCTTTTGCTATAGATACCATGTCACCAGAAGAATGGTTGCAATGGATTTTTATACCAAGAATGTTCGCATTACTTGAAAGCGGGGCTGAGTTACCCTCAAAAATTGCGGTATCACCTTATTTAGAGGAAGCATTTAAAGAAGCGGAAGAAGATTTCTTAGTTGAATTATTAACACCGTTACGTGAATTAGAAGCCTTATTACAAAATCAATAAATGTTAGAAATTTTATATCAAGATGAATATCTTGTCGCCGTCAATAAACCTGCGGGCATGTTGGTGCATCGTAGTTGGCTTGATACTCATGAAACGCAATTTGTGATGCAAACCTTGCGCGATCAAATCGGGCAATATGTTTTTCCGATTCATCGATTAGATCGCCCCACCTCAGGTGTTTTGCTATTTGCTTTAAATAGTGAAATAGCGAATTTAATGTGTCAGCAATTTGAACAGAAAACGGTGCAAAAATCTTATTTAGCGATTGTGCGAGGGTATTTGCAAGGCAAAGGACAGATTGATTATCCCCTTAAAATCCAATTAGATAAGATTGCAGATAAGTTTGCACAAGAAGATAAGGCACCTCAAGAGGCGGTAACGGATTATGAGGACTTAAATATTGTGGAAATGCCTTATGCAGTAGGGCGTTATCAAACAACAAGATACTCTTTAGTGAAGTTAATTCCTCAAACAGGCAGGAAACATCAGTTACGACGTCACATGAAACATATCTTTCATCCTATTTTAGGGGATACACAATATGGGGATTTACATCAAAATCGTGCATTGACGGAACATTCAGGCTGCCAGCGTTTATTTTTACACGCAGATACACTTATTTTTGAACATCCTATTCATTCAATAAAAATAGAAATTAAAGCTAATTTAGATGAACAATGGATGAAAGTGATGGAATTATTTAATTGGTCTATTTAACGAGAAGAAATAATGTTAGATATTAATTTAACCCACGAACAGCAACAAAAAGCAGTAGAGCAAATTCAGGAATTAATGGCACAAGGAATGAGCAGCGGTGAAGCCATTCAAATTGTGGCAAAAGCATTGCGTGAAATTCATCAAAAAGGTGAGAAAGAAGCTTCTGACAGTAAATAAATAAAAATTTTTGTGATCAATGTATCATTTTTAAAGTTTCCTTGTTGCATAAAAAAATAAAATGTTTGAATATATTTCCAATTGAGGTGATAAGGCATGAGTCTTATTGTTTTTAAGTATTAAGGGCGAAGCCTATAGAGGTCTACTATGGAAATTGGTGTAGTAAAATGGTTTAACAACGCAAAAGGATTTGGATTTATTTCTGCAGAAGGCGTGGATACAGACATCTTTGCACATTATTCAGCAATTGAAATGGATGGTTACCGTTCATTAAAAGCGGGACAACGCGTGCAATTTGAAGTGATTCACGGCGACAAAGGATCTCACGCCACAAAAATAATTCCGATTGCGGAATAAGCGAAACGCTAAAACGTTTCAAAATCTTCTCTATTTAGCATAATCAAAAGCCAAGGTTTAGACCTTGGCTTTTTTTCATCTTATTTATTGAGTAAGTTTTTCAAACCGGCTTTCATTGCTGTCATTTGGCTTTCATATAATGCTTTGCTTTCACGTTCATCAATCATATAAGTGATGGTTTCAGAAAGTGTCATTTTCATTTTTCTTGAATATTTAGACAAACGAAGCCAAACGCCATATTCTAAATCAATAGATTTTTTCTTCGTTGATTGTTTTTCTGCATTAAAAAAGCGTTTACGTCTTGCACGAATCGCCTGATCAAGCTTAATAGGTAAATCAAGAGAAAGATGATTTTTAATCCATTCCTCGATTTTTTCAGGATAATTCTGACATTCTATTAATTCTTGAACTTTGCTTTCTTCTAAGCTTTTTTCTTCGTAACGGGTAATTTTTTCCCCTTCGCGATGTTTGCGAATGAGATAAATCCATTTCCAGTTTGCTTCTTGGTTTTCTAATTTTTGGTATTTCATCGTTTTATTATACTTTTTAGTGACGTGGTAACCTCATAAATATACGCTGTTTAAATAAATTTTTCCAGTAGATTTTTATAACGGATTTTCACTCAGGGTGAAGTGTGCGATAATACCGCTAATTTAATTAAAGCGAGATATGTCGTGACTTCAACATCTTCGGAACAAGCCTTAAATTGGCAAGCCTTACAACCAGAATTATCGATTACTGAACTTTCAGCTGAAAAGGCTGATTTTTGGTCATTACAAAAACATGCCACAAAAGCGATTTCTTTATTCTTAAAACAACCTCGTCGTTCGCTATTGATTTTAAAAGCCGATGACCAAGCAGAATATGCCGATTTATTAACTGAACTTATTCGCCAAGAACAGCCAAAAGAGCGGTCAGTTTTTGGAGTAAATTATGTGGTTGAGCAGGGAGATTCTTTTTCTTTCCCTCGCATTTATACCGAGCCAGCTCAATCTCCCGCTGATAATTTTGCCGCACAAGGTGATGTGTTGAAGGCATTACACGCTGATCAATTTAGTCTTTTTGGTAGTGTTCGTGTTCATCCAAGTTCACAAGATATTTTGCTTACACCAGGTTTAGTGCATCAAGCGAATGGTGGTGTTTTGATTTTAAGCGCAGCAACAATGCTGAGCCAATTTGATTTATGGCAACGCTTAAAGCATATTTTACAAACGCAAACTTTTGATTGGTATTCAGCCCATCCATTTAAAACCTTGCCTTGCGATATTCCAAGTTATCCACTTAATTTAAAAGTAGTGATTTTAGGCAATCGAACTGAAATTGCGACCTTAGGTGAATTAGAAGAAGATCTTTACAGCTTGGCTGATTACGCGGAAATTGAAAGCTATTATTCTGTTGCACAACCGAAAGCACAAGAAAATTGGGTTAATTATGTGTTGGCATTAGCCTCAAAATATGAGCTCGATTTAGATTTAACCGCATTAAATAAACTCTATCAGTTACTGGTGCGTGAGAGTGAAGATCGCTTTTTAATTAACATTTCCCCGTTAAAAATAACAGAAATGCTACTCAATGCTGCGACGTTGTCACAAAAACAAACCTTAAGTGCAGTTGATTTTGAGCAAGCTTTTAAACAAAAAAATGAACAGCACGGTTTTTTACGTGAACGCACTTATGCGGATATCCTGAACGAACAAATTTATGTAGAAACCAACGGCGAAATTGTTGGGCAAATTAATGGCTTGTCTGTGATTGAATATCCAGGCACTCCGGTTTGTTTCGGTGAACCTTCTCGTATCAGTTGTTTAGTGCAGTTTGGTGATGGTGAAGTTGTGGATGTGGAGCGTAAAAACGAATTAGCAGGTAACCTTCATGGTAAAGGCATGATGATTTCAGAAGCGTGCTTAGCCAGTATCTTAGAATTGCCATCACAGTTACCATTTTCTGCGTCTTTAGTATTTGAACAATCTTATGGTGAAATTGATGGTGACAGTGCGTCTCTAGCTATTTTCTCCGTATTAGTCAGCGCGTTATCTGATTTGCCGTTGCCACAAAATATTGCCATTACCGGTACCATTGACCAATTTGGTTTGGTGCATGCGGTAGGTGGAGTGAATGATAAAATTGAAGGCTTTTTCACCATTTGCCAACGTCGCGGTTTGACGGGTAAACAAGGGGTGATTATTCCCGCGACAACAATTCAACAACTAAGCTTATCTGATGAAGTGGTTGAAGCGGTGAAAAATGAACAATTCTTTATCTATCAAGTCGAGGACATTTATCAAACAGCCAAAATTCTATTTGACCGCGATTTATTAGAAGAGAAAGAAGAATATACCAAAGGCAAAGAGCCTATTGCACGTTTAATTCAAAATCGAATTGCTTTCCGTTCGGAAACGCCGAAAAAAAACTGGTTAGATTTCTTTAAATCTTAATTTCTTAAAAGCGAACCTTGTGTTCGCTTTTCTTTTATCTTAATTTCACTGACTGATCCGACAAGTTGAGCTAACAAGTGTTCGCTGTTTACATTTCTTATAAATCCTCATAGAATCCTTACTTATTGGTTGTAACCAAGCAAAACTATATATACAAGGAAATAAAAAATGGAAAACACCTGTACACCAAACATTAAAAGCAGCTACACCTATGAAGATTTATTAGCTTCTGGTCGTGGTGAATTATTTGGTAAAGAAGGCCCGCAACTTCCAGCACCAACGATGTTGATGATGGATCGCATTGTAAAAATGACCGAAGACGGCGGTGCGTTTGGTAAAGGGTATATTGAAGCGGAATTAGATATTCATCCAGATTTACCGTTTTTCGGTTGCCACTTTATCGGTGACCCAGTCATGCCAGGCTGCTTAGGTTTAGATGCGATGTGGCAATTAGTGGGTTTCTTCCTTGGCTGGGTAGGCGGTAAAGGTAAAGGCCGTGCATTAGGCGTAGGTGAAGTGAAATTTACCGGACAAATCTTACCAACCGCGAAAAAAGTGGTTTATCGCATCAATATGAAACGCGTAATTAATCGCAAATTAGTAATGGGAATGGCTGATGGTGAAGTGGAAGTAGATGGTCGCGTTATCTACACCGCAACTGATTTAAAAGTAGGCTTATTCCAAGATACATCAAGCTTCTAATTCAAATAAACACAACATCATATAAAAATCATAGCCCGATTCATTCGGGCTTTTTTTCTATTCTTCGTCAATAATATCGACAAATTCGGCGTTCAGTAATTTAGCTAAATCTTGAGGCGCTAATTCGACGCTTAATCCACGTTTCCCGCCTGAAACAAAAATCGTATCAAACTCAAGTGCGGTTGAATTTATCACTGTTTTTACCCGTTTCTTTTGACCTAATGGACTAATGCCGCCAACTAAATATCCCGTGCTTTTTTGTGCCGCATCTTTATCGGCCATTTCAACTTTTTTCACACCAATAGCTTTTGCCGCTTTCTTCAAACTCAACATATTTGCCGTGGAAAGTACAAAACACGCTAATTTTTTCTGATCACCATTTTCAGCGACTAAAAGTGTTTTAAAGGATTGGTGCGGATCAAGCCCAAGTTTTTCAGCGGCTTCATCGCCAAAATGCGTATTGTTTGGGTCATGATCATAAGTATGGAGAGTAAAAGGAATTTTATTTTTCTTTAATAAATCAATTGCCGGTGTCATCTGATTTCCTTATGTATTTATCAGTCTTTTTTCTGTAGAATGAATCGGTTCAGAACATTTTACAGCGGAGAGAAAAATGGACGCAAGCCTAAATATTGTTATTGCAGCAGAATTTGATCTATGTGAAAAAATTGCCGAAGCACTTGAACAAAGTGAGCTAGATATAGGCAAGGTTTCTATCGTAGAAATTTATCCTTTTGAAGAAGAGCAAGCGGTGCGTTTTCGAAATAAAGCGGTTGCTCAATTAGCCACTGATGAAATTGAGTGGGATAGCGTTAATTATCTTTTCTTCGCAGGCCAAATTGACCAAGCCCCCTTATTGGCTCAAGCCGCAGAAAGTGGCTGTGTGGTGATTGATTTAAAAGGGATTTGCTCTGCACTGTCTGATGTACCCGTCGTGGTTCCGACAATCAATGAAGAAAATCTGACTGAATTAAGGCAACGTAACATTGTGAGTTTACCTGATCCGCAAGTGAGTCAATTAGCTTTATCTCTACTACCAATTATTCAACAAACAAATTTAACTCAAGTCTTTGCAACGTCACTTTTACCCGCTTCTTATACGGATGGTGAAACCGTGAATAAACTTGCTGGACAAACCGCTCGTTTACTGAATGGTATGCCATTGGAAGAAGGTGAAACCCGTTTTGCCTTTGATGTATTTCCACAACAAGCGACTAATTTAAATCTGCAATTGCAAAAAATCTTCCCACAGTTAGACAATGTCATTTTCCATCAAATTCAAGTGCCCGTATTCTACGGAATGGCACAAAAAGTGACCGCACTTTCAGATTATGAATTTGATTTCCAACCACAACAAAGCGAATTGATTGAATTACACGATAGCCTTGTTACCCCCGTGATTAACGGTGAAAATGAAAATGGTGAAGACAGCGTAAAATTGCATCTTAGCCAACAAAGTGCGGTTGAAAATGGTATCGAATTTTGGACAGTTGCCGATGAGCAACGTTTCAATATCGCCTTATTAGGTGTGAAATTACTTGAGTCGATTTATCACCAAGGTTATTAAGGGGGAAACAATGCAACAATCTTTACTTGAACGCCTTTTTTCGATTAAAGAAAAGGGCAGTACCACCAAAACTGAAATTATCGCCGGTATCACAACATTTTTTACCATGGTGTATATCGTGTTTGTGAACCCATCCGTATTAGGTGATGCGGGAATGGATAAGCAAGTTGTTTTTGTGACCACTTGTTTAATTGCTGCACTTGGCACCATTGCGATGGGATTATTCAGTAATTTACCTATCGCCCTTGCACCGGCTATGGGACTCAATGCGTTCTTTGCTTATGTAGTCGTTGGCAAGCTTGGTTATTCTTGGGAAGTGGGCATGGGTACCATTTTCTGGGGCTCGATTGGTTTATTTGTTCTCACCTTATTCCAAATCCGTTATTGGTTAATGGCTTCTATTCCGCTTTCATTGCGCGTGGGAATTGGTGCTGGTATCGGCTTTTTTATTGCGTTAATTGGCTTTAAAAATATGGGATTGGTTGTCGCGAATCCCGCAACCTTAGTGGCATTAGGTAATTTGCATGATCCTAAAATTCTGCTCGGCGTATTAGGTTTCTTTATTATCGTAGTTTTAGCTGCACGTAATATTTTCTCTGGTGTTTTAATTTCTATCGCAGTAGTAACTGGATTAGCGCTTTTAATTGATGACCAAGTTACCTTCCACGGCATTGTTTCGATGCCACCAAGTTTAGGTGCGGTTGTGGGGAAAGTGGATATTGCTGGTGCTTTAGATACGGCTTTGCTCGGCATCATTTTCTCTTTCCTTTTAGTAAACCTATTTGATTCATCAGGCACCTTATTAGGCGTGACAGATAAAGCAGGTTTCAGCGATGAAAAAGGTCGTTTCCCGAAAATGAAACAAGCCCTTTATGTGGATAGCGTGAGTGCTGTGGTTGGTTCTTATATCGGAACATCTGCTATCAGTACCTATATTGAAAGTGGTGCAGGGGTTTCTGTCGGTGGTAGAACAGGCTTAACGGCGGTGACAGTCGGTGTTTTATTCTTACTCACTATTTTCTTTTCACCACTTGCTAGTGTCGTACCAGCTTATGCAACCGCAGGGGCATTAGTTTATGTGGGGATTTTAATGGCATCCAGTCTTATTCGTGTACACTGGGATGATTTAACTGAAGCAACACCTGCTTTTATCACTGCAGCGATGATGCCATTTACTTATTCAATTACTGAAGGTATCGCATTCGGCTTTATTAGTTATTGCGTCATGAAAGTTGGAACAGGTAGAATTAAAGAAGTAAATGCCCCTGTTTGGGTGGTGTCTTTATTATTTGTAGCCAAGTTCGTTTGGGTTGGCTAATTTCATAAAGGCGTAAATTATTGCGCCTTCATTTTTATCGCATGCAACAAGGAGTGCAACATGCAAAATCTTTTATTTATCGTTAACGATTCACCATACGGTGGTGAAAAAACCTTTAATGCATTACGTTTTGCTATTAATCTACAAGAAGATCACGGCAAAGAAGTGAATATTAAAGTGTTTGCTTTTTCGGATTCTATTTTAAGCGGTATTGCGGGTCAAAACCCAAATGAAGGCTCAAACGTTCAACAACTTATCGACATCTTAGTCGCTCAAGGCGCTGAAGTTAAATTATGCACCAGCTGTGTAAAAGCACGTGGTTTATTAGAGGCTAAATTAATTGATGGCGTGACCCTTGGTACTTTAGATGATGTCTCAGAATGGACATTATGGGCAGATAAAGTCTTAACGTTCTAATTTCTGATAAAACTGACAAAATAAAAAGGTGTAATCAATAGATTGCACCTTTTTAATTCTATATAGTCGGTTTAAGCTTTTAAACCTCGCCACCAATCCCAACAAATTTCTCAACAAAGGCAACAATCTTTTGGAAAATACTTTGTTTTTTCGTGAGATATTGCGGATTAAGCGGACTCATTTTCGGTAGAGCTTCATTTAAATCCGTACCTTGTTCACTGGCGTATCCGCGTTTTAAGGATACGTTAATATAACGCTTCGCGGCATCAATATTCAGCCCTTCACTGCTAATTAATTCATCAGCTTCTTTCTGTTGCTCTTTTTGGGCAAATTGGAAGAAAGATTCAATAATACCGGCTTTATCGACAATACTATCTAAGTCAGTTTGATTGATAAAATCTACGATCAAACTTTCTTTGGCGCGATTACCTAGGCTCGCTCGAATTGTGGTTCGAATTTCATCAATCAGCTCAGCTTTATTTTTCATTTTTTTGTTGTGTTCAAAAATCAATTCCAAGATGTAATCCAGATTGATTTCTTGAGATTTTAATAAATCGACCTCAAACACCACATCGTCCCAATCAATGGTCGATTTTGCTTTTTCCTCGCCATCTTTTTGACGACGGAGCCAATCCCGAATATCGTTATAAGTTGAACGGTAATTCTGAATGCGGCGTTCGCTTGGCATATCAATAGGTTGCATTTCAGCAAAAGCTTCATCCGTTAAATAATATTTTTCTTTAAAGGCTTCAACAGCTTTTGCATCGCTGGTATCGAGCGATTGAAATGCCTGTAAAGCAGCGAACTCATCATAGTTTTGCAGAATGTTTTCAACCCGCAAATATTCACCAAATAATTTTACAAAGTCTTTCTTGTCTTTCTCAGTTTGAATTTCATCTGGATCAGGGAAGCGTTCTTGCAATTCAGCAATAACCTCTAAATACCCGCGACGGGCGACACCTGCATCGGTAAAGCCTTCCATATATTCTTGGTAACTTTTTTCTAATACGATATTGCGCGTATTAGATTTACCGAAAAGGGTAATCGCATCAATGGTATCTTGTTCCAAATCGCGGAAAGTGACGATATTGCCAAAACTTTTTGTGCTGTTGTAAATGCGGTTTGTACGAGAATAAGCTTGAATCAAACCATGGTAACGTAAGTTTTTATCTACAAATAACGTGTTTAAGGTTGGGGCATCAAAACCGGTTAAAAACATTCCAACGACAATCAGTAAATCCACTTCTTTGTTTTTGACGCGTTTGGCGAGATCACGATAGTAGTTTTGGAACGATTTCGCATCCACATCATAATTGGTGGCAAAATAGCCGTTGTAATCATCAATGGCAGATTTTAAAAATTCCTTAGCCGAGGAGGTCATCGCCTCCACTTCAAAACTTTCATCAACAATATCGCCAATCGCATCTTGCTCTTCATTCGCGGCAAACGAAAAGATTGTTGCAATTTTAAGTGGATTTTTGACCGCACTTTGTAACTGTTTAAACGTTTGATAATAAGCTTTGGCTGCATCCACGCTACTTACTGCAAACATAGCATTAAAGCCATTATTACCCGCATTAAAGCGATGGGTCTTTTGTTTGAAATTATCTAGAACATATTGGGTAATTTGCTCAATACGTTTAGGTTGTAAAAAGGCTTGTTTTTTCTCGAGTTTTGTTAGCTCTTCAAGATTCTTTTCAGTTTCAATACTCTTAAATTGTGGCCGAACATCATTGTAATCTACTTTAAATTTCAGTACTTTTTCGTCACGAATCGCATCGGTGATAATGTAAGAGTGGAGTTCGATGCCAAAAACACTGGCTGTAGTTTCGGCACCTAATGCGTTAGTTGGAAAAATAGGCGTGCCGGTAAAACCAAATTGATAGTATTTTTTAAATTTTCTCGTTAGATTTTTTTGCGCTTCACCAAATTGAGAACGATGGCATTCATCAAAGATAAAAACGACCTGTTTATCGTAAATCGGTAATTTATCTTCCAATTTCATCAGGTTGTTGAGTTTTTGAATGGTAGTAACAATGATTTTATTGTCGTCTTTGTCGATATTGCGTTTTAGCCCAGCCGTACTTTCCGAACCATTTACACTATCAGGTGAAAAGCGTTGGTATTCCTTCATTGTTTGATAATCTAAGTCCTTTCTATCCACTACAAAGAATACTTTTTCAATAAAGTCTAATTCTGTTACAAGACGTGCAGCTTTAAAGCTGGTGAGCGTTTTACCTGAACCTGTAGTATGCCAAATGTAACCGCCACTGTCTTTATTACTCCAATTTTTCGCCTGATATGAGCTTTTAATTTTCCATAAAATACGTTCGGTGGCAGCAATTTGATAGGGGCGCATAATCAATAGGGTGTCGGAAACATCAAACACGCAGTAATTCACCAACACATTGAGCAGGGTATGTTTTTGTAGGAATGTCGCCGTAAAATCCTTTAAATCTTTAATTAGAGTATTTTTTGCCGTTGCCCAATTCATTGTGAAGTCGTAGCTGTTCTTATCTCGCTTGGTGGTATTGGCAAAATATCGGGTATCTGTGCCATTAGAAATGACAAAAATCTGAATATATTTAAAGAGAGAATTTTCTTTATTGAAACTTTCTTTGCTGTAGCGATGAATTTGATTAAAGGCTTCACGAATCGCCACGCCGCGTTTTTTTAATTCAACATGTACAAGGGGTAAACCATTCACCAAAATCGTCACATCATAACGATTGTCATAGCTGCCGGTTTGTTCAAATTGATTGATAACTTGCAGGGCATTATTGGCAATATTTTTCTTATCTAGCAGGTAAATATTCTGAATGTGTCCATCATCAAACACAAAATCATAAATATAGTTATCATGAATTTTACGGGTTTTCTCAATCAGACTATCGCTCGGTTTATCCAAATATTCTTCTAAAAAACGTCGCCATTCCGCATCAGAGAAAACTACATTATTTAAGCGCTGTAATTGAAACCGTAAGTTTTTAATCAGTTCATCGTGATTATTAAGTCCTTGTAAATACTCATAGCCTTGCGCCTGTAAATCACGAATAAACTCTCGCTCAAGACTCCCTTCCGTTTGATAACCGGCATTAGGTTCTTCCACAAATTTATTATATTGATCTAAAACGATAAAATTGTTGGATTCGGCAATGGTTTTGTATTGGATCATTGTTTTTCCTTAGTATATTTTTTCAGCTAATAACTCGAAATTTTATAAGCTATTGAATAATAAAGATTGTTTTTCTTATGATTGAAAGTTTTTATAGGCGGCAAATCTTATAGTTTAAATATTAATCAAGAAAACTTTAGTTTTAACTAAAGAACTTGACCTCGGATCCGTATTTTTATACTATTTGCATCAACAGTTCCCCTAGCTTTGCCAACTCAAGTGGTTGGACTCACAAGGTTAGGGGCCATTTTTTTTCCACAGTTTCCATTCTTTTGGTGTAATGTTTACACCCATGTCTTCTAGTGAAATTGCCCCATTTTTTACTTTTGGAAATTCATCAAGCACAGCTAAGAAACGCTCCCCCCAAGTTGAATTAGGGCAAATAATATCTAGCATTTTTTTCATCAAGCAAAAATAAACAAATACTTGCTTAGCTGACAACGCTTTCCATTCTGGATCATCTAATCCTTTTAAGGTTGCATTAGTTGGAATTGCGCGATTCCAAAGTCTTCCGTAGTGAGCAGAAATGTTACGAATAACGTTGAATGCGTGAAGATGTGTTTGTAAATGTCTTCCGCTTTTTAAGCGATAGATTTTTGCAATATAGTCTTTATCTTCTTTTTTCATGCCACTGTAAAGTTTTGACATCGTACCAAAATCCCAAATTTCACAGCATACCCAAATAGGTAAGTCTGAATATTGCTCTAAATGATGTTTCACAAAACTGGTCTTTCTTTCTCGGGTAATTAGATTTTCAAGTTTTTCTAGCCAGTCGGAATGGTTAAATTCAGCATCAAAATATTCAATTTTTTTATGCGCCAAAGGATGATACTTACCTAATCGGTAAGCAATACTTCCTCGCATCGCAACCTCTATTCTTTCTAGAGCATCAAGAGCAAGTTGTCGTAATTTTTTATCAAAAAGATAAAGTTGTTTAATATCTGAAAAGTGCGTGTTATCAATAAAATTATCCAATTTCACTTTAGAATTGCACGTATCACTTTGACGAAAAGGATAGAGATAGCCACTTAAACGATAATACCCAATGGTTTTTAAATAACCTAAGGCCTTGGCTTCGTCATCAATGATAAGCCCCCTTTCTTTTAAGCGGGAAAGCTGCTCATCAAAATTTTTCCATTCTTTTAATGTTTTTGGCATAGTTTTTTATTCAAAATTTAATAACAACTCTCTGTAATATTCATACCGCTTTTGGCTTTGTTCAATCGCTAAAGGCAAGCCTTCGGTGATGGAGTTTGTAAGGGTTTCAAATTTGTCTAAGATTGAAACGATGCGGTGTTGTTCTTCGAGTGGGGGAACATCGAACTCATATTGTAAAATTGCAGCTTTATCTCCTCGAGGCATTTTTGCACCTTTTGAATATTTAATGTTGTATTCAAAGAAATGTTCATTTGCCAATATATGATAAAGATAGCGAGGAAGAATGTTGTCGTCTGTTAAGCGTATAACTAACACATCTCCATTTGTTCCTCCTTTTCGATCCGACAGCCAAATTTTTCTTAAATAGGGACGAATATTCCCAATCAAAATATCATTGGGAAGATACTCAATAAATGCACCATCAGTTGGTACATAATTGGAGCTTGTTTTACCCAGTTTATTTTGAAGTAAATTTTCTACACCTACGTAATTTTCTTTATCCAACTTATCCGCCAAGATGCGTACTTTTGCATAAATTGCAACATCAATAAGTTTCTTCTTTGCCCCCCCCATATTCAATCGTTCTAGACTATCGAAAGATAACAATTTCTCCCGATAGTATTCATATTGCTTCCGGCGTAGTGTAAGCTCGCTGGTAAGCTCGCTGGTAAGCGCTGTCAATGCGTCCAAAATTTTTACGATTTTGGTTTGGACGGAGAGTGGGGGGATGGGCATTTGAATTTTTTTTAAATCTTTCGAACTTACAATAGGTAGGCTTGAAAAATTAGCTGATTTTTTTATTTGATTCCCTATTAGGAAAAAATAATGGAATGCAAATTTGATATCTAGGCATTTTAAAAATTCTTCTTTTATTGAGAAATTTGTCAATTGTTGGTTACTTAAGTGCTCTACTTGAACTAAAGCATGTTCTCCAATTGTTGCTGTTGTAGATAAAATAATCGAATTTGCAGGAAAAAGTTTTCCGCCTTTAACTGCACTTTCTGAAACCTTTTGTAATGCTGTATTTAAAACGCGTCCATTTTCTCGAATATCTTCCATTCTAAACCAAGGAATTGAGCCGTTTTCCCAATATTCTTTCACTCCTTTTGATGGAGTATAGCCATTTTTTAAATGGAATATTTCGTCGAGCGTTTTCCACTCAACCTCAGCACCATCCAATAATTTTTCTAAAAAAGTGCGGTTGTTTTTCATGGTGTTTTACCCCTCAATCTCCGCTACAATTTTGTCAATTTCTGAACGCAAGCGGTCGATGTTGGCAACGGTTTGTTTAATTTCTGCGTTGAGTTTATCGATATCAATGACTTCTCGGGTGTCTTCTTGTTCTACATAAGAACTCACCGCAAGGTTGTATTCATTGTTAACGATGTCTTCAAAGGACACGGATTTAGCCAAATGCGGCACATCTTCTTTATCGGCAAACAGTTTGAGAATTTGCTCAATATGTTCCTCTTCCAAAATGTTGTTATTGGTGGCGGATTTAAATAAACCGCTGGCATCGATAAATTGGGTTTGGGTATTGGGTTTATGTTTGGAAAGTACCAAAATATTCACCGCAATACTGGTGCCGAAAAAGAGATTGGGCGCTAAAGCAATCACCGTTTCTACATAGTTATGATCTACCAAATATTGACGAATTTTTTGCTCGGCACCGCCGCGATAAAAAATACCTGGGAAGGAGACAATCGCTGCGCGGCCTTTTGCCGAAAGATAACTTAACGCATGCAAAATAAAGGCAAAATCCGCTTTGGATTTTGGCGCAAGTACGCCGGCTGGGGCAAAGCGCTCATCGTTAATTAGCGTTGGGTCGTCAGAGCCAATCCATTTCACGGAGTAAGGTGGGTTAGAAACAATGGCATCGAAGGGTTTATCGTCACCAAATTGAGGATTCATTAAGGTGTTGCCAAGGGCGATATCAAACTTGTCGTAGTTGATGTTATGCAAAAACATATTCATACGGGCAAGGTTGTAAGTGGTGTGATTAATTTCCTGCCCGAAGAATCCCTCTTCAATGATGTGTTCATCAAATGGTTTTTTCGCTTGCAATAATAAAGAACCTGAACCCGCCGCAGGGTCGTAAATTTTATTGACCTTGTCTTGTCCATATAAAGCTAGTCGAGCAATTAGCTTAGAAACACATTGTGGCGTAAAGAACTCGCCCCCCGATTTACCGGCATTAGCGGCATAGTTGGAAATTAAAAATTCGTAAGCATCACCGAATAAATCGATATGATTATCTTCAAAGTCACCAAAATCTAACTCGGCAACACCTTTTAATACAGCAGCTAGACGGCTATTTTTATCAGCAACGGTATTACCCAAGCGGTTGCTAGTGGTATCAAAATCAGCAAATAAGCCTTTGATATCCTGTTCGGAAGGGTAACCAGTAGCGGAGTTTTCGATATCTGTAAAAATGCTTTTTAGATCTGTATTTAAATTCGGATTAGTATTGGCTGTTGCCACGACATTTTTAAATAGCTGGCTTGGATAAATAAAGTAACCTTTACTTTTTACCGCCTCAGCTTTAATTGCTGGAGTGATGATATTATCGGATGATTTTGCGTAATTTATACTTTCATCCCCGTTTTCCATATAGTTGACAAAATTTTCGCTGATAAAACGATAGAAAAGAGTCCCTAAAACGTATTGTTTAAAATCCCAACCGTCAACAGCACCTCGTACATCATTAGCAATTTGCCAAATGCGGCGATGAAGTTCATCACGTTGTCGTTGTTGAATTGCAGCAGCCATAAAATCCTCAGAATATTTTGTGTAATTATTAAGTTATAAATGTTCAAAATTATACAGGAAATAAATAATAACTAAATGAATTTCTATGGAAATTCCTCTACAATAGGAACACACTGATGTTTCCAAAAAAATAAAAAATGAGCCAAAAATCAACCGCACTTAATGCCATTTCGTTACCCTTAAATCAAGTCAATTTAATTGAGGCCTCTGCCGGTACTGGGAAAACCTATACCATTGGTTCTATCTATCTTCGATTACTTTTGCAGGCAGGTGAGAATCGTTTTTCTCGACCATTAAATGTGGAAGAAATTTTGGTGGTAACCTTTACTGAAATGGCGACGGAAGATTTAAAACGTAAAATTCGGGAACGTTTAACGGCGGCGATTTCGGTTTTTTCTGAATATTATGAAAACCAAGATAAAGCGATTTTTACTGGAGAACACCAATTTTTAGCGGAATTGTTGCCTTATTTAGAGGATATCCCGATCGCACTTCGTCGCTTGAAGCTGGCTGAACAAAATTTAGATTTAGCCTCCATTTATACCATTCATGGTTTTTGTCGCCGAATGTTAATGCAACATGCTTTTAATTCAGGCGTGCATTTCAATTTAAAACTTCTCAAAGATCAGTCTGATTTACTCAAACAATTTGCAAATGAATTTTGGCGGGAGCATTTTTATTCCCAACCTTTCGAGATTGCTAATTTTATCTCGAAAGAGTTAGGTTCGCCTGATGATGTGCTAAGCATTTTAGAATCGGATTTAAACAAAGATGTATCGGTAGCAACGGATAATCAACAAAGCTTGTCGTTGTCAATTGATGAATTTTTACAGAAAAGTGTGGGAGAGCGATTAAAAGCTGTTGAAGATCTAAAAGTTTTTTGGTTAAAAAATGTAGATGAAATTTTCTCCATTATCATGGAGGAAATAACAAAAGATTATCCACAAGATCAGCTCACATCTCTCAGTCGTAGAAGTTACCAAAAAGAACGTCTTAAAACATGGATTGAGCAGATTAATGAATGGGCAAATAATCCGCTAGATTATGAAATAAATAAAACATTAAGGGACTATTTTTTACAATCTTCGATTGAGCAAAAATACGAAAAGCCGACAAAAAATACGAAAAATAAAAAAGCGGCTATACCGTTTTATGCACCGATTTTTGCAGAACTTGAAGAACAGGTTGAAAAACATCAATCAAGTGATTTATTAAAAAAAATCATTCTTTATCACTATCGTCTAGGTATTCAAAAGAAACTTCTTGAATACAAAGCGAATCATCCTGAAAAATCCTTTGATGATTTATTACGCTTATTGAAAGAAGCATTACATAGTGCGGGTGGAGAACAGTTAGCGGAGTTAATTCGTTTTCAATATCCTTTTTCCATGATTGACGAGTTCCAAGATACGGATGCGTTGCAGTATCAAATTTTCTCGAAAATTTATCACAATGAAACCGCGACTGGTAATGTTGGCTTTATGATGATTGGCGACCCCAAACAGGCGATTTATCGCTTCCGTGGTGCCGATATTTTCACTTATTTAAAAGCAGCGGACGAAGCGAATGAGCGTTTTAATCTCGGTACAAACTACCGTTCTTCTCAACCTTTAGTGGAAGGGGTAAATCGATTATTTGATTTTAAAAATGATCCCTTTATTTATGAAAATATTGAATTTTTAAATGTCGGTGCAGCCAAGAAGAATCTTGTTTTTCAGTTGAATAATCAACCTGAACCCGCCTTCCGTTTTTACATTAATGATAAAGACGAATCCACCCAGCAAGATTATGCGAAAGCTTGCGCGATATCGATTCAGCAATGGTTAAAAAGTGCGGCTGAAAATCCGGTTGTTTTTCCGAATGAAAGCAAAGCGGAAAATCAAACATTGCGAGCAGAAAATATTGCCGTTTTGGTGCGCGGTTATACCGAAGCGGATCTAGTGAAAAAAGAATTGCAAGCACTTGGTATTGCTTCTGTGTACCTTTCGGATAGAGGAAATGTCTTTGAGAGTAACACAGCAAAAGAACTGGCCTTGATTTTGCAAGCGTGTTTGAGTGTGACGGAACGCCCAATTTTAAATGCGATTGCGACCGCACTTTTCGGCTTAAATGCAGCTGAAATTCACCAAATTCACCATGATGAAATTCAGTGGCAACGTTGGGCTGAAAAATTTGCAGAGTATCAACAAATTTGGCAACGTCAAGGCGTATTGCCGATGTTGCACCATTTACTTTTAGCTGAAAATATCACAGAAAAACTCTTATCTCGACCTGATGGCGAACGAAAACTGACAGATTTGTTACATTTAGCTGAAATTTTACAGCAAGCAGCGGCATTAAATGAAAGTGAAGCGGCATTATTGCGCTGGTTTGAAAAGCAAATTCAAGATGAAGGTCGTCAAGAAGCACAAATTCGTTTAGAAAGCGAACGTCAGTTAGTGAAGATTGTGACTATCCATAAGTCCAAAGGGTTGGAATATGATTTGGTTTGGTTGCCATTTTTAGGTAATGCGGCGAAAAATCCAGCTAAGAATAAACTGTTTAATTTATATTACGACAGTGATGAAGAGAAAACCTTGTGGGACATGCAAGATCAACACTTGGATGAATTAACAGAAGAAGTGTTTGCGGAAGAATTGCGTTTGCTTTATGTGGCATTAACCCGAGCAAAATACCAAATGGCCTTTGTGTTACCGAAAGCCTTTGATAAAAAATGGAATGCTTTATTGTATGTTTTAACACAGGGTGAAATTGGTCGAAAACTCGATTTGCCAAATACTTGGGATACTCAACCGTTATTGGAAAAATTTAAGCAGCTTTTACCCAATGATGTAGCAATTGAATTAACCGATGTGTTAAAAGCCAGTGAACCACTTACCTTAAATGTTTCTCAAGAAAATTTAAGTGCAGAAATTTTCCGAGGTGAAATTGAGCAAGATTGGCGAGTGACGAGCTTTAGTGGTATTGAACAAACACATCAACGCAAAGCTTATTTGAATGAAAGTGTGGTGAAAAAATCGCTCATTTTTGATGATGCGAAAGATTATGATGCGTCAATTTCAACAGAAAATATCACTGAAAATCTGACCGCACTTGCTCATGATAACGATGAAATGGTTTTAGATTTCCCTCGGGGAACACAAATCGGTACTTTATTGCATCGTTATTTTGAAAAGGTGCCTTTTGCTCAACTGGCTGAGAAAGAAAACATTGAAAAATTATGTCAGGATTTAAATCTTGCCGAAGAGCAATTTGCTGCAGTTCAACAGTGGTTTGAACAAATACTCAGCACACCAATTTTGCCAAACGATGATTTTACCCTTGCACAAATTAACGAAAAACAATGCTTAAAAGAGTTGGCGTTTTATCTCAATATCACAAGCCATTTTGATGTAGCTGGTTTTAATCGAGCATTAGCAACCTTGCATCATTTGCCATCAGAACCGTTACAGTTTGAGGATATTCAAGGCATGGTGCGAGGTACAATGGACTTAGTTTTTAGCCATCAAGATAAATATTATTTGCTTGATTACAAATCGAATTTCTTAGGTGAGACATTAAAGGATTACGATCAAACCACATTGAAAAAAGCCATATTAGAACATCATTATGATTGGCAATATTTGTTGTATGTGGTGGCATTACACCGTTATTTAAAAACACGTTTGCCTCACTACGATTACAACCGAGATTTTGGTGGTGTGGTCTATGCCTTTTTACGAGGAATGAATGGTTCGCCACAATCAGGCATCTTTTTTGATAAACCAGATTGGCAATTAATCCAACAATTAGAGGAATTATTTTAATGTTAAGCCTATTAAAATCCTTGCAAGAACAAGGTGTGATTACTCAAGGCGATTATTATTTTGCTCAATTAATTGCTGATAAACAAAAAGATAAAGGCTATGCCGAGCCCGTCCAAAATTTAGCGATTTTATTAGCCGCACTTTGTAACTGGAGCTATACGCAAGGCAATACTTGTTGTGTGTTAGATCGCTTTTTAGAACGTAATTTATTCGGTTTGGCTTATCGCCATACTGAAACGGATTTTTTGTCGCTTATCAATGAAAAGATTGGTTCGCTTCCTATATCAAAATGGCAATCAGCCTTAGCGGGGCATATTGCTTTTACACAAGATCCTGAAAATCAGATTGCGCCTCTCGCATTTCAATTTGGGGCAATTTATTTCTATCGAGCTTGGCAAGATGAATTCCGCGTGGCGCAATATATTAAAAACGCCTTGAAAAATGACCGCACTTTATCGGTAGAACCGCAACAAATTCGGGCATTATTAGATCGTTATTTCCCTCAACAACAGGCACAAATTGATTGGCAAAAAGTAGCAGTCGCAACAGCAGTGAAAAGTCCATTTTCTGTGATTACAGGTGGACCGGGAACAGGGAAAACCACGACTGTCACTCGCTTGTTATGCGTATTACAGGAATTATTTGGTGGCAAACTTCACATTAAATTGGTTGCACCAACAGGGAAAGCCGCAGCTCGTTTAACGGAATCTATCGAAAATGCGCTGGCCCAAATGCCGATTTCAGATGAGTTACGCGCATCCATTCCTAAAACAGCAGAAACGTTGCATCGTTTACTAGGCGTTCGACCTTTTACCGATAGCGTAAAATATCATGCACATAATCCACTGCAAATTGATGTATTAGTGGTGGATGAAACCTCGATGATTGATTTGCCTATGATGGCGAAACTGGTGCAAGCGTTGAAACCCGAAACGCGTTTGATTTTATTGGGCGACCAAGCCCAATTAGCTTCAGTAGAAGCGGGGGCGGTATTAGGCGAAATTGCACAATTTTTAACGCAAGATTATAGCCCTGCTCAAGCCGATTATATCCATGCAACAACAGGCTATACCGTTCCAACTTCAGATGAACATAGTCCGTTACGTGATGCCATTTGTCATTTAACCTTTAGTCGTCGTTTCCGAGATGATTCGGGCATTAAACAACTTGCGGAGCAAATTCAACAAGGAAAAGGCGAGGGCAGTGTGGCAACCTTTGCGGAATATCCACAAGAGTTGCATTTCCATCATTTTGATGAAGAGCAAGACATTAAAGAATCGGTTCGACAAGTGGTGAAAAGTGCGGTTGAAAATTACCGTGTTTATTTAACCCGACTTCAAACTTATTTTGCTCAGAAGAAAGATCTCAATGCAAAATTTACAGATGAAAAAGGCAACGAGAAAACTTATGCGGAAGCGATTTTAGATCGCTTTAATTCGGTGAGATTTTTGACCGCACTTCGAGCTTCGGCATTAGGTGTGGAAGAATTAAATCGTGAAATTGCTTTAGCATTACGAGCTGAGAAATTACTTTGGTTCCGTCAAGAAGACGATTGGTATATTGGTAAGCCAATTATGATTACCGAAAATGATCATAATGTAAAACTGTATAACGGTGATATTGGCTTATGTTTAGCCAAAGGCAAAGTGTGGTTCGGCAATCGAGAAGTTTCTACCAGTCGTATTCCCGCTCACGAGCCTGCGTTTATGATGACGATTCATAAATCCCAAGGTTCGGAGTTTGATCATACAGTCATGGTGTTACCAACAGAACCTAATCCAGTACTTTCACGAGAGCTTGTATTTACCGGTGTTACCCGTGCGAAAAATCAACTTTCCGTATTTGCCAATGAAAAAATCTGGCAAAGTGCGGTCAGAAATACCGTAAAACGACAAAGTGGATTAAGCAAGTTATTACAGGAAAAAGAGGAGTAAAAAATGAAATTATAAGTTTACGATCATTGCCCGTTTTGTGTGCGTGCCCGCATGATTTTCGGTTTAAAAAATTTGCCGGTAGAGCTTGTAGTGCTGGCAAATGATGATGAAGCAACGCCAATTGGTTTAGTGGGCAAAAAGGTTGTGCCAATTCTTGTCAAAGAAGATAGTACTGCGATGCCTGAAAGTTTGGATATCATGCATTATGTAGATGAGCATTTTGGTGAAAAAATCTTATCTGAACACGTTCGTCCTGAAATTGAAGCATGGTTAAAAGAAATTGGCAGTTATTATGGTCATCTTACGACTGCACGCTTTACACAAATTGGTTTAGCAGAATTTGAAACCCAAAGTGCGGTTGATTATTTTACTAAAAAGAAAACGGAATTTATTGGGGATTTTGCTGAAAATATTGCGAAGACCGAAACCTATCTCACTCGCTTAAAAAGCGATTTAGAGAAATTAGCGGTATTAATTCAATCTGAAAATGCCTTAAACGGCCAACTTTCTCTTGAAGATATTATCGTTTTCCCTGTATTACGAAATCTTACTTGTGTGAAAGGAATCGAATTCCCACCAGCGGTTTTAGCTTATATCACGAATATGGCTAAGTTAAGCGATGTGCCATTGTATTTTGATAAAGCCATTTAACCACAGCTGATTAATAGGGCTAGGAAATACTGAAGTTTTGACTTGGATCATGGGTGTGGTCATTTTTTCAGTATTTTTTATTCATCGATCTATAATCTCTAAGGTTTACTTTAATAAGAGCGCAGAGATATGGATCAGGAATACCAACGAGCGGTTACCCGTATTTGTGTGGAAACCGCTTTGTTATTGTTACAGCATGGTGCAGAAAGTGCTATCGTCGTACAAATGGCACAGCGATTAGGTGTAGCTTTAGGCATTGAAAGCGTGGAGTGTGCTTTAACGGCAAATGCCGTCTTATTGACCACACTTTCTAAACAACATTGCATTACCACAGTGCGTAAGAATGTCGATAAAGGCATTAATATGCAAATCGTTACGGATGTTCAGCACATTGTGGTTGCCGTAGAGCATCATTTGTATGATTTGTCTATGGCACAAAAGAAATTGGATAAGTTAAAACCACTAAAATATAACCGTTATTTGGTGGTGTTTATGATTGGTTTATCTTGTGCCTCTTTTGCTCACCTTTCTGGCGGAGATATGACAATTTGTGCGATCACCTTTATTGCCTCTGCCATTGCCATGTTTGTTCGACAAGAAATTTCTAAACGTCATTACAATCCACTCATCGTTTTTGCCATTACCGCTTTTGTCGCCTCACTGATTTCCGGTGTCAGTTTGAAATATAGTTTAGGAAATGATCCTCATATCGCATTAGCTTCTAGCGTTTTATTACTCGTTCCAGGATTCCCATTAATTAATTCACTTGCGGATATTTTAAAAGGGTATGTCAATATGGGAATAGGACGCTGGACCATCGCTACGGTTCTCACTTTTGGTGCTTGTTTAGGTATTGTCTTTGCGTTAAATCTTTTAGATATTGTTTCTTGGGTGGGGTAATAAGATGTTTTTACTGAATTTACTCGATGATATGCTTTTTGCTGCCATCCCCGCAGTAGGATTTGCTTTAGTATTTAATGTTCCGCCTAAAGCCTTAAAGTATTGTGCGATTTTAGGTGCACTTGGACATGTCACACGAACTTTATTACTACACTTTGGTGTCCCAATTGTTTTTGCCACTTTTTTCGCCACTTGTGTGATTGGTTTTATTGGAGTGCATTTATCTCATCGTTATTTAGCCCATCCGAAAGTCTTTACTGTTGCGGCAATTATTCCAATGATTCCAGGTGTTCATGCTTATAAAGCGATGATTGCTATCGTACAAATTCACCATTATGGCTTTTCCGATAAATTATTTGAGCAAATGATCAGCTCTTTTATCAATACCAGCTTTATTTTGGGCGCTCTTGTTTTAGGCTTAGCCTTACCAGGACTATTGTTCTATCGACAAAAACCGGTCGTATAGAAAATAAAAAAGCCGACATCAGTCGGCTTTCGTATTTAATCAATATTTAATTAAGCATGGCAAGTTTGGCAAGCAGCTTGGAACATCCAAACAAGTTTTTCTTGTTCTTTGATGTAGTCGCTCATTTGAGAAGCCGTACCTTCATCATCAGACTCACCCGCTAATTCAAGAATTTCACGTTGTTGTTCAAGTAATACTTTTAATCCTTCTAATGTGCCTTCTAAGCAAGATTGCGCATCACTTACCCCTAACTCTTCTTTAATACGTGAGTGTTGGAAGTATTGTGAATAACCGTTATGCGGTGTGTAACCTAAAGTTAGGATACGTTCTGCCACTTCATCGACTTTTTCCACTAAATCGGTGTAGATTTCTTCAAATTTGGCGTGTAATTCAAAGAAGTTTACCCCTTTAATGTTCCAGTGGTAACCACGCACGTTGGTATAGAATACTTGATAGGTTGCTAATAATTCATTTAATTTTGCTGCTAATTTTTCAGATGCTTTTTTATCTAAACCGATTGATGTTTTTGACATAGTATTTTCCTCTTTATTGTTGATTAAAATATTGTTCCCTTGCTTGGGAAGTGCGGTCATTATAGCATCTTTTTTTCTGATAGCTAGTTCATATTATCTAATGATTTAATAGTTAAAAACTATTTATAACAGTTTATACATAGTCAAAAACTTTTGTTTTAAATTGCGAAAAAAACTCTGTGAAGTAGATCACACATTCAATATTTCCCCTTTGACAGAATGAAGCGAAGATGATTATGATTGATACAAATCATTTTATTCTAATATTTGATTGCTTTACTTCATTTTCGAATGAAATGTTTGGCTAGGTTTAAAAACCAAAAATATGATTTTATTACTCATCAGGAGTTTAAGTATGACAAAGCATTTTTCCTTTGAAACTAATGAATCTCGTCGTCATTTTATGAAACTTATGGCTGGCGTAGGGGCAGGTCTTGCATTTAGTGGTACGTTAGGCACATTTGCACCAAAAGCCTTTGCTGCTGACATTAAAGGTAAAACTATTGAAGCAGGGATTGCTTATCCGCTTTCTACCGGTTTTGACCCAATGACATCAAGTGGTGCTTCACCTTATGCAGCAAACTTGCACATTTTTGAAGGTTTGGTGGATTTGCATCCTGCAACTCGTGAACCTTATCTTGCTTTAGCAGGAAAAGAGCCAGAACAAGTTGATGAAACAACATGGCGTATTACTTTACGTGAAGGCGCAACCTTCCATGATGGCGCACCAGTCACCACTGAAGATGTTGTGTATTCTTTCAATCGTATTATGGATCCTGCCAATAAATCATTATTTGTGATGTTTATTGATTTCATTGAAAGTGTAAAAGCTGTGGATGATAAAGTGGTGGAATTTAAGTTGAAATATCCATTTGCTTTATTTGCTAACCGTTTAACTTGCGTGAAAATTGTACCGAAACACGTAATCGACAAAGTCGGTCAATCTGCATTTGATGCACACCCAATTGGTTCAGGTCCATTCAAATTTGTTTCAGCAGTGAAAGATGACAAAATCGTCTTTGAAGCGTATGAACCTTACAATGGTAAATATCCAGCGCAAGTTGAAAAAATGTCTTGGTTATTACTTTCTGATGCCGCAGCTCGTGTGACTGCACAAGAGTCTAAACGTACTCAAGCAATGGAAAGCGTGCCTTATTTAGACATTAGTCGCTTGAAAAACAAAAAACAACAAGTGCAATCCATTCAATCTTTCGGCTTGTTATTCTTAATGTTTAACTGTGAGAAAGCTCCGTTTAACAATCCAAAAGTACGTCAAGCGTTACACTATGGTTTAAACACTGACAAACTTGTTGATATTGTATTTGATGGTAATGCAGAAGCTGCAACATCATACTTACAAACGACTCACCCAGATTATATTAAGGCATCAACTCAATATCCTTATGATCCGGAAAAAGCAGCGGCATTATTAAAAGAAGCCGGTGTTACTGAGCTTAAATTTGAATTGCTCGCAACCGACCATGACTGGGTGAAAGAATCTGCACCGTTAATTTTAGAGTCTTGGAACAAGATTCCAGGTGTGAAAGTCACTTTACAACACTTACAATCTGGTGCGTTATATAGCAACAACGTAGATCCTGGTGTATATGAAGTGGCAATCGCACCGGGTGACCCATCAGTGTTCGGTAACGACTTAGACTTGCTTTTAAGCTGGTGGTATCGTGGTGATGTGTGGCCAAAACGTCGTTTCCGCTGGAGTAACACCCCTGAATTTGCGAAAGTGACTGAATTACTCAATGCAGCAGTAAGAGCAAAAGATCACGCTGAAGCGAAAAAATCATGGGAAGAAGCGATTAACATTATTGCGGCTGAAGTACCACTTTATCCGATTGTTCATCGTAAACTTCCTTCTGCATGGGATGATAGCAGCCTTGAAGGCTATCAACCATTGGCAACAACAGGTTTATCTTTCCTCGGTGTGGGCCGTAAATAAAAGTACTTTTTAATTTAATGTTTTGGCTGTTGAGAAATCAACAGCCTTTTTTCTTTCTTTTTCACACCAAAGTGCGGTCATTTTTCTCTCTATTTTTCAATCATTTTTTCTCTCAATTTCATTTCTAAAAAATCTTTGTGAAGCCGATCACAGATTTGAATTTTGCTCTATGTACTTGGATTGACAGGGCTTGGGCTGAACACTATGATTACTGTAATTCATTTTGTTTTTGAATTTGATTGTTTTGCTTCATTTTTGAAGCTAACGAATTTATCAAGCTAGAATAGGAGAAGTCAGATGGAAATGATACTTCGGTTATTGTTACGCCGATTGATGGCTTTGCCAGTCATGATTCTAGGTGTAACAGCACTCGTTTTTGTGGTGCTTCAATTCACACCCGGTGATCCCGCTACGGTGGCATTGGGCGAAAGTGCGAGTGAAGCGGCAAAACAACTTTACCGCGAATCACACGGCTTAAATGATCCACTCTTTGTTCAATATTTTCGCTTCTTAGGTAATTTACTTGTATTGGATTTTGGTGTGACTATGCCACCAGAATTACCAATCAGTAGTATGCTAGCGAAATCTTTCCCAATCACTTTGCAACTTACGTTAATTGGCGTGGTGTTTGCGGCAGTAGTCTCTTTTTCATTAGGTGTACTTGCTGCGCTTTATCGTGATAGCTGGGTAGACCAAGTGATTCGTTTAATCTCTGTTGCAGCGGTTGCGACCCCCTCATTCTGGTTAGGTATCTTACTTATTCAATGGTTTTCTTTGGAATTAGATTGGTTGCCTTCTGGTGGTTTTGTGCCATTCAGCGAAAGCCCAATGGGGTATATCAATTCCATGATTTTGCCATCTCTTGCGCTTGCCGTACCGGTATGTGCGTCATTAATTCGTGTGGTGCGTACAACCATGGTAGAAGAAATGGATAAAGACTATGTGAGAACGGCGATTGGTAACGGTGTGCCTTACGCAACCGTTATTCGTCACAACGTATTACGCAATGCATTAATCACGCCAGTCACTGTATTAGGTTTACGCGTAGGTTACTTACTTGGTGGTGCGGTAGTTATCGAACAAATCTTTGACTTACCGGGCATGGGTAAATTGATTTTTAACGGCATCGTCAACCATGACTTACACCTAGTTCAAGGTGTGGTTCTGACAATCGCCTTTACCTTCGTTTTAGTGAATATTATCGTTGATATTCTCTATGTGTTGATTAACCCTAAAATTCGGAGTCTATAATGTTTCGTCAAGGTTTAGCAGATCGATTAGCTGCAAGCGGTGCGAGATTCCGAGCACTTTCCACCGCATCAAAAATTTCATTATTATTCTTAGTTTTCGTTGCTTTAGTGGCGGTGTTTGCCCCTTGGGTCGCAACACATGATCCATTAGAAGTGATCGCACGTATGCGTGCTCCAAGTGCGGAATATTGGTTTGGGACGGATCGACTTGGTCGTGATATTTTCTCTCGTATTGTGTACGGCGCCCAAACGTCCTTATTTATCGGTTTAGGTGCGGTAGCTTGTGCCATTCTTTTCGGTAGTATTTTAGGTGCAACGGCAGCCACATCCGATAAATGGGGTAATGAAATCATCATGCGCTTAATGGATATTTTAATGGCCTTCCCTGGTATCGCATTAGCGGCTGTGTTATTAGCAACCTTTGGTAACTCTGTACCGGTTATTATTATCACCATTGCTGTGGTTTATACCCCGCAACTTGCTCGTGTGGTTCGTGCGAATGTGGTATCACAATGGGATGAAGACTATGTGCGTGCTGAGCGCGTGATTGGTGGTAGCCGTACTTATATTCTTCTCAAACACGTTGTACGCAATACTGCTGCACCGGTTTTAGTCTTCGCTACTGTAATGGTGGCGGATGCCATTGTATTCGAAGCCTCACTTTCTTTCTTGGGCGCAGGTGTACAACCACCACATCCTTCATGGGGTAACATCCTTTCTGAAGGTCGTAACATCGTATTAAACGGTGCATGGTGGGCGACAACCTTTGCGGGTTTGATGATTCTTTTAACCGTATTAGCCTTAAATATTTTAGCAGAAGGTCTTACTGATGCATTGGTTAATCCGCGCTTAAAAGGCGGTAAAAAACCAGAAGGCAAATCAGATGAACGTCTTTCTACTGACGTACAAGAAGCGCTTTCTGAAGGTCTTGCATTAAAACGTTACTTACTCAAATTACATGAAAAAGAAATCACCCGTACGAATCGTATGCAATTAGATCCAAATGCAAAACCGATTTTACAAGTGAAAAACTTATCTATTCGTTTCCCGAATCGTTATGGTGAAATTCCATTGGTCGATAATATCAGCTTCACCGTAAATGAAGGTGAAACCATGGGATTAGTAGGTGAGTCTGGTTGTGGTAAATCCATTACAGCATTCTCTATCATGGGCTTGTTACCAAAAACAGCCAAAATCACTGGGGAAGTACTTTTCACAGACCGTAGCGGTAAACAACACAGCTTGCTCAATTCTCACAATTTAAGTGAATTGCGTGGTTCTGAAATTGCGATGATTTACCAAGACTCTTTAAGTGCATTAAACCCTTCAATGCGTATCAAAGATCAAATGGCACAGCTCATTAAACGTGGCAGCCACCATACCGCAGAAAAATTGTTGGAATGGGTACACCTTGATCCTGAAAAAGTGTTGAATCGTTATCCACACGAACTTTCTGGTGGTCAACGTCAACGAGTGGTGATTGCAATGGCATTAACTCGTGAACCGAAATTATTAATCGCCGATGAACCAACAACTGCATTAGACGTAACCGTTCAAGCTGAAGTAGTGAAATTATTGAATGAATTACGTGAAAAACTGGGGTTTGCAATGGTGTTTGTCAGCCACGATTTAGCATTAGTTGCACAATTAGCTCACCATATTACCGTAATGTATGCAGGGCAAGTGGTCGAAATGGCACCAACATCCTTATTGCTTGCCAATCCAACTCATGAATATACACGTGGCTTATTGGGCTCTGTACTTTCAACTGAAGTCCGTGCGAAACGCCTATATCAAATTCCGGGCAGTGTACCATCACCTTACGACTTTGCTGCAGGTGACCGTTTTGCAAGTCGTTCACTACGACCAGATGCAAATCCAGAACAAAAATTGGTATTAACCGCTGTGGAAGGCGAGCCGTCTCACTTGTGGTCTTCTCATCTAGCTAAGCCTGTAACGGAAGCGAAAGGAGCATAATATGAGCAGTAGTATTAAAGTCATTAAAGAACAAAACATCATCGATTTAGAAAATATCGTGGTGCAATTTCCTTCTCGCGACGGTTCATTGTTTGGACGTAAAAAATTCACAGCAGTAAACAATGTGAGTCTTGGCATTAAAGCGGGGGAAACCATTGGTTTAGTTGGGGAGTCTGGCTGCGGGAAATCTACCTTAGCCAACGTGATCATTGGGCTGCTTAAACCAACATCAGGTTTAGTGAAATTCAATGGTTTACAAATGCAATATGGCAGCTCTGAAGCGAGAAAACAATTCGGTCGCCAAGTATCGGTGATTTTCCAAGACCCTGCAACAGCACTGAATCCTCGCATGAAAGTGTTGGATATTTTGCGTGACCCAATGGATATTCACAATGTGTTACAACCCCATGAACGGGAAAAACGTGTGTATGACTTGCTTTCTCGCGTAGGTTTACCACGTTCTGCAGCACAAGTTGAGCCAACTCGTTTATCAGGTGGGCAAAAACAACGTGTGGCGATTGCACGTGCTTTAGCGCTGAATCCAAAACTGATTGTGGCGGATGAGCCGACTTCTGCATTAGACGTATCTGTTCGTGCTCAAGTGCTAAACTTATTGGCGGATTTGAAAAAAGAACTCAATCTTGCCATGGTGTTTATCTCTCACGATATTCAAACCGTACGCCAAGTATCTGACAGTATTGTCGTGATGTACGGCGGTCAAATTTTGGAAACAGGTAGCACTGAAGATATTTTCAACCACCCAACAGTGGATTACACAAGAAAATTACTTGGCGTGGCGCCATCATTGTTATAAAACGAGTAAATAAAATATCTTAATTTATGACCGCACTTTAAAAGTGCGGTTATTTTTTTGTTTATTTTTAATGTTGATAAATGATTGGAAACATATTCCGAAAATCTTTTAGCATTTAGGTTTTTTCTCAAATAGCGTAGAATGGGCATATAAAAATAAGGAGATTTAACATGCAACAAAAAATTCAACAAGCATTAGCCGATTCACCACTTTCAAATGCAATTCTTTCTGCATTAGAAGAACAAGAGTGGAAAGGTTTTTTACCGGCTGAAAAAGTGCGGTCAATTTGTGATGAATTTAAGCTTACGCCTGTTCAATTAGGTTTGGCACTTTTGCCCGTAGCAGCTTGTTATAGCCACACGCCCATTTCAGAATTTCATGTTGGCGCGATTGCGATTGGTGAAAGTGGTGATTTTTACTTTGGTGCGAACCAAGAGTTTCAGGGTAGTAGTATGGCTCAAACCATCCATGCTGAACAAAGTGCGATTAGCCATGCATGGTTACGCAATGAACCACGCATCACGGATATCGTGGTGAATTACACGCCTTGCGGTCACTGCCGTCAATTTATGAATGAGCTTTATCAAGCGGATGATTTGAAAATCCATTTGCCACACAGCCAAAATAATCCACTTCCTCAATATTTACCCGATAGCTTTGGTCCGAAAGATTTAGGTGTTGATTTGCTTCTATTAAACAAAGAAGAACAAGGTTTTACCTTTACAACAGAAGATGAAGTGGCAAATAAAGCGATTTTAGGCGCAAACCGAGCACATTCACCTTATTCTAAAAGCCCTCATGGTGTAGGCATTTTATTTAAAAATGGCGAAATGATTTGTGGTCGATATGCAGAAAATGCGGCATTCAACCCAAGCCTACCCGCTATGCAAACAGCGATTAATTTTGCTTATTTAAATCAACTGGATGTATCGAAAATTGAGCGCGTAGTATTTGCAGAGAAACCATTGCGTTTAAGTCATCGTAAGATGGCAGAGCAGTTATTGAAGAGCCTTTGCAAGGTTAAAATGGAATATATTAGCCTGTAAAGTGCGGTCAAAAATGAATTAATTTTTTAACTAAAAGAAAAGGCGAACAGAGATAATCTCTCATGTTCGCCTTTCTTTTTATTGATTTTATGCTAATTCAGCACGTAATTTTTTCGTAACATCAACCATCACTTTTAGTGCAGCAATCGTTTCTGGCCAACCGCGTGTTTTTAATCCACAGTCTGGGTTTACCCATAAACGTTCTTTCGGCACCACTTGTAATGCTTTACGAAGAAGATGTTCAATTTCTTCTGCTGCAGGCACTCGTGGACTATGAATGTCATATACGCCAGGACCAATATCATTCGGGTATTTGAAATCACCAAATGCAGTAAGTAATTCCATGTCAGAACGTGAGGTTTCGATAGTAATGACATCAGCATCTAAGGCGGCAATAGCCGGTAGAATGTCGTTAAATTCGGAATAACACATGTGCGTATGAATTTGGGTATCATCTTGGCAACCCATTGAGCTTAAACGGAAGGCTTCGCCCGCCCATTTCAAATAAGCATCCCAATCTGCACGTTTTAACGGTAAACCTTCACGAATAGCTGGCTCGTCAATTTGAATGACTTTAATACCCGCTTTTTCTAAATCCAATACTTCATCAGAAAGTGCAACCGCAATTTGTTTACAGACCGTTTCACGAGAAATATCGTTACGCACGAAAGACCATTGTAAGATCGTGACAGGACCAGTCAGCATGCCTTTCATCACTTTATTGGTAAGGCTTTGGGCATATTGTGACCAACGTACTGTCATTGGTTCTGGGCGAGTAACATCACCGTAAATCACAGGTGGTTTTACGCAACGTGAACCATAACTTTGTACCCAGCCAAATTTAGTGAACGCAAAACCATCGAGTAATTCGCCGAAATATTCCACCATGTCGTTACGTTCAGCTTCGCCGTGTACCAATACATCTAAGTCTAATTTTTCTTGCTCACGTACAACGAATTCAATTTCTTTTTTCATTGCAGCTTCGTAATCCGCTAAGCTGAGTTCGCCTTTTTTGAAGGCGGCACGCGCATGACGAATGGCGGTCGTTTGTGGGAAAGAACCAATGTTTGTGGTTGGCAGAAGTGGTAGATTTAACCACGCATTTTGTAATTTAATACGTTCCACAAATGGCGATTTACGTTGGTCAGCATTTCTCGGTAGATTTGCTAAACGTTCTGCCACACAAGTGCGGTGAATTTCACCCGAGTTTTTACGTGTGTCCGCAGCAGTTTGAGAAGCAGCTAATTCAGCTTGAACGGATTCACGGCCTTGTTCTAGTGCGGTCTTAATAATGCGTAATTCTTGAATTTTTTGTAGCGTGAAAGCCAACCATTGATAGAGTTCAGGTTTATTGGCTTGTAGCTGTGTTTCAACTTCTAAATCATAAGGTGTATGAAGGAGAGAGCAGCTTGGCGCAATCCATAAACGATCGCCTAATTTCGCTTTTAATGGCTCAACCACATCTAACACTTGATTTAAGTTTGCACGCCAAATATTACGACCATCAATGATGCCCACAGATAAGATTTTGTCATAATCCGCAAAGGCAGAAAGTTGTTCAGGTGCACGTACTAAATCAATATGTAAACCTGCTACAGGTAAGGCTTTTAACAAATCAGCATGTTCTGCCACAGAACCGAAATAAGTCGCAAGCAATAATTTCGCTTTCACTTGTTCAGCAAAAGTGGCGTAAACCGCTTTATAAGCGGCAACCCACTCTGCCGGTAAATCTAAGGTGAGAGCGGGTTCATCAATCTGAATGTATTCCACACCTTCCGCAGCTAACGCATTTAAAATTTCAACATAAACTGGCACGAGTTTTGCTAATAAATCAAAGCGATTAAATGCAGCGCCTTTTTCTTTTCCTAACCAAAGGAAGGTGAGTGGCCCAACGATTGTTGGTTTAACTTGGTACCCAAGCGCTTTAGCTTCACGGATTTGTGTCACATAATGTGCTGGGTTTGCTTTAAATTGTGTCTCTTTATGGAATTCTGGTACAAGATAGTGATAGTTGGTATCGAACCATTTTGTCATTTCAATAGCAAATTGTGTTTTATTCCCACGAGCCAACTGGAAATATTGATCGAGTGTTAAGTTTTGGCTATCGAAACCAAATCGAGCAGGAATCGCACCAGTTGCCACTTGTAAATCTAAAATATGATCATAAAGTGTAAAATCAGCCACCGCGACAAAATCAGCATTTGCCTTGGTTTGGTGTTGCCAGTTTAGTTCACGTAATCTTTTTGCAATATCTAATAAATCCGCTTCTGCAATTTCGCCACGCCAGTAACGCTCTTGAGCAAATTTAAGTTCACGCTTTGCGCCTACGCGCGGAAATCCAGCTAAATGAAATGTTGTCATAATGAATCCTTCTATTGTTTTTGTTTTGTTTAGACGTCTAAACGTCTGTTCATTTATAGAATGCAACAGAAGAGAAGATTATACAACTTCATAATTTTCAGCTTTTAAATGAATTAAATTAATAAATAAAAAGACCGCACTTTAAGATTTCTAAAGAGTGCGGTCTTTTTTGTATGAGATTTTATGCTGTTATAAGGCGGTGACGAAAGTAATTAAGCCAAGAATCACACCTGGTGCATTGGCTAATGAAATAGGCAGATCGCGTTTTTCTTTCAGCAAACCATAAGCCACCCATAAACTACAGTTAATCATCGTGGCAAAAGGTTGTAACCAACCACCTTTTTGACCAGATAAATTTAGACCAATTTGTTGCAAGTAAGAAACATACATACAAACTGAAGTAAATGTTGCGACATAGCCTAAAATAGTAATAAAACGTTGGTTTGTCATTTGCTCTCCTAAGTTTAACAGAATAATCCGAAACTAGATTATTAACTAAAAATTAATAATGTTTGAAAATTATACAATATAATCAATTAAAAGTCAATAAATGACAAGATAGAACAAAGATCGTTTCATTTTAGTTAAGGATAAAATGCGTTTTTTTGGGGGAATATGAAGAGAGTTGAAAGAAAAAAAGCAAAAAAATAACCGCACTTTAAAGCGCGGTTATATAGGATTCTGAACAGTTCAGTTGAGATTATTCAACACCAACCATTACAGAAGTTGCTTTGATAATTGCATATGCTTCTTTACCAACAGCTAAACCTAATTCTTTTACTGCATCGATAGAGATGGTAGAAGAAATGATGTTACCGTTACCGATATCAATGTGTACGATAGCGTTCACAGAACCAGTTTCGATTGATTTTACAGTACCTTTAAGTTGGTTTCTTGCACTAATTTTCATAAAGCATTTCCTTATGTTAAGTTTAAGTTAAGATTAAAAAAGAGCGCGTATTATAACGACAATTTTTAGAAATGCAAATACTACTTAAGAGGTGATAGACCTTTTAAGATTTGCTCAGCATTTTCTTTACTTAGCTCATAACCATAATACTTTTTATAGAAGGCTTGTGTTTTTTCCACCATGTTTAAATCTTTAAATTGCTCAGGATGGAAAAGTTGAGCCGCCCAAAGAATTTGTAAGGCTTCTTCTGCACTATATCGATCCCATGGGAACGTGCCAGTTGGGTTGGCATAAATACGATTATTTTTGACCGCACTTATTGATTGCCATGCTGGGTCAGCTTTAATTTTCTCGATTGCCGCTTGTGCTTTATTGCCGCTGCTGCCGATAATAATGACATCTGGATTCGCTTGAATAATGCTTTCTACCGTGACGGTCACCATATTAGCTTCATCGGGTAATACACTTTTACCGCCAGCTAATTTAATCCATTCACCAATCATCGATTTTCCGCCATCAATCATAAACAAATCAGAGCCTTTGGTGATATGTAACACGGTTGGGCGTTGTTCATCTTTTAAGCCTTTAAGACGGCTTTCTACAAATTGAATGTTGCCTTCTAACTCTTTGATATAGTTTTCTGCAATTTCAGGAGCCTTATCACCTAACACTTCAGCCGTGATGCGTACGGTTTTTTTCAAACCATCAAAATCTTGGAAACTTACACGTACGCCTTTTAAGCCCGCTTGTTCCACTTCAGTTAACATGGATTTTTTAGAGAGTAATACTGCATCTGGTTTATGACTTAACAGTTCTTCCGTTTGAATGGTTTCACCGTTGGTTAATACCGGTACGTTTTTGATATTTGGATATACTTCGCTATACCAAGGATTGGCCGCGATAGATGTGGTCGTGCCAACCAGTTTATTAGCACCGCCTAATAGTAAGACAATTTGGTTATTGGCATGCCAAAGATCAGCAACGCGTTGAACGTTGTCGGGTAATTCAATTTTATTACCTTCAACATCCGTCACGATTTTTGCTTGCAAAGGCAGAGCAAAACAAGCTGCTAGGGAGAGGGCAATTAAGCCTTTTTTCAGAGAATGTTTCAACATATGAATGTCCTTCTAGTGGGGTTATAAATGGGTAATCGCACAGATTTGTCGTTGCAGAGCAGGTACATCGACCAGGCGCAAATCTGTCTGATAAAGTGCTTTCAAGTTGGCTTCGGTAATGATTTCCGGTGCCAAACCTGTTTGTAACTTGCCATGCTCATTTAAGATACTTACGCGGCTGTGGGGCAGTGCACTGTGTAACAACATGGGATGATCGGGATTATGTGTTGTCATGATAATGGTAAAGCCTTGTAGTGAGAGCTCTTTTATTAGGCTTAAGGTTTTAAACACATTGCCGTAATCTAATGCCGAAGTAGGTTCATCAAACAAAATCAATTGGGGTTGTTGCACCAAAATACGCGCGAGATTAACCAGCTGCTTTTCGCCGCCACTCATTTGCATATAAATTCTGTCAGCAAAATGACTGATGCCGAGTTTCTTTAAGGCTTCATCAACTAATGCAAAATCAGCTTCACTTGGCTTATCAAAAACACCTAAATGCGCAGCACGACCGAGTACCACATAATCACGCACGCGATATTGATAGGTTTGTGGGCTGTGTTGCGAGACATAAGCAATTTTCTGAGCAATTTGCTTACTGCTCATTTCGCTTAATTTGCAATTATCCAGCAAAATCTGACCGCTCTTTGGTTTCAAAAGCCCCGCGATACAGTTTAATAACGTTGATTTACCACGACCATTTGCACCAAGAATAGTCAGCAATTCGCCTTTTTGTAAGGTTAAATCAATGCCATTGAGTAGCGAATGTTCAATGTTGTGCCAGTAATACAGATTGTCAATTTTCAGCATTAGTCCACTACCTTTTGTTTAATCAGAACCCAAGCAAAGAATGGCGCACCAATAAAGCCGGTGAGAATGCCGAGCGGAATTTCTTGAATGTATAAATTGCGGGCGAGAGTGTCGATAACGAGCAAGAAAATCGCACCGATAAGTCCGGCTAGCGGTAAACTTTTGACATTGTTATCACCAATGAAAAGACGCGCTAAATGCGGAATCACTAAACCAAGCCAACCAATTGTCCCGCTTAAGCAAACCGATGAAGCCGTCAGCAACGTGGCACAAACCACCATTAAACCTCTCTCTAATCGAATATTTGCCCCAATTAATTTCGCCTCTCGATCGCCCAAGGAAAGTACGTTAATGCGCCAACGCATTAAAAATAAGCCAAGAGTAGTGAGCAAAATGATAGGAAAAAGGATAAGCAAGTTGTCGTAGTTAGATTTGGTTAGGCTACCTAATTGCCAATAAACAATGTCAGCCAACTGGGTTTCGGGATCGGCGAGATATTTCAATAGGCCTAATGTTGCCATCATAAAGCCCGAAACGATAATGCCGGAAAGCACTAAAACAATGGTGGAGTCACGTTGAATTAAACGCGGTAAATTCATGGTGAGCAAGACGGCAATTAAACCACCGACAAAGGCAAAGGCTTGAATGCCCAGCATCCCTGAACCGATTAAAATCGCCAATGCCGCACCAACACAAGCGCCATTAGATACCCCTAAAATATCAGGTGAAACCAAAGGATTGCGGAAAATACCTTGATATACAACACCCGCAATAGCCAATGAAGCACCGACAAGTATGGCAGCAATCACACGAGGCAAACGAAGATTAAAAATAATGTTGTTTTGCACATCATTGACATTATTGCCGATAAGACTTTGTAAAACATTCTCAAGCGGAATCGCAAAGCGCCCCCAAGAGAGCGAACATAAAATGAGTCCAATAAGTAGGCAAAATAAAAGGGGAAAGGTAAGGGAAGATTTGTTCATATACTTAAAACTCGTTGTTTTTATAAGTATATAGCGATTGTATTTTTTTGTATATAGCGAAATTTGAGTAAAAAAATAACCGCACTTTATCGCGCGGTTACATTATTCTATAAGCATTTAGCCGGTTTTGGCAGACCAGCCAATTTAGTTGCTTGCTTAGCTGGTCCGTCAGGGAAGAGTCGTTGCAAATAGCGGCTATTACCTTTATCGGCACCTAATTTTTCTGACATGGCTTTTACCAGCATGCGAATCGCAGGAGAGGTGTTATATTCTTGATAGAAATCACGCACAAAATGAATCACTTCCCAGTGAGCGTCGGTCAGTTCCACACCTTCTAGCTGAGCAATGTGTTTTGCCACCTCTTCATTCCAATCAGCAATATTAAGTAAATAGCCAGAGGCGTCGGTTTCGATTTGTTTTCCTTGTACGGTAATCATATTAATTCACTTCTTTAAAGCTGATCATTTCATTATCGGAATAGTCAGATGCATCTTCATCATCAAATTTAATTGGTTCGATACGCTCTTCATCAAATGCGGTATCTCCTTCAATACCATCAAGTGCTTGACCGTGCTTAATACCTTTAAAATCGAAGAGTTTTGGATCACATAAGTGTGACAACGTAATGTTTTGCATTGCACTAAACATAGTTTCTAAACGTCCAGGATATTGACGGTCCCAAGTATTCAGCATTTCTTTCACTACTTGACGTTGTAAATTAGGTTGAGAACCACATAAATTACAAGGAATAATTGGGAATTCTTTGGCTACGGCATATTTTTCAATATCTTTTTCTTTACAATAAGCCAATGGACGAACAACGATTTGCTTGCCGTCATCGGAAATTAATTTCGGTGGCATCGATTTTAGTTTCCCACCGTAGAACATATTCAGAAACAGGGTAGCCAACATATCATCACGGTGATGACCAAGTGCAATTTTTGTTGCGCCAAGCTCGGTTGCTGTTCGATATAAAATACCACGGCGTAGGCGAGAGCATAGAGAACACGTTGTTTTGCCTTCTGGGATTTTCTCTTTTACGATGCCATAAGTATTTTCTTCAACAATTTTATAATCCACACCAATACTTTGCAGATATTCAGGTAAAACATGCTCAGGAAAACCAGGTTGTTTTTGGTCTAAATTGACGGCAACAATATCAAATTTAATCGGTGCACTTTGTTGTAAATTCAACAAAATATCGAGAAGCGTATAGCTGTCTTTACCACCAGAAAGACAAACCATCACTTTATCACCATCTTCAATCATGCCAAAATCAGCAATTGCATTGCCTACATTGCGGCGAAGACGTTTTTGCAATTTATTGAAATTATAAGTCTGTTTTTTATCTTGGTTTTGTTCTGTCATATTAATTTACTTTAGCTAATAAAAAAGCCCTGAATCAACCTCAGAGCTTATAAATTTTATGGAGCCAGCAGGTGAGAATTTTTCTATTTTTTCTTCTAAAAGAAAAACTCAACTTTTTTGGCGTAATCTTAAATGTAATTGCTCTAAAAACAATTTCGGAATTATATCACACAACCTAGTAGGAATGTGGCTATGTATTTTCTGCAAAGATTCTTAATCTCCACTCAATATTGAAGTAATTAATGTTGCACATATGCTTTTTATCACATCAAAAGATAAGTCAAGGCTTTTGGCTTTAGCTGCATTTTTAATTTTATTCCAAACATTATCACTACGAATTTTGTCAAAGAACTCATGTCCTTGCCAAGTAAGTGAAAGTGCAACATAGTTTTCACCATCAAGATCACTCAAATCTTCAAGGGTGATTAAGCCAGCCTGCTCAAGCAATTTATAATGATAATTGACAATAGCTGGTGAAACCCCATCGAACACATCATTTTCAAGAAAACTTGTGTTATCTGCTTTTTCTTCTAATTTAAGTAGTATTTTACGAATTAAATCCCAATCTCTTTTCATTTTGTTATACCAGTACAATCTTATACACTTCTGTTAAATCTAGCTCTTATTAAATGTGAATTCAACCATATTTTGAGGGAGGTTTACAATTTAAAAATAAAAAACTTCATATAGAGTAATCACAAAAATATTTACTGATTGGCGTAATTCTGGCGTAATAAACTTATAAAATATATGAAAACGGGTAGTGCTAAAGAGTAGAAATGTTTAAACGTTGATATAAAAATTTATAGGCGATTGATTTTATTTTGAAATATACAAAGTAAAAATCCCCGTCCAATGAACGAGGATTATAATGTGGTGCCTAGGGTCGGACTCGAACCGACACGGTTATTCACCGGCGGATTTTGAATCCGCTGCGTCTACCAATTTCGCCACCCAGGCATTTGGGTTGTTCTGAATTATACGTTTATCTTACTTCGTTGCAAGTAAAATTTCATTAAAAACGTGTAGTTGTTTTAAATTTCATCAACTTGTATTCAAAGATAAAAGGAAAGTTTAAAATAATTTGATACGTTGTCACAAATTATAGGTAAAATAAAAGCTTAGTATTTATACTAAGCTTTATGATTATCTAATTAAGCGGTTTGACCAGCAAGGTTACCTAAATCTTTATCAATTAAGAATAAACCTTTGCCATCTTCGCCAAGAAGATTTAATTTGTCTAAAATACCGCTGAATAATTTCTCTTCTTCGTGTTGTTCTGCAACATACCATTGTAAGAAATTGAACGCAGAGTAGTCTTTTTCTTCAAAAGTTTTACCCACTAATTCATTGATTTTACTTGTGATCAATTTTTCGTGTTCATAAGTTAATTCAATAATTTCTTTTAATGATTTGTACTCATGCGCAGGCGCTTTAATTGCAGTGATTACCGCTAATGCACCAGTTTCATTTAAATAAGTGAATAATTTACGCATGTGTTGCATTTCTTCTGCAGCGTGAGCTGATAAGAATTTAGCTGCACCTTCAAAACCATTTTGTTCGCACCATGCGCTCATTTGTAAGTAGAGGTTTGAAGAGTAGAACTCAAGGTTCATTTGATCATTTAATAATTTGATTACATTTGATGATAACATTTTGTATTCTCCTTTTAAAATTATAATGTTGCTAAATCACGATCGATAAAGTAAAGCGAACGACCGTCTTCACCCACCAAGTTAAATTTATCAATAATGCTATTGAATAATTTTTCTTCTTCGTGTTGTTCTGCAACGTACCATTGTAAGAAGTTAAAAGTAGAATAGTCTTTGTTTGCAAATGTTACTTCAACTAATTCATTAATTTTAGAAGTAATGAATTTTTCGTGTTCAAGTGTGGTTTCAAACACTTCTTTAAGTGATTTGTAGTCATTTTTAGGTGCATCAATTTTACCTAAAAGTGGCATACCGCTTGTTTCACTTACATATTGGAATAATTTTTGCATATGTTCTAATTCTTCATCAGCATGACGAAGTAAAAATGCTGCAGCACCTTCATAACCGTGTTTGCTACACCAAGAACTCATTTGTAAATAAACATTAGAAGAGTAGAACTCTAAATTGATTTGTTCATTTAACTTATCTGCGATTGCTTTATTAAGCATAACCAACTCCTTTCCTTATTAAGTAGAGATTAAAAATAAAAACAAGACTGCTTAACTTGTCATCGGTGTGCATTCTAATCTCACAAATGAGAATAATCAAGTATTTTTTTAAAAAATATTTTATAAGTCACTAATAACAAAAGAAAAATCAATGTTAATTATTCTCATTTATGAGGTGTTTGTAAAATAAATTCTCATTATCAGATCAAGAATGATGAAATCTAGTGAATTTGATATACGTAATTGTATTCAGAATTCACGTAGCGTTATCTAAAAAATTCATTCCAATTTAATTATTCCATCTCAAAGACATCCATTTATTTCTTTTATATCCATAATCAAAAATCACCTTATTTTGACCTATGCATGAAAGTAGGATAGTTATCTGTTTTGATTTGTGACATATCTGCATATTTAATTTAACATAATATACATTATGCGAAATCAATTACAAGGTTAGTGGAAACTACGTATTAATAAAATCACAAAGTTATGCACAGGTCACGAATACTGCTCAAGCAATGTGGAATCTGGATTAGCAATACCTTGTAACAAGGTTAAATAATGATTTATACACTCTAAAATTGTTATGTAAGGAAAAAATAAAGATGTTTATATATGTCAAAATAATGACAACGCTACGTGAATTCTGCGTTATTTTATGAGGTGAATATCATCAGATTTAAAAAAGAAAAACGTAAATCTCTGGGATTAAGATTTACGTTTTTGATGATTGGCATTTGTGTGACTATGTCACGATATGTATAAGATTAAGATAACAGTTTTGCACCGTATTCATAAACCTGTTGTAGTAAATTCAGTTTGGTTGGATTATCCGAATATTCCTCCGCTAACCGTTGTAGACTTTCCTCAAATTTAACCGCACTTTGTTCTAATTTACGTTGGCGATATTTTTGCCATTTGATTTGTTCTGCACGATTTAGAGTTTTATAGAAATGTCTGGCACGATAATGGAATAACAATTCAGGAATTCGTTTATCTTCAAATGCTAAACCATGTTCAGCTAATTTCTCTGCTGGCAAATCACGTAAAATAGCCATATTATTTTTATCGGCATTGCTAAAGAAGCCGTTATAAAGCTCCGTTTCTACATTATCACTCGCCTCAAATTCGCGCTCTTCTGAGAAGATTTCAATAACTTTCTCGCGTATATCTAAGGATTGACGCAATTTTGCTAAATTATCTAAGCATTGTTGTCTGTCTATCCCTAAACGAGCCGCATTTTCAGGCAGTAACGTTTTTGCAGGCGCCAAAATTGGGCATTTATTAATATGAACCAATTTTAATGGAACTGATGAAACTCCCCTTTCTTCTAGCTCGCTTTTCTTGGTATATAAATCTTGTCGCAAATCAACCGCACTTTTACTGAGTAAATTATCAATATCACCTGATAAATCACAGACGATTACGGCATTTTGATTAGTTGGATGCCATGCTAATGGTGCCACCCAAGCACAATTGCCGCGATAATTCCCTAGCATACCTGAAACATGCACTAATGGTGTCATTTCCGCGGTGTCGATCAGTTTCTCAATTTCCTTTTTACCTCTATGCTCAAAGAAGAATTGAAATAATTTAGGCTGCTTTTCTTTGATTAATTTAGCCATGGCAATAGTTGCATACACATCCGCCATCGCATCATGGGCATTTTCATGCTCAATACCATTTGCTTTGGTTAATTTTTCTAAGCGAAAGCTTGGCATACCATCATCGTCATAAGCCCAATTAATTCCTTCTGGCCGTAACGCATAACAGGCTCGTACTACATCGAGTAAATCCCACCGAGAATTGCCATTTTTCCAGCTATATTCATAGGGATCAATAAAATTGCGGTAAAAGGTATAACGAGTCATTTCATCGTCATAACGAATGTTGTTGTACCCCATCACACAGGTATTCGGTTGTGAAAACTCAGCTAGAATTTTTGCGGCAAATTCAGGCTCAGGAATCCCCTTTTCATTACATTCTTGTGGTGTGATTCCTGTAACCATTACAGCTTCCGGTGCGGGTAAATAATCATTGGTTTGCTTGCAATACAACATAATCGGCTCACCAATAATATTGAAATCTGCATCGGTACGAATACCAGCAAATTGAGCTGGACGATCACTTGCCGGATTGATACCAAAACTTTCGTAATCGTAGATAAAAAAACTAAAATTGTTTGCCATAATTAAGCCAAAATTTTATCTAAATAATATAAACAGAAAATTGCTGAAAGGCTGACAAAAACACCAAACCAGTTGATTTTGCTGATTTTTTCTTTAAAGAAAAATACACCGCTGATGGTGCCTAAACAAATAACACCAATATTCATTCCCGCAAAAACTAAGGTTGGGTTTTGTCCGAAGCTTTGGTGCGCTTTAATGTAAAACAAGATGTTGAAGAAATTCAATACGCCTAAAATGATTCCACCAATAAAGCTTGGCACTGTCCACTGAGTGCGTTTTAGGAATAAATACAGGAACATGACACAAGCGGCTAATGAGAAAGCAATGAATAATGTGGTTGGGAATGCTCCCCCGCTTTTGGCCACCTGTTTAAATAAAATATCAATGGTGCCATAACCAAACCAAACACCGATTAAGCCTAAAATACCTTTAAAACTGACCGCACTTTGCTCATTCGATTTGTTCAAAATACAGAATAAACCGATGAACGCCAAAATAATGCCAACAATTTTAGGCTGACTTAATATTTCATGGAAAATAATAAAAGAGGCAACAATCGGTAGAAATAACGATAAGCGTTGTGCGGCATCTGAACGCACGATGCCTGCAAATTCAACGGCTTTAGACATAATGATAAATACGGTTGGTAATAAAATACCTAACGCCAGGAAAATAGGTGTGCTATCACTTTGTGCTAAATATTCGGTAAATTCCAATCCTTTAAAATCAGGTTTGAGTAAGAAATAGCTTAATGAAATGGCGACAATATAGTTAAATGCAATTGCTTGTTCAATAATGATGTTTTTCTTGCGTGCAACTTTGAGTAACACCGATACGGCAACACTACATAGAATGGCAAAAATAAGGTTGTGCATAATTCGTCCTGAATTCTCATAAAAATAACAATGAAAAAAGCGGCCAATTGCTTTGACCGCTTTAAAAAACTACTCTGTTGCGCCAAAGCCACGCAAACCAACCACATGAACTTGTTCTTGGTTGCCAGCGATTTTACGCACCAGTTTATAGGTTGTCCCTTTTTCAGGGCTAATGTTTTCCGGTGCTGCAATAAGTAATTGCATATCCAAACGTTCGCAAAGTTCGAATAAGGTAGAAATGGATTTACCATCTAAACGTGCCGCTTCATCCAAGAATAGTAAGCGACATGGCACGATGTCTTTACCGCGAATACGACGACTTTCCTCTTCCCAGCTTTGAACCACCATTAATAGGATGGACATACCGGTACCGATCGCTTCACCAGTCGATAATGCGCCACTTTCAGCACGTAACCAGCCATCAGCACCACGGAAGACTTCAACTTCTAACTCGAGGTAATTACGGTAATCTAATAATTCTTCACCGATAGTTTGTGCTGTGCGTTGGCCCATATCAATATGCGGGTTAATGCGTTGATAAAGTTTCGCAATAGCTTCAGAGAAGGTAATACGATTATCACTGAATAAATCCTGGTATTCTTCCTGTTTACCTGACAGCGCATCAAGCAACATCGCATGTGTATCGCGAATATTGACCACTAAACGTACCGATTTTACCTGACCGAAAGCAATATTTTGTAGACCTTGGTTCAACATGCGAATACGATTTTGTTCACGTTGAATGGTTTTACGCATAATATTCGCTACACTTTCAGAGCTGATCGCCAATTTTTTCTCACGGCCAGTCAATTCTTCTGTTAAGCGATTAAGCTCAATTTCCATTTGCTCAATTGCATCAATCGGATCATCTGTTTTAATAATATCCTGACGAATACGTTCACGAAGATGTTGATAGACAGCAATGAAGAAGCGGACTTTATTTTCTGGTTTACGGCTGTCTTCAGAAATACGCAATGCATCGCGTAGATATTCATTATCTGCCACCGCAGTACGTAACGCACCTAATGCTTTATCCGACATTGAACGTAGTTCATCAGCAGATAAATAAGCTAATTCACGACGATTGAGTCGTTTTTCCACATCAGAATTGCGAGATAAACGCAGAACCACGCACCAGCTGACTTTCGCTGCAACAACTAACTCACGTTGAGTTTTGTAATCACGTTCCGCTTTGCGAATGCGTTTATTTAAGTTCTCCGCTTCGCTTTCAATGAGTGTTAATTGTTTTTCTACATAAGAACGACGTTGACGACTGGTTGAAAGTTGTTGATATAACTCATCACGGCGATTTCTTGCACGTTCCTCTGCCCCTTCATCAGCACGCGCGCCCAATTCACCAATCTCAGCAATTAATTCTTTCAACAATTGATTTTTACTGTCATAAGAACTTTGCAATTGGATAAATACTTGGTTGTATTGTGCAAATTGGCTTTGTTTTTGACGTAATTGTTCACGTTGAGCATCACGTTGTGACTGCAATTGTTCCAAACGTTGACGAAGTTGCTCATTAAGCTCTGAGGTTTCCGCTTGCCCAGCATCTTCATAGCTGAAGTGATTTTTACGTTGCACCACATCCGCTAAAGCAAATACACGTTGCTGTACTTGTTTTTGACGTTCAACCGCTTGGGTTAAATCAGCTTTTAAGCGCTCATAGTTTTCTGGGTCACTTTGTAAGGTATTGGCAATCGGCTCTAATTGTGACAACGCAACGCCATGTTGACGAATAAAGCTTTCATCTTGTTCTGCGATGTCTAATTGTTCGCGGCATTCTTCAATGCGATCAAGTAATTCTTCATCAGCAAGCAAGTTAAGCTGCGGCATTAACTTGTTCAACAATTGCATTTTTTCTTTGGCATTATCCAATTTAATGCGAATTTGTTGCTCAGTATTTGAGAATTGATTGAGCTCGCGATCAATTTCATTGCGTTCTTGATTGATTTCCGCCATAACCTCTTCAGGGTTTGGTTGGAACGCAAGGGCTAAATGTAAGCCAACAAACTGACTAAAGTGTTCGTGCAAACGTTGACATTTTTGTACATCAAAGGCGATTTGTGCGTATTCTTCCGCAATTTCATCACGTTTAGCTTGTAATTCTTCTAAATGTTTTTCACGTGCAGCTCGGCCAAATAATGGAATTTGCGGGAATTTTGAATAACGCAATTCACGATCAGACACTTGCACCACAACGCCCATTTCAAGCTCTTGGGCTGAAAGTACGCTGTCATCAAAGGCATTTGGATCACCTTCGATTAAATATAAATCGTCTGGACAATCTTCTAAATTAGCTAATTGTTCGCGTACCGTGTTGAGATCACGTACAACAATAGCATGACGTGCAGGACCATAAAGTGCAGAGAAATAAGGTGCGTCTTCAATTGGAACATCATCATACAATTCAGAAAGCAATACACCACCAAAACGTTCTGCAAGCACATTCAAGCGAGCATCCTCAGAACCATCTGGTTGGCTTAAACGAGAAATTTGCTCGTCTAATTGTTGACGTTGTTTCTCTAAATTGTCACGTTGAATAGTCAGCTCACGTTCTTTCACCAATTGTGATTGCATAAAATGCATCACATCTTGGCTATGTTCAAATGTTTCACCACTTTGCTCTTGTAAACGTTCTAAAGCGGCTTGAGCAGTCAACCAAGCCGGTGCTTTACGAGCATTTTCTTCGTAAAGTGCGGTCAAACTTTCACGCTTTTGACGCAAGGTTGAACGGTTTTCTACTTGCTCAGCAAGTTCTTCATTCAAACTTTCAATGAGTTCTTCTTGTTCTGCGTGGTATGCTTCGAGTTCATCAGCGGTTTCTAAAGATAAATCAGCACGTTGATTAAAATCAGCCAATAATTTAACCGCACTTTGTTGTTGAGCATAGCGCTGCTCTAACTCATGTAATTTCGCGCGTAATTGCGGGGTTTGTTGTGCTTGAATTTTTTGCGTTGGATATTCACGCAATAATTCTTTAGCGCTTTCCCAAGCACTTGAACGTGGCATATCACCAGCAATTTTGCACACTAACTGATAGGCTTTATCAAATTGTGATTTAGCCGCTTCAGAAATAGACATTTTATGTTCTAACTCAAGCACTTGCTCGGTAAGACTTTCTGCATGGGCTGCAAATTCCGCTTGGTAATCTTCCGCATTTTTCACGCTTAAATCCGCTAAACCACACAGGGTTTTCGCTTTTTCAAGCGCAGCAATCGCTTGTTGATATTGCAATGCTCGGGTTTGTTGGGCATCTAATGCTTGTTGATAATCCGCAAGTTGTGCACGTACTTGATCAATTTCAAGTTCAGTTTGCTCAAATTGTGCTTGGCTTTCTTCAAGCTGTTCGGTTGCGGTTTCCACAACCATTTTTTGTTCTTCTAATTTTTCTGTAAGCTCAGCCACATCTTCTTGATAACGCGATACTTTTTCTTGATGACGTAACGCATTTAATACCAAATTCAAGTGGTCAGCCGCACTTTGATGATCGACTTCTAAAGTCCGTTCATTTTCTGCCAATTCAGCCGCTTCACGGCTTAAATCAATTAAGCGATGTTGTGATAACGCTTGCTCAGCTTTTGCTTTATACCAATCACGACGGAAACCTAGAGCCGCTTCGATATTGCCACGGCGTTCATTGGCATTACGCATATAATCTGATGCCACATAATTCGTGGTTTCAGTGATTAAATGTTTAAATAAATCACGGTCAGATTGGGTGACTTTAATTGCTTCAAGGGTCATGCGGTTTTCACGTAATGCACTTTCCATATCTTGGAAGGCTTTGCGCACACCAAGGTTTTCTGGCAATAAGTAATCACGTAAAGAACGGGTAATGGCGCTGGAAATACCACCGTATAAAGACGCTTCAATTAATTTATAGAATTTGCTACGGTCTGAGGCACTACGTAAGCGTTTTGGAATAATACCCAAATCAAACATCATGCCGTGATAATCAGTGATGGAATGATACTGTTTAAATTGTGCACCAAGATTTTCAATTTTGTCTTTTAATTCATTTAAATTGAGTACACGCGCTTGACGTTCACCGACTGTTTCGGTGAAAAGTGCGGTCGGATTTAAGGATAATTCTACTCCTTGAATCGAGAAGGTTTTTAAATCCACTTTCTTATCTCGACCAGCAATTTGTTGCAGACGCACCCCCACGAGAATTCGTTGATGACGGGAATTGATGGTATCTAATACTGCATAACACACACCTGGACGTAATTTACCGTGCAAACCTTTATCACGAGAGCCGCCTGTTGAGCCTGCTTCTGTGGTATTACGGAAATGCAACAAGGTTAAGTCTGGAATTAATGCTGTGACAAAACCCGCCATAGTTGTAGATTTACCGGCACCATTACCACCTGAAAGTGTGGTCACCAATTCATCTAAATCAAAGGTACGGGCAAAGAAACCGTTCCAGTTAATTAAGGTGAGTGAACGGAATTTACCTCGTTCTACCCCATTGTGTTGGTTTAATACAGGAGCAATAAATTCTTCTTCAACCTGTTCGGTTGATTGCTCAGGTTCGTCTTGATAGATTTCATTTTCAAGTTCTAATACATCAGACATTATTCTTGTTCTCCTGCATCATCAAATTCTTCATCAATTTCGACCGCACTTTCTTCATCATCAAGGTCATCAGCATTGCTTGCTGCTTTTGCTTGTTTTTCCAATTCGAGAGATTGTGGTGTTGCTGCTTCCCCATCACGAATTAAGCGAGCTTGCGCTTCTAACGGATCATCACCGGAACGCACTTCAGCCCCAAAACGGAAAACTGATTCTGAAATAGTAAATTTACCGCTGTGTTGTTCACCCACGGTATGAATCATTCCTAAACGGCGTAAACGACCGATCGCAGCACGCACTTTTTCAGCTAATTTTTGTTTATCCAAATCCGAACCGCTGGAACGTTGATTGACTGCTTTCAACAACTTGCCTTCATCCGCTAAGTTGAGTAATTCGTCATAGACTTCTTGTGTGCTGAAGATCCCCTGCTGTGCCAATCGTTCTGGGCTTAAATATAAATAGCAAAGCACTTTTCCTACTAACATTTCTAATTCAGAAAGCACTGAACGAGCGATTAACGTCGTCGCTTTCGGACGTAAATAGAAAAAACCTTCTGGAGCACGAATCAATTCCACATTGTAACGACGATAAAAACCATCCAACTCATTTTGGAAATCCATCAAAAAAGCATGATTATCTA
>CAJZKN010000007.1:0-82248 GCA_916050345.1 Parahaemophilus parainfluenzae | reverse complement strand
ACTGCTGGATCACTTGTGGATGGCTATAAAGCGTATCAATTTTGCTTAAATCATCTTGCTCATTCACTAAAACACAGTGTTTGATGGGGTAAGCCAACTCGCCCACCAACGATAAGCTAGTATGTTGAAGCAAATCATAAACTTCATTAATTGCACCAGATGTGGTGTTTTCTAAAGGCAGTACACCATAATCAGCTTCTCCGCTCTCAACTTTTTCAAAAATTTGAGCAAAGGAATCGCAACTGATTTCAGCAAATTGTTGATGGTAACGAGCCGCATAGTTACGGGCAGCCAAATTAGAGTAAGAACCTCTCTTACCTAAGAAAGCAATATGTAACGTTTCTTCTCGTTGCTCATTGAGCTTTTTCTGCAAATACACTTGTTGCGTTAGCACAGAATCTTCAATAATCTTTTGGAAGACTGACGTAATATACTGTGGTTCAAGCTGATAATTTTGGCTTTCAGAAAATTGCACAAGCTCTTGTAAGAGTTGTTGCTCACGCTCTAAATCGCGCAATGCTTTTTGCGTAACTTCTTTGCTTCTAACTACATCATATGCCAGACGATGACGCTCTGAAAGCAGCTTTAACAAGCTGCGATCAATTTGCGTAATTTGCTGACGAATTTCTGATAAATCTAATGCCATTTCATTCCTTATTTAAAGGTTACTTCATTATGAGGGATATATTTTTCAGCACTAATAGGTGAGTTTTTCTCAAAAAATTCTTTTAAAACATCCGCATCAATAAAACCTGTGTTAACGAAAGTTGGATTTTTGGTCATAACCGGATAACCATCTCCACCAGCTGCATTATAGCTTGGGACTGAAATACGGTAAGTTTTATTTAAATCCAATGGTTTACCTTGAATTTTCACATTTTCAACTTTCTTATCCGCACGATTTACTGTCATGCTGATACCTGAATATTGTGCATAGGCACCAGAATCTACTTCTTTCAATGCGACTACATTTAAATAATCCAATAATTCTTTACCGGTTAATTCAAAATAGCTCACAATATTACCAAATGGATGGATTTTTAAAATATCTTTATAGGTTACATCACCTTCTTGGATAGAATCACGAATACCACCAGAGTTCATGATACCAATGTCTGCTTTCGCTTTTTGACGTTGTGCTTCTGCAATTAAGTGACCAAGGTTAGTTTGTTCAAAACGAATAATGGTACGATCACCTTCTAACTTACCGTTTAATTTCCCCACTTTTTGGCTTAATAAAGCATCACCTTTATCTTGGTAAGACTTTAAAAGTTTTTCCATTTCCGGATCTTGTGGAATCTCTTCGGCATAGTTCACATATTCTGTTTTACCGTCTTCTTTTTTCACTTTTTTCTTCAAGTTCACTGGAATTAATTGATAATTCACTAATTTTAACTCACCATTTTTGAACTCAAAGTCAGCACGACCAACATATTTACCCCATTCAAACGCTTGCATAATCCAAGTTACCATTTTGGAAATCAGGTTTACATGGTTGAGTAGGTTGATAATCTTTAATCCATACACCCTTATCATCCACGCAAATCGGATCATGGCTGTGACCACCGATAATCATATCGAATGCGCCTTTATCTAAATTACGCGCAAGACTCACATCACCTGGCGCATTTGAACCATGTTTCGCATCATAATAATAGCCCATATGCGTTAAAGCGATTTTTACATCCGGCTTAACTTTTTCATTTAGCTCCTTTAATGTGGCTTTTGCTACCGTTGTTGGATCTTCAAATTTCACATTGTGAAGGTATTCTGGGTTACCTAATTTTGCAGTATCTTCTGTGGTTAAACCTACCACGGCAATTTTAAGATCTTGTTTATTTAAAATCGTATAAGGCTTAACTAAGGTTTTACCTGTTTTCGTATTAATCACGTTTGCAGATAAGAATGGGAAGTTTGCCCATTTTTCTTGCATATCAAGAATTTGTAGTGGATTATCAAACTCGTGGTTACCTAATACAGTTGCCTCATAGCCCATTGCGTTCATTGCTTTAATGTCAGGTTCTGCTGTTTGCATATCTGACTCAGGTACACCAGTGTTAAAATCACCAGCATTTAATAAAATGAGTGAGCCTCCTTTTTGCTCGACTTCAGCTTTTACGCGATTAACAATTGTTTTATGAGCAGGAAAGCCATATTCACCTTTTGCATTCGGCCAAAAATGTCCGTGCGTATCATTAGTGTGCAATATGGTAAATTGATAGGTTTTGCCCTGTTCATATGCCATTGCAGCAGAAGTTGCTAGCACAAGAGGAAGCACGGTAAATAATTTTTTCATATAAAAATACCTCTATTTTTGACCGCTCTTTACCTTAGCATAAAACAAAAATAACAGAGCAAGATGGGAAATAAAAAAGCTATACTCCCGAAAGAAGTATAGCTTTTCAACAAAACATTGTTAGATGAGTACCTGCGCAGGTGCAACATAACCTTGTGGAACTTGTTTCTTATCTTCAAAGGTAACAAATTCCCATGCTTCCTGATCGGCAAGTACAGCACGGAGTAACTTATTATTTAAACCGTGACCAGATTTATAAGCTTTGAAATCACCGATGATGTTATAGCCACACATATACAGATCGCCAATCGCATCAAGCATCTTGTGACGAACTAATTCATCTCTGAAGCGTAATCCGTCTTCATTTAAGATACGGTAATCATCTAATACGATAGCATTATCTAGGCTACCACCTAACGCAAGACCTTGAGATTGAAGATACTCAATATCTTTCATGAAACCAAAGGTTCTTGCACGACTGATTTGATGTACGAACGCTTGTGCAGAGAAATCCATCACATAATTACGTACATTTTTACTAATCGCTGGATGATTAAAGTCGATCGTGAAATCTAAACGGAAACCATTGTAAGGTTTAAATTCTGCCCATTTATCACCGTCTTCTACTCGTACATTTTTCTTAATACGAATAAATTTCTTCGGTGCATTTTGTTCTTCAATACCTGCGTCTAAGAGTAAGTAAATGAATGGGCTTGCACTACCGTCCATGATTGGAATTTCAGGTGCATCAACTTCGATAATGATGTTATCAATACCTAAACCAGCTAATGCCGCGTTTAAGTGTTCTACGGTTGAAACACGCACACCTTGTTCATTCACAAGTGCAGTACAAAGCATCGTATCACGCACAGAATCCGCATTCGCAGGGAAAGTCACCGGCGGATTAAGATCAGTACGGCAATAAATCACACCAGTATTTGGCATAGCCGGACGCAACGTTAACGTTACTTTTTTACCGCTATGTAAGCCTACACCTGTGACTTTAATGCTTTGTTTTAATGTTCTTTGTTTAATCATCTCTTTTACCTTATTGCTTCACAACAAGATTACTTCTACTCTTATTTCTCATCACGACCAAATGATGCCGGATTAAAGAAATTAGGGTTATTTCTTAACTGTTCTAAACGGCTTGGATCAAGCGGTTTATTTAAGTTACCGTATTGCGGATTTTGTTCCTGCGCTGGTTCTGGCTGTGGATTATGTCTTAATGCATCTAAACCATGTAAACCAACTGGCGGTTGTGGCTGAATCGTTTCTTGTGCTACAGGTTGTTGAACTGGCGCTTGTTGTACTGCTGCTTGAGGACGAGCAATCACTACTGGCTCAGCCGCAACAACATCACCTAAACCTGTTGCAACGATCGTTACACGAATTTCATTGCTCATTTCAGGAACTAAACTGGTACCCACAACGATAGTTGCATCTTCTGATGCAAAGCTACCCACTGTGTCACCTACCACGTTAAATTCGTCAAAGCCGAGATCCATACCTGAGGTAATATTAACAAGGATACCCTTAGCGTTAGAAAGATCGACTTTCTCTAATAAATCATTTTTAATTGCAAGACGTGCTGCTTCTTCTGCACGACCCGCACCTGGTTCACTTTGAGCTGAACCGAAACCAATCATTGCTTGGCCCATTTCCGACATAACTGTTCTTACGTCTGCAAAGTCCACGTTGATTAAACCTGGAGATGTAATCATATCGGAGATGCCCATAACAGAGTTACGTAATACGTCATTTGCAGCAGCAAAAGCATCAATTAACGTTGCATTTTTCGGGAGAACTTTTTGGATTTGTTGGTTAGGAATAATGATCATTGAATCCACATATTGTGAAAGATCTTTAATACCTAATTCAGCAAATTGCATACGTTTTTTGCCTTCAAAGCTAAATGGCTTAGTAACAACAGCAACGGTTAAAATACCTAATTCTTTCGCTACTTTAGCAACGATTGGTGCCGCACCAGTACCTGTACCACCGCCCATACCGGCTGCGATAAAAACCATGTCTGCACCTTCAAGCATTTTACGGATTTCTTCTTGGTCATCTTCAGCCGCTTTACGGCCTACATTTGGGTTTGCACCCGCACCAAGACCTTTCGTTGTTGCCCCACCAATTTGTACAGTTTGTTGAACTTGGCTTTTGCGTAATGCTTGTGCATCGGTATTCACCGCATAGAATACGATTTTACCGTGTTCTTCGCTATCAATTGCACTTTCGCCCAAGAAATTACCATTGAATTCCTGTTGCACCATGTTGGCAACCATGTGGTTAACTGCGTTACCGCCGCCTCCACCAACACCGACAACCTTAATCAGTGCACCTGTTTGCTCTTCAAAATCACCATACTCTGGGTATAACATTTGCTGTTCTCCGTTACTGCTAATACTCTGCTAGCACATTAATAAAAGTTAAATTTTTTCTATTGTAAATGAAAAAGACCAAATGATCAAAATTCTGATTTCACTTTATTGAAAATATTTTTAAGGCCTTTCCAGAATTTTTTTCCTAATGCTTCATCACCATAGTTACTATCCACAGGATCATTATCACTATTTTGATGATGGTATTGTAATAATCCCACTACAGTTGAATATTGTGGGCGATTTACATAATCTGTTAAACCCGTAATATTTAATGGACTACCAATACGCACCTGACAACCAAATACACTTGATGCACAATCTTTTAAGTCTTCAATCTGTGCACCACCACCGGTGATAACAATACCCGCAATTAATTCAAATTTAATATGTTTAGTTTCTAAATCTGCTTTGAGCTTATCTAATTCGTCCTTAACAACGCCTAATAGTTCAATATATCTTGCTGAAGTGATTAAAGATAAATCACTTTTTGTTAAAGCGCGTGGTGCTCGCCCACCAATACTTGCCACTTCAATTTTCTTGTCACCATGTAAACGTGCCGGATACAATGCACTCGCATAATTCACTTTAATGCGCTCTGCCTCTGCACGAGAAACGGTACATGCATGAGCAATATCATTCGTGACAATATTGCCTGCGTAAGGAATAACCTTGCTGAAACGCAATGAGCCATTGGTGTAAACCATCATATTCATGGTGCCTGCACCGAAATCAACTAAGCAAACACCAAGATCTTTTTCATCTTCAGTTAAAACAGAATGTGTTGCTGCAAAGCCGGAGAACACGACTTTATCAACTTGTAATCCGCAACGTTCAACTGCTTTTTTTAAGTTATTTTGCCAGTCTTGGTGACAAGCAATTAGGTGTACATTTGCTTTTAAACGGACGCCTTGCAAACCTAATGGATTTTTAATATTAACTTGTTTATCTACCGCGTATTCTTGAGGAATAATGTGTAATAAAGAAAGGCCCTCAGGTAATTTCACTGAGCTCGCTGTATGCAAAGCATCATCGATTTCATCTTGAGTCACTTCATTTTCAGAAATAGCAACAAAGCCGCTCTCATTCAGGCTTTGAATATGTTCACCGGTAATCGCAAGAGTCACGCTCATAATTTGGCAATCGGCCATTGATTCAGCTGCTTCAATGGCTCGTTGGATAGAATTAACAACGGCATCTAAATCAGTAATACTGCCACGATCAATCCCTTTCGATGGACAACTACCCACGCCAAGTACATTTACTACGCCATCAGGAAGGACTTCCCCAACGACAGCAACCACTTTTGATGTACCAACTTCAAGACCTACAATTACTTTCGGTTCCAACTCTTTTGCCATTTTCTTATTACACCCAATGAATTATTTTTATTTCTCTGTCAATCCAACCGCTGCTGATGCAGATGCATAGCGCAAATCTACATAATCAATTCGTTTACCTTCAGGCACTTCAATTTGTGGATAAATCGTTACAAATCGATCTAATTTTGGTTTCCAATCTCCACGCCCAAGTTTCAATACTATATCATTATCTAGCGTAACTTGCCACGCACCACGATCATCAATTGTCACGCCTTTAACCACCAAATTTTTCGCCTTAAAATCAGCAAAAATTTGATTCCAAGCTTCTAATACTTTTAAGCTTTGATAATCCGGACCACCTAAATAAGGTAAAGCCTTTTCTTTTAACTTATCCATCGGCAATTGGAAAACTGTTCCATCTTTTGTAACAAACTCTGTTTTGTTCCAAATGGCGACTGGCTGATATTCTGATAACCAGATACTTAAACGATTTGGCCAAATTTTACGAACTACCGCACCTTTTACCCAAGGAATCGTTTCAAGCTGCTCTTGAATTTGCTTAACGTCTTGTCCCCAAAAGCCCTTAAGTGAACCCATTTTGAGTAATACATCTTGCACATCCGGATAAGTGGTAAATTCATTTTGGCCCACTAATGCATAGGCCGTGATTTTTCTATCACCGTCTAAGCTTTCCAGCCAACTTTGCCAGTTTGAATAAACAAAATACCCTAGCCCCGCACAAAGTAACACCAAAGCAAGTTTAATCGGCAACATAAAACGGAATTTACCCTCACCGTTAGATGAGCGACCAAATTGCGTTGGCGGTGTATTTTTGCGCTTAATTACATTCATTACGCACTCAACTCCAAAATTTTCACGACGAGTTGTTCAAATGAAATACCGACTGTTGACGCTGATTTAGGGAACAAACTGTGACTTGTCATGCCAGGATTTGTGTTTACTTCGACTAAACGGAAATTACCTTGTGCATCAGTCATCACATCAATGCGGCTCCAACCACGACACCCTACGACGTCATAAGCACGTTTAACTAATTTCGCTAATTCTTGCTCACGTTCAGCTGAAAGGCCCGCAGGGCAAAAATATTGAGTGTTATCTGAAATATATTTCGCATCGTAATCATAAAACTCACCTTCTGGCACAATGCGAACAGCCGGCAATACTTCGCCACCTAAAACAGGTACCGTTAATTCATCACCCGCTAACCATTCTTCAATCAAAATGGTGTTATCAAATTTAAGTGCATAATCGACCGCACTTTTTAATTCTTCGACTACTTTTACTTTCGTTAAACCCACACTTGAACCTTCAAGAGACGGCTTAACCATTAAAGGTAAACCTAAATTTTCGACCACAGCTTGTGGGTTTAGTTCGTGAGCGTTTTCTTTCGTCACGATCTCCATATCGGCAACAGGTAAACCAAAGGCTTTCCATAACATTTTAGTGCGCATTTTATCCATGGTTAACGCCGAAGCCATCACACCACAACCGGTGTAAGGTAAACCGATTTGTTCTAATAAACCTTGCATGGTGCCATCTTCACCACCGCGACCATGTAAAATGTTAAAAACGCGATCAAAACCATCTGCTTTTAAATTCGCGACATTATATTCTTTAGGATCGATACCGTGCGCATTATAGCCTTGACTCACTAATGCATTTAACACAGCTGCACCAGAATTAAGAGATACTTCACGTTCAGCTGATGTGCCGCCTAACAACACGGCAATTTTTTCTTGTTTTAAATTCATTGTTTTATCCTGTTTTCCTTTTATTCTTCATTGAAAAGTGCGGTTATTTTTTCAATGTATTTATGCTTTCCAACGCTCTGCTAAACCACGAGAAATTTTGCTTACACTTCCCGCACCTTGGGCAAGAATTAAATCACCATCTTGAATAATTTGATCTAACACATCACCGAGTTGTTCCGTATCAGAAACTAAAATTGGATCGACTTTTCCTAGGTTACGAATAGAACGACAAAGTGCTTTGCTATCTGCACCTACGATTGGCGTTTCGCCTGCCGCATATACATCTAACATAATCAAGGCATCCACTTGGGATAATACCTGCACGAAATCATCAAATAAATCGCGAGTACGTGAATAACGGTGAGGTTGGAAAATCATCACAATACGTTTATCTCCCCAGCCTTCACGTGCTGCTTTGATTGTCACGCCAACTTCTGTTGGGTGATGGCCATAATCATCCACTAAGCGTACTTTACCATTTGGACGAATAAACTCGCCTAATTGGTCGAAACGTCTGCCCGCACCTTGGAAATCAGCAAGTGCTTCTAAAATCGCTTCATTGCCAATGCCTTCTTCTTTTGCTACTGCAAGTGCTGCGGTTGCGTTTAACGCATTGTGTTTACCCGGTACATTTAATAATACATTAATACGTTCACCACTTGGACAAACTACGGTGTAATGACCTTGGAAACCGGTTTGTTCATAATCTTCGATACGATAATCAGCATGTTCACTGAAACCATAGGTTAATACTTGGCGACCAACTTGAGGAACAAGTTCCATTAGCACAGCATCATCGGCACACATCACCGCTAAGCCATAGAACGGTAAGTTATGCAAGAATTTTACATAGGTGGCTTTCATTTTCTCAAAGTCACCTTCATAGGTATCCATATGATCCGGTTCAATATTGGTCACAACAGAAACCATCGGCTGTAAGTGTAAGAAAGAGGCATCACTTTCATCCGCTTCTGCGATTAAATAACGGCTTGCCCCTAAATGTGCGTTTTTACCGGCTGATTTAACTAAACCACCATTAACGAAAGTTGGATCCAGTTTCGCTTGAGTATAAATCATCGAAATCATGGCTGTTGTTGTGGTTTTACCGTGAGTTCCTGCAACCGCAATGCCATGACGGAAACGCATAATTTCCGCTAACATTTGTGCTCGCTGAATCACGGGAATACGATTTTGTTTTGCGGCGATTAATTCAGGGTTATCTTCATGAATCGCACTTGATACCACAACCACGCTCGCCCCTTGCACATTTTCCGCTTGGTGACCAATGAAAATTTTTGCGCCAGCTTGAGCAAGACGTTGAGTCACAACACCATCTGCAATATCGGAACCATAGATATCATAACCTTCATTTAATAAAATTTCGGCAATCCCACTCATACCGGCACCACCGATACCAATGAAATGAATTTGTTGAACCCGACGCATCTCAGGGATAATCTTTCTAATTTCGTCCGAAATATGTTTCATATTATTTCACCTTTATTTTTAACCGCACTTTCAGGTTGTGAGTGTATTACCTCCCTCTCAACCTCTCTATTCTTATTTCGCATTCTCTACGATGACATCAGCTACACGTTTAGCCGCCAATGGCGTCGACATTTCTTTTGCCTTAATCGCCATCCCTAACAAGGTTTCACGATCTGTTTTTTCTAAGAAATCGACTAACACATCCGCATTTAATTCATTTTGCTGAACGATTTTTGCTGCACCGACATCAGCAAGATATTTTGCGTTTAAATATTGTTGTTGATCTTTATGCTGGAATGGTACGAAAATTGCTGGTGTCCCCACTGCAGCTAATTCACATACTGTTAAAGCACCAGAACGACAAATCACCACATCAGCCCAAGCGTAGGCTTCCGCCATATCATCAATAAATTCTGTAATTTTGACCGAATCGGCATGCTCACCATAAAGTGCGGTCACACTTTCAACAGAACCTTTACCCACTTGATGACGCACTTCTAGTTTATCTGCCAAACGAGCAACAACTTGTGGGAGGGTCTGATTGAGCACTCTAGCCCCTTGGCTTCCCCCCACGACGAGCACTCTCAATTTTCCACTTCTTTCTGAAAAACGCGCTTGTGGTGATGGCATTTCAAATAAATCTTGGCGAACCGGGTTTCCTACCACTTCGGCATCTTTGAATGCCGTTGGGAAAGCTTGTAAAACTCGGGTTGCAATTTTTGCTAACCATTCATTAGTTAAGCCCGCTACGGCATTTTGTTCATGTAAAATAACCGGCACGCCACAAAGTTTTGCCGCGATGCCACCCGGGCCAGATACATAACCGCCCATACCTAATACCGCATTAGGTTGATATTCTTTGATAATTTTACGAGCTTGCAATACCGCTCTTAAAATAGCAAAAGGGGCACTAAGTAATGCTTTAATGCCTTTACCACGTAACCCTGAAATTTGAATGAAACGAATCGGAATACCATGTTTTGGTACAAGCTGTGCTTCCATTCGATCTTTTGTGCCTAACCAGCAAATTTCCCAACCTTCTTTTTGTAAAGTTTGAGCAACCGCGATGGCGGGGAAAACATGTCCACCAGTACCACCCGCCATAACTAATAATTTTTTACTCATCAATATTCCTAATCATCTCTCAAACGCGCTTGACCGCCACGTTGTAATCTATTTTCATGGTCAATACGCAATAAAATCCCTACGGTCGCCGACATAATAATGATACTTGAACCACCGTAACTCACTAATGGGAAAGTTAAACCTTTCGTTGGTAACATCCCTAAGGCCATGCCAAGATTGACGAAACCTTGGAAGAAAATCCAGAAACTAATACCTAAAGCAAAAAAGCCACGGAAACGTTGTTCTAGCATCAGTGATTCACGTCCGATTTTCATCGCACGGAAAATCAATAACCCTAAGAGAATCACAACCACCAAAATACCAATAAAACCGAACTCTTCACCAATAATCGCCATGATAAAGTCAGTATGCGCTTCAGGAAGATAATCAAGTTTTTGAATGGAGTTACCGAGTCCTTCCCCACTAATTTCACCACGTCCAAAGGCCATCAAAGAGTTAGTTAACTGGAATCCTGTTCCGTAAGGATCTTTAAACGGCTCTAAGAAACCGGTAAAACGTTTTAAACGATAAGAGGCAGAAAGAACTAACCATACAAAGAGAAGTATGCCTGTACCAATTAGCAAAATAAATTGCCAAAAATTTGCACCGACAATAAAAAGCATGCCAAAGGTAATAACGAAAAGTACAACGGTACTCCCTAAGTCGGGTTGGGCTAATAAGAATACCCCTAATACCCCCATCACAATGAAAGGCTTAGCTGCACTGAATTTTTTACCACGTACTTCATCATAACGACGCGTAAAATAGCTCGCCAGGAAACAAGTTAAAGCTAACTTCGCAAATTCTGCAGGCTGGAAATTTAAAATTCCTAAAGAAATCCAACGCTTAGCCCCATTAACAGAAGTCCCGATACCAAGAACCAGTATTAATAAAACAATAGCTAACAAGAAGACTTTTGCGTGCCACTTTTCCCATTGGGAAGAAGAAATTTGGAGAGTTAAATAGCAGGTTGCTAAAGAAAGCAAGACATAAACGGCATCACGTTTAGCAAAATAGAATGTATCATTAAATACGCGTGCACTGTAAGGCATCGAAGCAGAAGTTACCGCCACTAAACCAATCAGCAAGAGCACGACAAAAAGCCAAAACAATGCGCGATCGTAAAGTAATCCTTGAGGAGTCACTCTCGCCCATTGCTCATAATTTTGTTTAATTTTATTGATAAATTCCATTACTACCCTAATTCTTTAAGCTAATTTTGCTAAACGAGTAAACTCTTCGCCACGTTTTTCAAAAGAGGCAAATTGATCCAAACTTGCACAAGCAGGAGATAATAACACCATATCACCTGATTTTAAACGTGGTCGTAAAAATGAAATGGCTTGTTCCATGGTTTCAAATAAATGACTTTGAGCTGAAAGTGCCGCAAGTTGTTTTCCATCTCGACCAAAGCAATACGTTGAAATATGAGGCTGATTGATTAAATCCTTTAATTCAGAAAAATCTGCACCTTTGCCATCACCACCTAATAAAAGATGTAATGTTCCTTCAACATATAAACCAGCCAATGCTGCAACAGTGCTGCCTACATTGGTGGCTTTAGAATCATTAATCCAACGGACACCATTTGCCTGATGCGCTAATTGGAAACGATGATCTAGGCCTTTAAATTGGCGAAGTGCGGTACGAATTGCCTCTAAATTTATGCCGACTGCTTGCGCTAACGCTGTCGCCGCTAAAATATTCATGTAATTATGACGACCAACTAAGGTTGCTTCATCACAAGGTAAAATGACTTCCTCTTTCGCCATTAAGTACTGTTTACCGTTTTCGGTTTTCAACCAGTAATCCGCTTGATTTTCAGCAAAAGACACTACCTTCTTAGCCTGATTTTCACCTTCGCCAAAAGTGAGTTTATCTTCTAAATTCACTACTGCTGTTTCCGCATTGTGGTAAATACGTAATTTTGCTTGGCGATAATCTTCTAAATCCACATAGCGATCCATGTGATCTTCAGTCACATTAAGCACAGTCGCTGCAGCCGCTTTCAAACTGTAAGTGGTTTCTAGCTGGAAACTGGAAAGTTCTAATACATAAAGATCGCAATCTTCATTTAATAATGACAACGCAGGAATGCCAATGTTTCCGCCCATGCCCACTTTTATTCCCGCTGCTTTTGCCATTTCATAGACTAATGTTGTCACGGTGCTTTTACCGTTAGAGCCTGTAATCCCGACAATTGGTTTCGTTGCTGCTCGGCAGAATAATTCAATATCTCCAATCACTTCTACGCCTGCTGAAAGTGCGGTCTGAATTTCGGGTGTTTTTACTGCGAGCCCTGGACTAATGACAATAATATCGCTGTCAAGTAACCATTGTTGATTTAGGCTACCTGTATGTAAGGGAACATTTTTAGGTAATTTGTCCGCACCTGCTGGATGTTGACGTGTATCAATCACTCGGATGTTAGCTTGTTGAGATTGAAGATATTCAACGCAAGAAAGGCCTGTTTTTCCGAGGCCTATGATGGTGATAGTTTTATTTTGATATAGAGTTGTCATGTTGTTTTTCTTCTCTCGTATTCTGGGATCACGCAGGGTGCAACAAGTGCACCCTACAAAAATTATCTTAGTTTGAGCGTTACAAGCCCCATCAACACCAACATCAAGGAGATAATCCAAAACCGAATAATCACTCTTGGTTCTGGCCAGCCTTTTAATTCAAAGTGGTGATGAATTGGTGCCATTCTAAAAATACGTTGTTTTCTTAATTTGTAAGAACCCACTTGCAAAATCACAGACAAGGCTTCAACAACAAATACACCGCCCATAATCACTAATAAGAATTCTTGGCGAACAAGGATGGCAACAACACCTAGAGCTCCACCAAGTGCAAGAGAGCCGACATCGCCCATAAATACTTGAGCCGGATAAGTGTTAAACCATAAGAATCCTAAGCCTGCCCCTACGATTGCGGTACAGAACACCACGACTTCAGAACTATATTTGATGTAAGGAATATGTAAGTATTCTGCAAAATTAACGTTACCGGTCGCCCATGCGATTAAAGCAAATGCACCTGCGACTAACGCTGTTGGCATGATAGCAAGCCCATCTAAACCGTCGGTTAAGTTTACCGCATTACCTGTGCCCACAATCACAAAGTAAGACAACACAATATAGAATAGACCTAATTGCGGCATGATATCTTTGAAGAATGGAATCACTAAACGAGTTGCATCGGTATCATGACCTAACCAATATAACCAAATGATTGCCACTAATGCTACAACAGACATCCAGAAATATTTCCAACGCGCAATTAAACCATCGGTATTTTTACGTGTGATTTTACGGAAATCATCCACAAAGCCAATAGCCCCGTAGCCAAACAGCACAAATAAGCAAATCCAAACATAAGGATTCGTTAAGTTAGCCCATAATAATGTACTCACACCGATGGAGAATAAAATCATCACACCGCCCATGGTTGGCGTGCCTTTTTTCGCAAAGTGACTTTCAGGACCGTCATTACGCACTTCTTGCCCAAATTTTAAGATTTGAAGGCGTTTGATCACTTTCGGACCGATCCATAAAGAAATAAAAAGTGCGGTTAATAATGCCAAAATCGCACGTACGGTAATATAGGAAATGGCATTGAATGCCGTTTCATAGCGAACTAAATATTCAGCAAGCCAAACTAACATAAGCTATCCTTTAATGAATAAATCGTCTCTTCCATTTTCATTGAGCGCGAGCCTTTCGCTAATACGACGACTTTTTGGTTTTCTTGTAATTTCTGTTTAATAATATCTAACGCATAAGCTGTCAATTCAGCTTTATCTTTAAAATGTTTTCCCAAAACAGCTTCAGAAATGACCGCACTTTCTATTCCGTAAGAAAGGACTAAATCTAATTTAGCTTGTTTTGCATGCTCACCCACTTCTTGATGGCATTTTAGACTATCCTCGCCTAATTCTTTCATATCGCCCACAAGTAGAATACGGAAAGCATCGTAACCTTGTAAAACATCGATCGCTGCTTGTAAAGAATCGACATTCGCATTGTAAGTATCATCTAATAAAAGTAGATTTTCATTCACTTGAATCGGGAATAAGCGTCCTTTTACTTGAGAACGATGTTCAAGACCTGCTTTTACATCAGCAAGACTCGCGCCCACATTCATAGCAAGTGCAGTCGCTGCCAACGCATTTTTTACATTATGCTCACCTAAATAAGGCAAATTAATTTCAATGCTGCCTTTTGGCGAAACTAACGTAAACGTTGATCCATTAGGTGAATGTTTTACATTTTCAGCTTTGTAATCGCCACCATTAAAATATTGAATAGCATGGGAACCAATTTCTTTTTGCCACAATTCAATATAATTATGTTCACTGTTAATAATGGCTACACCATTTGGGCTTAAACCACGATAGATTTCCCCTTTCGCAAGTGCGACGCCTTCAATGGAACCAAAACCTTCTAAATGTGCAGCTGCTACATTATTCACTAATGCGGCTTCAGGCTGTGCAAGATGCGTCGTGTAATCAATTTCACCTTGATGATTTGCACCTAATTCAATAACAGCAAATTTATGTTGTTCGGTTAAGCGTAATAACGTTAATGGTACGCCAATATCGTTGTTGAAATTACCATTTGTGAATAACACGGCATCAGGATTGCCTGCTGTTTGTTGCAGAATCGACGCAGTCATTTCTTTCACTGTGGTTTTACCTGAAGAGCCTGTCATCGCCACAGTTCGAGGATTAATTTTTTCACGCAACCATTTTGCTAATTGACCAAGGGCTAAGCGCGTATCTGCAACAATCAATTGTGGCGTTGCAATTTCGGTGGTGGCTTGTTGCACAACTAAGGCTGTCGCACCTTGCTCAACGGCTTTATCTAAGTATTGATGTGCATCAAAATGCTCACCTTTTAACGCAAAGAAAAGTGAGTTGGATACCACTTTACGCGTATCCGTATTAATATTTTCAACAACGACCCGCTCATCGCCAATAAGATCAGCAGTTAAAATTTGAGCAAGCTGTTGGGTAGTTAATTTAATCATTTTATTTTTTCGTTAAATAAGCTTCTGCCACTTCTTGATCGGAGAAATGAAGTGTTTTATCCCCAATGATCTGATAGTTTTCATGCCCTTTACCGGCAATCACAATCACATCGTTTTCAACTGCATTCTCAATGGTAAATTTGATAGCTTCTTCGCGATCCGGAATCACACCAACATCTTCCATACGGCTAAATCCCGTAAGGATATCTGCTTCAATTTTATTTGGGTCTTCTGTACGCGGATTATCTTGGGTTACGATCACTAAATCTGCAAACTGTTCAGCTGCTTTTGCCATCAGTGGACGCTTGCCTGCATCACGATCACCGCCACAACCAAAGACACACCAAAGCTTGCCTTTACAATGTTCACGCGCAGCATTTAGTGCCTTTTCTAATGCATCCGGAGTATGGGCATAATCAACGATAACCGTTGGTTTACTTGCTTTCTTAATTAATTCCATTCTTCCATTTACCCCTTTTAGCTGTGAAACTGTACGGATAAGTTCATCGAAAGAATAACCTAAAGCCAATAAAACGGCCGTGGCTAACAGCAGATTACTCACGTTAAAAGCGCCAATTAATGGGCTATGTAATGTGCCATTACCCCAACTTGAAGCAACATCAATCACCGCACCTTCGTGAGTAAAACGAATCTGTGTTGCATAAAGCCATTGTTTAGAAGTTGGTTGAAAATCTGGGCGACAGCTGACTGCAATACCATTTGGTAATTCATTTAACCAGGCAGCCCCAACTGGATCGTCAGCATTGAGAATTTGTAATTCGGAGGCTAAATCAATGAAAAAGCGTTTTTTAGCTTCTGCATACTTTTCCATTGTCTCGTGATAATCCAAATGATCACGACTTAAATTGGTAAAAATGGCGGCTTTAAATTTAAGGGCTTCAACACGGTGTTGAACTAAACCATGTGAAGACACTTCGATAGAAGCAAAATCTGCCCCACTCTCTACAAAATCAGCGAGGTTTTCTTGAACTTCAACGGCTGAGCCTGTGGTATTTTTAGCTTCTTTAACTTGACCTAACAAGCCATTGCCTATGGTGCCCATGACAGCGGCTTTATGGCCGAATAGCGTTGCCCATTGGGCTAATAATTGAGAAACTGTGGTTTTACCGTTTGTTCCAGTTACACCAACTAAAGTTAGTTTTTCGGAAGGATATTCATAGAATTTACCTGCCAATGCAGAAAGATTGGCAGATAAATGATAGTAATGAATCACAGGCACATTATTTTGCCATTGGATGCTTAAATGCTCATTTTCTAAATCTGTTTCTAAAACGATCGCACTTGCACCAGAAGAAATGGCTTGAGGAACAAATTGACTCGCATCAAAACGATGCCCTTTTACTGCCACAAACAAATCACCTTGGGTAACCTTGCGGCTATCTAACACCATCGCCTTCACATTAATGTCTGAAAGCACCGGAAGATCAAAAAGTGCGGTCAATTTTTTCATTGTTTTGCCTTTTCTTAATTCATTTTTTCAAATTTTTGATCGCTTAAGCGAACGGTACGTCTTGCTGTTTTTTCTGTTGGTTCTGCATCTGGTGCAATACCATTAGCACGTAAGGTATAACCCATAATGCTAGAGAACACCGGTGCAGATACCGCACCACCATAGTACTGCCCTGCTTTCGGATCGTTAATCAAAATAACTAATGCATAACGTGGATCGCTAATTGGTGCTATACCCGCTGTAAATGCCACATATTTATTAACATAGTGACCATTTTCAATTTTACGTGCCGTACCTGTTTTCACACCAACACGATAACCTTCAACCATCGCACGTTTATTTTTGATTGCCACTTTCTCTAACATACCCACGACGTCTTTCGTAATTTTTTCAGAGAAGACACGTTGACCAATGACTGGCGGATCGACTTTTGTGATAGAAAGTGGACGATAAATCCCGAAGCTACCTAAAGTTGCATAAGCGCGTGCAATTTGTAATGGTGTTGAAGTGATACCATAACCATAAGCAACTGTAGCTCGTTCGATATCTGCCCAACGTTTACGGTTTGCATTTAATACACCGCGTTGCTCACCAATTAAGCCCAACTCTGTATCTTTACCCAAGCCTGCATTTTGGTAAGTTTCCATTAATGCTGAAGGTGGCATACGTAATGCAAGACGACTCACACCACGGTTACTAGAGTTAATCAAAATTTCATCTAAGGTTTGTTGTGGGCGAGGTGCCACGTCCACAATTTCTTTACCACTTACGGTAAATGAACCTGTATTAATCACTTCATCACGTCTCGCTGCGCCACGTTGAAGTGCGGTCAACACAACGAAAGGTTTTACTGTTGAACCTGGTTCAAAGGTATCCGTAATCGCACGGTTACGTTTTAATTCATCTTTAACATTAGCCAAGTTGTTTGGGTTGTAAGAAGGCGCTGTTGCCATTGCTAACACTTCACCCGTACGCACATCTACCAATACCGCAGTACCTGATTCTGCTTTATTCTCAGTTACCGCTTTTTTGATTTCGCGATAAACCATTGATTGCAATTTTTCATCGATGCTTAAGGTCACATCTTGTGCATCGTATTTTTTCTCATCTGCAATATGCTCAACCACGTTACCACGTTTGTCTTTACGAACAACACGTGCACCATCTTTCCCCACTAACATTGAGTTGAAGCTCGCCTCAACGCCTTCAATCCCTTTACCATCAATGTTGGTAAAGCCGATTAATTGAGCCGCTTCTTCTACACGTGGATAAAAACGACGTGGTTCAGTTTCTAATGAAATACCTTTAATTTTGAGGTCACGGATATAATTTGCTTTTCCCGCTTCCACTTGACGTGCTAAATACAAGAAACCTGATTTTGGATTTTTCTCAATTTTTTTCACCAACTCTGCAGGTGTCATATTTAATTCGTTAGCAAGGGCTTTGATACGTTCTTTATCCTCTAATGCATTTTCTTTTAACATTAAACGAGGTTCAGCCACAATTGCGCTCATCGGCACACTCACCGATAATAATTGGCCATTACGATCTAAAATTGAACCACGAACAGAAAGCACATCATCTTTACGTAATGAACGTTTGTCCGCTTCACCAGAAAGGGTTTCAGAATTAACAGATTGCACATAAGCAGCACGAGCCACTAATGCGCCTAAGCCTAAGAAAATAAAACTTGTCGCAATGAGATAACGACCACGAAGGAAGCATTTCTCAAACACCATTTTCGGTTTGTTTGGTTTTACTGACGCAGGTTGAGCCAATTTTCTAATTGTTTTCTTTGGCTTTCCTGGGTTCTTAGAGGAATTAAATCTAACCATTTTATTCAAAATTCCTATTCAAAAATAACCACTTCTTGTTCACTTTGAACACGTTGCATTTTTAATGTACCAATTGCAATAGATTCAACTCTTGTATTATCACTTTCGGTTGCTTCTTGTAATTGCAAATTGCGATATTCGTTTTCAAGGGCTTGGTGTTGTAATACCAACTGCCCGTTTTCAGAAATTAAGCCTCGTGTTTGGTGGGTCATCCAAATCGTGCCCATTGCAGAAGCTAAAATTAATAAAAGTAAGACGACAATTAATTTATTAGAAGAAAAAATATCTTCAACGAGAATATGTTGTAAAGGATAACGTTCGCTATTTTCTAACATCTTATTTCACCCTTTCCGCAATACGTAAAACCGCACTTCTTGAGCGTGGATTTGCCGAAATTTCTGCCTCACTCGGCTGAATAGCTTTACCAATGATTTTTAATTTTTGATTACGTTGAATTTGATCTTCACGTAATGGTAAGCCTCTTGGAATATCCTCGCCTTTGCTTTGCTTACGCATGAAATGTTTTACCATTCTGTCTTCAAGTGAATGGAAACTGATAATCGATAAACGCCCTTCAGGGGCCAACATATCTAATGCAGAATTTAATACACTTTCTAACTCATCTAATTCCGCATTAATATAAATTCGAATGGCTTGGAAGCTACGAGTTGCTGGATGCTTATGTTTATCTTTAAATGGCACAGCTTGAGCAATTAACTCAGCGAGCTGAGAAGTACGACTCAAACATTCGGTGCCATTTTTGACCGCACTTTTATTAAATTCTACGATGGCAGTGGCAATTCGTTTTGCAAAACGCTCTTCACCGAAGGTTTTTAACACCCAAGTTAAATCATCAACAGATACTTGTTTTAGCCACTCTGCTGCTGATAAACCTTGTGTGGTATCCATGCGCATATCTAACGGGCCATCTTTCATAAAACTGAAACCACGCTCTGCTTCATCAAGCTGTGGAGACGACACCCCTAAATCCAGCAAAATGCCGTCAATTTTACCAACTAAATCGAGTTTTTGACAGATGTCTGGAATGTGAGAAAAGCTATTATGTTCAATATGAAAACGAGGGTCTTGAATTTTTTCAGCTTCAGCAATCGCACGAGGGTCGCGATCAATAGCAATTAAACGACCATTTTCAAAAAGTTGGGAGAGAATTAGACGAGAATGACCACCACGACCAAAGGTACCATCGATATAAATTCCGTTTTCTTTCAACGCCAAACCATTCACCGCTTCGTGAAGCAAAACCGTGATATGTTCAGGTGCAGAAAAGGAATTTTGCATAGTCATAAGTAAAAAGTAAACGTTAAATCAAAATCGATAAAGAGAAGATAGAGCGGCGCAAGCACCGCTTATCCTGCTAGTGCTGCTGTTCTATAATGACAGCATTTTTAGTTCTTCAGAAGCACCGAATTCAGCGCTTGAGCCAATTTCAATGTCCTCATCAATTTGAGCGTACCATTCAGTATCGCTCCAAATTTCAAATTTGTTCAACTGCCCTACCAACATTAAGCCTTTTTCTAATTTTGCGTGTTGACGTAATGGACCACTTAATAAGATACGACCTTGCGCATCCATTTCACATTCTGTGGCATAACCGAGCATTACACGTTGTAAGCGGCGTTGATTTGGGTCAAAGTTGGAAAGTGAAAGTAGTTTTTGTTCGATTTTTTCCCATTCATCTAAAGGATAAAGTAATAAACAAGGTTGACGAATATCAACAGTACAAACCATTTGACCTTGATTCTTTTCCATGATTTCAGCACGATAACGCGTAGGAATCGCTACACGACCCTTCGCATCTAAATTTACCGCTGCTGCACCACGAAACATTTCTCTACCTTTAAACGTTTATTTTTAGAAAAATTTGGCAGAATTTTCCACAAAATTCCACTTTTCACCACTTTGCGTAAGTTTATCGGTTGTAGCCTTAACTTGCAAGCAATTAAAACGTAAAGATTGGTAAATTTTGGTAATAAAATAAACAAAAAAACCGTTTGAGATTTCCCTCAAACGGTTTTTCAATTTTTAACTCGATTTAATTAGTTATTTACATACGCTTCTTCGTCACGATCACCTAATGGTTTAAGCTGTGTGAAGAATAATACTAAACAAAGTACTGTTAATCCTAAGCCGATATAAACAGATAATTGATAGTCTAAACCGAAACCGATTTTGTTGTATGCAAGGTAAGTGAAACATACAGTACTGATAAATGCCGCAGGGATTGTACATACCCAGTGGAATTTATTATAGCGATATAAGTACGCTGCTGCAGTCCATAACATAACCATCGCAGTAGTTTGGTTTGCCCAAGTGAAGTAACGCCATAAGATAGAGAAATCCACTTTTGATACGATATAACCAACCACAAATAATGGCACCGCAATAATTAAACGTTTAGCTAAGGTTTTTTGTTCTAAATGGAAGAATTCTGCAATAACAAGACGTGCCGCACGGAACGCTGTATCGCCTGATGTAATTGGAAGAACAACCACACCTAACACAGCAAAAATACCACCGATAAACCCTAAGAAGTGGATAGAGGAATCATAAACCACTTTAGAAGGAGAACCTGCTTTAATCGCTTCTAATAAAGTTGGTAATGAATCATAGAAACTTAAACCAACCGCACACCATACTAATGCAATCACACCTTCACCGATCATCGCACCGTAGAAAATGAAGCGAGCTTCTTTTTCGTTTTCAGTACAACGTGCCATTAACGGGCTTTGTGTTGCGTGGAAACCAGATAATGCACCACAAGAGATTGTTAAGAACAAGAGTGGCCATAATGGTAAATCAGCACGGGTTTCAAAGTTTTGGAAGAATTTCTCAAAAGACATTCCATCTACTGAGCGATAGAAAGAAATTGGATCAGCAGAATTAAGATCAGCTGTCACTAAGCCATATACCATACCTACAGACATAAAGAGTAATAATGCTCCGAAGAATGGGTAGATACGGCCGATGATTTTATCAACTGGAAGTAATGTTGCAAGAATGTAGTAAATGAAGATGATAGCAGTCCAAACACTGATAACTGTCGCTTTATCCATGCCCCAAACAGTAATACCACCCGCTTCAACTGCATGGTGAATCTCTTCTGCATTGCTAATAGAAATACTACCTGCTGATGCGCCTAAAACATCCATTGTAATGGTACCCATTAATTGAGCTGGACTTGCAACGAATACCACACCTACTAATAATAAAAGTACAACAGCTAAGATATTAATAAATGCTTTAACCGGACGACCTAAGTATTTACCTGCGAGGTTCGGCATAGATGCACCGCCATTACGTACACTTAACATTCCGCAGAAATAATCGTGTACCGCACCGGCAAAGATACAACCTACTACAATCCAAAGCATTGCAACTGGTCCGTATAACGCACCAAGAATCGGACCAAAGATTGGACCTGTACCTGCAATGTTTAATAATTGAATTAACCAAATCTTAGTTTTAGACATTGGCATATAGTCAACGCCATCATTCATGGTATAAGCTGGCGTTTTACGGTTTGGATTGATCACAAAAATGCGCTCAATTACACGACTATAAAAGAAATAACCTGCAAGCAATAACGCCACGCAGAAGAAAAACCACAACATAAAAAATACTCCTCAGGAATAAATGAATACCGAAATTTAGTCATATACTAGACTTCGTCGGCGGTATTCTAAGTGAAAATCATCAAAATCAAAATTTTAATTTTTACATTGTTTCAATTTTGTGATCCATGTCACGTTTATCATTCCGTTTTTTTCACTTACAATAGGCATATAAATTAAAATAATTAAAAAAGGATCATCAATGGCTCTTACCCGCTGCCCTGAATGTCGTAAAAAAATCAGCGAATCGGCCCAATTTTGTCCAAATTGTGGTTTTTCTTTTAAAGAAGAAGATCTAGAAATTTACAAACAAAAACTCGAACAACGACGCCAACAAAACGCCGAAATTAATCGAAAAAGCACTAAGCTTCACCTTATTTGGTTGGCTATTTTTACTATCGTTATCTTATTGGCAAGTTGGCTAACCAGTGAATAAAAAGTGCGGTCAAAAAATAATGAGAATTTTGACCGCACTTTATCTTTATTGCTTAGCTACAGATTAATCTTTTATTTTATCTAACAAGATCTTAACTACTTTTGGTACGCCTTCACCTGCTTTTTCTTTAATAACAATCACATCTTTTTGAACAAATCCTGTATTAGGATTGGGATCAATCAAGTAAATTGGCGCTTTGCTTGGCACTTCATTAACTAAGCCATTAGCCGGGTACACTTGTAAAGAAGTACCAATCACTAACACGACATCCGCTTGCGCTACAATATCAATTGCTTGTTCTAACATCGGCACCATTTCACCGAAAAAAACAATATATGGGCGCATTGGATGACCGTTTAGGTCTTTATCTTCCAGTTTCTGATCGCCAAAACAATCTACGATATAACTTTCATCAAAGCTACTGCGAGCTTTATTTAATTCTCCATGTAAATGTAAAACATTTGAGCTTCCTGCGCATTCATGTAAATCATCCACATTTTGCGTGATAATTCTCACATCATAGGCTTTTTCTAATTCAACTAGTGCGAGATGCGCAGCATTTGGCTTAGCTGCGGCCGCATTTTTACGGCGTTGATTATAAAAATCTAGCACTTTCGCTCTATTCTTCTGCAAAGCTTCAGGTGTGCAAACTTCTTCGACTTTATGCCCGGCCCATAAACCATCTTCCGCTCTAAATGTGGGAATACCACTTTCGGCACTAATTCCTGCGCCTGTTAATACGACACAAATAGGTTTCATAATATCCTCCTCAGTACTTTACATTATAAGCCTGAAAAACAGATTCACTTCGAATTTATAATAAAAAATCGGGCAATTTTTAAACTGCCCGATTTGTTTCTATTTTTGACCGCACTTTATGCTTTGGCGGTATCAATACGTTCAAATGCTAACACTTTATTTTCTAACTGACGGAGTAATAAAGTGGCAATACCGGTAATGATAAGATAAATACCACCAGCGATACCATAAATAGTGAGTGCATCATATTCTGTGCCGTAAAGTTGGCGTGCGTATCCCATGATATCCATGATCGTAATAGTAGAAGCCAACGCCGTACCTTTAAATACCAAAATAATTTCATTGGTATAAGACGGGAGCGCACGTTTTAATGCATAAGGAATTAGAATTTTTAAAGTCTGCATACGACTTAAACCTAATGCTGCACAGCTTTCCCATTGACCTTTAGAGATTGCTTTTACAGCCCCGTGGAATAATTGGGTTGAATAAGCGGCACTATTCAAAGCTAAAGCTAATGCTGCACAGAACCATGCGTTGGAGAATAATCCCCATAATGGGCTGTCTACCAACCATTGGAATTGGCCTGGACCTGCATAAATTAAGAAAAATTGCACTAAAAGTGGGGTGCCTGTAAATAAAACAAGGAATAAATTGACCGCACTTTTCACTAATTTATTGCCAATAGAAAGCAAGAAGGTTAAGCCCAATGCTAAGAAAAAGGCAATAAACAATGCGACGACCGTAAGCAACAGGCTAGTCGGAATACCTTGAGCAATAACAGCTAAATACTCTTGAAACATTATTCGACTCCCCGTTCAAATCGAGTGAAACGTAATTCTAATTTGCGAATACCTGCTTGGCTGATCAACGTAATCACCAAATAAATTAACGCAGCAATGCCATACCAAGTGAAAGGCTCATGGGTGTTTGTATTGATGTATCCTGCTTGACGCATTAAATCATCTACACCGATTAATGACACCAATGCCGTGTCTTTTAATAATACTAACCATTGATTGCTTAAGCCTGGTAAAGCGTGTCGCCATACTTGTGGCATAATCAAATGGATGAATGTATAAGGACGGCTTAATCCTAACGCTGCACCCGATTCCCACTGCCCTTTTGGAATGGCTTGAATCGCACCACGCAAAGTTTGTGAAGCATAAGAGGCAAAAATCAAAGACAATGCAAATACACCACAACCGAAGGCACTAAATTCGATATACTCGCCTGTCAGCATTTCTACTATTTGGGTTGAGCCAAAATAAATCAGTAGAACCACTAAAATTTCCGGTAAACCACGCAATAAAGCAATCACAACAGAAGCGGGTTTTGCAATAAAGACATATTTATTCGCTTCTAAAGCCGTAAAAATAATACTGAGCAATAAACCGACAATTAACGAGCAAATAGCAAGCCCTAAGGTCATTAGGGCTGCATGTCCAATTAATGTAAGATAATCATAAAACATAGATTATTTTGTCATCCATTTGTCATAGATTTTTTGGTATTCACCATTTGCTTTCACGGTTTCTAAACCTTTATTTAAGCTTTCTAGCAATTCTTTGCTTGATTTATTCACCGCGATACCTAAACCATTACCGAAATATTTTTTGTTAGTTACTTTCTCGCCAACAAATTGAATTTCAGGCTCTTTAGAGATCATATCAGACAATACGGCTGTATCACCAAAGATGATATCAATACGGCCATTTTTTAAGTCTAAGATCGCATCTTGTAAGCTTGCATAAGATTTTGCATTATATTGCTTGGTTTCTGCTGCAGTATATTGCTGGAAAGTTGTTCCGTTTTGAACACCAATTGTTTTTGCTGAAGCTAAATCCGCTTTACCTTTTAAAGCGACATAACTTGCGGTGCTGTCATAATACGCATTAGAAAATGAAACTTGTTTTGCACGTGCTTCAGTAATATCCATTGCAGAAATTGCTGCATCAAAACGTTTTGCTTTCAAGCTTGGAATCAAGGCATCAAAAGCTTGGCTTTTGAAGTGACAAGTAGCTTGGATTTCCTTACAAATTGCATTTGCTACATCCACATCAAAACCGATAATTTCACCTTTTTCATTTGTTGTTTCAAATGGCGGGTAGCTCGGCTCCATCGCGAAAGTGATTTCTTGTGCATTTGCAGCAAAAGCTGAGCCCATTAACATTGCGCTTAAAAGTAATTTTTTCATGTTGTGTTTCCTTATTCTGAGTGTGAAAGATATTGTTTAAATTGTTCGGTTTTTGGATTATCAAAGCAATCTGCACTGCCCATTTCAATAATCTTACCTTGTTCCATATAGACGACTTTTGTCGCCACTTTTTGTGCCACGTTCACTTCGTGGGTAACAATCACCTGAGTAATACCTGTTTGCTGAAGTTCTTTAATGATATCAACAACTTGAGCTGTAATCTCAGGATCCAGTGCTGCCGTTGGTTCATCAAACAACAACACTTGTGGTTTCATCATTAATGCTCGAGCAATGGCAACACGTTGTTGCTGACCGCCTGATAAGTGAAGGGGAAAACGATCGGCATGCTCTTCCAAACGTAAACGTTTTAAAAGTTCTAATGCATCTTTTTTCGCTTCTTCTTCGCTAATGCCTAATACTTTTTGGGGCGCTTCAATCAGGTTCTCAATCACCGTTAAATGTGGCCAAAGATTGTATTGTTGAAATACCATGCCGACATCTTGACGAAGTTGACGAATGGCTTTCGGATTATTATTCGCTTGAGACAAATCAAAATGATTATTCGCAATATGCAATTCGCCAGAGGTCGGCACTTCTAATAAATTTAATGTACGGATTAACGTACTTTTTCCTGCGCCACTTGGCCCGAGTAACACCACTGTATCGCCTTCTTGTGCATCAAGATTGATATCAAACAATGCCTGTGATGAACCATAAAAGAAATTCAAATTTTTAACACTAATCGCCATACTAAGTTTACTGCTATCCTCTCTCGACTTCTAAGAATGAATAAATATTACTTTTTTATGATTAATTATGCAAGTGTTTTTATAAAAAAATCCCAAAAAAGTTTTTGGGATCTTTAAATCATTGAATTTTAAACCGCACTTATCGCGAATTAGGCCTCTTTCGCCATCTCAAATTCAACTAGCATCATTAAAATATGAATCACTTTGATGTGGATTTCTTGAATACGATCTGCATAACCGAAGTGTGGCACACGAATTTCAACATCCGCTAAGCCAGCCATTTTACCGCCATCTTTACCAGTCATCGCAATCACTTTCATGCCTTTTGCTTTTGCCGCTTCAATCGCATTTAAGATATTTTTAGAATTGCCTGATGTCGATAATCCAAATAAAACATCGCCTTCTTTACCCACTGCTTCAACAAAACGAGAGAATACATATTCATAACCAAAGTCATTACTTACACAGCTTAAATGACTCACATCTGAAATTGCAATCGCAGGGTAACCTGGACGATTTTCACGATAACGACCAGTGAGTTCTTCTGCAAAGTGCATGGCATCACAGTGAGAACCACCATTACCGCAAGATAATACTTTACCGCCATTTTTAAAGCTTTCCGCTAACAATTTAGCTGCTTTTTCAATGAGTTTGATGTTGTTATCATCTGAAACAAACTTATTTAATACATCTTGAGCTTCCACAAGCTCCGCTTTTATTTGATCAAAATACATTTTATTCTCCTTAAAAATTAAAATTCGAAATAGCGTTGGCATTGTATAGCGTTCATTTCAAATAATCTAGCGCTCTTTTTTATCACGCCCTTTTTCAGCTTACGTCTCATTATTTTGCGATATCTATCGCAAATCCAGCTAAAAACACTTCAAAAAATGACCGCACTTTTTAAACTCAATAAATTTAAAAAGGAGAGATTATGCGAGCGATTTACTTATTACTTTACCTTCTATTCAACCAAATAACCTGGGCGAACGAGCGTGATTTAATGCTATTAGGCACTTATGAAAACCAAGATGTTCAAGGTTGGGTGATGTCTGAAAAATTGGATGGGGTACGAGGTTATTGGGATGGCAAAACATTATTTAGCCGTCAAGGCTTGCCCTTACCTGCCCCTGCATACTTTACGGCTCAATTTCCGCCTTTTTCCATCGATGGTGAGCTATTTAGTGAACGTAATCAATTTGAAGAAATTGCTTCTATCACAAAATCCTTTAAAGGTGATAATTGGGCAAAATTAACACTTTATGTTTTTGATGTGCCTAATGCATCAGGCAACCTTTTTGAACGTCTCAAAACCTTAGAAGATTATTTGAAAGAACACCCTACGCCTTATATCAAGATTATTCCGCAAATTCCAATTCGAGATAAAACACATTTATTCGAGTATTTGCATGAAGTAGAATCTAAAAAAGGTGAAGGGATCGTGTTGCGTCATCCTCATGCGCCTTACGAAAGAAAACGCAGTACACAAATTTTAAAGTTAAAAAGCACTTATGATGAAGAATGCACCGTGATAGCACATCACAAAGGGAAAGGACAATTCGAAAATATACTCGGCTCGCTTACCTGTGAAAATCATCGTGGAAAATTCAAAATTGGTTCAGGATTTAATCTGAGTGAGCGCGAAAATCCACCGCCTATTGGTAGCACGATTACCTACAAATATCGTGGATTAACCAACTCCGGAAAACCTCGTTTTGCCACTTATTGGCGAGAGAAAAAATAAGAGCGGTCAAAACATCGCTATTTTTGACCGCTCTTTATATTTGATAACTCAATTATAGGTGTTGATTAATAAACGCCGCTAATTGATTTTTTGGTAAGGCCCCCACTTGTGTTGCAACAAGTTGGCCATTTTTGAAAAGTAGTAAAGTTGGGATACTACGTACACCAAATTGACCTGCAACTAATTGGTTGTCATCTACGTTGATTTTAACGATTTTTGCTTTACCTGCGAATTCAGGTGCGATTTCATCTAAAATTGGTGCAATCATTTTGCAAGGGCCACACCAAGGTGCCCAGAAATCCACTAATACTGGAATATCAGATTGCACAACAGTAGTTTCAAAATCTGCATCATTAATATGTAATACTTCGCTCATTTTTGTTTCCTTATTGAATAGTGCTGACGAATCAACACATAATGTTAATTGATGTTGTGCATAATAGCACAAGGTATATTGGATTGCACAGATTAGTCCGATTGATAAAAACTAATTATTTAAGTTGTGCAAACGCCTGTAATAAATCGGCTTTGATGTCTTCTACATCTTCTAAGCCAACAGAAAAACGCAATAATGTGTTTGTAATACCACGAGCGACGCGTTCCGCTTCAGGAATATCCATATGGGTTTGGGTCGCAGGATAAGTAATAAAACTTTCTGTACCGCCTAAGCTTTCCGCAAAGGTAATCAATTTTATTGATTTTAAGAACGTATTTACCCAATTTTCATCTTTCAAACGGAAAGATAGCATTCCACCTTTGTTTGGATATAACACACTATCAATTTGTGGCTGTTCGCGTAAAAATTCTGCAATCGCCTTCGCATTATCTTGATGGCGTTTCATACGTAATGAAAGGGTTTTCATTCCGCGCACGGTTAACCAAGAATCAAACGGCGAAAGTACTGCACCTGCACCATTTTGAATATAGGCGATACGATCACAAAGCGCTTGTCCTTTTGCAATAATCAAGCCAACTAAACTATCATTGTGGCCTGCAATATATTTTGTGCCACTGTGGATTACAATATCCGCGCCTAAATCTAATGGACGAGATAGCACAGGAGTTAAGAAAGTATTGTCTACAATCATTAACAAGTTGTGTTTTTTCGCTAATTTTGAAATTTCTGACACATCACACTCTTCCATTAATGGATTAGATGGAGTTTCAATAAAAATCGCTTTTGTATTCGCTGTAATCGCAGCTTCAATTTCAGCTAAAGAAGCTGTATTCACATAAACAGGTTTTACACTGTTGTTATTTTTATAGGCAAAATCCAATAAACGATAAGTCCCGCCATATACATCACTTGACACAATCCATTCATCAGGGCCTTTAAATAGGTTCATCAGCACTTGAATTGCCGCCATGCCGGAGGAAAAGGCAAAACCACGATCACCATTCTCTAATTTTGCTACGGTATCTTCCAAAACACTACGCGTTGGATTTTTCGTACGCGTATAATCAAACCCGGTACTTTCCCCAATCCCGTGGTGGCCATAAGCCGTTGAAAGATAAATAGGCGTAGAAACTGCACCAGTGCGCTCATCACTGCGATTTCCCGCTTGAGCTAATAATGTATCGATAGAATATTGTTGTGTCATAATTTACCTCTAAAACATGCAAAAATTTGACCGCGCTTTTCTTGATTTAATGGCGAACAAAACGCTCCAATTTTGTCACAAACCCAATCACGATAAAAGTAGAAATTGAAAACTAAGCTAAAATTATATTCTTGTGTCAAATTTTGCTGTAATTTCAACCGAAACGAAGATTTTTTCAACATTTGAATTTTTTTTTCAGATCTTCGATTGACAGAATTTAAAATTTCCGTAAAATTCACCGCACTAACAGCGTATGCGGGAATAGCTCAGTTGGTAGAGCACGACCTTGCCAAGGTCGGGGTCGCGAGTTCGAGCCTCGTTTCCCGCTCCAAATTTTCACATGAATGCCCTGCGGGAATAGCTCAGTTGGTAGAGCACGACCTTGCCAAGGTCGGGGTCGCGAGTTCGAGCCTCGTTTCCCGCTCCAATTTGCCCGAGTGGTGGAATCGGTAGACACAAGGGATTTAAAATCCCTCGCCTTTCGAGGCGTGCCAGTTCAAGTCTGGCTTCGGGCACCATTTTAAATATAAAAAGAAGATTGTCGCATAAGCGGCTTTTTTTATGCCTAAAATTTAGCATTTCTGTTTTTTGACTAAGTCATTTATGACTTTGTATCTAACTAAAATATACAAAAAAACGACCGCACTTGCGGTCGTTTCTATTTATAGTAAAAGGATTATTTTAATTTTTCACCTTTAAACTCACCTGTCAGACTTTCTAAGAAAGACGTGATATCTTCAACATCTTTTTGAGCAGGCTGTTTCACGTTACTTTGGTATTTCAACATTGCACTCACAGCATCTTTTAGCTCTTTTGCTGACGCATCATGGAAATATGGTGCAGTAAGCGCGACGTTGCGCAAGGTTGGCACTTTGAAACGATGCATATCAAACGGATCTTTCGTTTGAGCAAAGCGACCTTCATCGGCATCAGTTAATGGCGTACCACGATCTTTAAAGTAATCGCCGTAAAGTCCCATGTATTCATAAGATTGTCCGCCCATTGCCACGCCAGTATGACAAGTATCACATTTATGTTGTTTGAATAACTCATAACCGCGAACTTGTTGTTCAGTCAAGGCTGTTTTATCCCCTTTCAAATAACGGTCAAAATCACTATTTGGTGTAATTAATGTTTTTTCATATTCACCAATTGCGTGAGTTAAGGTTTCTTTCGTCACTTGTGGATATTCTTTTAAGAATTCTTTTTTAAATTCTTCATCCATTTCAAAACGTGCCACGATGTCATCCCACGAGTGCGAGCCCATTTCTACTGGATTTGTTGGAGGACCTTTCGCTTGATCAGCTAAATCTGCTGCACGACCATCCCAGAATTGCACAAAGTTAAATGCCGCATTGAATACGGTTGGTGCGTTAATTGGACCTTTTTTACCTTCAATCCCTGTTGAAGTTTCAAGTCTATCTACACCACCTTTATCTAATTGGTGACAAGTGTGACATTGAATAGAACCATCGCCTGATAAACGACCATCAAAGAAAAGATCATGACCTAACGCGATTTTTGCTTCATCTGTTGCAATATTGTCTGGAATAGGTTGCACTAAACGATCTGCATCAACATTGGGGGTTTCTTTTGGTAAAGACATTTTACGTGCTTCACGAATCCAGTTAAGCAATGTCACTTTTTCTTGCTCATCTGGTTTACTTCCCCAGTGGAGATGTCTGAATTTAGCAATTGGCATTTCATTATTTTCAAGCACACGCTGTAGTTTTGCTAAATCAGCTTGGGATAATTTGCTCGGATCTTTTAAGCCTTCAAGTAAACGATCTAGGCGGAAAGCACGAAGCCCACTTTGAATATCCGATTGCATTTCATCACCCACAATCGGGAATTTTGAATAAAATGGAAGAGGTGTGTTTGGACTATGGCAATATTGGCAGCTATTATCAAATAAGGCTTTTGCCACTTTTTCTTGTTCGCCAGCATAGCGATTTTCCATTAAAAGTTGGGTCGCATTCTCTTTATCAAATTGGTGTAGATACCCCACAACGCCCAAATAACCTAAGATAGCAATGGCGGCTCCGCCAATAATCAGTTTTTTCATCTAATAATCCTCCAAACGATCAATAAACATAAAAAGAAACGTAAAGCTTAAAGTAAGGTGATTATGCAAAAAAATTGGCTTATATTTTGTATGGATTTAATTAACTTTGGCTATGGATTCGATTGATTGCATTAAAGGCCTTTTTATCTTATAAGTGAGAATTCCCCTAAAATTAAGCAATAAAAAATGCGGTTATTTCTAACCGCACTTTGCTTTTATTATCTCTTGTTTATTTCTTTGGCGCTTGCATAAAGCGGAAGAAATCACTATCAGGTTTCAAAATCATCATATTATCTGAACCTTCAAAGCTGCTTTCATAGGCTTTTAAGCTACGAATAAAGCTATAAAACTGTGGTTCTTGGGCAAAAGCTTGAGAATATAGTTTTGCCGCTGCCGCATCACCATTACCTCGTAATTCTTGTGCTGTTTTATTTGCATTCGCTAAGATCAAGGTGACTTTACGATCCACATCCGCTTGAATGAACGCCGCTTTTTCTTTACCTTGCGAACGATGTTCACGAGCAACCGCATCACGTTCTGCACGCATACGTTGGTAAATGGAAGAAGAGACTTCATCCGGTAAATTGATTTGTTTTACGCGAACATCGACGACTTCAATCCCTAATTCAGAGGTACTATCCTGCCCTGAATTTAACGCTTTTTTCGCCCCCGCCATTAATTCACCACGTGTACCTGAAACGATGTCTTTAATCGTGCGTGTACCAATTTCTGAACGCAGACGGTCATTCACTTTACGGCTTAATAAGCTTGAAGCTTGGTTATAATCACCACCACCCGTTGCAGTATAGAAACGACCGAAATCGCTGATTCTCCATTTCACATAGGAATCCACCAACAAGTCTTTTTTCTCGACTGTCACAAAACGAGTAGCTGAGCCATCAAGGGTACGAATACGCGCATCAAGCACTTTAATGCTATCAATTAAAGGCAATTTAAAATGCAAACCTGGTTCATAGACGACCACTTTATTTTCTGCATCACGTTGTACTTTGTTAAAACGCAACATGATGCCACGAGTGCCCTCAGTTACAACCACGACGCTGGAATATAACACCGCAGCAATCACCACAATAATCGGAAGTAAAAATTTACGCATTAGTTAAATCTCCCTTGGCGAATGCCTTCATTTGATTGAACCGGTTGAACCGCTTGTGTTTCTACACGACGTTCCTGTGTTGAAACAGGCGCAGAACTGACCGCACTTTCAGAAGTAGTGGCCACTGGCTTAACCGTCTTTTTACCCATTAATTGCTCCAATGGCAATACAGTTAAATTGTTACCATTATTGCTATCTAGCATCACTTTAGGTGTATTTGCCATGACTTTTTCCATGGTTTGAATATAAAGACGCTCTTTTAACAAATCAGGGGCCGCTTTAAATTCAGGTAGCAGACGTTGTAAACGTTCCACTTCCCCTTGCGCATCTAGCACAACACGATCTTTATAAGCCGTTGCTTCTTCAACGATACGCTGTGCATCACCACGAGCGATTGGCTCTTTCTCGCGAGCATAAGCTTCCGCTTCACGAATGTAACGTTGTTCGTCTTCCTGTGCTTTAATCGCATCATCGAAAGCATCTTTCACTTCTTCTGGTGGACGTGCAGATTGGAAGTTCACGTCAATCACTTCAAGTCCCATATCATAAGGTTTGATAATATCGTTCAAGGCTTTCCATGTATCTTCACGTACCACGGCACGACCGGTTGTCAGCACATCATTCATAGTCATATGACCAATCACATAACGAAGTGCACTGTCAGTCGCTTGTCCAAGACTATTATCCGCATTGCTCACGCTAAACAGGTATTTTTCAGGATTTTGCACGCGATATTGCACGGTCATTTCCACTTTAACCATATTTTCATCTTTGGTTAACATCGCACCTTGTGTTTTAAGCTCACGAACTTGTTCTACATTCACTGGAATCACTTTATCAATAAAGGTTGGTTTCCAGTTTAAGCCTGGTTGAACGATAGAATGAAACTCGCCAAAACGTAACGTCACGCCATGTTCAGCCTCTTTAATGGTGTAAAAACCGCTTGCGCCCCAAATAATCCCTCCGATTACTGCGGCGATCGGTAAAATTTTACCTAAATTAAATGAAGGCACATTAGGCGAAGTATTATTTGAACCGCCTTTTTTATTCCCCCCACCTAATTTTTTCAACAGATTATTAAATACCTCTTCAATATCTGGTGGTGATTGCTCCTGATTCTTATTGTCTCTCGCGCCCCAGCCATTTTCATTTTGCTTATCTGATGAATTATCTGACTGTTTTGGACCGCTATTCTGTCCCGGTTTACCCCAAGGATCTTGATCTGGACCGTTTTGCGACATTACGTTCTCCATTTGCCTAACATTTTTAATGAGTTTAACGAAATAAATGGGGTTAGTCTATGAAAATACAAGTGGCAATGCAAATTATTACAAAATAAAAAATCCTTGAATATTTTCAAGGATTTTCTTTTATTCATTTACTTGGTAAATCAAGAATTTTTTTATATTTTTTTCTACTAAACTTTTTCCATCCCATTGATAAAAGTGCGGTTGAATTTTTGACTGATTTATAAATACCGCAAAGTAAAAAGGCAATTCATCGGTCAAGATCAACTTACCTTTCGGACAATAATCTGAAAAGATCCGTAGTTGTTCTGGCAAATGTGTCACACTTGATAACTTCACTATTCCTACGCCTTGTGATTTCAATACAGCTTCACGCAAACACCAACAACGATAAAAGGCCTGGTCTGCATCAGGCTGTTTAGCAAACCACTCTTGCTCTGCTTGTGGCGCAAAATGCGCTATGAGCGCAGAAAAATTCCGTGTTTTCGAAAATTCAATATCAATACCAACCGCACTTTTTTCTGATTCATTAATATGCAGCAATACGGCAACCCAATCGCCTGAGTGACTAATATTAAAATCGATATTCTCGACGGGAAATTGTGGTCTACCACTTTGCGTACGATAAATTTGCCCTAAAAGTGCGGTGGATTTTCCCGCTGTTTTTAACAACTGCCAAAGTAAAAAATGCGCTAATCGACGACATTGATGTCGTTGCGTTATCCGAGAATTTCCCTGCAGTTCTGTACGCAAATTTTCAGGAACAAGATCCGTAGGGATTTCATCAAAAGGGAAAGGTTGTTGAATATTGGCGTAGGCAATAAAAGTTGTCATACAAATAATAAATAAACATATCAGTTTGATTGCATTATAAAAGGAAATTCGCCGCGCGCCAACACAAGCAAAAATCTGTCAAAACAACGTCTTAGATTAAAACTGTGAGCGGTTTCACAGATTTTTCTCCTTAAATACGTTACATTTCAAAAAAGTAATCACAGGAGGTTCTATGTTTAAACAACTTCAACAAGTCGGTAAGGCATTTATGTTGCCGATTGCTATTTTGCCTGCTGCAGGTCTTTTACTCGGGATCGGCGGTGCACTTTCCAATAAAGCAACGGTGCAAGCCTATCCAATTTTAAATAATGAGGCACTGCAAGGTCTTTTTCAGATTATGTCTGCAGCCGGTAGCGTGGTATTCGCTAATTTAGCCTTATTATTGTGTATTGGTTTAGGTATCGGCTTAGCCAAACGTGATAAAGGTGTTGCCGCTCTCGCTGCAGTTGTCGGCTATCTCATTATGACGGGCACCATTGCTGCATTAATTCCGATTTTCTCTCCTGATGTAAAAAGCATCGATACGGGTGTAATTGGAGCATTAGTGATGGGCCTAATTACCGTTAAATTACACAATCGCTATCACAACATCCAATTACCACAAGTATTAGGTTTCTTTGGCGGCTCTCGCTTTGTGCCAATTGTGACTGCTTTTTCAGCTATTTTCGTTGGATTGGTTTTCTTCCTCATTTGGCCAACTTTCCAACAATGGCTCGTATCCGCAGGTAAAAGTATCGCCTCCATGGGAACCTTTGGAACATTCTTATACGGTTTCTTAATGCGATTATCTGGCGCGGTTGGCTTACATCACATGATTTACCCACTGTTTTGGTATTCTGAATTAGGTGGTGTAGAAATGGTCAATGGCGAGATGATTGTTGGGGCACAAAAAATCTTTTTTGCTCAATTAGCGGATCCAAATCACCACGGTTTATTTACTGAAGGGACTCGTTTCTTTGCTGGCCGTTTTGATACCATGATGTTTGGCTTACCCGCAGCCTGTTTAGCTATGTATCACTGTGTACCGAAAAAACGTCGTGCACAAATTGGTGGCTTGTTCCTTGGTGCGGCCCTAACCTCTTTCATTACCGGCATTACAGAACCGATCGAGTTTATGTTCTTGTTTGTTGCGCCATGGCTTTATGTATTCCATGCATTCTTAGATGGTGTATCTTTCTTTATTGCCGATTATTTAAATATCTCTATCGGTAATACCTTCTCTGGTGGTTTTATTGATTTCTTGCTCTTCGGTATCTTACAAGGTGATGAAAACACTCATTGGTTGCGTGTAATTTTCGTCGGTATTCCTTGGGCACTGCTCTATTATTTCTCTTTTGTTTTCTTGATTCGCATCTTTAATGTGATGACACCAGGACGCGGTGAAGAAACCGAAGAAAATGTAGAACAAGAAACCAGCTCTCTTACTGAAAATGCACATAAAATTATTGCGGCATTAGGTAGCGCTGAAAATATTGAAAATGTGGACGCTTGTATTACTCGCTTACGTGTTTCAGTTAAAGATGTCAAAGCCGTTGATAAAGCCACATTGAAAAAATTAGGTGCGATTGATGTGCTTGAAGTCGGCGGTGGCGTACAAGCCATTTTCGGCGCCAAAGCCGTACTCTATAAGAGTGAAGTGAATCAAATCTTAGGAAAAGAAGATTAACTCCTAAAAATAAAGGGCGTTTATCCCGCCCTTTTGAGTAACAAAATAAAAGTGCGGTCAAAATCAACCGCACTTTTTTATTATTTCAACAAATATGCACGTAATTGTGCAAAGTCGTCATCCATTTTATCAGAAAGTAATGGCAATTTATTGTGTTTATCCAACGCTTCTGGCAATGGAAGATCGAGCGAAAGAATACGCTCCACAGACTCTTTAAATTTCGCAGGATGTGCCGTACATAAGAAAATACCGGTTTCATCCGCTTTCAGTTGATCTTTCAATACTTGATAGGCGATCGCACCGTGTGGTTCACATAAATAACCTTTTGCGTACATCGCTTTTAAGGTTTCTTCTGTTTCATCATCACTTAACATACCTGAACCTAAATCACTTAAATTCCAGCCATTACGTTTGAATAGTTCTTCTACACGTGGCCAGTTATTTGGGCGGCTTACATCCATCGCATTAGAAAGCGTGGCTATAGTCGCTTTAGGTGCCCAGTTACCTGATTCTAAATAACGCGGCACAGTATCGTTTGCATTGGTTGACGCAATAAAGCGTTTAATTGGTAAACCTAATGTTTTTGCAATTAAACCTGCCGTTAAGTTACCGAAGTTACCACTTGGCACAGAAACCACGACATTATCGCGTTTTTCTTTTGGTAACTGTGCGACCGCTTCAAAGTAATAACAAACTTGCGCTAATAAACGGCTAATGTTGATGGAGTTTGCAGAGTTTAAACCTATCGCTTGACGTAGTTCTGCATCATCAAACGCTTGTTTGACTAACGCTTGGCATGCATCGAAATCGCCATTAATCGCCACAGTGCGAATATTGCCACCTAAAGTACAGAATAGTTTTTCTTGTAATGGGCTGATTTTGCCTTTCGGATATAAAATCACGACATTGATATTTTCCAACCCGTAAAATGCATGGGCTACTGCCGCACCGGTATCACCAGATGTCGCTGTTAAAATGGTGATTTTGCCATCACCACGCACTGCAGCGAGCGCCTGTGCCATAAAACGACCACCAAAGTCTTTAAATGCTAAAGTTGGACCATGGAATAATTCAAGGGCATAAATATTGTCTTCTACTTTTTCTAACGGTGCTGGAAAAGTAAATGCATTTTTCACCATTGCATCTAAAGTCGCTTTCGGTAATTCTTCACCAATTAATGCACCAAGAATTTTTTGGCTACGTTCAACCAATGGTAAAGCTAATAATTCGTCAATATTAGTTAAAGCGGGAATGATTTCTGGAAAGAACAAACCTTGATCTTTGCCAAGTCCTTGACGTACTGCTTGCGCAAAATTCACTTGTTCTTCAGGGTGTTTGATGTTGTACAAATTCATTGTATATCCGTTAATTATAGAGTTTTAATAAAATGTTATTCCCCTCTTAATAAGAAGAGGGGAAGATAATTGCCTGCTTAACCTAGCTCTCTCGCACCGTCATTATCGACCTTACAAACATGCACAAAGCCTTCATTGTTTTGTAAATAATGATTTTCTAAATAAGTGGCCAATTTTGTTGCGGTTTGTAAATCCGGTGCAATGGAGAAAATCGTTGGGCCTGAGCCTGAAATCCCTGTCGCTAATGCACCTAAATCACGAGTAGCTTGTTTCACTTCTGCGAAGTTGGGTAATAAAGCCTCACGATAAGGTTCTGCAATCACATCTTTCATCATCATCGCCGCAAGGTTTTCTTGATGCGTGTGACACGCATGCACAAAGCCACCTAAATGACGACCATGAGAAATCACATCTTGACGCGTATAGCTTTTCGGTAAAATTGCACGCGCTTCAGCGGTTGAAACCTCAATGCCAGGATAAGCTAATACCCAATACCAATTATCAAAAAATGGTAATTTTTGGCAAATATTACCGAGGGATTGTACCATAAATTGCACACCGCCTAAGTAACAAGGTGCCACATTATCATAATGGATCGAACCTGAAATACGACCTTCTAGCTCCCCCATCATCTCTAACAATTCCATTTTTGAAAATGGCTCATCATGGAATTTATTTAATGCCACTAATGCAGCCACGATAGAGCACGCACTTGACCCCAATCCCGAACCAATCGGCATATTTTTTTCAAGGGTTAAACGTAATGGTTTGACTCTCACATTGCGTAATTTTAATTGCTCACTAAACAATACATAAGCCTGATACACGATATTTTTTTGCGGCTCTTTTGGCAATTTACGCACAAAATAGCCCGCACTTTCGAGCTCAAAACCACTTGGAATAGACTCAATCTGTACGACATCACCTAATAATGAACCATCAATCGGTGAAATGGCTGCGCCTAATGTGTCAAAACCTACACTAATATTTGCACTCGATGCCGGAGCATAAATTCTTAACATATTATGTCCTTTTTAGTGGTGTAATGTTCTTAAAATATCCGCAAAGATGCCGGCTGCTGTTACTGCATTACCCGCACCGTAACCACGTAATAACAACGGAATTGGTTGATAATAACGCGTATAGAATGCAAGGGCGTTTTCACCATCTTTCACCTTATACAATGGGTTATTTTGATCCACAGCAATGATTGATACTTTGCAGTGGCTATCTTTAATTTGGCCCACATAACGCAATACTTTGCCTTCTGCTTTCGCCGCTTCAACGCGTGCTTTAAATTCCGCATCTAATTGTGGCAACATTGCCATAAATTCATCAGCTGATTTGCCTTCTGAGAAGCCTTTCGGTAATACCCCTTCCACTTCTACATCGGAAAGCTCAAGTTCTAAACCTGCTTCACGCGCTAAAATCAGTAATTTACGTGCCACATCTTGCCCTGATAAATCATCACGAGGATCGGGTTCTGTAAACCCTTTTTCACGTGCAAGTGCGGTTACTTCTGAAAGAGAAAGTCCCTCCTCTAATTTACCGAAAATGAAAGAAAGTGAGCCCGATAAAATGCCTTCAAAATACTCAAGCTCATCACCCGCTGCTAATAAATTCTGTAAATTTTCAATAACTGGCAAGCCTGCGCCTACGTTAGTTTCGTATAAGAATTTATGTTGGCTCGCTTGTGCATTACGACGTAATTCGTGGTAATAGGCTAATTCGCGAGTATTCGCTTTTTTGTTTGGGGTTACCACATGGAAGCCTTCTTTTAACGCACGAGCATAAAGTCCCGCGACCGATTCAGCCGTTGTACAATCTACAAATACTGGGTTCACTACGTGATGCAACTTAATGAAAGATAACAACACATCGAAATCAGAAGGTTGGGTTGCATTTTCAAGATCGACTTTCCAATTATCTAAATTCAACCCGTTTTCATCCAAAAGCATTTTTGTTGAATTCGCTAAGGCACAAACACGGATTTCAATGTCCTTCTTTGCGAGGTATTCTTTTTGGTGTTTAATTTGTTCAATTAACTCACCACCAACGCCACCAACGCCGACTAGAAACATATCCACAACTTTCTTGTTATTAAAAAGAGCTTGGTGAGTGGCTTTCACGGCTTCAATCGCTTTATTTTGCGTGACAACTGCTGAAATTGAACGCTCAGAAGACCCTTGTGCAATTGCAACTAAGCTGATATTAGCTTGAGCTAGTGCAGAGAAGAAACGAGCTGCGATACCCTTAGCTTGTTTCATGCCATCACCTACAACAGAGATGATAGAAAGATCCTTAGCGACTTCAATTGGTTCTAAGTCATGGGCTTTTAATTCTGTCGCAAATTCTTGTTCTAAAATCGCTTTCGCTGCATCTGCGGATTTCACTGGCACGCAGAAACTAATGCTGTATTCAGAAGAAGATTGCGTGATTAAAATAACTGAAATGCCAGCTTTTGACATCGCTGAGAAGACACGAGCTGCCATTCCTACCATACCCTGCATACCAGGACCTGAAACATTGAACATTGCCACGTTATCAAGATTAGTAATCCCTTTAACTTGTAGCCCTTCAGATTTCACATGACCATCGATTATTGAACCCGGTGCTGATGAATTACCGGTGTTTTTAATCACACAAGGGATTTGTTTTGGTAATAATGGACCAATTGTACGTGGATGGATCACTTTCGCACCAAAATAAGAAAGCTCCATCGCTTCACGGTAAGAAAGGCTTGGTAATAAACGTGCATCTGGTACTAAACGTGGATCACAAGTATAAACACCATCCACATCGGTCCAAATTTCACAAACTGATGCGTCTAAACAAGCTGCTAAACAAGCTGCTGAATAATCAGAACCATTACGGCCTAATAACACTAATTCACCTTTATCATTACATGCGGTAAAACCAGCCATTAAAACGACTTTATCTTTACCGATACTTTTCGCATCAACGCGTTTTGTCGATTCATCAATATCAACTGAAGATTCTAAGTAACCGCCTTGTGCTAATAATTGTTTAACAGGATCAACGATATGAACACTATATCCACGTGCTTCAAACCACGCTTTCATCATCGCAATTGATAATTTTTCGCCACGACAGTCAATGGTCGCTTTAACTTTATCTTCTACTTTGCCTGCTTGGCGGATTTCTTCTAATAAGCCTTTAATTTGGGCAAATTCTGCATCAATGAGGGCTTTGGTCCCTGCAAGATCAAATTTATTATTTTCAGCGTGCAAGCCATTAATGATGTTATAGAAAATTTCAATGGCTTCGTTAAAGTGGGTATCAGTAGGTTGGTTTAATGCGGCTTTTTCAGAGAGGGCGACAAGATGATTAGTAATTTTAGCAGGAGCGGATAACACACCGGCAGCCTGCTCTTCTAAATGAGCTTTTTCGATTAATTGAGCTGCTTGCGAGAAACGCTCAGGGTTAGCTAATGAAGTGCCACCAAATTTTAATACGCGCATGATAATATCCTCAGATGTTGTGATTTTTAAATATTAAAAAACCCGCACTAGACTGAATGCGGGTTTTCCTGATCCTGTTTGCTACGCACTAACCCGCCCCATTAATTGTCGTAATGGTCATAATAATGGTGGTAATAGTGAAAGTGCGGTTATTTTTCATTGTATTTTAACCTTGAAAAAAAGATGTGTTTAGAAATACCGAAAAAGCGCGAGCTTGTCAAACATAAAATCGAAAAAATGAAGATTTTTTTCTAAAAATCATTACTTTGGTATAGAATAAAATGAGTTTTACATTGTTCAGGAAGAAAATGATGACAATTCAACAAGCACTCGAAACCATCCATCAAAAAATCCAAGCCTCCACTCAACTGGCACATCGTCCTGAAAGTGCGGTCACTTTATTAGCGGTTTCTAAAACTAAACCCAATGAAGCGATTTTAGAAGCCTATCATGCAGGACAAAAAGCATTTGGGGAGAACTACGTTCAAGAAGGTGTAGATAAAATTCAGTATTTTGAAGCACAGAATATTCAGCTTGAATGGCATTTTATTGGCCCATTGCAATCCAATAAAACGCGCCTTGTGGCAGAACATTTCGATTGGATGCAAACACTAGAACGTGCAAAAATTGCCGATCGTTTAAATGAACAACGCCCAGCCAATAAAGCTCCTTTGAGCGTTTTAATTCAAATCAATATTAGTGATGAAGCCAGTAAATCAGGTATTCAACCGAGTGAAATGATTGAACTTGCAAAACACATTGAAAATCTACCGCACTTACGTTTACGTGGATTAATGGCGATCCCTGCTCCAACAGACAATATTGCAGAACAAGAAGCGGCTTTTAGCCAAATGGAACAATTATTTGAGCAATTGAAAGTCGCTTTCCCTCATCAACAAATTGATACGCTTTCGATGGGAATGACCGATGACATGCAAAGTGCCATAAAATGTGGTTCAACCATGGTACGTATTGGTACAGCCATTTTTGGTGCAAGAGATTATTCGAAAAAATAATGGATAGAAAACAAAAAAGCGGTCAAAATTGACCGCTCTTTTTTATCTGGATTTAATTAAACTTCTTCGCTCTTTTCAGAGAAACGTTCAATCTTCGCACCTAAACAACGAAGTTTATCTTCAACGTGCTCATAACCACGATCGATGTGATAAATACGATCTACGATAGTTTCACCACTTGCGATACATCCTGCTAATACAAGGCTGATTGATGCACGTAAATCTGTTGCCATCACTTCTGCACCAGAAAGATGCTCAACACCATGACACACTGCCGTGTTACCTTCAATTTCCGCTTTACCGCCCATACGAATCAATTCTGGAATGTGCATAAAACGGTTTTCAAAGATGGTTTCAGTAATGATACTGGTGCCTTCTGCCACCATGTTTAATAAGGTGAACTGCGCTTGCATATCCGTTGGGAAACCTGGGTGTGGTGCAGTACGAATATTAACAGCTTTTGGACGATTGCCATGCATATCTAAGGTAATGCTATCTTCTGTGACTTCAACTTCGGCACCCGCTTCACGAAGTTTATCAATCACCGCATCCATGGTATCCGCTTTAGTATTTTTACATACCACGCGACCACCAGAAATCGCCCCTGCAATTAAGAATGTACCGGTTTCAATACGATCTGGCACAATGCTGTGCTCGCAGCCAGTTAAACGCTCAACACCTTCAACGACAATGTGATCCGTACCTGCACCTGTAATTTTTGCGCCCATTTTGTTGAGGAAATCAGCTGTATCGACAATTTCAGGCTCACGTGCAGCGTTTTCAATCGTTGTTGTACCTTCAGCAAGCGTTGCAGCCATCATGATAGATAAAGTCGCACCAACGCTCACTTTTTCCATCACAATACGTGTACCTACAAGACGCTCTGCGACAACTGCTTTTACATAACCTTCGTCAAGCTCAATAGTTGCACCAAGTTTTTCTAAGCCACTAATATGAAGATCAACCGGACGAGCACCAATTGAACAACCACCCGGTAAAGAAACTTGACCTTGATGAAAACGAGCCACTAATGGTGCTAATGCCCAAATAGAAGCACGCATGGTTTTTACTAATTCATACGGCGCAACAAAGTGATCAATTTTAGAGCAATCTAGTAATACTGCACCTTCAGCATCGCGCTCTGCCACCACGCCAAGTTTACGTAAGATTTTTAAGGTGGTATCAATATCTTTGAGTTCCGGCACATTTGTTAATTTAACCGGCTCAGTTGCCAAAATTGCGGCAAAAAGAATAGGAAGTGCAGCATTTTTTGCACCAGAGATGGTTACAGTACCACTTAAGCGAGATTGCCCGCCATAAACACGAAATTTTTCCATAGAAAATCCTAGCTTGCTTGATGTAATAGACGATCCATTTTCCACTTTTCAGTGGTATAGGTTTTAATAGTTAAAGCGTGAATTTCGCCAGTTTGAAAGTAAGGCATTAATGGCGCGTAGATGGTTTGTTGCTGTTTTAATTTAGAAAGTGCTGAGATTTCATCACTCACTACAATCACACCAAAGTGAGCATTTTCACCTTGAGCATAAACCTCATCTACATTCAGGCTTTCTTTTAAAATACGTTCAATTTCTTGCAGTTCCATTCGGATTTCCGTTTTAATTATGGTCGATAAAAGTGCTAATCCAATGAGATAAATTCACTAAATCAGCAAGGGTTAATAACTGTTCTGGAGGGTTTATCAACCGCACTTTTTTATTTGGTAACTGCTCACAATCGTGTAGAAAATCACACAATAATGCAAAACCAGCAGAATCAATTCGATTGATTTCAGTTAAATCAAATTCAATCAGACTTTGATTGTTTTGCTTTTCTGATAAAAAAGAAGCACGTTGTTGCCATAATGGTAACAACGTGTTGCGGGATAGCTCCCCCGATAATTGGAGAGCTATCTTATCATTATTTTGGATTAAATCCCACTTTAACGCAGTCATTCGCTTATTTGCTCAATGTCACTGGTGCAGCAGCAGATTTTTGAATTTGAGCAGTTAATGCATCAATACCTTGTTGACGTAAGATACCGCTCCATTCATTTTGTTTGGTGACAACCATGCTCACGCCTTCAGCAACCATATCATAAGCTTGCCATTCGCCCGTTTTACTGTTTTTACGCCATTTGAAATCTAATTTAATTGGCGCTTGTCCACCATTTTGCATGATGTTTACACGAATGCTCACAAGGTTTTTGTCGCCCACTTCTTTAGCCGGTTCAATTTGAATATTTTGATCGGTGTAAGCAGTTAATACTTGTGCGTAAGCTTGTTCGATAAAATCGCTGAATGCTTTAAAGAATTTTTCACGTTGTTCTGGTGTGGTTGATTTAAAGTGTGAACCTAACACCAAAGAACCTGCATAGTTTACTTGCACGTAAGGTAATAAATCGTTACGCACGATGGTACGTAAATAGTTTGGATCCTTTTTAATTTTTGCCTGATTGTTTTTGATATCGGCAAATAACTTATCTGATGCTTGTTGCATCAACACATAAGGGCTCGTTTCTGCACGTACAGTTTGAGTCACAAAAAGTGCAGTCACTGCAAATGCCATTACGCTAAACCATTTTTTAAACTGAGTAAATTTCATCATAAATCTCCTAAATAAAGATTATTATTTGGCTTCAGGTTCTGCTTTGTCAGCATTGCCGTCGGCTTTTTTATCACCGTAAAGGAACTGGCCGATTAAATCTTCCAATACCATTGCGGATTTTGTGTCTTGAATTTGGCTACCGTTTTTTAACATCGCGGTTTCACCATCATCAAAGCCCATTGTTAAGGCGATATATTGCTCGCCCAATAATCCCGATGTTTTGATCGATAACGAACTATTTTCCGGAATTTCTTTATATTCTTCATTAATCGCGATACTGACTTTTGGTAAGTAAGATTTTTCGTCTAACGTAATGTCAGATACGCGACCAATGACTACCCCACCAAGTTTAAGTGGTGCACGGACTTTTAGTCCACCAATATTGTCAAAAGTTGCAGTCACTGTATAAGATTTTGTTTCACCAAAACCTTGTACGTTTGCTACACGTAAGCCTAAAAACACTAACGCGGCGATACCAAGTAGTAAAAATAGCCCTACCCAAAATTCATATTTAATTGTTTGTCGCATAAAAATACCCTTTTAGCCTGCCCCAAACATAATGGCAGTTAAGATGAAATCGAGCCCAAGAACCACAAGTGATGCGTGGACAACTGTTCTAGTTGTGGCTTGACTGATACCTTCTGATGTCGGAATACAATCATAACCATTGAATAACGCAATCCACACCACGGCAATGGCGAAAAATACGCTTTTAATAAATCCGTTTAGAATGTCATAGCTCCAGCTGACGGCATTTTGCATCACAGACCAAAAGCTACCTGCATCGACACCTTTCCAATCTACGCCGACAAGCGCACCGCCCCAAATACCAATCGCGGTAAAGAGAAGCGCAAGAATTGGCATCGCAATCAGCCCAGCCCAAAAGCGTGGTGCAATCACTCGACGTAATGGATCGACCGCCATCATTTCAAGGCTAGAAAGTTGTTCTGTGGCTTTCATTAAGCCAATTTCAGCTGTTAACGCAGAACCTGCTCGACCCGCAAATAAAAGTGCGGTCACTACTGGGCCTAATTCACGTAATAAAGACAGTGCTACAAGTTGTCCAAGGCTCGTTTCAGCAGAAAAATCAACCAAAACTACATAGCCTTGTAAGCCCAACACCATTCCAATAAATAAACCAGAAAGCAGGATAATCAGTAAAGACTGTACGCCTAATACGTATAACTGCTTCACTAATAAAGGAAAATGTTGACGAATTTGTGGCTTACCGACTAACGCACCAAACAACATAAAGCCTGAACGGCCTAATGCACGGAAAAATTTGATTACGCTTCGTCCAAGTGAAGAAATCATATCAACGATCATTTAAATAATTCCTCCACATAATCACCTGCCGGATAATGGAATTTTACCGGACCATCCGCTTCGCCTTTTAAGAACTGAACCACTTGAGGATCTTGGCTCGCGAGCAGTTGCTCTGATGTTCCTTCGGCAATCACATGTTTATCCGCAATAATATAGGCATAATCGGCAATGCTTAACACTTCCTGCACATCATGGGAAACCACAATAGAGGTTAAATTCAGTGCTTCATTCAAGCGTTTAATTAAGCTCACAATCACGCCCATGCTGATTGGATCTTGCCCCGTAAACGGCTCATCAAACATGATTAAATCTGGGTCAAGTGCAATTGCACGCGCTAATGCGGCACGACGAGCCATCCCACCAGAAAGCTCCGAAGGCATTAAATCTGCCGCACCGCGTAAACCCACCGCTTCTAATTTCATCAACACAATTTGACGAATTAGACTTTCCGGCAAACGGGTATGCTCGCGAATCGGAAATGCCACATTATCAAACGTGGAAATATCCGTAAATAAAGCGCCTGATTGAAATAACATTCCCATGCGTTTACGTACTTCGTAAAGCTCGCGATTTGATAGACGACAAATATCTTGTCCATCAAACAAAATCTCGCCTTGTTCAGGATACAGCTGACCACCAATTAATTTCAGCAACGTGGTTTTCCCGATCCCTGATGGCCCCATAATGGCCGTAATTTTACCCTGTTGGACTTTCAAATTCAGGTTATCGTAAATCACACGCTCACCTCGTTTAAAGGTCAGGTTTTTGACTTCGATTAGATTTTTATTCATTAAAATCTCATTGGTTTTACAAGAGGAAATTTATTTCCCTCTCACGTTAAAAAAGTGCGGTCGTTTTGACTGCTATTTTTGTGAAAGGTTCAAGCGACGTTTTAATAACGTCGTGAAGCCACGTAATAACACAAAAATCAATGACAACACATAAATAGGTAAATTACCCAGTGCCGCATAAGGTGTTTTACCTTCTGTTGGCACCATTTTATGCGTCAGTGTGGTTTCCTCAAATTGCGGTGCTTGCGCTTCAATCTTGCCTTTTGCATCAATAAACACTGAAATCCCCGTATTGGTTGCACGAATTAATGGTTTACCTAATTCGAGCGCACGCATTCTAGCCATTTGTAAATGCTGCCAAGGGCCAATGCTATCACCAAACCACGCATCATTAGAAATAGTCAGCAAATAATCTGTTTCTTTTTTCAAATTTTCACGAAGTTGCTCACCAAAAATAATTTCATAACAAATAGCCGGCGCAAAAGCATGTTTTTTTGCCATAAAAGATGGCTGTACCGCATCGCCACTTTGGAACGCAGACATTGGCAAATTAAATACGGAATTAAGTGGACGCAACAAACTTTCTAACGGCACGTACTCACCAAATGGCACGAGATGATGTTTGCTGTAACGATTTTTTGTCGTTAATTCATAAGGGAAATCAGGATTCCCTGCCGTCACAATCGAATTTAATAACTTACCGCTTTGTTCATCACGATATACGGTACCAATCATCACTTCCGTGTTTTTCTCTTTCGCGACTTTATCTAAAGCGTCAAAAAATGGCGTAATAGCATTTTCCAAAGTTGGCAATGCCGACTCAGGCAAAATAATCAAATCAGACTTGCCTAAATGCGCCAAAATTTGTTTTTGATAGATGTCCACCGTGGCATAAAGATATTCAGGATCCCATTTTAAATTTTGCTCAATATTGCCTTGTGCAAGTGTGACGGTTAGCCCTTTATCTTCTTTTGGTTGAACAAAATTGACCTTACCTGCATAAGCACTTAATCCACCCACAACCAATAATAGCAATGCATTCACACTGACTAAATTCCATTGTTTTTTCGATAGTGCAAAAATAAGATTAAAAATGACCGCACTTGCCCAAACGGTAAAGAATGTCATCCCCGTGACACCAAAGATCGGGGCGATACCGTAAAATGGGCTATCGATTTGGGTATAACCAAATTGTAACCAAGGAAAACCAGTAAATACCCAACCGCGCAAGAATTCAGTCAATGTCCAAATCGCGGCAAAAATGACCGCACTTTGTACCTGAAAACGCTGCACTAAATAAGTAAAAAGCATTGGATAAAGTGCAAGGTAAGCAGAAAGCAGGCCCACCAAGAGATAACTCACGCCAAGGGAAGCGCCACCAAATTGATGAATGCTGACATTTAACCAACTTACACCAAAACAGAAAAAGCCCATCGACCACAAAAAAGTAGCAAAAAGTGCAGTTGATTTTTTGGCATTTTTCGCCACAAACAGCAATCCGCCTAAGGATACATAGGCTAATCCCCAATAATCAAACGGCGAAAAGGCAAATACGCCAATTACGCCAGAAATCAGGGCTATAAGATAAACGACTAATTTATTCATTTTATCAATACTATAAAAAAACATTCCCCCTCTTTAGCAAAGAGGGGGCTAAGAATACGGCCAAACTGAGCAACTTACTCAGCTTGTTCTTCCACGCCTTCCATATCCGATAAATGCTCATCCGGTACGGTTACGCGAACCTGAATTAAACGACGACTATCGGCAGAGGTCACTTTAAATTGAATATTTTCTAACGTAATTTCTTCACCGCGCTTAGGCAAATACCCAAAGGCTTGCATGATTAAACCGCCAATAGTATCCACTTCTTCATCATCAAAATGCGTATTGAATTGCGCATTAAAATCATCAATATCTGTTAGTGCACGTACCGCATAAGTATGACGAGAAAGCTGACGAATATCTGCGACATCTTCCTCATCAAATTCGTCTTCAATATCACCGACAATTTGTTCGAGAATGTCTTCGATGGTCACCAACCCTGATACCGCACCAAACTCATCCACCACAATCGCCATATGGAAACGCTCTGAACGGAAATCTTTTAACATACGATCGACACGTTTACTCTCTGGCACAATCACAACTGGACGTAACAACTTGGAAAGCTCGAATTCTTCTGCATCTTCACGTAAAAACTTAAGCAAATCTTTTGCGTGCAAAATACCTTCAATATTATCGCGGTCATCTGTATCTGCAATCACAGGAAAACGAGAGTGGGCCGATTCAATAATGGTATTCAAACAGGCATCGAGATCTTGATTCGATTCAATAAATACGATTTGCGAGCGTGGAATCATGATATCGCGTACACGAAGCTCTGCGATTTCCATTACACCTTCAATCATCTCGCGAGTATTTTGATCGATTAAATCGTTTTGTTCTGAATCGCGAATCACTTCCACGAGTTCTTCACGGTTTTTCAGCTCACCTTGAAAAAATCGGCCAATAAGTGATTGGAAAAAAGACTTTTTAGTTGTTTCAGTTTGATTACTCGAATGTTCTTCGTTCATAAAATTAAATGTGTTACTGTCTGATTGACTGCGTAAAAAGTAGCATATTTTGACAAAAATCGCAAAAAACTTCAGCTAAATGGCTGAAAATGAAGTGCGGTTAAAAACTTGGTAATTTTTAACCGCACTTTCAATTTTAACTATAGCCATTGTTTCTTCTTCATGTAGAAGGTGCATCTAGATCTTATAATTATTTATAAGCATCCTTTGAATCATATCCAAATTCAATTTTCATTATTGTCCTCTTATAGGATAAATACTTAGAACATTTTACTTGTTGTCTAACGAATTAATCCATTTATTAAAAAACACAATTTGTTCATCTACGGAATAAGTCAGTTCACTATCTTCAGGAGAAAAAATAAAAACTAAATCTTCAAATGTAGCTTGTTTACCAAGTTTGTATTCATACACTTTTACAGCCTTTCCCATCTGTAGTAGCATGCGCGATGGATAAACATTTCGTTTATATCCTTTACAATGTAACAATATATCAGGATATTGTTTTTTTAATCTAGATAAACAATCCCAAAAATTATCCTCTACAATACAAATTTTCATATCAAAACATTCAAAGGATATTTGGCATTGATCATTATCAACATATCCAAAATAAACAGGGAAAAATCCTGCATTACTTCCTTTAGATATTTTAAGAATCGTTTTTTCAAAGGTGCTTTCCATTTGTGATTTTTCACCTCTAGTAAAATATTACGAATTAAATACAATTAATGTATTTTTTATACATTTTATGTAATTACATATAAACAAAGTGCGGTTAAAAATACAATAGTTTTTAACCGCACTTTCAATAATTACCTATTTAAACCTAAACTCTGTCCATTGGTAATAACGTTCACCTGCTTTTTGAATACCGCCATAATTTTGCCATTCGGGGTGGTTTGGGGTATCGGGAAGACATTGAGTTTCAAGTGCGATGCCACTGAAATCTTGATAAGTGCCACCTTCACGAGTTGGAATGCCGGCAAGATAGTTTCCCGTATAAACCTGTAATGCAGCTTGGGATGTGAGCACTTCAAGGCTTAAATCTTCATTAGGGGAAGTCAATAATACACAAGGCTTTTGCCATGCTTTATTGACGATAAAGGAATGATCGTAACCTTTTGTTACCACTTGATCGCCTTGTTGGAAATCTTGTGCAATTGGTTTTGCCACACGAAAATCAAAGCTGGTATTCACCACATGCTTAAGTGGTGAATTTGGGATGCCTTCGCCATCAACCGGCAGATAGAAATCCGCATTAAGGCGTAGTGTATGATTTCGTACATCACTGCCCTGCTCTGCATTTTCTAAATTAAAATAAGCGTGGTTCGTTAAGTTCAGCGCAGTATCTTTATCGCTTTCTGCTTCATACTCAATTTTTACGCTATTTTCATCGGTCAGCGTGTAAAGCACATTAACTTGTACATTGCCTTCAAAACCTTGATCACCATCGGGAGACACTAGGGAAAAACGCACAAAATTCTGACCGCACTCTTCGACTTTCCAACGACGTTTATCAAAGCCTTCTTTGCCACCATGTAATTGATGTTTGCCTTGATTAGCAACCAGATGGATTGTTCGCTCACCCAATTCAAATTGGGCGTTAGCAATACGGTTCGCATATCGCCCTACGCTAGCACCCAAATAAGCTGCTTGATTAGGATAATCTTCCACTTTGCAGCCGAGTAACACTTCTCGCAACTCACCATTCACTGGGACTTTACAAGAAAGCCAAGTGGCTCCCCAATCCATAAATTGCACGGTCATACCATTTGAATTGGTGAGTTGAACAAGTTGATAAGGCTGTCCATCTGGTGCATTGAACGCCGTTTTTTCTAGCATAGACTCACTCCTTGTGAGGCAGTGCAAACGTAGAAATCTTCTTTTAAACCTGTTTGTTTTTCATAATTATCAGCAATGATTTTACGTACGGCTTCGACTTTATCATGAGGAGCAAGGGCAACAATGCAACCACCGAAACCACCGCCGGTCATTCTCGCACCACCGGTTTTACCAATCACTAATTGAGCGAGTTCAACAAGATAATCAATTTGTGGCACAGTAATCTCGAAATCATCACGCATGGACTCGTGAGATTGCCCCATTAATTCGCCTAATTTTGTTAAATCGTTATGTTTTAATGCTTCAACCGCATCAAGTACGCGTTGGTTTTCAGTCACCACATGGCGTGCACGCTTAGCCACTAAAGCATTAAGTGCGGTCAATTCTGCTTCTCTTTTTTGGAATTCTTCTACTGACACATCTCGTAACGCTTTCACACCAAAGAATTCTGCGGCTTTCTCACATTGCCAACGGCGTGTGTTGTATTCACCTGTCACCAAATCATGCGGTACATTTGAGTTCACAATAATAACAGCGACATCTTTCGGCACAGGCGTTGGTTGTGTTTCTAAGCTACGGCAATCAATCATTAAGAGATGATCTTTTTGCCCTAAAGCGGAAATTAATTGATCCATGTTCCCGCAATTTGCGCCTACAAATTTGTTTTCAGCTTTTTGACCAATTAAAGCAATTTCTGTATGTGTTAAAGGTAAATCACTGAGTTGTTGGCAGAACTTACCCGTCGCCACTTCAAGCGCTGCAGAAGAACTTAAACCGGAAGAATGAGGCACATTGCCAGAAATGACCAAATCAGCGCCTTGTTTAAATTGTGGGCAACGTTCTTGAATAAATTTTACGACACCACGCACATAATTCGCCCATTTTTGCTCACTTTGAGGGAAATCCTCATCAAGAGAAAAGGTATCCTCAAGATCAAGATCTGCCGCATAAACATTCCAAATATGATCAGCACGTTTTGATCCCGCAATGGCTGTACCATAATTGATCGCACAAGGCATCACAAAGCCATCATTGTAGTCGGTATGTTCGCCGATAATGTTTACACGACCTGGCGCATATACAGTCAGTTCCGGTTGCTTGTTATATTTTTGAGTAAAAATGTGTTGGGATTTTTGGACTGGAGTCATATTATTTTCCTTTATCTTTTACACTCCCTCTTAATTCAAGAGGGAAAGGATTTCTTAACGTTCTTTATAATGTACTTCGCTTAACGCACGTAATCTTTCTGCTGCTTGTTCAGCGGTGAGGTCACGTTGGCTTTCGCCTAGCATTTCATAGCCCACCATAAATTTGCGAACCGTAGCTGAACGCAACAATGGCGGATAAAAATGTGCATGAAGCTGCCAATGTTCGTTATCTTCACCATTAAATGGTGCTGCATGGAAGCCCATCGAATAAGGGAAAGACGTTTCAAATAAGTTATCGTATTTTGTTGCCAGTTTTTTCAATATCACGGCAAGATCTTTAGCTTGAGCCTCGGTTAATTCTGTTAAGCGTTTTACATGCACTTTTGGCAATAACAGGGTTTCAAACGGCCACACCGCCCAATAAGGCACCACCGCAACCCAATGCTCGGTTTCCACCACAATACGTTCTTTTTTCTCTAATTCTTTTTGAACGTAATCCACTAAAAGCACCGAACCGTGTTTTTCATAATAATTTCGTTGAGCAACATCTTCACGCGTGACTTCATTCGGTAAAAAGCTATTTGCCCAAATTTGTCCGTGCGGATGTGGATTGGAACATCCCATTGCTGCGCCTTTATTTTCGAAAATCTGTACCCACTGATATTTTTGACCCAGTTCACGCAATTGCTCTTGCCACACTTTAATCACTTCTTCAATTTCAAGTGCGGTCAATAATGGCAAGGTTTTGCTGTGATCTGGTGAAAAACAAATAACACGGCTTTCACCACGAGCTTGGCTCATTTGGAAAAGAGGATCGGCTGATTGCGCTGGCGCTGGTGTATCTTCTAATAAAGCCGAGAAATCATTTTTGAATACATAAGGTTTATGGTAATCCGGATTCGGTTCACCTGTAATACGCTTATTACGAGGGCAAAGATAACAGTTTGGATCATGACTTGGCTTTTGTTCCTCACTCACTTTTTCTTGTTGCCCCTGCCATGGACGTTTAGCACGATGTGGCGAGACTAAAACCCATTGGTCAATTAACGGATTATAACGACGATGCGGATGATCTGTCGGTTCAAATATGGTTTCGCTCATATTTTTGCTCCAAAATGTAAACGATTACAAAATTTTCTTCATAAGATAACAAATTAAAAAAAATAAACCGTGATCATTATCACAAAATCAGGAAATAAGGCGCTAGTCCAATCACTTTTTTGTGACGAATGTAGCATTTTTGAAAGTAACCGCTTTCAATTTTATTCAAATTTACTATGATAATTGCTATGAAAAAATGAATGAGAGCCCTGTTATGCCTACAATTCGAGATGTTGCAGAATTAGCTTGTGTGTCGGTTGCCACTGTTTCCCGGGTGATTAATCACTCCCCATCTGTGAGTGAAAAAACCCGTTATTCGGTACAACGTGCAATGGAAGTCTTAAATTATCAACCCAATGCAAACGCACAAGCTCTGGCAGTACAAAATACTGATACCATTGGAGTGGTGGTTACCGATGTAACGGATCCGTTCTTTGCTATCTTGGTTAAATCGGTCGATAAAGTCGCTGAAGAGCATCAAAAAACGATTTTGATCGGCATTGGATACCATCATGCAGAAAAAGAGCGTGAAGCCATTGATACCTTGCTACGCAAGCGTTGTAGCTGTTTGGTCGTTCATTCCAAAGCCCTTTCTGACGAAGAGTTACAGCATTATTTAGAAAATGTACCCGGTATGGTGGTAATTAACCGCGTGATTGCGGGTTATGAAAATCGTTGCGTCAGCCTTGATAACCGCCAAGGTACCTATCTTGCCACTGAAATACTGATTCGTTATGGTCATAAGCACATCGCCTATATTGGTTCCAACCACGGTATTTTAGATGAAACTGAGCGCAAGGAAGGTTACTTAGAGGCCTTAGAAGCGCATAACTTCCCCATTGTAGAACAAGCCATTGTGCATAATTCGCCTGATTTTGAGGGCGGTGAGAAAGCCATGATTGATTTATTGAGCTACAACTCCAACTTAACCGCTGTAGTGGCCTATAACGATACAATGGCAGCGGGGGCAATTTCCGTTTTAAATGAAAACAATATCAAAGTCCCGAAACAATTTTCCATTGTGGGATTTGATGATATGCCAATTGCTCGATATTTAATTCCAAAACTCACCACAATTCGCTATCCAATTGATTTAATGGCAAATTATGCGGCAAAACTGGCATTAAGTTTAGTCGATTCGTCTATTGTTACACCTACTGTTGTGCAATTTAATCCAACATTGGTGAGACGTTTTTCCGTAGAAAATGCAATAAAACCGTGATGGAGATCACAAATTTAAACATTGCTATGTAATCGTTTTCATTTATGTGAGTTTGATCACAGATTAACAGTTTTGATTTCGTTATGATGAATTCAGTTGCAATAGATGTACGCAACATTCCTCTATTTGATATATAAAAAATCAACAATAAAATCTCTTTCTCTACATAGGAGCGTTTTTATGAAAAAAACAGCAGTATTAAGTGCAGTCGCTTTAGCAATCGGTTTAGGTTCAGCAACTTCAGGTTTCGCAGCCGATAACCGCATTGGTGTTACCATTTATAAATATGATGACAACTTCATGTCATTAATGCGTAAAGAAATCGATAAAGAAGCGAAAGCGCTTGGCGGCATTGAGTTATTAATGAATGACTCTCAAAATGCACAATCTATTCAAAATGACCAAGTGGATGGTTTGCTTTCTAAAGGTGTAAAAGCTTTAGCGATTAACTTAGTAGACCCAGCAGCAGCTTCAACTGTTATCAAGAAAGCTAAACAAGATGACATTCCTGTTGTTTTCTTCAATAAAGACCCAGGTGCAAAAGCAATTGGTAGCTATGATCACGCTTACTATGTGGGTACTGATCCGAAAGAATCAGGTTTAATCCAAGGTGATTTAATTGCAAAACAATGGAAAGCAATGCCAGCCTTAGACTTAAACAAAGACGGTAAAATCCAATATGTATTATTAAAAGGTGAACCTGGCCACCCTGATGCTGAAGCACGTACTAAATATGTGATTGAGCAATTAAATGCGAAAGGTATTCCAACCGAGCAATTATTTATTGATACAGGTATGTGGGATGCAGCAATGGCAAAAGATAAAGTGGATGCATGGTTATCTAGCTCTAAAGCTAACGAAATTGAAATGATTATTTCAAACAATGACGGTATGGCATTAGGTGCATTAGAAGCAACCAAAGCACACGGTAAAAAATTACCAATCTTTGGTGTAGATGCATTACCAGAAGTACTTCAATTAATTAAGAAAGGCGAAATTGCTGGTACTGTGTTAAACGATGGCGTTAACCAAGGTAAAGCAGTTGTTCAACTTTCTGCAAACCTTGCTAACGGTAAAGCTGCAACAGAAGGTACACAATGGAAATTAGAAAACCGCGTGGTGCGTATCCCTTATGTTGGTGTAGATAAAGATAACCTAAGTGAATTCTTAAAATAAGAAAATCTATTGCTTTTCTTTAATTTTAGGGGAAAGGAAACCCAAATTCCCTTTCCCCTTTTTTGATGAGGTTGGATATGACAACTCAAACCCAAGACAGTGATGTACTACTGACAATGACGGATGTCAGTAAGTCTTTTCCCGGTGTAAAAGCCCTTGATCACGCCAATCTAACAGTTCGTTCTCACTCTGTTCACGCCTTGATGGGCGAAAACGGGGCGGGTAAATCTACATTATTAAAATGCCTCTTCGGAATTTATGCAAAAGACGAAGGTGAAATTTTATTCTTAGGCAAACCTGTTGATTTTAAAACATCAAAAGAAGCCCTTGAAAATGGGATTTCAATGGTTCACCAAGAACTTAACTTGGTGCGTCAAACTAGTGTAATGGATAACTTATGGTTGGGTCGCTACCCACTTAAAGGTCCTTTTGTGGATCACGCCAAAATGTATCGTGATACCAAAGCGATTTTCGATGAATTGGATATTGATGTTGATCCAAAAGAAAAAGTGGCCAAACTTTCCGTTTCACAAATGCAGATGATCGAAATTGCGAAAGCGTTCTCTTATAACGCTAAAATTGTAATTATGGATGAGCCAACATCCTCACTTTCAGAAAAAGAAGTGGAACATCTTTTCAAAATTATTCAAAAATTAAAAGATCGCGGTTGTGGCATTATCTATATTTCACACAAAATGGATGAAATCTTCAAAATTTGTGATGAAATCACCATTCTTCGTGATGGTAAATGGATCAATACTGTTCAAGTTAAAGGCACCACCATGGAAGAAATTGTTTCAATGATGGTAGGCCGTGAATTAACACAACGTTTCCCTGAAAGAACTAATGTACCAAAAGAAATCACACTTGAAGTGGAACATTTAACTGCGGTGAACCAACCTTCTATTCAAGATGTTTCCTTTAATTTACGCAAAGGTGAAATTTTAGGTATTGCAGGTCTTGTTGGTGCAAAACGAACCGATATTGTGGAAGCCATTTTTGGTGTACGCGAATTAAAAGAAGGGACGATCAAACTCAACGGAAAAATCGTGAAAAATCATACCGCACTTGAGGCGATTAACCACGGTTTTGCTTTGGTGACTGAGGAACGTCGTTCAACCGGGATTTATTCAAACCTAAGCATTGAATTTAACTCTTTGATTTCAAATATGAAATCTTACCTCACCCCATGGAAATTGCTCAGCAATAAAAAAATGGCGAGCGATACACAATGGGTGATTGATGCGATGAACGTGAAAACACCTTCTCACAAAACAACGATTGGATCGCTTTCTGGTGGTAACCAACAAAAAGTCATTATCGGCCGTTGGCTTTTAACCCAACCAGATATATTAATGCTCGACGAACCAACTCGTGGTATTGATATTGGGGCAAAATTTGAAATTTATCAGCTCATTCAAGAACTCGCTAAAAAAGATAAAGGCATCATTATGATTTCATCAGAAATGCCGGAACTATTAGGCGTAACAGACCGAATTTTGGTCATGAGTAATGGTCGTGTTGCCGGCATCGTTGAAACGGCAAAAACGTCTCAAGAAGAAATTTTGCAACTTGCCGCAAAATATTTATAAATCATAAAGGAACAAATTATGAGTGCCTTACCAAAAAATAAATCATTCGATTTCTTAAAACAAAATGCGATTTATTTTGTGTTGTTGATTTTACTTGGCATCATCATCGCACAAGATCCAACATTCTTGAATGTTCGCAACTTTAGTAACATTTTAACTCAATCATCCGTCCGTCTCATTATCGCCCTAGGTGTTGCAGGCTTGCTTATCACTCAAGGTACCGACTTATCAGCCGGTCGCCAAGTAGGTTTAGCAGCGGTTATTTCTGCTACCCTCTTGCAATCAATGGAAAACATGAACCGCGTGTTCCCGGATTTAGGTGAAATTCCGATTCCAGTAGTTATCCTGACTGTTTGTGCGGTAGGTGCTGTAATCGGCTTAGTGAATGGTTTAGTTATCGCTTATCTCAATGTAACCCCGTTCATTGCAACCATGGGTACCATGATCATCGTTTACGGTTTCAACTCACTTTATTATGATGGCGTAGGTGGCTCACCAATTGCAGGCTTCAGTGAATCTTTCTCTAACTTCGCACAAGGCTTCTTTAGACTCGGTTCGTTCAAATTATCCTACATCACTATTTATGCCGCAATTTGTGCATTCTTAGTATGGGTTATGTGGAATAAAACACGCTTCGGTAAAAATATCTTTGCTATCGGTGGTAACCCAGAAGCAGCAAAAGTATCGGGCGTAAACGTAGCGCGTAACCTTGTTGTGATTTACATGATTGCTGGTATGTTCTATGCATTCGGTGGTATGTTAGAAGCAGGTCGTATCGGTAGTGCAACCAACAACCTCGGTTTCATGTATGAATTAGATGCGATTGCTGCCTGCGTAGTAGGTGGTGTATCTTTCGCTGGTGGTGTGGGTACTGTTATCGGTGTAATCACGGGTGTTATCATCTTCACCGTAATTAACTATGGTTTAACTTACATCGGTGTTAACCCTTACTGGCAATATATCATTAAAGGTAGCATTATCATCCTCGCGGTAGCTATCGACTCCTTAAAATACGCGAAGAAAAAATAATTAAAAACAACGATAAAAATAACCGCACTTTAGCAATAAAGTGCGGTTTTATTTTGAGGTAAATTCTCAAAACAAAAAAGCGAGCCTCTCAGCTCGCTTGATTAATCTCATCAATTACTCGTATTCATCTAACCATTTCAACAAAATCGCTTCCAAAATACTCTCGTTAGATTTCATTGGATCATCATCAAAATCGTCTAGTTCACAAATCCACTTATGCAAATCTGTGAAACGTACCGTTTTAGGATCTAAATCTGGATTACGATCATACAGCTCTTCTGCAATAAGTTGTGCATCAGTCCATTTCATTAGTGAGCTGCCTCATTCGCATGGTTAATATTATATTTAGGGATTTCCACCACTAAATCTTCATCGCCCACGACACATTGGCAAGAAAGGCGGCTATCCATTTCTAAACCCCATGCTTTATCTAACATATCTTCTTCTTGATCGCTGGCTTCATTCAATGAATCAAACCCTTCACGAATGACGACATGGCATGTTGTACAAGCACAAGAACCATCGCAAGCGTGATGAATTTCAACACCCGCATTATGCGCTACTTCCAATAAGTTATCACCAGCGGCTGCATCAACCACCATACCCTCTGGGCAAAATTCTTCATTCGGTAAAAAAATCACTTTTGGCATATTACTTTCCTCAATATAAAAACTCGTTAATTAATAACCGCACTTTATTGCTCAATATCTGATACAGATTTACCTGTCAGCGCTTGATGAATGGATTTATTCATTCGTCTTGCCGCAAATTCTTGTGTCGCGATATCAAGGGCTTTGATTCCTTGAACGATGGCATTACGATCTGAGCCTTCTTTTACACCCATTAATTGTTTCAATGCATTTTCAATTTGGTGAAATTCCGTTTCGGTTAATAAGTCTGCCCCATCTTGTTGTAATGCCACAATCACGCTATCAATCACACGGTCAGCCTCAACGCGCTGCTCAGCTAATTCACGGGCTTGCATATCATCTTGTGCATTATCAAAAGAAGCTTTAATCATTGCCGTTACTTCTTCATCCGTTAAGCCATAAGAAGGCTTAATTTGAATCGATGCTTGGACTTTAGTGGATTTCTCCATCGCGGTCACACTTAATAAGCCATCTGCATCCACTTGATAAGTCACTCGAATATGAGCCGCGCCTGCCACCATTGGCGGAATACCACGCAACGTAAAACGACCTAAAGAACGGCAATCATCCACCAACTCTCGTTCACCTTGTACCACATGTACAGTCATTGCAGTTTGACCATCTTTAAAGGTAGTAAATTCTTGCGCGCGAGCCACTGGAATCGTGGTGTTACGTGGAATAATTTTCTCCACTAAACCGCCCATGGTTTCAATGCCTAAAGAAAGCGGCACAACATCGAGTAACAACATATCACTGTCATTCTTGTTGCCCACTAAAATATCTGCTTGGATAGCTGCACCTAAGGCCACTACTTTATCTGGGTCGATAGAGGTTAATGGGGTTTTACCAAAGAATTCGCCTACTTGTTCACGTACGTAAGGCACGCGAGTTGAGCCTCCAACCATAACCACTTCTTGCACGTCTTCAGCTTCAACATGCGCATCTTTCAATGCTCGACGGCAGGTTAATAAAGAACGTTTTACCAATGAGTGGATTAATTCATTGAATTGCTCACGACTTAACTCACCTTCAAATCCGCGCCAAGAAATGACCGCACTTTGCTCACTCGTTAAAGCAATTTTAGTTTGTGTGGCTAAACTTAAAAGTTCACGTTGCTCATTCACATTTTGTGGTTGAATACCCGCTTGTTCAATAATCCAATCGGCAATTAAATGGTCAAAATCATCACCACCTAAAGCGGTATCCCCACCTGTTGCTAAGACTTCAAATACACCTTTAGACAAGCGTAAAATTGAGATATCAAAGGTACCGCCACCTAAGTCATAAACAGCAATGACACCTTCTTTTCCGCTATCTAAGCCATAAGCCACTGCTGCAGCAGTGGGTTCATTTAATAAACGTAATACATTTAACCCTGCAAGACGTGCCGCATCTTTTGTACTTTGGCGTTGAGCATCATCAAAATAGGCAGGTACGGTAATCACCACGCCAGAAAGCTTACCTGCAAGTCGTTGTTCTGCAATATGATTTAAACGAGATAAAATATCCGCAGAGACTTCAATTGGGCTTTTTTTACCTTGATGTGTCACCAATAATGGCAACCCATTTTCACTTGCCACAAACTCATAGGGTAAATTGGTATAACGAGATTGCACATCATCAAGGCTACGTCCAATCAGCCGTTTCACAGAAATAATCGTATTTTTAGGATCAATTGCAGCTTTTGCAAATGCTTCTGTACCAACAAGTTTTTCATTTTCACCATAGTAGACGACTGAAGGCACAAGGCTTCTGTCTTGTTCATCATTCAAAATGGTGGCTTGACCGCTACGCACTGCGGCAACTAAAGAGTTTGTTGTACCTAAATCAATCCCTACCGCAAGACGATGTTGATGTGGTGCAGCCGTTTGTCCTGGCTCTGCAATTTGGAGTAATGCCATATCTCTTTTTATCTCTAATAATTAATTCGTTAAGGGCTCGTTATGCCACTGAATAAGCTTGTGCAAATTTATCTTGTTCAGTGAAACTTGCGTTGTAATGGGTTTCAATGTTGACTTCGCGTCGTTCACGCTGATTAATATAAGTCGTCTTATCTTCTGAAAGCTCTGGTGTAAAAACAATCATGTGGTTACCATCGAGTTGTTTTACATCTTCTTGCCAATTTTGCCAAAATAGATTTTGGTAAAATGCTTCAATGTCACCATTTAATGCCCAAGCTAAGAAATCCGTATAGGTAAAATTTAAATCATGCCAAGTTAAGTCTTTCGGCGAAAAATAGTAAATCTTGCCAAGATTAGAACCTAAAGAGCCACCATTTAAAGCAAAATAACCACCAATGACATCGTCCGCAACAAGCAAATATTTTGGTTTATCACCTGATTGATTAAAGGATTTGCTGAAATTCCAATCCATTAATCCACGTGGCAATTTAAAACTGCCGGAACCCAATATACGCAACCAACCATGATGAATTAAAATGCCACCGGTTTCATAAATTACCGCTCCCATCGGAGAAGAAGTGGGCATTTGCATGGTGAAAAGCTCACGTTCTGCACTAGATTGATCTTTTTTAATCACTTCACAATGATTACGAGCATGATCAATCCATTGGGAAATGGTTCCCCAAGCAGATTTTGAGGCATCAGTCAGTTGTTCTAAAGTTTGCATAATCGGGTTTCATTAGTATGAGGGCGGCAGCCCATTTATCAATAGCGAAAAGGGCGTATTAAACGCCCTCAGGATTATAATTCAAATAGACGTTCTTCTACTTGGCTAATTTCATCCGCCAATTTTTTTAGAAAACGTAATTTATCGCAGAATTGTGCTGCAGTTGACCATTGTTGCTCATTAAGCTGTGCTTCAAGTGTGGTCAACATTTCTTTTGTTTCTTTTTTAACGCGTTTCGCAAAGGATTCTAATGCATTCTCATCCTGGCTTTGCTCAATATTTTCGAGCTCTTCTCGCCATTCTAATTGCTGCATCAAAAATGTGACATCTTGTGTACTCTTTTGTTCTAAATCCTGTGCTTCTCCCGTATTTAACGCAATAATTGCTTCCGCACGTAAAATTGGGTCTTTCAAGGTTTTTAATGCATCATTAACTTCTGTCGACTTTTGCATTGCAATGCGTTGTTCTTGCGCATCTGCCGTAACAAAATTATCAGGGTGCAAACTCTTTTGAAGCACTAAATAGCGTTCAGACAAAAGGGCTTGATCAACATTGAAAGCAACGGGTAAATCAAAAATAGCAAAAGGATCTGTCATCTTTATTCCTTAAACATGGAAACTTTCACCACATCCACATGATTCTTTCACATTTGGATTGTTATATTTAAAGCCTTCGTTCAAGCCTTCTTTGACATAATCTAGCTCAATGCCATCTAAATAAACCAAGCTTTTTGGATCGACTACCACTTTCACGCCATGCTGCTCAAAAACAAGATCGTCATCATTGAGCACATCAACGAATTCAAGCACATAGCCTAAACCCGAACAACCTGATGTTTTCACACCTAAGCGTAAACCGATGCCTTTTCCACGATTTTCAAGAAAAGTACGAACTCGTCGCGCCGCTTTTTCAGTGAGTGTTATAGACATATTCTGATCCTTAAATTGATAAAGTGCGGTCATTTTCAACCGCACTTTGATTACTTACCTTGTTTATTTTTATAGTCAGCAATAGCGGCTTTAATTGCATCTTCTGCTAAAATTGAGCAGTGAACTTTTACCGGTGGTAATTCAAGTTCTTCCGCAATTTGACTGTTTTTGATTGCACCTGCTTCATCTAAAGATTTACCTTTTACCCATTCGGTAATTAAAGAACTTGATGCAATCGCTGAGCCACAACCATAAGTTTTAAATTTCGCATCTTCAATAATGCCACTATCATTTACTTTGATTTGTAACTGCATAACGTCACCACAAGCCGGTGCGCCAACCATACCCGTCCCTACTGAATTATCTTTTTTATCCATCGAACCTACGTTGCGTGGATTTTCATAATGATCAATAACTTTTTCGCTGTACGCCATATTATGTTCCTTTCCTAAATAAGTTGCTATCAGGCGGACTAGCCGCCTTTAAAATTAGTGGGCTGACCACTCAATAGTATTTAAATCAATGCCTTCTTTGAACATATCCCAAAGTGGCGATAATTCACGAAGCTTTGCTACTGCATTACGTGTTAAATTAATGGTGTAATCAATTTCTTCTTCCGTTGTCCAACGACCAAGTGTGAAACGAATTGAGCTATGTGCTAATTCATCATTACGACCTAATGCACGTAGTACATAAGATGGCTCTAAACTCGCAGAAGTACAAGCTGAACCAGAAGAAACTGCCACATCACGTAATGCCATCATTAAGGATTCACCTTCAACATAGTTAAAGCTGATGTTCAAGTTATTTGCTACGCGGTGCTCCATCGAACCATTTACATAGGTTTCTTCAATTTCTTTCAAGCCATTATATAAGCGATCGCGTAAAGCTCTGATACGAGGGATCTCTGTCGCCATTTCTTCTTTTGCAATACGATAAGCTTCACCCATACCCACAATTTGGTGTACAGGTAATGTACCAGAACGCATGCCACGTTCGTGACCACCACCATGGATAATTGCTTCTAAACGAACGCGAGGTTTACGGCAAACATATAATGCCCCGATACCTTTTGGTCCATATAATTTGTGGCTAGACATTGACATCAAATCAACCGGTAATTCAGCGAGATTAATTTCTACTTTACCGACACTTTGGGTCGCATCTACGTGGAAAATCGTTTTATTTGCACGGCAAAGCTCACCAATTGCTTTAATATCCTGGATCACGCCAATCTCATTATTCACGTGCATAATTGACACGAGAATAGTATCTGGACGCAATGCAGCTTTGAATTTCTCAAGATCGATTAAACCATCTTCTTCTGGCTCTAAATAGGTCACTTCAAAGCCTTCACGTTCCAACTGACGACAAGTATCCAATACTGCCTTGTGCTCAGTTTTACAAGTAATAATGTGTTTACCTTTTGTTTGATAAAAGTGTGCCGCACCTTTAATTGCGAGGTTATCTGCTTCCGTTGCGCCTGAAGTAAACACAATTTCACGTGAATCTGCACCAATTAAATCAGCAATTTGATTACGTGCAATATCAACTGCTTCTTCAGCTTGCCAGCCAAATTTATGTGAACGAGATGCAGGATTACCGAATACACCATCAATGGTTAAATATTCCATCATTTTTTTAGCTACACGTTCATCCACTGGACATGTTGCTGCATAATCTAAATAAATTGGTAATTTCATTTTCACTCCTAAATAACTACTAAAAATGCTATCAATTTGACCGCACTTTAATCTACTTTCCCATTATTGGTTGACTACAATTAAGTCATCAAAATCTTTGTGAGCTTTATGCTTCCCAGTTTTTTTCTCTACAAGCTCAGCTAATGTAATCTCATCTAAAAAATCAGAAATGCGATCACTTAAATCTTGCCATAATGTATGAGTTAAACACTCTACTCCGCCTTTGCAATTTCCTTTACCAAGGCATCTTGTGACATTAATGTTCTCATTTACGGCTGAAATCACCATACCGATAGAAATTTGATCAGTTGGTAACGCTAAACGATAGCCACCACCTGGGCCACGAACGCTTTTTACTAATCCTCCTCGACGCAATTTTGCAAATAATTGCTCAAGATAAGAAAGTGAAATATTTTGACGTTCTGAGATATCCGCTAAACAAACAGGGTTTGTTCCTGCATGTAATGCGATATCTAAAATTGCGGTAACCGCATATCGTCCTTTAGATGTTAGTTTCATAAAGCATCCCTATAAATCGCCATCTAGGTAGTTTACCTATCTGACTATGATAGTCAATTTTACTCTTTTTGCAGATTAAGGCGTTTTTCAACCGCACTTAACATTCCTCGCAAAATATTTAATTCATTTTTTTCTAGAGAAGAACGGTTATAAAGTCGTCTTAACTTTTGTATAACCCCTTGATTTTGAATAAAACCAAGAGACTGATACACCTGTTCCGTATGAGCAAAAAAATACTCCATTTCTTGTGCTGTTGGATAGATATCTTCTATCGTTGAAAGTGTACTTTCCGTTTTATTTTTTGTTAAAAATGCCATTCGCATTTCATAACTTACCAACTGTACTGCCATCGCTAAATTGAGCGAAGAATATTCAGGGTTAGCAGGGATATTTAAATGATAATGACATTTAAGTAATTCTTCATTTGTGAGTCCAACACGCTCACGACCGAACACGATCGCTACTTGCCCTTGATGTGTACTGGCTTTCTCTGCACACTCTCTTGGCTCAATCAGCGTACTCTGTAAATGACGTAATCTTGCACTCGTACCAATCACTAATGAACAATCTTCTATTGCTTGTTCAAAAGTATCAACAATGTGGGCATTACGCACAACATCATCAGCGCCTGCTGCTAATGCAATAGATTGCTCATCTACCGATTTTGGTGAGACCAAATAAAGATTGGATAATCCCATTGTTTTCATCGCACGCGCCGCTGAACCGATGTTCCCGCTATGTGATGTTTCAACCAAAACAATTCGAATATTTTGTAACATTTTATGCCCGACTTAAATTTGTGGATATTCTACCATAATAACCGCCAAATATAGTCAAGAATTTTGAAAATATTTTAATTTTTTGTAAATTTATTAACAAATAGGAGGAATAAGATGTTGACTGGTGGGCTGTGAGAGGCTCGAACTCTCGACCGACGGATTAAGAGTCCGCTGCTCTACCAACTGAGCTAACAACCCAACCGGTTAAATAATGATCTGTAAAATAGATGGTGGGTCGTGAAGGATTCGAACCTTCGACCAACGGATTAAAAGTCCGCTGCTCTACCGACTGAGCTAACGACCCATTTGGGAATTCTTCGAAATAAAAGTGGTGGGTCGTGAAGGATTCGAACCTTCGACCAACGGATTAAAAGTCCGCTGCTCTACCGACTGAGCTAACGACCCATATTATTTCGTAACAGGTGCGTATATTACCGATTTTATTTTCTGACGCAAGAAAAATCTGAAGAAATTGTGTTAATTGCGTGAATACTCGTCAATTTCTGACAACATCTTAGAACAAATAAAAAAGGAGAGTATTTCTACTCTCCCTTTTTCTAAGAATCAAAATTCTCTAAAAATTAGTATGCTAACACTGCACGACGGTTTTTAGAGTATGCTGCTTCATCGTGACCTAACACTGCAGGTTTTTCTTCACCATAAGAAACAGTTGATACTTTACCAGCGTCAACACCTTTACCAGCTAAGAAACCTTTAACTGCATCAGCACGACGTTGACCTAAAGCGATGTTGTACTCTGGAGTACCACGTTCGTCAGTGTTACCTTCAACAACAACTTTAGAAGCTGGAGTTGCATTTAAGTATGCAGCGTGAGCATCTAAGATTTGAACGTATTCACCTTCGATGTTGAATTTATCGAAACCGAAGTAAACGGTGTTGTAACGTTGTTGAAGATCTTCAACAGAGTAACCACCGAAAGTTTGACCGTTGTTAGCACCGTTGCCTGCTGCATCGTTGTTTGATGAGCTACATGCTGCTAATGCAGCTACTGAACCAGCAACTAATAATGATTTAACAAATTTGTTCATTAGATTTCTCCTCAATGAGTTTTTTTATTTAGTCAAGTATGGAGACCAAGCTGGAAATTTCACTTGGCCATTACTTCCTGGAAGACTCGCTTTAAAGCGACCATCTGCAGAAACTAATTGTAACACCTTTCCTAGCCCTTGTGTAGAGCTGTAAATAATCATGATACCGTTAGGAGAAATACTTGGGCTTTCACCTAAGAAAGATGTACTTAATACTTCAGAACTACCGCTGGTGAGATCTTGTTTCACCACGTTGTTATTACCGTTGATCATCACGAGTGTTTTACCATCACTACTGATTTGCGCACTACCGCGACCACCAACTGGCGATGCACCACCACCGCTTGCGCTCATGCGATAAACTTGTGGTGAACCACCTCTATCTGAAGTAAAGAGAATTGAGCTACCATCTGGAGACCATGATGGTTCTGTATTATTACCAGCACCGCGAGTTAATTGAGTCGGTGTACCACCATTTGAGCTCATTACATAGATGTTTAATAAACCATCTTGTGAAGACGCAAATGCGAGTTTAGAACCGTCTGGAGAGAACGCTGGTGCACCGTTATGTCCTGGGAAAGAAGCCACCACTTTACGAGAACCAGAACCTAAGTCTTGTACAACAAGTTGTGATTTTTTGTTCTCAAAAGATACGTAAGCTAAACGTTTACCATCTGGAGACCATGCTGGAGACATAATTGGTTGTGAGCTACGATTTACGATGAATTGATTGTAACCATCATAATCTGCTACACGAACTTCATAAGGTTGTGAACCACCATTTTTTTGCACTACGTAAGCAATACGTGTTCTGAATGCACCACGAATACCGGTTAATTTTTCAAATACTTCATCACTCACAGTATGTGCACCGTAACGCAACCATTTATTAGTCACTGTATAGCTATTTTGTGCAAGCACTGCACCTGGTGTACCTGATGCGCCCACAGTATCAACTAACTGATAAGAAATGTTATAACCGCTACCAGTTGATGTTACTTGACCAACCACAACAGCATCAATACCTAAAGCAGTCCAAGCTTCTGGTTTCACTTCTGCTGCAGTCGTTGGTTGTTGTGGCATTTGACTTACTGGAATTGGGTTAAATTTACCACTATTACGTAAGTCATCTGCAACAATTTGACCAATATTTTCAGGTGCAGAACCCGCGAAAGGAACAACTGCGATAGGACGAGCGCCATCAACACCTTCATCAATCACAATTCGAACTTCATCTTCTGCCATTGCTGTGCTTGCAAATGCAAACATCACCACAAATAGCCCCATAACACGTTTGATCAATTTCATTTAATCACCTTATTTTAACGTTGTTACTTTCCTAAAACCGATTATCGAGCATTGATATCAAAATCGATAGTCGGCGCTTTATATTTCTCATAAATCGCATCAGATGGTGCTGCTGGAACTTTTTTCGTTCTCGCTACTGCACTTAATGCTGCAGTACAAATATCATCAGGTCCTGAAACGCGTTGATAGCCTAAAATCGTACCATCTCGACCGAGTTGGATTTTAATGCTACAAACTTTACCGGCAAAGCTTGGGTCTTTTAAGAAACGGCGTTGAATTTCACGTTTAATGACACCCGCATATTGGTCACCAACTTTACCACCATCTCCAGCACCAAGTCCTGCACCACTGCCTTGTGTACCGCCTTTATTTGCATTACCACCTTTAGATGCACTACCACCACCGACATCTCCGCCGTTCATGAAGTCATCTAAAGCCGCTTGATCTGCTTTACGTTTTGCTGCATCAGCTTTTGCTTTCGCTTCTGCATCCGCTTTAGCTTTTGCTTCAGCCTTAGCTTTTGCCTCAGCATCGGCTTTCGCTTTTGCATCAGCCTCAGCTTTTGCTTTAGCCTTAGCATCTGCTTCAGCTTTGGCTTTGGCATCTGCTTCTGCCTTAGCCTTCGCTTTTGCTTCAGCATCGGCTTTCGCTTTTGCCTCAGCCTTGGCTTTAGCATCTGCTTCAGCTTTTTCTTTCGCTTTTTGAGCTTCGGCTTGTGCTTTAGCTTTTGCTTCTTCCTCAGCCTGTTTAGCGGCTGCCGCTAAACGTTTTGCCTCTGCATCAGCTTTTAATTTCGCTGCTTCAGCCGCTTGTTTTGCTTTCGCTTCTTCAGCTTGTTTTTGTTTTTCTAACGCCTCTTGACGAGCAAGCTCTTGTTGCTGTTTTTGCTTTTCAATTTCTTGCTGCTTTTGTTTTTCAAGTTCTTTTTGACGTTGAATTTCCTGCTGACGCTTAATCTCTTCTTGTTTCGCAATTTCTTGCTGATTTGGTTCAGGTTCAGGCTCTGGTTTCTTCTCTTCGACCACAGGTTCTGGTTTTTTCTGTTTATCAGTTTGACCTTTTTTCTGTTGTTGAATACGTCCCCATTCCTGCGCTGCGCTGCCGGTATCGACCATCACAGCTCCCATGGCATCACCTTCACCTTCTCCACCACCCATTATTTCAACGGTTTGATAAAGAGAGCTCCAAATCAACAAAGCAAACAATGCAAGGTGCATCGCAATAGAGATGACAAACTCATTTGCACGTTTTTTTCGTCGATTATTCTGCACGGTTTTACCTACTTATTCTTAAATCGGGTTGGTCATTAAACCCACAGACTTAATGCCGGCAAGATGTAGTAAATTCAGTGCTTTAATCACTTCTTCATAAGGTACATCTTTTGCTCCGCCCACTAAGAACATTGTGTTATTGTCTTTATCAAATTCTTGTTTTGATAATTGGGTTACCATTTCTTCGTTAAGGCCTTCTTGGCGTTGACCACCAATAGAAATCGAATACTGCCCTACACCCGCTACTTCTAAGATAACCGGTGTTTTATCTTCATTTGATACATTTTGACTTTGCACCGAATCAGGGAGTTCCACTTGAACGCTCTGACTGATAATCGGCGCGGTTGCCATAAAAATTAACACTAAAACTAAAAGAACATCGAGAAATGGCACGATGTTAATTTCAGATTTAATGTCTTTACGCTGACGACGAGCCATAATTTCCTCTAAAACTTCGCTAAAATCCACCGCACTTTTCGTTTTATTTATTAAGTACGGTCAATTTTTTATTTATTTTTAATGGGGCGCTTTACCAAAAGCTTGACGATGTAAAATTGTGGTGAATTCATCAATGAAGTTACCATAATTTTGTTCAATCGCATTTACACGTAAGCTTAAACGGTTATACGCCATTACAGCTGGAATCGCCGCAAACAAACCGATTGCGGTTGCGATCAAAGCTTCTGCGATACCTGGAGCAACCATTTGTAATGTTGCTTGTTTCGCACCACTTAATGCCATAAATGCGTGCATGATCCCCCAAACGGTACCAAATAAACCGATATATGGACTTACAGAAGCAACTGTTGCTAAGAAAGGTACACGACTTTCAAGAGCTTCTACTTCACGATTCATCGCAAGGTTCATCGCACGAGTCGTACCTTTGATGATTGCTTCTGGTGCATTCGCATTCACTTGTTTTAAGCGAGAGAATTCTTTAAAGCCGACAAAGAAAATTTGTTCGCTACCTGTTAATACTTCACGACGATTAGATAAACCATCATAAAGTTTATTTAAATCTTCACCAGACCAGAAACGATCTTCAAAAGTGTTCGCTTCTTTTAACGCACTCGTCAAAATACGGCTACGTTGAATGATGATTGCCCAAGAAATAATTGAGAACGAAATTAAGATCACAATTACAAGTTGAACAACGATACTCGCTTTTAGAAAAAGATCTAAAAAGTTCAATTCTGCAGTCATTGCATACTCCGAAAAGTTATTTACTTTAAAAATGCCGCTTTTAATTCTTCAGGAATTGCGACAGGTTTCATTTTGCCTAGATCAACACAGGCTACCTTAACAGTAGCCTTTGATAATACCACCGTCTCACGAACTAACCGCTGTTCAAAGAGGATTGTCGCCCCTTTCACTGCCGTTATTTCAGTTTCGACAATAAGATAATCATCCAATTTTGCCGGAATACAATAGTCAATAGACATGGTTTTGACCACAAAAGCTAATTGTTGTTCCTGCAATAATGATTGTTGGGAAAAATTAAGCGTTCTTAAATATTCAGTTCGCGCACGTTCAAAAAAATGTAAGTAACGTGCGTGATACACTACTCCGCCTGCATCCGTGTCCTCATAATAGACACGAACCGGAAAGGTAAAACATTGGTTATTCAAAATAATGCTCAAATTATCAGCCATAACAAGCCGCTTATTTTAGAACCTGTTCATAAGATGTGCAAGATCCAAATAATAATATTTGTCTATCGTTCTTATAATAACCAATGCTGAACAATGGCGATTATTGTGGTGAAATAACCAATAAATGGCAAGAAAACAAGCTGCCATATTGCTCGACGAATTTCAAATCCGATACCGTGGATCCACAAATTAATCAATCCCCAAAAGATTGCGAGAATCCAAGCTGGATGTGCTGTTCGAAGTGCGGTCGAAAATTGACTTAAATTTAGAAAGAAAGCCGCAGTTAAAAATAACGCTAAAATAAACGAAAGGGTTCGCAAGGAACCCTTATTACTTAATTGATAGAGTGAATTAATCATCATTACTCGTCAAATTTACCTGACTTTTCTTTACCAATGGTTAATTTAGCACTCACCATAACTGCAGCCAACACACCCACTACCCAAATTGCATATAACATATTGTTTCTCCTTAGTATAATGAGTTTTTGTTGTCTTTAACAAAGCTTTCATCCAAGCGACCAAACATTTTGTAGTATGACCAAGTGGTGTAAAGCAATGAGATGGTAACGAATACTAATGCCAAGTAGAACATTAAGTTTAATGTTAATTGACTTGATGTTGCATCCCACATTAACAAGCTTTGTTCTGGATGAGTACTTGAAGGCATTACAAATGGGAACATTGATACTGCCGCAGTGATAATCACACCAGCCATTGTTAATACTGAGAATAAGAACGCGAAACCGCAACGATTTGCTTTAGATGCAACCACATTCAATAATGCACCAACTACTACTAATGCTGGGAATGCCCATAAAGCTGGATTTTCATTGAAGTTTTTGAACCATGCACCTGCTTCAACTGCCACTTGTTTACCTGAAGCTGGCGCTGATGCTGCAAAGTGATCAATCACGCTAGTCACCACATAACCGTCTTTGAAAGAAAGCCATACACCTGCAAGTACAAAAGTAATTAATGTCACTAATGCACCAATTTGTGTAATTGCTCTTGCGCGATCACGCAATGCTGCAGTGGTTTTCATTTGTAACCAGTTCGCACCGTGAGTCACTAACATTGCAAGGCTTAACACACCGCAAAGTAATGCGAATGGGTTTAATAATGCAAAGAACGAACCTGTGTAAGTTGCTTGTGAAAGCTCATTTAATTCAAATGGTACACCTTGTAATAAATTACCAAATGCTACACCGAATACTAATGCAGGTACAAAACCACCCGCAAACAAGCCCCAATCCCACATAGCACGCCATGTTGGGTTATCAATTTTCGCACGATATTCAAAACCAATTGGACGGAAGAATAACGCAGCTAACACGAGGAATAAGGCAATATAGAAGCCTGAAAACGCTACAGAATAAACAATCGGCCATGCCGCGAAGATTGCACCACCAGCACTTAATAACCAAACTTGGTTACCATCCCAGTGTGGAGCAATAGAGTTAATCATAATACGTCTTTCTACTTCTTTCTTACCTGCTACGGGTAAAAGTGCGGTCACGCCCATATCGAATCCATCTGTTACAGAGAAACCGATAAGCAATACAACAACTAGCACCCACCAAATAATACGTAGAATTTCATAATCAAGCATAATCCATCTCCTGCTTATTTAGATGATTGCTCAAAATAGTATTTGCCGGTTTTCAATGCACTTGGACCTAAACGTGCATATTTAAACATCAAATACATTTCCGCAATGATGAAGAAGAAGTAAAGTACACAAATTAAACCGATAGAGAACCATAAGTCACCTACACTCAAGTTAGAGGCAGACACACCCACCGGTAATACTTCATAAATCGCCCATGGTTGACGACCAAATTCAGCTAAGAACCAACCAAATTCAATCGCTAAGAATGGCAATGGAATACCCCAAAGCAATGCTTTAAGTAATAAGCGAGAAGAAGTCACTTTGTTACGTAAATTTTGAACAAATGCACCAAAGGTCAGTAAAATAATTAAACCACCTGCGGCTAACATACCACGGAATGCCCAGAAGTTAGGACCGACATTTGGAATAGTATCACGTGCTGCTTGTTTAATTTGTTCATCCGTTGCATCAACAACTTTATCTGTGTAACGTTTTAATAATAAACCGAAACCTAAATCACCTTTGACTTCATCAAATTTTGCTTTAGTTTCAGGATTTACTTGGCCTGCTGATTTTTTCTCTGCTTTTAATTGCGTGAATAAATCATAAGCAACCATACCGTTACGAACACGACCTTCATTTTTCGCTTGAATATCTTTCAAACCAACAATTTCAGTGTCTAAAGAACGCGTTGCAATTAAACCACCTAAGTAAGGGATTTCAATCGCAAAATCATTTTTCATTTCAGCGGTATTTGGAATCGCAACTGGATGGAATGGCGCTGGCGCAGGATGGGTATCAAACTCAGCTTCCATTGCAGCCAATTTCACAGGTTGTGCTTTACCAATTTCATAACCTGATTCATCCCCCATAATTAATACAGCTGATGCAGCGATAAAACCAAAAGTTGCCGCTACAGAGAATGAACGTTTAGCAAAACCAATATCGCGGCCTTTTAATAAATAGAATGCACTGATACCTAATACAAACATTGCACCGGTTGTATAACCTGCTGTTAATGTGTGTAAGAATTTACCTTGCGCAACTGGATTTAACCAAAGATCTAAGAAGCTGGTCATTTCCATACGAATGGTTTCAAAGTTAAACTCTGCCGCTACCGGATGTTGCATCCAACCATTCGCGACTAAAATCCACATCGCAGAAAGGTTTGAACCAAAGGCTACGCAGTAAGTTGCGAGTAAGTGTTTACCTTTAGTTAAACGATCCCAACCGAAGAAGAATAGACCCACGAAAGTGGACTCTAAGAAGAACGCAAGTAATGCTTCGATTGCTAATGGCGCACCGAAAATATCACCTACATAGTGAGAATAATAAGACCAGTTTGTCCCGAATTGGAACTCCATGATAATACCGGTCGTCACCCCTAGAGCAAAGTTAATACCAAATAACTTACCCCAGAATTTTGTCATATCTTTATATACTTCTTTGCCCGTTTTAACATAAATGGTTTCCATGATCACAAGAACGAAAGATAAACCTAATGTTAATGGTACAAAAATGAAGTGATATAACGCAGTTAATGCAAACTGCAAGCGTGAGAGATCAACAACGTCTAACATCTCAACTCCTTGTATAAATCTACAAGATTTTCACTTTATGATTACCAAGGATAACCCCAAATAACCACCCCAAACTACTCAACAGAAATTGTTAAGAAATATTGAATTATTTACGTAATAATTGCCTTTTCTATTCTCAAAACAGAATACAGTAACCGATTACAATATAAACATTCAAAATTTTGCCATATTCTACTACTATTTATGAGGATAAAAAACAGAAAAAACCGTTATCTTGATCACATTTTTTGATATAAGTTACAAAATACCCTATTTTGCATAACAATGACAAAATTGATCCACATCAAATTCTGTATTTTTTGCTCAAAATGGAAAAATTTATCTATCACAAGGAAACTTTATTTAAAAAAAATGGACAAAATAATCACTAGACAGGGCTGCAAGATTTTGCTATTTTTTAGCCTAATAATATTTGGAGAGATTTGTAGGGATTTACAATGAAAAAAATTTGTGTAATTTTGACCGCACTTTTCGGTTCTATGGCACTATCTGCCACTGCAGCACCTATTACAGAAAACAAAGCTGCTCTTCCACAACAATGCACACAGTTATTTAAAGAAACAGAAAATTTGATTGCCCAAGCAGAAAAACAGCCGGGTACTCATACTCAAGTAGGTAAAATCAAAAGCAAACTAAATCAAAGCAAGCAGCAAATTCTTGAAATGGAATTAGCGACTCAACAAAAAAGCTGTGATGTGGGTTTAGCAAGATTAAATAGTATGAAGAGCTATACTGAAGGAACTGAAGGAACTAACTAAGCAGGTTTCAAAAAGAAAGGACATATTGATATCAATATGTCCTTTTTTTCTATCTCTTATTCTGACGGCTTCTGAAGTCCGAAGTGTCGATAAGTTAACGAAGTCGCAATTCGGCCTCGAGGGGTTCGCTGTAAAAATCCTTGTTGAATTAAGTAAGGTTCTAAAACATCCTCGATAGTGTCTCGTTCTTCACCTATTGCTGCTGCCAAGTTATCTAATCCAACTGGTCCACCATCAAAACGTTCAATCACTGCGGTAAGCAATTTTCTATCTAAGTAATCAAAGCCCACATCATCTACATCTAACATTGAAAGTGCTTGTTTCGCAATATCTGTCGAAATAATGCCATTATTACGCACATCAGCAAAATCTCGAACGCGACGCAATAAACGGTTTGCAATGCGAGGCGTGCCACGCGAACGACGCGCCACTTCAAAAGCCGCTTTATCTTCTAATTTTAGATTTAAGCAAGAGGCACTTCTTGTCACAATAGAAGTTAAATCTTCGACGGAATAAAATTCTAAACGCTGAACAATACCGAAACGATCTCGTAGTGGGGAAGTTAACGAACCAGCTCGGGTTGTTGCGCCAATTAATGTGAAAGGTGGTAAATCCAATTTAATTGAACGCGCAGCAGGCCCTTCACCAATCATAATATCCAGCTGATAATCTTCCATTGCTGGATAAAGCACTTCTTCAATCGCAGGAGAAAGACGGTGAATTTCATCAATGAATAACACATCATGGGGTTCAAGATTTGTCAGCATTGCCGCTAAATCACCCGCTTTTTCAAGTACGGGACCCGATGTAGTGCGAATATTCACACCCATTTCATTTGCCACAATATTAGCTAGCGTCGTTTTTCCTAAACCTGGAGGGCCGAAGATCAAAAGATGATCTAAGGCATCTTGACGTAACTTTGCGGCCTTAATGAAAATATCCATCTGCTCTCGCACTTGTGGCTGTCCCACATAGTCGACTAAAAGCTTTGGACGAATCGCACGATCGATGACATCTTCATCAATCTTTGCCTGACTGCTAATAATTCTATCTGCTTCGATCATATCTGTTTAATCTTTATAACGCGGCTTTTAAAGCTTCGCGAATTAATTGCTCACTGGTTAAGTCTGCTTTAGCCACTTTTTTCACCATTTTTTCAGCATCGGTTGGTTTATAGCCTAATGCAATCAATGCAGCAATCGCTTCATCTGCTGAGCTTTCAGCTTGGCGTAATTCTGAAGTTGAAGGAATATGTTTGCTCTCCACAAAGAAATCACTTTGACGAACATCCTTAAACTTCCCTTTTAACTCCACCAATAAACGTTCAGCCGTTTTCTTGCCCACACCAGGAATTTTCACTAATTTTGACAGTTCTTCTCGCTCAATAGCGTAAGCAAATTGTTCCACTGACATTGCAGATAAAATCGCAAGTGCTAATTTAGGACCAACACCATTGGTTTTAATTAATTCACGGAATAAAGTGCGGTCAGTTTTTTGGGCAAATCCAAAAAGAAGATGAGCATCTTCACGCACAACAAGATGGGTAAATAATGTGGTTTCTTGCCCGATTTCCGGTAAGTCATAAAAACTGGTCATCGGTAACAATAATTCGTAACCGACGCCTTGTACATCAAGCAAAATTTCAGGAGGTTGTTTTTCTAATAAGATGCCTTTTAAACGACCGATCATAAGATTTCCATGTAAAAAAATTTTTGCATAGAATAAAATAAAACTGGATATTAATCCAGTTAAATTTTTAATCTAAATCGACCTCGGCTATACCTTGTTTTTAAAAGTGCGGTCATTTTTTCGTGAGTTTCTGTGGTTTTGACCGAGCCCGCAATATGTAAGGAATGCTGAATAGTGTGAGCATGAGTGATCGCAATGGCCAAAGCATCTGCCGCATCTGCTTGTGGTTTGTCTGATAGCTTCAAAATTCGTGTCACCATATCTTGTACTTGAACTTTATCTGCAGAACCAATCCCTACGACAGTCTGTTTCACCAAGCGAGCCGCATATTCAAATACAGGTAAATCATGGTTCACTGCTGCCACAATCGCCGTACCACGTGCTTGCCCCAGTTTTAAAGCTGAATCCGCATTTTTAGCCATAAACACTTGTTCAATGGCAAACATATCGGGCTGAAATTGTGTAATGATTTCTGTCACACCGGCATAAATTCGTTTTAATCGTGTAGGTAAATCCTCGACCTGCGTGCGGATTGCTCCACTGCCGAGATATTCTAAATGGCGACCATTTTGTCTAATCACACCATAGCCCGTTACACGAGAACCAGGGTCAATGCCTAAAATAATACTCATAAATTCTCAAAAATAAACGGCCGGTCAATGCCGGCCGTTTTTAGCGTTAATTATTGGTTTGCTTTTGCAGTTGCTTTTGCATCTACATCACAGTTTTTCACAACAATTTTATCTGCTTTTTTGCCTTTGATTAAAAGATTTACTGGCACAACAGAATCGAATTTATCTAAAGTTAAACCACTGTCTACGTTCCAAACATATTTGCCAGAAGTAAATGAAGTGAAGTCTTTTTGAGCTGCATCACGAGCAAAATCTTTCGCAAAAACTTTGTTGCCTACCATTACCATTGCCGCTGTTGGCTCTTGGTTTTCGAATTGATAAACTGCAGTTACAGTTTTCTTGTTACAAGTATAAACTACTGTTTTATCCGTTACAGTAGGGGCTGCAGTTTGCTCTGCCTTGTTTTCCATTTTTGGTGCATCGCTTGCACAAGCTGATAAAACAACAAGAGCGGCCATTGCAGGTAATACTTTAGCTAATTTCATTCTAAATCTCCTTAAAATTACAGCTGAGCTGCAACTTCATCACTAATTTCACCGTTATGATATACGTTTTGTACATCGTCACAGTCTTCTAACATGTCAATTAAACGCAACAATTTAGGCGCAGTTTCAAGATCAAGATCAACTGTTGTTGATGGAATCATTGTCACTTCTGCGTTATCAATTTTAAATCCTGCTGCTTCGATTGCATCGCGCACAGAACCTAAATCTTCCCACGCAGTATAGATTTCGAATGAACCATCATCTTGTGGCTGAATATCATCCGCACCGGCTTCAATTGCCGCTTCCATTAACGCATCTTCTTCACCTTCACTAATTAAAATCAAGCCTTTTTTGCTGAATAAATAGCCCACAGAACCTTCAGTCCCTAAGTTACCACCACATTTAGTGAAACTTGGGCGAACCTGTGAAATGGTTCGATTTGCGTTGTCACTTAGACACTCAACCATCACAGCAGTTCCACCCGGACCATAACCTTCGTAAATTCTTGTTTCCATATTGGTGTCATCACCACCGCCCACACCGCGTTCAATCGCACGGTTAATGGTATCGCGAGTCATGTTGCTCGATAAGGCTTTATCTACTGCTGCACGTAAACGCGGGTTCGCACCGACATCACCGCCACCAATTTTTGCAGCGGTTACTAATTCACGAATTAATTTTGTAAAAATTTTACCGCGTTGCGCATCTTGTGCTGCTTTACGGTGTTTAATATTTGCCCACTTACTATGGCCTGCCATGTTGTTTTCCTTCTTATCTTAAAAACGTTTGTAAATTATACCCTCTTCTATAGAGGAAAGCTGTTCATCAAATATTTTTTGATGGCCTCGGCATTATTCGGCGATTTTGTCATTTGGATCGCTTGTTCAGGTAAAACCCATTGATACGCCAAATGCTCACTTAATATCGGCTCAAATTCCTGCTCAACTGCCAATAAAAACCAATGTTCATGACAGTGAGTCACACTCGGTGCGTATTTATAGCGGAAATGCGGGAAAATTTCAAATTCTATGCTCTCTTTGCAATCAAAAAGTGCGGTCGAATTTTCTTCTATTTTTAATCCAATTTCTTCCCAAACTTCTCGAATTGCTGTTTCTCTTGGTGTTTCATTGATTTCTAATGTCCCCGTAACGGATTGCCAAAAAGTGGAATCATCTTGACGTTGAAGCATAAGAACACGATGCGTGCTTTCCGCATAAATTACCACAAGAACCGATTGATTATTTTTATATGTCAAACTCGTCATCTGCATAATTGAGAATGGGCAGCATCATACCTTTTCTACTAAAAACTTTCAAAAAAATTACCGCACTTTAAAACTAAAGCGCGGTAATTATCTCAATTATTTTAGTTTAACCAGCCAACTTGTTGGGCAATAAACAATCCTGCAAAGGCTGTTAAGTAGAATAAGCCGATAAGGGATAACCACAATAAGCCGCCTTTTACACTGTGTTTCGCGTGCTTAGTCAGAGATAAATTCAACCAAGCAAAGATTGGCGCAGAAACAAATGAAGCAATCATCGCGAATTTCAACATTGGGCCCACTGCGTTATTAAAGTAGAAAATAATCGCTAAACCAGACAATGCGGCTAAAATCATGCCAATGTTTAAAACTCTTACTGAGCTTTCTTGTTTACCAAACAAAATACGTACTGCTTCAACATTAGTACGAGAATAACCATCAATTACCGTAATTGTTGTTCCAAACATGCACATAAACGCAATCACGGCAATTAATAAGCGAGACCATTCACCGATAGTACTGGCATACATATTGATAAGTTGTGCGATATATTTTCCGCCCACCATCTCTACGGTTTCTGGCGAACCATATTGTACCAATGCGCCAAGGGCTAAGAAAACAACAGCTAAAATGGCAGTACCGATGTAACCCACGTTGAAGTCAAACAAACCATCTTGATAAGACACTTTGGTTAAACGGCGTTTTGCCACCACCCACATAGAATTAATTGCAGAGATTTCAATTGGCGCCGGCATCCATCCCATCAAAGCAACTAAAAACGCTAATTTACTTAATTCCCATGGAGAAGGCGCGACAAAATCAGGTGCAGCTACGCCATGGATACCATTACGCATAAAGGCAATCACTACTGCACTTACGGTGGTTACCGTTAACGCAATCATGATGATTTTCGATAGACTATCTAATAAACGATATTTCCCTAACAATAAAATGCCGGTTGTCACAAGAATCACTAATGAGCTTAATACTGGCATCGGTAGTGGGATTGGAGTAATGAAGGTTAAAATTGCAGCTGTTAATAATCCTACTGCCGCAGTATTAATCACAGTCGCAAAAATGTTTAAAGCAAGGAATAACCAAAGATAGAATTTCCCTTTTTGACGGTAACCTTCTAATAAAGTATTACCCGTATCTAGAGTATATTGAACACCGAAACGGAAGAAAGGATATTTGAATAAATTAGCAAGAATAACAATGCTCACTAATTCCCAACCATAGATTGCCCCCGCTTGGGTGGATGCAATAATATGTGAACCGCCAACAGCCGCTGATGCCATCACGATTCCAGGACCTAAGGCTGAGAATTTACTCGCCCACGTTGATTTTTCTACTGGAGTTGAAACTTCACTCATAAAATTTTCTCTTATAAATTGACTATAAACCGAAAAGACCTTATTTATAATAGAATTTTATTCTTGAGTAAAGTAAATAAAATTCACTTAAAAGCATTAGTAAAAAATAAAAATCTAATTATTCCAATATTTCAGAATATAACTTCAAAACAAATAAGCTTTGCCAGTATTCATACCAAAAAACTGATGTCTTTAAGTGAATAAAATTTTTTTCAATAAAAAGAAAGTGCGGTCAAATTTAACCGCACTTTATCGTAAACATGTATGCCTTATTATCTGTCCAATGCTGGTACTGATGTCGCATTCAGCCAATAATCAAATATTTTAGGGCTTACATTACCATACTTATCTGCAATAGATAAAAGTGCTTGTTGTAATGAGAGTGCTAACTCTGGCTGATCACACAATGCAAGGCTATGAATTGTTCGAGTCATCCTTAACTGATTATGGTCATGCGGTTTTAACCAAGCATATTCTTTCTTAGTCAAAATACCTTTTTCAATAATATTTACCCCATCACGTATCATGCCCCAAAAATCAAGCATTACATCTAAGGACTTCAGTTGGTGTTGTTTTAATAAATCAGAATGAGCAAAATCCAATCTATCCTGCTTTGTTAAAATCGGTGAAGGATGGTATCTCGACATCACCTCTAAAGGAAAAATCCATTGGATAAAATTATGTGTATATTCTAATTTTTGATGGCTAAATGCCCAAACATCCTCGATATAACGCCCATGTGTATCAGGGATTTGGTTTGCATAGAACTGTAATAAAGGACTAAAATTCTGCATAAATCACCAAAACAAAGGGCGTATTAAATACGCCCTAATAACTTTTCTATTATTCAGCTTTAGTCACTGCAATACTTAACTCACCTAACGCCTGCGGATTCGCAAAACTTGGCGCTTCGGTCATTAAACAAGCTGCTGCCGTTGTTTTCGGGAATGCAATCACATCACGGATATTTTCAGTGCCAGTTAAAAGCATGGTTAAGCGATCTAAACCGAAAGCTAAACCTGCATGTGGCGGTGTACCAAATTTTAATGCATCTAATAAGAAACCAAATTTTTCACGTTGTTCTTGTTCGTTGATGCCAAGAATGCGGAATACCGTTTGTTGCATTTTCGGATCAAAAATACGCACGGAACCACCACCTACTTCATAACCATTAATCACCATATCGTAAGCATTTGCTACCGCACTTGTCGGATCTGCTTCTAATTGCTCTGGGCTGAAATCTTTTGGTGAAGTGAATGGATGGTGCATTGCTGCAAGATTACCCTCTTCATCACGTTCAAACATTGGGAAATCGA
>CAJZKN010000006.1:0-84940 GCA_916050345.1 Parahaemophilus parainfluenzae | reverse complement strand
AAAAGAACGACGCACTGGTTTTTCTTAAGAGTCACAACAGCGCGTCGTTGTGTGGGGCGTATTATAGGCATTTCAGATGCCTTTGCAAGATCTTTTTGTAAAAAAATGTAAATTTTTTCTTGGTTGAAGATCTTTTCGCCTATCCGCACAAAAAATAGATCATTTTTGTTACTTAATTAATCGTTTTGCTATTCTTGGTAGATCTGCAATAGAATCCAAAACATAATCAGCGAGGTTCTCTCCCTCTTCTGTGATAGGTTTGCCTGTTCTCACTAAAATATTTGTTTTCACTTTTGCGCCAATGCCCGCTTTCAGATCTTCAATCTTATCGCCAACCATAATAGATTGTGTAGGATCGATTTTCAGCGCTTTAATCGCCTCTAATAACATGCCTGATTTCGGCTTTCTACATGCACAGTCTTCTTTATATTCGCCCTTCCCTTCTGGGTGATGAGGGCAATAGTAGATACCATCTAAATCCACACCACGATCAGCTAACGACCAATCCATCCATTCTGTAAGTTGCAAAAACTGATCTTCTGAAAAATATCCACGTGCGATGCCTGATTGATTGGTTACTAAAACTAAAAGGTATCCCATTTCCTTCAATTCTTTTAATGCATCAATACTGCCTTCAATAAATTGGAAATCATCAATTTTATGGACATAACCATGGTCGATATTTAAAGTGCCATCACGATCTAAAAAAACAGCTTTCTTCATATATTTTCTCATTTATCTTTTTCTTAAGACAAAATTATCCCTTTTATCCTTAATATAAGCAATAATAAGTCATAACCGATCCGTCTAAAAAAGATCTCCTAAGATATTGACACAGCATTCTAGACGTCTAGAATACAAATGAAATTCAAATTTTAACTGAGAACAAGGGCTTATATGATTAAGCTAAATAACATTACGAAGATTTTTACACTTCCAGATAAAAAACTGACCGCACTTGATAATGTTTCATTACATGTGCCTAAGGGACAGATTTGTGGTGTCATTGGCGCCTCTGGTGCAGGTAAAAGCACGCTTATCCGTTGTGTAAACCTATTAGAAAGACCGACTCACGGTGCTGTACTCATCGATGATGTGGATCTGACTCAGCTTTCTGAAGCAGAATTAGTGAAAACACGCCGTCAAATCGGTATGATTTTCCAAAATTTTAATTTGTTGACCTCTCGAACCGTTTTTGAAAACGTAGCATTGCCACTTGAATTAGAAAATAAGTCGAAAGCAGAAATTCAAGAAAAAACGACCGCACTTTTAGCGCTTGTAGGATTAAGTGATAAACATAATGTGTATCCTGCTAATCTCTCTGGTGGTCAAAAACAACGTGTAGCTATTGCACGTGCACTTGCAAGCGATCCAAAAGTCTTACTTTGTGATGAAGCGACTAGCGCATTGGATCCGGCCACAACCCAATCTATTCTAAAATTATTAAAAGAAATTAACCGCACTTTAGGTATTACTATCCTTCTCATTACCCATGAAATGGAAGTCGTAAAACGTATCTGCGATCAAGTTGCGGTAATCGATAAAGGCCGTCTCATTGAACAAGGCACGGTTAGCGAAATTTTCTCTAATCCGAAAACAGAATTGGCTCAAGAGTTCATTAGTTCTACCTTCCACATTACCTTGCCGGAAGAATATTTAGAAAATTTATCTGATACGCCAAAACATGCCAAATCGTATCCGATCATCAAATTTGAATTTACTGGTCGCTCCGTCGACGCACCATTACTTTCTCAAGCATCGAAAAAATTTGGTGTAGAACTCAGTATCTTAACCTCACAAATTGATTATGCAGGTGGGGTAAAATTTGGCTTTACCATTGCGGAGGTTGAAGGTGATGAAGACGCAATTACGCAAGCCAAAGTTTATTTAATGGAAAATAACGTTAGAGTAGAGGTGCTAGGCTATGTTCAATGATTTATGGGCAACATTTAGCCAACAATTCCCCGATAATTTTGCAAGTTTATTAACGGTCTCGACCGTTGAAACGGTTTATATGTCGGTATTGTCGACATTAATTGCGGCTTTATTAGGCTTACCACTAGGTTTTTTAACCTTTTTAACCAATAAAGGGGCGATTTTAGAAAACAAAAAACTCAATGCGTTTTTAAACGTCATTATCAATATCGGACGCTCAATCCCTTATATTATTTTGTTACTTGCTTTAATTCCACTAACGAGCTGGTTGCTTCCTGGTGGTAGCATTGGTTCTAATGCGGCAATTGTGTCATTAAGTGCAGCTGCAACACCATTTTTTGCACGCCTTACGAGCAATGCACTTTTTGAGATCCCAACCGGTTTGACTGAAACAGCAAAAGCCATGGGTGCAACCAATTGGCAAATTATTCGTAAATTCTATTTGCCCGAATCTTTACCAACGCTCATTAATGCTATTACGCTCACTTTCGTGACATTAATTGGCTATACCGCAATGGCAGGAACACAAGGCGGTGGCGGTTTAGGAAGCCTCGCTATTAACTATGGCGTCTATCGTAATATGCCATCAGTAACTTGGGCGGCAACGATTGTTATCGTGATCATCGTAATGCTCAGTCAAAAATTAGGTGACACGCTCGCAAAACGAGTGGATCACCGTTAATTATTTTCTATACCATTTTATTCACAACAAGGAAAAAACATGAAATTAAAAAACTTATTTGCTATCACCGCTATTGCGTCAGCATTAGTATTAACAGGTTGTAAAGAAGAGAAAAAAGCAGATGCCGCATCAACTGCACCAGCTCCAACATCAATCAAAGTTGGTGTAATGGCGGGTCCTGAGCACCAAGTAGCAGAAACCGCTGCAAAAGTCGCAAAGGATAAATACAACTTAAATGTTGAATTTGTTTTATTCAATGACTACGCATTACCAAACACTGCTGTATCTAAAGGTGATTTAGATGCTAACGCAATGCAACACAAACCTTACTTAGATGAAGATGTAAAAGCGAAAAACTTAAACAACTTAGTGATTGTTGGTAATACCTTTGTTTACCCGCTTGCTGGCTATTCTAAAACCATCAAAAATGTAAATGAATTAAAAGACGGTGCGAAAGTTGTTGTACCAAATGACCCATCAAACCGTGGTCGTGCATTAATTCTTCTTGAAAAACAAGGTTTAATCAAACTTAAAAATTCGAATGATCTTCTTTCAACTGTTGCAGATATCGTTGAAAATCCGAAAAACTTAAAAATTTCTGAAGTGGATACCTCTGTTGCAGCTCGTGCATTAGATGATGTTGATCTTGCAGTTGTAAATAACACTTATGCGGGTCAAGTTGGCTTAAATGCACAAGATAACGGCGTATTCGTAGAAGATAAAGATTCTCCATACGTAAACATCATCGTTGCGCGTACTGATAACAAAGACAGCAAAGCGATCCAAGATTTCGTAAAAGCATACCAAACTGAAGAAGTTTACCAAGAAGCGAAAAAACACTTTAAAGATGGTGTTGTAAAAGGCTGGTAATCTTAGCTTAAACACAATATTTTAAAGCCACCAATACGGTGGCTTTTTTATTGATGAAAAGAAAGTGCGGTCATTTTTACGATACTTTTCCAAAAGAAAAATTCATCAAAAACTGACCGCACTTTCTTTATTGGGATAATAAAAAACCCGAGCCTAAACTCGGGTTTTCTTTTTATCGATTAGCGATTACTCTGCATCATCTGCCATATTAAGCATTTCGGCTAAGTTAGTTGTTGCATCATCTGCTGTCATCACGAATTCATCAGCAATTGCTGCTTCATCGTCTTCAGACAATTTAATCACAACATCGTCTACAATACGTTTTTTGTGACGACCTTGGTGATACGCAAAACCTGTACCAGCAGGGATTAAACGACCTACGATTACGTTCTCTTTCAAGCCGCGTAATTCATCACGTTTACCCGCCACTGCGGCTTCAGTAAGCACGCGAGTGGTTTCTTGGAACGATGCCGCAGAAATGAAGGATTCTGTCGCCAATGACGCTTTGGTAATACCAAGTAATTCACGTTCGAATTCAACTGGTGGTTTACCTTCTGCTTCACGTTTACGGTTCACAATTTTCACGCGAGCCACTTCAACTTGTTCCCCTTCGAGGAATTCGCTGTCATAAGCTTTCGTAATGACTGCTTTACGTAACATTTGACGTACGATAACTTCGATGTGCTTATCGTTAATTTTTACCCCTTGTAAGCGGTAAACTTCTTGAACTTCGTTCACGATATATTCAGTTACAGCACGAACACCGCGTAAACGTAAGATATCGTGTGGAGTCTCTGCACCATCAGAAATCACGTCACCACGTTCTACCATCTCACCTTCAAATACGTTGAGTTGACGCCATTTTGGAATCATTTCTTCGTAGATTTCACCTTCAGTTGGGGTGATTAGCAAGCGACGTTTACCTTTGGTTTCTTTACCGAAGGACACGATACCTGAAATTTCCGCTAAGATAGCAGGCTCTTTCGGTTTACGTGCTTCGAATAAGTCAGCAACGCGTGGAAGACCACCGGTAATATCTTTAGTACCCACTGATTCTTGTGGAATACGTGCAAGTGGTTCACCCACTTTCACTTCCGCACCGTCATCTAAACTTACGATTGCTTTACCTGGTAAGAAGTATTGTGCAATAACATCAGTTTCAGGCAAGAAGATATCGTTACCTTTTGCATCAACTAATTTAATAGTTGGACGTAAATCTTTACCTGCTGTTGCACGTTCACCCACGTCTTGTACCACGATAGAAGAAAGACCAGTTAATTCATCCGTTTGACGCGTTACAGTTAAACCATCCACGATATCAACGAATTTCACAAAACCAGATACTTCAGAGACAACTGGCATAGTATGTGGATCCCAGTTTGCCACTGTTTCACCCGCAGATACTTCTTGACCGTCAGCTTTGTTCAATACAGTACCGTAAGGCACTTTATAGTGCTCTTTTGTACGACCAAATGCATCAGTTACGGTTAATTCAGTATTACGAGAAGTTAAAACTAATTTACCTTCGTCATTAACAACGAATTTTGCGTTAGCAAGGTGTAAAGTACCGTTATTTTTGATTTGTACGCTAGATTCTTTCGCTGCTGCAGACGCTGCACCACCGATGTGGAACGTACGCATGGTTAACTGTGTACCTGGCTCACCGATAGATTGAGCAGCGATAACACCCACTGCTTCACCTTGGTTAATGAGGTGACCACGTGCTAAGTCACGACCGTAACATTTCGCACAGACACCGAAGTCAGTATCACAAGTTACAACAGAGCGAACTTTTACGCTGTCCACTGAGTTTGCATCTAACACATCACAAAGTTTTTCATCTAATAAAGTGTTACGAGCAATTAATACTTCTTCTGTACCTGGTTTATACACATCTTCAGCCACAACACGACCTAACACTAATTCGCGAAGTGGAACTTTCTCATCGCCACCTTCGATTAATGGAGTCATGACTAAGCCTTCGTGCGTACCACAGTCATCTTCAACGATCACTAAGTCTTGTGCTACGTCAACTAAACGACGAGTTAAGTAACCGGAGTTTGCTGTTTTTAATGCGGTATCCGCCAAACCTTTACGCGCACCGTGGGTTGAAATAAAGTACTGAAGTACGTTCAAACCTTCACGGAAGTTCGCTGTAATTGGGGTTTCGATGATCGAACCATCTGGACGCGCCATCAAACCACGCATACCTGCTAACTGACGAATCTGAGCCGCAGAACCACGAGCACCAGAGTCAGCCATCATAAAGATGCTGTTGAAAGAAGCTTGTTTCTCAGGATTACCTTCACGGTTGATAACTTCTTCCTGAGATAAGTTTTCCATCATCGCTTTAGCTACGCGCTCATTCGCCGCAGCCCAAATATCGATGACTTTGTTATAACGTTCGCCTGCTGTTACAAGACCAGATTGGAACTGTTCTTGAATTTCTGCCACTTCAGCTTCCGCTGCAGAAATAATTTCGTATTTTTTCTCTGGGATAACCATATCGTCAATACCCACAGAAGAACCTGAACGTGCAGCATAAGCAAAACCGGTATACATAATATGGTCAGCAAACATTACCGCTTCTTTCAAACCTAAACGACGATAAGCTTCGTTGATAAGTTTAGAAATTGCTTTTTTACCTAATGTTTGGTTGAACAATGAATAAGGCATACCTTTTGGCGCGATCATCCATAAGATTGCACGACCGATAGTGGTATCGGTTAATGTGGTTTTCTCTTCGAATTCGCCTGCTTCATTTTTCACATATTCGGTAATACGTACTTTAACGCGAGAATGTAATTCTGCTTCACCTGTGCGATATGCTTTTTCAGCTTCGCGCGGATCTTGCAATAACATGCCTTCGCCTTTACCGTTTACTTTTTCACGGGTCATATAGTAAAGACCCAACACCACGTCTTGTGATGGAACAATAATAGGATCACCGTTTGCAGGTGAAAGTACGTTATTGGTTGACATCATTAACGCTCGCGCTTCTAACTGAGCTTCAAGTGTTAATGGTACGTGAACCGCCATTTGGTCACCATCGAAGTCCGCGTTGAACGCCGCACAAACGAGTGGGTGTAACTGGATTGCTTTACCTTCGATTAGAAGTGGTTCGAACGCTTGGATACCTAAACGGTGAAGTGTCGGTGCACGGTTCAATAGAATTGGGTGCTCACGAATAACTTCTGCCAAGATATCCCAAACGATCGCGTCTTCACGCTCAACCATTTTCTTCGCCGCTTTGATTGTAGTTGCATAACCACGGCTTTCTAATTTTGCATAGATAAACGGACGGAATAATTCCAATGCCATTTTTTTCGGTAAACCACATTGGTGTAAGTGCAAATATGGACCTACGGTGATTACAGAACGGCCTGAATAGTCAACACGTTTACCTAATAAGTTTTGACGGAAACGACCTTGTTTACCTTTGATCATATCCGCAAGTGATTTTAATGGACGACGGTTAGAACCTGTAATCGCACGACCACGACGACCATTATCTAATAACGCATCAACAGATTCTTGTAACATACGTTTTTCGTTGCGCACGATAATATCTGGTGCAATTAAATCTAATAAACGTTTTAAACGGTTGTTACGGTTGATCACGCGACGATATAGATCGTTTAAGTCTGAAGTTGCAAAACGGCCACCATCTAATGGTACTAACGGACGTAAATCTGGTGGAAGTACCGGTAATACAGTCATCACCATCCACTCTGGTTTGTTACCAGATTGTTGGAAAGCTTCTAATAATTTTAAGCGTTTAGTGATTTTCTTACGTTTTGTTTCAGAGTTTGTTTCTTGTAACTCTTCACGTAATTTTTCACATTCCACTTCAAGATCAATACCTTTAAGTAAATCTTGAATTGCTTCAGCACCCATTTTCGCTTCGAATTCATCTTGCCAACGGTCTTCTGCATCAAGGAATTGTTCTTCAGTTAATAACTGTCCACGCTCCAAATCGGTCATACCTGGTTCGGTCACGATGTACATTTCAAAGTAAAGCACACGCTCAATATCACGTAACGGCATATCAAGTAATAAACCGATACGGGACGGAAGTGATTTTAAGAACCAAATGTGCGCAACAGGACAAGCCAATTCAATGTGGCCCATACGTTCACGACGCACTTTAGTTTGTGTGACTTCAACACCACATTTTTCACAAATCACACCACGGTGTTTTAAGCGTTTATATTTACCGCATAAACATTCGTAATCTTTTACTGGCCCGAAAATACGTGCACAGAAAAGACCGTCACGCTCAGGTTTGAACGTACGATAGTTGATTGTTTCAGGTTTTTTAACTTCACCAAATGACCAAGAACGGATCATGTCTGGAGAAGCTAACCCAATTTTAATCACATCAAAATCTTCACTGGTTTTTGATTGTGCTTTTAAAAACTTAACTAAGTCTTTCACAAATAGTCTCCTGTCGGAGTTAAGGGTTTCAAAGTGCGGTCAAAAATATTTTGTTTTTTAACCGCACTTCGGCGATTTCTTCCTTTTGCTTCCCCTGCCGAACAGGGGAAGACCGGTTTGTCGATTACTCTTCGTCTAGCTCGATATTCAAACCAAGTGAACGGATTTCTTTCATAATTACGTTGAAAGATTCCGGTGTACCCGGATCCATTTGTTGGTTGCCGCTGACGATGTTTTTATACATCTTCGTACGACCGTTCACGTCATCGGATTTCACAGTTAACATTTCTTGTAAGGTATAAGCCGCACCGTATGCTTCAAGTGCCCATACCTCCATCTCACCGAAACGTTGACCACCGAATTGTGCTTTACCACCAAGTGGTTGTTGAGTAACAAGACTATAAGAACCTGTTGAACGAGCATGCATTTTGTCATCAACTAAGTGGTTCAATTTGAGCATGTACATATAACCTACGGTTACTGGACGCTCGAATTTCTCACCAGTACGACCATCGTATAACGTGATCTGACCTGAAGTTGGTAAGCCACCAAGTTTCAACATTTCTTTGATTTCTTGCTCATCCGCACCATCAAACACTGGTGTTGCTACCGGTAAACCTTTACGTAGGTTTTCTGCTAAACGCATGATTTCATCATCGGTAAAGGTGCTTAAATCCACTTTTTGTGCACCATGACCTAAATCGTATGCTTTTTGCATATAGCCACGAAGTTTCTCAACATCTTGTTTTTGTTTGATCATCGCATTGATTTGATCACCGATACCTTTAGCAGCTAAGCCTAAGTGGGTCTCTAAGATCTGACCGATATTCATACGAGATGGTACACCCAGTGGGTTCAATACGATTTCAACCGGTTGACCGTTTTCATCGTATGGCATATCTTCCACAGGGTTGATTTTTGAGATAACACCTTTGTTACCGTGACGACCCGCCATTTTGTCACCCGGTTGGATGTGACGTTTCACCGCAAGGTAAACTTTAACCACTTTTAACACACCTGGCGCTAGGTCATCGCCTTTAATGATTTTCTTACGTTTTACTTCAAGTTTGTGTTCAAACTCTTTACGTAATTCTTCATATTGCTCAGCAAGCTGTTCTAATTGGTTTTGTTTTTCTTCATCTGAAATGGTTTGTTCTAACCATTTGGTGCGATCCATTTTATCTAATTGAGCCGCATCAATACCGCCAGCGATAAGTACATTACGCACACGAGCAAACAAGCCAGCTTCTAAGATTTCTAATTCATCAGAAAGGTCTTTCTTAGCTTGTTTTAACTGCATTTCTTCAATTTCTAATGCACGTTTGTCTTTTTCTACGCCATCACGGGTGAAGACTTGAACGTCGATTACAGTACCGCTTACACTGTTTGGTACACGTAATGAAGAGTCTTTCACGTCAGATGCTTTTTCACCGAAGATTGCACGTAACAATTTTTCTTCTGGTGTTAATTGAGTTTCGCCTTTAGGGGTTACTTTACCGACTAAGATGTCGCCACCTTTTACTTCAGCCCCCACATAAACGATACCTGATTCATCCAATTTGCTTAATGCAGATTCACCTACGTTTGGAATATCCGCAGTGATTTCTTCAGAACCTAATTTAGTATCACGCGCCACACAAGATAATTCTTGAATATGGATTGTCGTGAAGCGGTCTTGTTGTACAACACGCTCAGAAACTAACATTGAGTCTTCGAAGTTATAACCGTTCCAAGGCATGAACGCCACACGGATATTTTGACCTAATGCTAATTCACCTAAGTCTGTTGAAGGACCATCTGCTAATACTTCACCACGATTAATTGGATCGCCTAAATTCACACAAGGAATTTGGTTGATACACGTATTTTGGTTAGAACGGGTGTATTTAATTAAGTTATAAATATCGATACCCGCTTCGCCTGCTACGGTTTCGTCTTCATTTACTTTGATAACGATACGAGAGGCATCAACATATTGAACTGTACCACCACGTTTCGCTACAACCGCCACACCTGAGTCAAGTGCAATTGGTTTTTCCATGCCTGTACCCACTAACGGCTTATCAGCACGTAAAGTCGGAACCGCTTGACGTTGCATGTTCGCACCCATTAAGGCACGGTTCGCATCGTCATGCTCTAAGAATGGAATTAACGCTGCAGCCACCGATACCACTTGTTGGGTTGAAACGTCCATATAGTGAATTTCTTCTGGTTTATAAAGACCAGATTCACCACGTTCACCACGTGCAGTAACGAATGCATCTGTAAAGCGATTGTTCTCATCAAGGTTTGAGTTCGCCTGTGCAATGATGTAGTTTGCTTCATCAATTGCAGATAAATATTCGATTTCTTCAGTCACTTGACCATCAACCACTTTACGATATGGGGTTTCTAAGAAACCGTAATCATTAGTACGGGCAAACGCAGAAAGTGAGTTGATCAAACCAATGTTTGGACCTTCTGGGGTTTCGATTGGACATAAACGACCATAGTGAGTGTTATGTACGTCACGCACCTCAAAGCCAGCACGTTCACGCGTTAAACCGCCTGGACCTAATGCAGAAATACGACGTTTGTGTGTTACTTCTGATAATGGGTTGTTTTGGTCCATGAATTGCGAAAGTTGTGAAGAACCAAAGAATTCTTTCACTGCCGCAGAAATTGGTTTTGGATTAATTAAGTCTTGTGGCGTGATCGCATCTAAATCGCCTAAAGATAAACGCTCTTTAACTGCTCTTTCTACACGAACTAAACCAATACGGAATTGGTTTTCTGCCATTTCACCCACAGAACGAATACGACGGTTACCCAAGTGGTCGATATCATCCACTTCACCACGGCCATTACGGATATCGATGAGTTTTTTCATTACACGAATGATATCGTCGTTACTTAAAATACCAGTACCTTCGCCTTCAGGAATACCTAATGAGCGATTAAACTTCATACGACCTACTGCAGATAAATCATAACGTTCTGCAGAGAAGAATAAGTTATTGAATAATGCTTCTGAAGATTCTGGTGTAGGTGGTTCACCTGGACGCATCATACGATAGATTTCATATAACGCACTTACACGATCGTAAGTTGGATCAACACGTAATGTTTCAGAGATATATGGACCGTAATCTAAGTCATTAGTGAATAATGTTTCGATCACTTTATAGCCTGCTTGCGATAATTTCGCTAACACTTCTAAAGAAATCTCGCCATTTGCTGGGCAAATAATTTCACCAGATTCAAGATCTACATAATCTTTCGCTGCAACTTTACCTGCGATATATTCAGTTGGCACTTCAACTTGTGTCACATTATCTTTTTCTAATGCTTTAATGTGACGAGCTGTAATACGACGACCGCGTTCTACATAGACTTTGCCATTTGCTTCAATATCAAATGTCGCCGTTTCACCACGTAGACGTTCTGGCACTAATGTCATGAGTAATTTATTGCCAGCGATTTCGAAAGTTACTTTATCGAAGAATAAGTTTAAGATTTCTTCAACCGTGTAACCTAACGCACGTAAAATAATGGTTGCCGGTAATTTACGACGACGGTCAATACGCGCATATAAGTTATCTTTTGGATCAAATTCGAAATCTAACCAAGAACCACGGTAAGGAATGATACGTGCGTTATAAAGCACTTTACCTGAAGAGTGTGTTTTACCTTTGTCAGAATCAAAGAATACGCCCGGGCTACGGTGTAATTGTGAAACGATAACACGCTCAGTACCATTGATGACAAAGGTACCGTTGTCAGTCATTAATGGGATTTCACCCATATATACTTCGCTTTCTTTAATGTCTTTGACTGCGCGTGATGAAGATTCTTTATCGTAGCTAACTAAACGTAATTTTACTCGTAAACCTGCTGCATAAGTTGAACCACGAATTTGACATTCACGTACATCAAATTCTGGTTCTTCTAAACGGTAATCAACATATTGTAATTCTGTATAACCGTTATTGCTTACGATTGGGAAAACAGAACGGAATGCAGCCTCTAAGCCTTGTTGACCTTCAGGATCTTTTTGAATGAATTTATCAAAAGAATCTAATTGGATAGTTAATAAATAAGGTACATTTAAAACTTGCGGACGTTTGCCGAAGTCTTTACGAATTCGTTTTTTCTCAGTATAGGAGTAACCCATTATTGGTTTTCCTCTGTAAATTTTAGTGAGACCGAGTTGATATAAAAAAAGTGCGGTCAAATTAATTGACGTTTTTATTTATATCGGAGATTGACGCCGTTTCGGATACCGCACTCTGAACCTTACTTCTGTAGTGGGCTACTTAAATTAAAACGTCTGATTAATTTAAGTGGAAACAGATACCATTAAACGGAAAATGCCTATCTGTTTTTTGTGCTGTTTTTGATAGCACAAAATGGCTGATGGTAAACCACCAGCCATTAAGCCTGAGAAACAGGACATAAGTGAATCAAAAATTATTTGATTTCTACTTTTGCACCAGCTTCTTCTAATTCTTTCTTAAGTGCTTCAGCTTCTTCTTTAGAAACGCCTTCTTTTAAGTTAGCTGGAGCAGATTCAACTAAGTCTTTAGCTTCTTTTAAGCCTAAACCAGTTGCACCACGTACTGCTTTGATAACTGCTACTTTGTTAGCACCAGCTTCAGCAAGAACTACGTCGAATTCAGTTTTTTCTTCTGCCGCTGCTGCTGCACCGCCAGCTGCTGGAGCTGCTGCTACTGCTGCTGCAGAAACGCCGAATTTTTCTTCCATCGCTGCGATTAATTCAACGATTTCAGTTACAGATTTAGAAGCGATCGCTTCAATGATTTGTTCGTTAGTTAATGACATAACAATCAATTCCTAAAATTAATAAAGTTAAATGAAGTAAGAAACGCTTAATGATTAAGCGGCTTCTTGTAATTTGTCGCGTAATGCCGCAAAAGTGCGAACAAGTTTGCCTGCCGCAGCTTCTTTCATTGTGCCCATTAAACGTGCAATTGCTTCTTCGTAAGTTGGTAATGTTGCTAAGAATTCAACATCTTGGATCTTACCTTCAAAGGCTGCACCTTTAATTTCAAACTTATCGTTTGCTTTAGCAAAATCTTTGAACAAGCGTGCTGCTGCACCTGGGTGTTCATTAGAGAATGCGATAAGTGTTGGACCTACAAACGTATCTTGTAAGCATTCGAAATCAGTGCCTTCAACCGCACGACGTAATAAAGTATTACGAACAACGCGCATTGTTACACCAGCTTCACGAGCTGCTTTACGTAATTCAGTCATTTTATCAACAGTTACACCACGAGAGTCCGCGATTACTGCTGAAAGTGCACCTTTGGCTGCTTCATTTACTTCGGCAACAATTGCTTGTTTGTCTTGAAGATTTAATGCCATTGGCTTTTAGCTCCTGAATACACTCCGATTTCTCGGAATTAATTTACCTCATCGAAAGAGTTATCTTTCAGACTAGGACGACTTCGGTGCCCAGAAGCAAGAAATATTCTTATTCTGTTCACCATCTACGTAGGATTATTAAGATGATTATTGCTAACCATTCCCTACGGTCTTGGACGGGGCTTGAATAGGTCAAGCACCAACCAGAAATTTTACGCTAAGCGTAATATAGGAGCGAGATTATAGTGATTAATCTCGCTCTTGTAAAGTCTATTGTAGAAAAAATCTGCAGATTTTAACCGTACTTTCCTATTATTTTCTTACCGCAATCGCTTCGATTTCTAAGCCAACATCTTTTGGCAAGCGAGCAACTTCTACGCAAGAACGAGCAGGGAAATTAGGGTGATTATTTTCTTTAAAGAATTTCTCATACTCTGCATTTACTGCTGCAAAATCATTAAGATCTTTCACAAACACCGTGGTTTTCACAATATCACCCACCTTCAAACCAGCTTGTTCAATAATCGCTTTCACGTTTTCTAATGATTGACGCGCCTGAGCTACAATATCTTTTGGTACTTCACCCGTTGCTGGATTAACCGGGATTTGACCTGATGTTAAAACTAAATTACCTAAATCTACCGCTTGAACATAAGGACCGATTGCTGCTGGGGCTTTTTCTGTATGAATGATTTTAGTCATGATATTCTCCTTTAATATTGACGTATAAATACGCTTGCTATCCTAACATATAAGTGACTTTATCGCTTATACTAGTATTCTTAATCAATCTCTTTTAATACATCATCAGACAATTCTTTCTGTGAACTTTCTTTTACTTTGCCATCATTTACTTTAAATTCTAAATTCTGATAATAAGCTTCACGGAAAGTAACATAAGGATCTTGAGCTTGATTGAGCAATTCTGTTTGATCCAATGTTTTCGAGCGTTTATCTACGGCTTGCACACCATATTTCACCAGTGACCATGGACCGCCTACCCAATTCCAGAACGGATAAGTATAAGCCGCATCGACCACTGCACCGGTTAATTGACGAGGTGTTGTTGCATTATAAATTGGCAATACAATATAAGTGCCCGCATCTACACCATAAGTGCCCAACGTTTCACCAAAGCTACGTTGATCATAAACCTGCAAGTCTTTGCTTGCACTGGCAAAATCAAATAAACCACCGATACCAAAGGTGGAGTTAATCCAGAAACGGTTGAAGTGAACAAAGGCTTTTTTCGGTTCACCTTCTAATAAACGGTTCACAAAGCTCACTGGCTCATCTAAGTTATTTGCCACATTGGATAAACCTTTTGTTACCGGTGTCGGCACGTAATCACGCCAGCCTTTCGCTGCAGGTTCTAACACATAACGGTCCATGACTTTATAGTTAAAATCAAACATCGTGCGGTTAAAACTTTCTAATTTATCATTGCGTTCACCATCTGCTTTTGTTGCACAACCTGTTAATACAGCTGTTGCCATTAAGCCGACCGCAAGTAAAGGTGTTTTTTTCATTCCACTTTCCTATCACAAAAAATTGTCTTTATTCTAACCAACTTGAAAGATAACTACAAAAAATTTATTGAAACCCTGAGATGACTTTTCTGTTAGCTATGTTTAATCATGGTGCTTTTTAGTTTTCCAAAAATGACTTTTGTTCCCGACATAAACAAAAATGCCACCTTTCGGTGGCATTCTTTGCAATATAGATTAATTATTCAGTTGCATTTTTTAATGGAATTTCTGCATCTGGCTCGCGAGTAATACGGTTACGTAAATCACGACGAATAATCTCAATTGTCCAGAACCAGAAAATGTGCCCCACTAATTCAGAAATATGCTCATATAACGGCCATTCTGCAACAGGTGGTGTTAAACCCAATGCAGGGAAAGTGATGTAGTGCACACAAATATCTGCGATTAAACCTGCACCAATACCTTGCCAGAATTTGATTTTAGGGAAACGTTCTGCCACTAAACAGTAAGCAATAGCAAATACTAATGAGAAAGTAATGTGAGTCACGCCAATCCAGTCAAAACCATGATCTGCAAAAGTGAATGCCGCTTGAGTTGGATCAATACCTAAATAATCACGTAAGAATACGTGCGGCGGGTTTAAGAATGCACGTGAACACACTTGAAGAATTTGATCTTGACTTAAACCTGTGATGTCTACTTTACATGCTGCTGCGAAGAAATCGATTGGACTACGCGGTGGGAATGGATGCTCAGCACCCCATTTTACGAATGCAGAAATTAAACCTGCAATAATACCAACAAAAATCGCTACGCCATAACGACGACGATTAGCAGGAGTTTGTTCAAAAATACCTGACATATATTTGCTCCCAAAAAAGAAAAAAATGACCGCACTTTGTATCAAAAGTCGCGGTTCCCATTTTGCTTTAGCAAAACTTATCTTTGATTTTCAATGACTTTGACTTGTTAGTCAAGAACTAATTATTAAGAGTTAGAACATTTTATGATAAGAATAAAAAATGCGGTTATTTCTAACCGCACTTTCATATTTTCAAAATTATAGTTTTGCTGAAAGCATTGATTCTAATTTCTCTTGGTCAACTGCAAATTTGCGAATTCCCTCTGCTAATTTCTCAACAGCCATCGCATCACTGTTATGTTGCCAGTAGAATTCTGCTTCAGTTAATGGTTGAGGTTTCGCTTTTACTTCACCTTTGTAGTCTAGTTTACGTACAAGTGCGGTTGAATTTTCTTGTAATTCTTTAAGTAAAGCGGGTGCGATAGTTAAACGGTCACAACCTGCTAATTCAATAATTTCACCTACATTACGGAAACTTGCGCCCATCACCACGGTTTTATAACCATATTCTTTGTAGTAGTTATAAATTTTGGTTACAGAAATAACACCTGGGTCTTCTGCTGGAGCATATTCTTTTTTATCAGTATTTGCTTTGTACCAGTCTAAGATACGACCGACGAATGGCGAAATCAAGTAAACCCCTGCTTCAGCACACGCAAGTGCTTGTGCTTCGGAGAATAATAAGGTTAAGTTACAGTTAATACCTTCTTTTTCAAGAATTTCTGCTGCACGAATACCTTGCCATGTTGACGCAATTTTGATCAAGATACGATCATTTGAAATACCTGCCGCATTATAAAGTGCGATAAGTTTACGTGCTTTTTCAACAGTTGCTTGGGTATCGTAAGAAAGACGTGCATCCACTTCAGTTGAAATACGTCCTGGGACAATTTTTAAAATTTCTAAACCGATGTTTACTGCTAATTTATCTTCAGCATCAATTAATTGTTGAGCTTTATCCGCGCTTTGTGCTTTGGCATAAGCAATCGCTTCATCAATTAATGGTGCATATTGTGGTAATGCTGAAGCACTTAAAATTAAAGATGGGTTTGTTGTTGCATCTTGCGGTTGGTATTTTTTAATTGCATCAATATCGCCCGTATCAGCCACGACGACGGTCATACTACGAAGTGAATCTAACTGAGTTGTCATTATATTCTCCTTGAATGGATTTGTTTGAATTCAACTGCCTTACGATAGCATAATTAGCTTTAAAAGGGTAATTCGTCCAGGAAAATATTTACGATAGGAAAAACCAATACATTCTCGATTTCCTCTCTCACATCATCACTTTTAGCAATTTTTTCGCGATTTATTAGATATAAATCACAAAACGTTATTTTTCTTTAAATAATTACCTTACAAATCTTTACAAAAATGACATTTTGAGCTAATAAGAGAAGGACTCTTTATAAAAATATCGCCTAATGACAAGGAGGCTCAAATGCAACACAAACTACTTTTCTCTGCAATTGCGCTTGCTCTTTCCTATTCTGCGCAAGCCGTTATAGTACCTGAGGGAACGCAATTAGATGAAAAACAACATATCGTGATCAATAACGGGGCTGAACCACAAAGTTTTGACCCACAAAAAACCGAAGGTGTACCCGAATCTACCGTTGCTTATCAATTACTTGAAGGCCTCGTCACCTCAGACTCTGAAGGTAAACTTCAACCGGGTGTAGCTGAAAGCTGGGAAAACACACCAGACTTTAAAACTTGGACATTCCATTTACGTAAAGATGCCAAATGGTCAAATGGTGATCCTGTTACCGCTCACGATTTCGTATTTGCTTGGCGTCGTTTAGTGGATCCTGCAACTGCAGCGCCTTATGCAAGTTACTTAAGTTACTTACAAGTAGAAAATGCACAAGACATCATTGACGGTAAGAAAAAACCGGCTGAATTAGGTGTTGAAGCAAAAGATGATTACACCTTTGTGGTTCATGCAACCAATCCTGTGCCTTATGCAGTCAGTTTAACGACTCACCAATCCTTATTGCCATTACCACAAAAAGTGGTCGAAAAATTGGGTGATGCATGGGTGAAAAAAGAAAACTACGTGGGTAATGGTGCATATAAACTGGCTAACCACATTATTAATGAAAAAATCGAATTTGAACGCAACCCACTCTACTGGAACGATAAAGAGACTGTCATTAACAGCGCAACCTTCCTTGCGATTGAAAATCCAAGTACTGATGTGGCGCGTTATCGTGCAGGCGATTTAGATATGACAAGCTACGCCTTACCACCAGAACAATTTGCGAAATTACAAAAAGAATTGCCTGGTGAAGTATTCACGACACGTACGCTTGCAACCTATTCTTATGAGTTAAACAATAAGAAAGCGCCTTTTGATAACGTGAATGTTCGTAAAGCCTTGAACTTATCCCTTGACCGTAATGTGATCACCGATAAAGTTTTAGGTCAAGGTCAAACACCAACCTATGTATTTACCCCGACTTACATCGAAGAAGGACAGCTCATTCAACAACCTGCTTATTCAAAAGAACCAATGGCGCAACGTAATGAAGAAGCCATTAAACTCTTAGAAGAAGCTGGCTACAGCAAAGCGAATCCGTTGAAATTCAGCATTCTTTACAACACCAATGAAAACCACAAAAAAGTGGCCATTGCTGCGGCATCTATGTGGAAAGCGAACACCAAAGGTTTAATTGATGTGAAATTAGAAAACCAAGAGTGGAAAACCTACATTGATAGCCGTCGTGCAGGCCGTTACGATGCCGCACGTGCAGGATGGAATGCGGATTACAACCAAGCCACAACATTCGGCAACTATTTCTTATCTAATTCGAGTAACAACACTGCAAAATATGCGAACCCAGAATATGATAAAGCCATTGCTGAATCTTATGTCGCAACGGATGCAGAAGGTCGTGCAAAAGCCTACGCGAAAGCCGAAGAAATTCTTGCAAAAGATTTCGGTATCGTGCCAATCTTTAACTATGTGAATCCACGCTTAGTGAAACCTTACGTAAAAGGCTATTCAGGCAAAGATCCACAAGATCACATTTACTTACGCAACCTTTATATTATTAAACATTAATTCGTTGCTCGTATTTAAGTGCGGTTAAAAATTATCGTATTTTTTGACCGCACTTTTCGCCCATTTTGGTTGGAGTTATTATGCTCAAATTTATTTTTAAACGGCTGTTGGAAGCCTTACCAACGCTGTTTATTTTGATTACTTTTTCCTTCTTTCTGATGCGTCTCGCCCCTGGTAGCCCGTTCACATCGGAACGTGCTTATCCACCAGAAGTCATGGCAAATATTGAAGCGAAGTATCATTTAAATGAACCTTTGCATAAACAATACTTTCTTTATTTGGAAAATCTTTCCAAAGGCGATTTTGGTCCCTCTTTTAAATATAAAGATCAATCGGTCAATGATTTAATCGCATCAGCCTTCCCTGTTTCCTTAAAATTAGGGATGGTCGCTTTCGCCTTTGCAGTGGTATTAGGTATCACAGCTGGTACGCTTGCCGCGCTCAATCAAAATAGCCGTTGGGATTATATTTTGATGAGTTTCTCAATGCTTGGCGTCATTATGCCAAGCTTCGTCTTCGCACCAGTCTTAGTGCTGATTTTCGCCATTTATTTAGGTTGGTTACCTGCTGGCGGTTGGAATGGCGGTTCAGCAATGTACATTATTTTACCTGTAGCCTCCTTAACTATCGCTTATGTTGCAGGGATTGCACGTATCATGCGCGGCTCCATGATTGAAGTGTTGCATTCCAACTTTATTCGTACCGCTAAAGCCAAAGGACTTTCAACCTCAAGAATCATTTTAAAACATGCTTTACGCCCAGCTCTTTTACCCGTGATTACCTATTTGGGCCCGGCTTTCGTAGGGATTATTACCGGCTCAATGGTCATCGAAAGCGTATTTGGTTTACCTGGCATGGGCTTATTATTTGTAAACGGTGCATTAAACCGCGATTATTCTTTAGTTTTAAGTCTTACTATTTTAGTGGGCACATTAACCATTTTATTTAATGCGATTGTGGATATTTTATACGCCATCATCGATCCAAAAATTCGTTATTAAGGACAAGTTATGACAGATTATCGTACTCAGCCGATTAATCAGAAAAATGCGGATTTTGTGGAACAAGTGGCTGACCGTATTGAAGAAATGCAACTGGAAGGTCGCAGCCTATGGCAAGATGCGAAACGCCGTTTTTTCCGCAACAAAGCGGCCGTTGCCAGTCTGATTATTTTGGCGTTTATTATTGTATTTATTACCGTAGCACCTTGGTTCTTCCCATTTACCTATGAAGATACCGATTGGAATATGATGAGCTCTCCACCAACAATGGAAGGCTATCACTTCTTCGGTACCGATGCTTCTGGTCGAGACTTACTGGTACGTACCGCTATTGGTGGACGTATTTCATTATTGGTCGGTATTGCAGGGGCTTTTATTTCCGTAACTATCGGCACAATTTATGGTGCGATTTCCGGCTATGTAGGCGGTAAAACGGATATGTTGATGATGCGCTTTTTGGAAATTCTTAGCTCATTTCCATTTATGTTCTTCGTCATTTTATTAGTGACCCTTTTTGGCCAAAACATTTTCTTAATTTTTATCGCAATTGGTGCCATTGCTTGGCTTGGTCTTGCACGTATCGTACGTGGTCAAACCCTTAGTTTGAAAAATAAAGAATTCGTCGAAGCCGCCATCGTTTGTGGCGTTCCACGTCGCCAAATCATTTTCAAACACATCATTCCGAATGTATTAGGCTTAGTGGCCGTTTATGCTTCACTTGAAGTACCAGGACTCATTCTATTCGAATCATTCTTAAGTTTCTTAGGCTTAGGAACACAAGAGCCAATGAGTAGTTGGGGCGCGCTATTAAGTGATGGAGCAGCACAAATGGAAGTCTCGCCTTGGCTATTAATTTTCCCGGCATTTTTCCTTTGTCTCACGCTGTTTTGTTTTAACTTTATCGGTGACGGGTTGCGTGATGCACTTGATCCGAAAGATAGATAGGAGCGAATCATGAATCCTTTATTAGATGTAAAAAATCTCTACGTTCGCTTCAAAACACCTGATGGTACCGTCACTGCAGTGAATGATTTAAACTTCACGCTTAATGCGGGAAGCACGCTAGGCATCGTGGGTGAAAGTGGTTCAGGCAAATCACAAACTGCCTTTGCTTTAATGGGCTTATTGGCGGCCAATGGTACAGTGGAAGGTTCCGCCATCTTTGAAGGTAAAGAATTGGTTAATTTACCGAAGGCTGAATTGAATAAAATCCGTGCCGAGCAAATTTCTATGATTTTCCAAGATCCGATGACGTCTCTCAACCCTTACATGAAAATCGGTGAACAGCTCATGGAAGTCCTGCAGTTGCACAAAGGCTATGATAAACAAACCGCCTTTGCCGAGTCCGTGAAAATGTTGGATGCGGTCAAAATGCCGGAAGCTAAAAAACGCATGGGCATGTATCCACACGAGTTTTCAGGTGGTATGCGTCAACGGGTGATGATTGCGATGGCTTTATTATGCCGTCCAAAACTACTTATTGCCGATGAACCAACAACCGCTTTGGATGTGACCGTTCAAGCGCAAATCATGACTTTGTTAAATGAGTTAAAACGTGAGTTTAATACCGCGATTATTATGATTACCCATGATCTTGGTGTCGTGGCGGGTATTTGCGATCAAGTAATGGTGATGTATGCCGGACGAACCATGGAATACGGCACCGCAGAGCAAATTTTCTATCATCCAACCCATCCTTATTCTATTGGCTTAATGGATGCAATTCCTCGCTTAGATGGCAATGAAGAACACTTGGTCACCATTCCAGGCAATCCGCCGAATCTATTACATTTGCCAAAAGGTTGCCCATTCTCGCCCCGTTGCCAATTTGCAACAGAACAATGCCAAACTGCGCCAAAACTGACCGCATTTAATGAAGGTCAATTACGCAATTGTTGGTTACCCGTGGAGAAATTTACCCTATGACAGTTTCAAATAACAAAGAATTACTCCTTGAAGTCAATCACTTAGGCGTCAGTTTTAAAATTAAAAATGATAAATCCCTTTTCTTCGCCAAACCTCAAACCTTAAAAGCAGTAAAGGATGTTTCCTTTAAGCTTTATGAAGGTGAAACCCTCGGTGTAGTAGGTGAATCAGGTTGTGGTAAATCCACGCTTGCACGTGCCATCATCGGCTTAGTCGAAGCGAGTGAAGGGGAGATCTTGTGGCTTGGTAAAAATTTACGAAAACAATCAGCTAAACAATGGAAAGATACTCGCAAAGATATCCAAATGATTTTCCAAGACCCTCTCGCCTCTCTCAATCCGCGAATGAACATTGGCGAAATCATTGCCGAGCCATTAAAGATCTACCAACCACACTTAAGTGCCGCTGAAGTGAAAGAAAAAGTGCAAGCGATGATGTTGAAAGTTGGGCTTTTACCGAACTTGATTAACCGCTATCCTCATGAATTTTCTGGTGGCCAATGTCAGCGTATCGGTATCGCTCGAGCGTTAATCATTGAGCCGAAAATGATCATTTGTGATGAACCCGTTTCTGCGTTAGACGTGTCCATTCAGGCTCAAGTGGTAAATTTATTGAAATCCCTGCAAAAAGAAATGGGGCTTTCCTTAATTTTCATCGCCCATGACTTAGCAGTGGTAAAACACATTTCTGACCGCGTGTTAGTCATGTATTTAGGTAATGCCATGGAATTAGGCAGCGATGAGGAAGTGTATAACAACACTAAACATCCTTATACCAAAGCCTTAATGTCTGCTGTTCCAATTCCCGATCCGAAATTGGAACGCAATAAATCCATTGAATTGCTTGAAGGCGAGTTGCCTTCGCCAATTAATCCGCCATCTGGTTGCGTGTTCCGTACTCGCTGCCTAAAAGCCGATGAAAATTGTGCAAAACAAAAACCACCTTTCACCAGCCAAAACAACAGCCATTTTGTGGCTTGTTTGAAAGTCTTATAAAACAAAAAGTGCGGTCAACATTCACCGCACTTTTTACTTTTACAATTCTAATTTTTCTTCAATTACTTTAGCCAAATCATCTAGCATTGCATAGCGTTTGCGATACATAGAACGTTTCTTACTCGGTACATTATCAAGATTTCTATCGATCTCTAAAGGTAATTCCCAATAGTCTTTCAACTGTCCACCTGATTCAGCAAAAATCGCATCATAATCTACAACATAATGTGAACTTTGAATAAAACGCGATTTATTTTGATATTTTTGTGGAATACCTAATAATGTTTTGAAACCTAATGCTTTCGTCAATGCTTTCATTGTTTCCACCATCAAATAAGCAGGGCGTAAACCATGACACGTTTTTGTGAGTTGCTTCACCATCTCTTTAGAACCTTCAAAATTGGGTCCCTGCACCACAGAAATAAGTAATGCCTCATCAAGTTTGGCAAAAGTAAGCAAATACACTAATTCATTACGTGGTTTATGCCATAATTCCAATACCCAATAGCCTTCCATCGGTTGGTGCGTGGTCATCGACAATGTCATTTCAAAATCAGGAATCACTTCACCAAAATTTAATGGCGTTTTATAAATAGATGCTGAAAGTGCGGTCAATTTTTCAGGTAAAAAAAGTAGATTGTCACAAATAGCTTCGAAACGCTGTTTGCTATTAAAACGTTTATCTAAAAAACGATAAACTAATGGATAGCTATAATCTGCATGCTCATTTAATAATGTGACAAGAAAAGGATGCTGATTAATAAATTGCTCAAAGTGAACAATTGAGCCTTGATGTAAAAAAGATCGAAGACGATAACGTAGGCGCTTAAGCGCATAAGAACGCCCTGGTCTATCGGGATAAATGGCTTCCGCTTTTGGCCAGCAATATTGATTCTCTTGAGATTCCATAGTAAAAAATAATTAAAGATGCTTTAAATCAATGCAAAGCGCGCATTCTCGCATAATTTCAGCAATTTTTCTATTTGTGATATGCTAGGCGCAATTAATGAAAGGAACCATTATGTCTGAAATTAAACTGAATTATCATAAAACGCATTTTCTCACGAGCGCCCCCAATATTCGTTCCATCCCAGAAGATACCGGGATTGAAATTGCGTTTGCAGGGCGTTCAAATGCAGGAAAATCAACCGCACTTAATGCATTAACCAATCAGAAAAGCTTAGCTCGAACCTCTAAAACCCCTGGTCGGACACAGCTCATCAACCTTTTTGAAGTAGAGCCTAATTGTAAACTGGTAGACTTACCCGGTTATGGCTATGCTGCGGTTCCCGAGAAAATGAAAATTGAATGGCAAAAATCCCTCGGGGAATATTTGCAAAAACGGGAATGTTTAGGCGGGCTTGTTGTTTTAATGGATATTCGTCACCCATTGAAAGATCTCGATCAACAAATGATCGAATGGGCCGTTTCTGCCGATTTACCGGTTATGTTACTTTTAACCAAGGCGGATAAGCTTAGTCAAAGCGCGCGTAGCAAACAAGTCAAAATGGTACGTGAAGCGATTTTACCCTTCCAAGGCGACATTCAAGTCGAGGCTTTTTCTGCACAAAATAAAATTGGTATTGATAAATTAGCGGCTAAATTAGATAGTTGGTTTGCACCACTTTTCGTGTAGTTTTTTATCAAGAAAAAATGATTTCTGCGATCAAGATCGCAAAAAAAGCACAGGATGTATGATTTCATTCTGTGCTTTTTTTATAGTGCGAAAATCTGATTATTTTTGACCGCACTTTAAGGAATCTGAATGTCTCTTGCTATTGTTTACAGCCGTGCATCAATGGGTGTACAAGCCCCTCTTGTTACGATTGAAGTACATTTAAGTAACGGGAAGCCTGGATTTACCTTAGTTGGTCTACCTGAAAAAACAGTAAAAGAAGCGCAAGATCGTGTCAGAAGTGCATTAATGAATGCGCAGTTCAAATATCCTGCCAAACGCATCACCGTAAATCTTGCACCGGCTGATTTACCCAAAGAAGGAGGGAGATTTGATTTACCTATTGCAATCGGTATTTTAGCAGCATCGGATCAACTCGACGGTAGCCGTTTAAAACAATTTGAATTCGTTGGCGAGCTCGCCTTGACGGGGGAATTACGTGGCGTACACGGTGTGATTCCCGCTATTTTAGCAGCACAAAAAGCGAAGCGATCCCCTATTATCGCTTATCAAAATGCCAATGAAGCTTCACTTGTTTCAGAACAAGAGACTTATTTCGCTAAAAATCTGCTAGAAGTCGTGCAATTCTTAAATAATCAAGAAAAATTACCTTTGGCTTCATTACTTGCACAAGAAATTGCGGTCGGATTTTCAGCTAAAAATCACTTGGATTTGACCGATATTATTGGTCAGCAACATGCTAAACGAGCTCTAACGATAGCAGCAGCTGGTCAGCACAATCTACTCTTTTTAGGTCCTCCAGGAACAGGTAAAACCATGTTGGCAAGTCGTCTCACTGCATTGCTCCCTGAAATGACCGATTTAGAAGCCATTGAAACCGCTTCGGTTACGAGTTTAGTACAAAATGAATTAAATTTTCATAACTGGAAACAACGTCCGTTTCGAGCGCCACATCATAGTGCTTCTTTGCCGGCCTTAGTTGGCGGAGGAACCATTCCAAAACCAGGCGAAATATCACTCGCACATAACGGCGTACTTTTTCTTGATGAATTGCCTGAGTTTGAGCGTAAAGTGCTTGATGCACTTCGCCAGCCCTTAGAAAGTGGAGAAATTATTATTTCGCGTGCCAATGCGAAAATCCAATTCCCTGCTCGCTTTCAATTAGTTGCTGCGATGAACCCAAGTCCAACAGGGCATTATACAGGAACACATAATCGCACTTCGCCTCAGCAAGTGATGCGTTATTTGAATCGCCTTTCAGGGCCGTTTTTAGATCGTTTTGATTTATCCATTGAAGTGCCCCTCCTGCCACAAGGTAGCTTACAGAATACGGGGGATAGAGGCGAAACCAGCCAACAAGTACGAGAAAAAGTATTAAAAGTGAGAGAAATTCAACTTGCTCGAGCCGGTAAAATCAATGCGTATCTTTCAAGCAAAGAAATTGAACGAGACTGTAAATTACAAGATAAAGATGCATTATTTCTGGAGAATGCTTTAAATAAACTCGGGCTTTCTGTTAGAGCCTACCATCGGATTTTAAAAGTCTCACGTACAATTGCCGATTTAAATGGCGAAAAAGAAATACAACAACCTCATTTAGCAGAAGCGCTAGGATATCGAGCCATGGATCGGTTGTTACAAAAATTATCTGCTGCTTAAAAAATAAAAGGGCGAATGATTCGCCCTTTTTTATCTTCGATTCTTAATAATAAGAATGTTCACCACGTTGGTGTTCTGTGACGTCTCTTGCACCTTTTAATTCATTCGGGAAGAGCGAAACTAGCTGTTTCTCTACCCCGTCTTTTAAGGTGACATCAACCATTGAACAACCGTTACAGCCACCGCCGAATTGTAGAACTGCATAACCATCATCAGTAATTTCAATTAATGTGATTTTACCGCCATGGCTGGCTAATTGTGGGTTGATTTGTGTTTGAATCACGTACTCTACGCGCTCAATTAAAGGCGCATCATCTGCAACTTTACGCATTTTTGCGTTAGGCGCTTTTAAAGTGAGTTGCGCACCAAGCTCTTCGGTTACATAATCAATTTCCGCATCTTCTAAAAAAGGTAAGCTGATTTCATCCACAAATGCTGAAAAAGTATCGTATTTCATTTCAGTATCTGTCGCTTCAACTGAATTTGGCGGACAATAAGACACGCCACATTCTGCTCCTGGTGTACCAGGATTCACGACAAAAATACGAATATTTGTACCTTCTTCTTGTGTATCTAAAAGTTTCCGAAAATGTGCTTGTGCAGCATCTGAAATAAAAATTTGTTCCATAAATAAAGTCCTAATACTTGATGCAATACATCAAGAATGATACTCCTATACGGCAATTTTTTCTACATTTATTCCTATTTTTATAGAGATAGATAAATCCTATCTTTAAAAATTTAAGCTCTCGCTAAGCCCCATACTTGAATTTCTTTTACACCTAATTTTCGAAGTTGTTTGGTTATCTCTGCCAACGTTGAACCAGTTGTAATCACATCATCCACCAACGCAACACGTTCATAAGGAAAAGGCTTTTGGGTATTCACTGTAAAAGCATTTTTAAGGTTTTGTCGTCGATCTTTCGCCGTTAAACCTCGCTGAGTATGGGTATGTTTAATCCGTTTCACCACATGATGACAGTTAGGCAAATCACACCAGCGACTTAACCAGTTCGCTAATAAATCAGCTTGGTTGTAGCCCCGTTGCCATTGTCGAAAATGATATAACGGTACGGGAATAATCGCCTGTGGCAGAGAAAGCCCATGCGTTCGTCTTGCCTCTCGCACCGCAAGATAAAGCAAACGCGATAAGCTACGATCTAACCAAAACTGTTTTTGGAATTTAAAACGATGAATAAGTGAAGAAAGTGGTTCAAGGTAATGCCCAATGATCACAATACGATCCCAAGCGGGTTCATTTCTCAAACAATGTCCACAGCCCATTGCATAATACTGCAAGGGTGAACCACACCGCCCACAATAAGGGAAAGTTTTAATTCGCTTCTGACATCGACTACACAATCCGTTTCGACCTAGATGAATAGATCGATTGCAATACACACAGCTAAACTGAAAAAAATGAGAAAACATAAGAGAAATTGACCGCACTTTATTTTTTCACTTTTTCAACTTGCTTAAAATGCTTTTCTTTCTTAGCCATTTCCATTCTTTCACCTTGTTTCAAAATATGAGGTGTCACAAAAATCACAAGCTCTCGTTTTTGATGACGTTCACTTTCCTTACTAAATAAGCGCTTAATACCAGGAATATCGCCCAATAATGGCACTTTATCGACACCTTTCGTGATCGTATCGTGAAATACACCACCTAATACAATTGTTTCGCCATCTTTGGCAAAAACTTGCGTATTAATTTCTTGTTTATCAATAGATACGACTTCATTTTGCCCGTAAGCCACTCGATTCCCTGGAGAATTTTGACTCACTAATAAATCCAATAAAATATTATTATCCTTAGAAATATGTGGTGTCACTTCTAATCCCAACACCGCTTCTCGAAATTCTACTGATTGCGTGTCATTTTTCCCATTTGTCACCACATAAGGAATTTCTGTCCCTTGTTTAATGCTTGCGCTTTTCTTGTTGGTCGTAAGTAAGCGAGGGCTTGCAATAATTTCTACGTTATTTTCACGTTCAAGTGCGGTCAATTCTAAATCTAACAATCGACCATTAATTTTGGCTACTTGAAGTGCTAATGAGCCGGCTGGCGTGGCCGTTGTCGCAAAATTCACATTTAAATTATTACTGATATTACTAAAACCATTTGCATCTAGACTACCACTCACTCGATGGGCAGCCTCAGTAGGATTAAAAATGCCCCAACGTACACCTAACTCTTTCAGGCTTTCATCAGTAATCGTCACAATACGTGCTTCAATGACAATTTGTTCAATGGGTTTATCCAGTTCTGCAATTAATTTTTTGATATTTTTGACAGAACGTGCATCATCCTGAATCAGTAATACATTGCTTCGATCATCAAATGTAATTGTGCCGCTAGGTGAAAGCAAAGAACCGCTCCCTGTTGTTAACGATTTCATCACATCAGAAGCTTTGGCAAAATGCAATTTAACCGTTGTACTCACAAGTGGCATTTCACTAGATAAACTTTCCCCGCTAATCGCCATAGGTTCTGTCATTTTCTCTGCATATTGTTCATGTTGAGATGGCTTGCCTAAATAATAAATATTATTTTCTTGATAAAAAGAGAGCCCTTTGATTTTTGCGACAGAACGCAATAAACGATCAAAATCTACGTTATCTAATTGTAATGAAAGCGTTCCTTCTAGCTCATCATCAATCATTAAATTAGCATTTTGCTCAAGAGCAAGTTGTTGGAGTGTCGCCACCATGGGAGCTTGCTTTAAGCGAAGTGAAAATACGCGATTCTCTGCCGCTGAGTAAGTTGTCCATAGGATCAAAAAACACATTAAAAACTGACCGCACTTTGTTTTTATTTTCTGCTTTATCATTTTAAAATCTCATTATGATTGAGGTTGTTTGTTCACATTGCCCTGCTTTATAACCTTGAAACGTCACGCTGTTTTTAGTCACTTTTTCAATTAAATAGCCTTCCTTTCCAATTCTCTGCCCGACTTGAGCAGACAGAATATGCCCATCATCATTAAATAACACTTCTGCCTGTTTACCGTATTGCACGACTCCCACAACATGTAGCTGAGCCAATGGGCGTTCCTCCGCCAGTCTCGGCTCCGAATACACGCAAGTCGACACTGGCGGTAGGGTGAGCCCCTCTTTTGGATATTCATTTTTTTCTCTTTGTTTACGATCAAAAGGATCTTGCGAAAATGCTGATACAGAAAAAAATGCTATCAAGATTAAGAAAATTTTTTTCATCGCTTATCCTTATTCAGTTGGAAAATTAACTCACATGTAATAGAAGCATTTTCCTCTTCATCTAATTTCTCAATGTTTAATTGCGTTAAGGAAAGTTTAGGAACATCGTTTAAAAGTGCGGTCAAAAATTGTTGTAAATCGACAAAATAGCCTTGTAATGACAAATGCAACAACGTATGTTGAGAAAAATCCCAACGCAAATCCAACGAGCGAAGTCGCCCATTTAACAACGCCTGAACATGCTGATTGATCGGCAACACAGAATTAGCCAATTCTGGAGAAAGTTGTCGGCTGTCTGACTTTTGCCTTAAGGTTTGTAAAATCTTTTCCTGCTTCTCCCACTCTTGCTGCTGCAAACTCAATTCTGCGTCAAGTCGATACTGTTCACTACTGTTTTCAACATAACGAAAAACAGGTAAAAAGATGACCGCACTTAATGCACACAACCAAAAGGCAGCATGGGCCATTTGAGGTAATCGAAGCCATCGCCCAAACCAACTTTGTGCACTTTTTTGAACAAACTCGTTGATAAGGTTCCTCATTGCACAGGCTCCGATAGCGGAATATCAAATTGAAAAAATAACTGCTGTTGCACCGGTTGAAACTTAGTTAAGTTAACCTCTGTAAAATGGCGTTTGAGAAATTGATGTATCTCTTCAAACTCTTGTTGGCTTTCTGTCATGCCTGAAAGGACAACTTGCTTAACATTGAGCGTAAATTCATCTAACTCACCTTGTTGTAATGGCAACTCAGTTAATAAATTAAGCATTCGATACACATATTCCGTCTCCATTTCTGTCAGCTCATTCAGTTCTTTTAAGTTACTTTGTAGTTGCTGAACTTGAATGCGTTTCTGATGGACTTGATGAGTAATTTGTGTCAGTTTTTCTTTTATCTGGCTTAGGGCTTGCCCTTGTTGTTCATTGAGTTGGTTCAATCCAACAACAATCAAAACTGAACAAGCTAGCCAAATTAAACCTTGCCACATAAAACGACAAAAGGCCTTTTGATGTTGTTCTAAGCGCCAAGGCAATAGATTAAGGCTTAACATCACCACTCTCCCGATTACTTGGAGTCAAAAGTGCGGTCGTTTTTGAGGATAAATCCACTAGCTTTAAATCGGTTTGCCAGAGTGCATTGCCTAAAGCGATGAAAGGTAAATCTGTTTCAATTCTCAGCCAATCCTGAGGCAGTAATTCGATTGTGCGTGAATTTAATATATCGGGTGTTTGATACACATAAATCTGTTCTATTGTTTCAGGAAAACGCTGGATAAATTGTTGATAAAGCTCAGATAAATCACGTTGAGATTGCAAGACTTGTCGTTGTTGTAAGCGTTCACAAACGGCGAGACAACCTTGTTGATCTTGATATAAAAACAAGACGTTCGTCGGCTCTTGCCCTAAAATGGCATAAAATGCACGCAAAATGCTGTGATTCAGTAAATCAAGTGCGGTCAATTTTAGCGGCAAATATTTTACTAATTCCGCTTTAGCGCTTTCTTGTCGAATAGCCGTAATATCCAAACGAAAACCTTGTTTTAATGGCGTGGTCAGATAATCAAACCATAATTCACCCAACGGAATAGGTAATTCTTTTTGCAAAATGAAACGACATTGTTGTTCACACTCCTGAGCATTGAGTGTTTGCGGTAAAATAAGCGTTTTAGACCAAGTTAAATGGGGTGAAATGGCGCCGATAAAACAACATTGGTTCGTTTTTTGTGGTAAATGAGGCAATAACTGGGAAAAAATGTCCTTTTGTTGTCCATTCAAGCAAATAGATTGAACTTTGTGGAATTCATCTAGCCAAACAAAATAGAAGTTATCTTGTTGTTTACTCACACCAATTTGTTGTTTTCGCTGCTTTCTATGAGCAATTCCCATATTCTTTCCTATTCTTTAAGGGATTAATCTTTTATACTTAGCAGCCAAGATCATAATTTTGATTTTTTGAATATTCATTAAACCAGAGAGAATTTTACGATGCGGATCGCAAAATTAATATTAAGTACCCTATTTACGATATGTATACTGGGGTTAGTCGCCGGTGGTGTACTGTATTTTCACTTAAAATCCTCCTTACCATCGGTTGAGAGCCTAAAAACCGTTGAATTGCAACAACCGATGCAAATCTATACGGCTGATGGCAAATTAATCGGTGAAGTCGGTGAACAACGCCGTATTCCAGTGAAATTAGAAAATGTGCCTCAGCGCCTGCAAGATGCCTTCTTAGCAACAGAAGATAGCCGTTTTTATGAACATCATGGCTTAGATCCTGTTGGTATTGCTCGTGCGATTTTTGTTGCCGTCAACAATGGTGGAGCATCTCAAGGGGCAAGTACCATTACGCAACAGCTTGCGCGTAACTTCTTCTTAACTCCAGAAAAAACCATTATTCGTAAAGCTCGCGAAGCAGTCTTAGCCATTGAAATTGAAAATGCCTTAAGTAAACAAGAAATTTTAGAACTCTATTTAAATAAAATTTTCTTAGGGTATCGTTCTTATGGCGTTGCGGCTGCCGCACAAACCTACTTTGGTAAAAACTTAGATGAATTAACGCTTTCTGAAATGGCCGTCATTGCTGGCTTGCCAAAAGCGCCTTCTACCATGAATCCACTCTATTCGCCAAAACGTGCTGAAGAACGTCGAAATGTGGTTTTAAGTCGAATGCTTGATGAGAATAAAATCACCAAAGCAGAATATGATGCAGCCATTAAAGAGCCAATCGTTGCAAGCTATCACGGTGCTAAATTTGAGTTCCGTGCAGACTATGTGACTGAAATGGTCCGTCAAGAAATGGTAAAACGTTTTGGTGAAGAAGATGCTTACACCAAAGGTTATAAAGTCTTCACGACTGTACTCTCAAAAGATCAAGCGGAAGCACAAAAAGCCGTCCGTAATAACCTGATCGATTATGATATGCGTCATGGCTGGCGTGGCGGTGCACCACTTTGGAAAAAAGGTGAAGCCCCATGGGATAATGAACGTATTGTCGCTTTCTTGAAAAAATTACCTGATTCAGAACCGTTCATTCCAGCAGCAGTAACCGCATTAGGTAAGAATGGTGCAGAATTACTTTTAGCCAATAATGAAACAATGACGCTTTCTTCTAACGCAATGCGTTGGGCAGGAAGATCGCCGGTTAAAGTGGGCGAACAGATTTGGATTCGTAAACGTGATAACGGTGAATGGATTTTAGGTCAAATTCCAGCGGCTAACTCTGCATTAGTTTCATTAAACTCCGATAATGGTGCAATTGAAGCCATGGTGGGTGGTTTTAGTTACGAACAAAGTAAATTTAACCGTGCAACCCAATCTTTAGTGCAAGTTGGTTCTTCAATTAAACCATTTATATATGCTGCTGCATTAGAAAAAGGTTTAACCCTTTCAAGCGTATTGCAAGACAGTCCTATCTCTATCCAAAAACCAGGACAACCTTTGTGGCAACCGAAAAACTCACCTGATCGTTATGATGGTCCAATGCGTTTACGTGTGGGTTTAGGTCAATCTAAAAACATGATTGCCATCCGTGCACTACAAACTGCAGGTGTTGGCTTTACGGCTGACTTCTTACAACGTTTTGGATTCAAACGTGACCAATATTTTGCCAGTGAAGCGCTTGCATTAGGTGCGGCATCCTTTACTCCGTTGGAAATGGCGCGCGCTTACGCGGTATTTGATAACGGTGGTTTCTTAATTGATCCTTACCTTATCGAAAAAATTCAAGACAATACCGGTAAAGATTTATTTATTGCGAACCCAAAAATTGCTTGTATCACCTGTAATGATATTCCGGTGATTTATGGTGAAACTAAAGATAAAATTGATGGCTTTAAAGATGTGGCAGAAGTAGCTAATCCAGATAAGCTAAAATCAGCCAAAGGTAATAGCAATACCGATACAGATGAAGGTGAGGGAGATCAACAACCAGACAATGTACCTGACTTACCAGAACTTCAAACATCCGCATTAAATGACGGTTCTGTTGATTTAATGGCGGATGCGAAAGATGGTGCAGCAAAACAAGAATACGCGCCTCGTGTAATTAGTGGTGAATTAGCCTTCTTAATTCGTAGTGCATTAAATACGGCGATTTATGGTGAGCAAGGACTTAGTTGGAAAGGTACCAGCTGGCGTATTGCTCAAAGCATTAAACGTAGTGATATCGGTGGTAAAACCGGTACCACTAATAGTGCGAAAGTGGCTTGGTACGCAGGGTTTGGTGCAAACTTAGTCACCACAACCTATGTCGGTTTCGATGATAATAAACGCGTATTAGGTAAAGGTGAAGCGGGTGCAAAAACCGCAATGCCTGCGTGGGTCGCTTATATGAAAGCTGCACTTTCTGATGTTCCAGAACGTCAACTTGAGCTTCCTCCAAACATCATGGAAAAAACCATTGATAGTAACTCTGGTTTACTTTCTGAAGGTGGTGGACGTAAAGAATACTTTATCGTGGGTACCGAGCCTAAACGTACTTATGTTGCAGAAATGCAAGAGCGCGGTTATTATGTCCCACCAGAATTGCAACAACGCCTAAATGGTGGAACAGGCAAAACCAAAGACGCGATTCCAGCAACGCAACCAGAAGAATTATTCTAACGATTTAAATACTAAAAGTGCGGTTAATTTTGACCGCACTTTTTTACGTCAAAAGGACAAACCATGTTAAGTTATCGTCACAGTTTCCACGCTGGCAACCATGCTGATGTGCTAAAACACATTGTGTTAATGCTAATACTAGAAAATCTTTCGCTTAAAGAAAAAGGCTTCTACTATCTCGACACACACTCTGGTGTTGGCCGTTATCGCTTGAGTTCTAACGAATCAGAAAAAACCAGCGAATATAAAGAGGGAATTGGGAGACTTTGGGAAAGAACAGATTTACCCGAAGAAGTTGCACACTACGTAGATCTTATTAAAAAGCTCAATTATGGTGGTAAAGAATTACGTTATTACGCAGGCTCTCCAATGATTGCCGCACAACTATTACGTCCTCAAGATCGTGCATTACTAACAGAATTACACCCGAGCGATTTTCCATTATTACGGAATAACTTTAAAGAGTTTAAGAATATCACCACAAAATCAGAAAATGGTTTCCAACAACTCAAAGCGACACTTCCACCAAAAGAACGCCGCGGTTTAGTGCTTATTGATCCACCTTATGAATTAAAAGAGGATTATGATTTGGTGGTGAAAGCGATCGAAGAAGGTTATAAACGCTTTGCAACAGGCACTTATGCGATTTGGTATCCAGTGGTTCTACGCCAACAAACAAAACGCATTTTTAAAGGATTAGAAGCAACGGGAATTCGTAAAATATTGAAAATTGAACTGGCAGTTCGCCCTGATAGCGATCAACGTGGTATGACCGCAAGTGGAATGGTAGTGATTAATCCACCTTGGCAATTAGAGCAACAAATGAAGTCTATTTTGCCTTATTTGACCCAAACGCTCGTCCCTGAAGGCACGGGAAGTTGGACAGTGGAATGGATTGTACCGGAATAATCCATTCCAAAACCGCGGTCAAAATGACCGCACTTTTAAATTTTAATTTTATTGGAATATAACACTAAACAAAGTGCAATAACCATAATTAAAATCGCGCCTGCGAATAAGATAGTATCAACTGAGCTCTCATGATTCACAATAATCAGGCGCAACATGGCGGTAATCCCCGCGTAAATAAAATAACGCAAAGGAAAGTGATAACCACTTTTAAAATATTGCACGATTAGGCCAATAAAACCGAAATATAAGAAAAACATCACGGCTTGTTCAGCAACATCATAAGGCACTACGCTTGATGTATTGAACACCATAATTGCTAAGGTATAGGTAATTTTAGCTAAAGCAATAATCAACACTAAAGCCAAAGCAATAAGTGAAAAACTTAATATCACTTTTAATACACTAGTCACTACTCTAGGCAGCTTTTCTAGTTCTTGAGATTCTTCCATAAAGTTCCTTTTTTGTTTTTTAAAATGATGAAGGGTGCATATTTTAAAGGAATGTGATTTGGTGGTAAATAGCCAAATTTAATCAAATAAAAAAGGCAGATATTTCTGCCTTTTCTTTTTTATATGAATGAATAATTACTCATCTAAGAAACTTCTTAAGGTTTCAGAACGACTTGGATGACGTAATTTACGCAATGCTTTCGCTTCAATCTGACGAATACGCTCACGGGTTACATCAAATTGTTTACCCACTTCTTCAAGCGTGTGGTCGGTATTCATATCAATACCAAAACGCATACGTAATACTTTTGCTTCACGAGGGGTTAATCCTTCTAGCACTTCATGAGTTGCCACTTTCAGGCTTTGCGCAGTGGCAGAATCTAATGGCAATTCAAGAGTTGAATCCTCGATGAAGTCACCTAAATGTGAATCATCGTCATCACCGATTGGCGTTTCCATTGAAATTGGCTCTTTCGCAATTTTAAGCACTTTACGAATTTTATCTTCTGGCATTCCCATACGCTCAGCAAGCTCTTCCGGCGTCGCTTCACGTCCCATTTCTTGTAACATTTGACGAGAAATACGATTTAATTTGTTAATCGTTTCAATCATATGAACCGGAATACGAATTGTACGTGCTTGGTCTGCAATGGAACGCGTAATTGCCTGACGAATCCACCAGGTTGCATAGGTTGAGAATTTATAACCACGACGGTATTCAAATTTATCTACCGCTTTCATCAAACCAATATTCCCCTCTTGAATTAAATCCAAGAATTGTAAACCTCGGTTGGTATATTTTTTCGCAATAGAAATGACCAAACGTAAGTTGGCTTCAACCATTTCTTTTTTCGCACGGCGAGCTTTTTGTTCACCACGAGATACCGCATCACAAATCTCACGCATTTGTTGAATGGTCAGATTGGTATTTTGCTCAATATTCGCTAAGTTATCTAAAGATAAACGGATACGCTCTTCATATTTTGGTAAGCGTTTTGCCCAAGCTTTCGTTGATTTTAATGCTTTTGCTACCCATGCATCACTGCTGCCATTAGCAACAATAAGCGCCTCAAATTCATCTTTTGGCATGCCCGCAATATCAACTAATACTTTTTGTAGTTGACGCTCTTCTGAACGTACACGTTTCATCATATTCTTCATTGATAAAACAAGTACATCGAATTGTTTAGGCACTAAACGGAATTGTTTAAAAATATCTGCGAGTAGAGCAATTTGATCTTTTGCGCGTTTACCACTGCGTCCGTGTTTTGCAATAGTTGCTAATGTTTTAGTGTGTTGCTCTCTTAATGCCGCAAATCTTTCACGCGCTACTTCAGGATCGATGCTGTTATCTGAATCACTGTCATCTGAACTTGAGCTGCTATCGCTTTCATCTTCCTCATTGCTCTCATCATCAACTTCTGCAACAGGTTCGGTGCTTTCATCTTCGTCAGCGAAATTCTCACCAACATTCACTGCTTCCTCTGCGGCAATATTTGGATCCACAAAGCCGGTAATTAAATCAGCTAAACGATAATTTCCCGCTTCAACTTGATCATAATTATCTAATAATTCAGTTAACGCTTCTGGGTACGCCGCAATGGCGGTTTGAACTTCGTCAATCCCTTCTTCAATACGTTTTGCAATGCTGATTTCATCTTCACGGGTAAGAAGATCAACCGTTCCCATTTCACGCATATACATACGCACAGGATCGGTTGTACGACCAATTTCAGATTCCACATTTGATAAAATTTGCGTTGCTTCTTCCACAGCATCTTCATCTGGAATCGTGTCATTCAACATCATTTCGTCACTTTCCGGTGCTTCATCAAGAACCGGAATACCAGCATCATGCTGTAAAGTTTGCAACAACTTATCGTAATATTCTGGATCGATCAAATCTTCTGGAAGCAAGTCATTGATCTCCGCATAAGTTAAATAACCTTGCGTACGACCTAATTCCATAAGCTGTTCAATTTGTTCTGAATATTGATCGGCGGTAGATTGTTGATTTTGTTCCATTTTTATTCCCGTTTTGCGTTATTTTTGGAAGATAAAAGCCCTTGTTTTGAACAGGAGATTTTACCATTGTTATGACGGATTAACTAACTGTTTTTTCTGCTCTTCTTTTCCCTTGAGCAAATTCACTAAAATTGCTCGTTCTTGATCAGTTAAGCCTTCCGCCCTTTCTTTGGCGATAAGCATCTCAATATCACGTTCAATCGCTTGAATATTCAATCGACGATAGTTTTGAGAGAATGCATTAATGATTTCTAAATCATCTAATAGATGATCCCAAGAGGCTAATATTTCAAGGGGCTTGCTGAATTCTGTATCACGAAAATACTCTAAGATTTGCCCTGTTGTAATGCCTTCTCGTTCTCGACAAAGTGCGGTCAATTTTTCGAGTAATTCGTAACCCGCCTCATGCTTTAAGGCTTGTAAACCCACATCAGAAATACGATTCACTAATTGTGAATTCTGTAATAACAGCGAAATCACCATGCGCATTGGTGTTTTCTTAATGGTTTTTTGTGGCGTTTTAGGTTTGGGTTCAGCCTTATCTATTTGATTTGGTATTAAGCTTTCAAGCTGTGATTGATCAAAGATCCCAAGCTTTTGCGCCAACATATTCCGCAATGAAAGACGCAGCATATCACCAGGGATTTGACGAATTAAAGGCGCCGCGAGTGCCACTAATTTGCCTCGTCCTTCTTGCGTCGAGAAATCTACTTGTGGACTTAAATGCGCGAATAAGAATTCTGTGAGAGACTGAGCTTGATCAATATATTCTTCAAACTTTTCTTTACCATATTGACGAATATAAGTATCCGGATCTTCTCCATCTGGCAGGAAAATAAACTTAATTTGTCGTCCATCCTCCAGATAAGGCAAGGCGTTTTCAAGTGCACGCCAAGCAGCATCACGCCCTGCTCTATCGCCATCGTAGCAGCAAATGACTTGCTCTGTTGAACGGAACAATAATTGAATTTGTTCCGAGGTCGTCGATGTACCAAGAGAAGCCACTGCATAATTCACACCAAATTGCGCTAATGCCACCACGTCCATGTAGCCTTCAACCACCAGTAATTTTTCTGGCTCATCATTGATTTGTAAGGCTTCATACAAGCCATAAAGTTCATTACCTTTATGGTATGTAATGGTTTCGGGGGAGTTCAAATACTTGGGTTTTTCATCCGTTAAAACACGTCCACCAAAGGCGACCGTACGACCACGTTTATCTCGAATCGGAAACATGATGCGATTACGGAATTTATCGTACACATTGCCACGATCATTGCGAGAAAGCATACCTAAATCAAACAGCTTTTTCTGTTCTTCTCGATTTTTGCCGAATTGACGTAACACCGTATCCATCGCATTGGGTACATAACCAATTTGAAAACGAGCAATAATTTCTGGCGATAAACCACGTTGCTGAAGATAGCTTTGAGCCGGAATATTTAGTGGGAGTTGCGCTTGATAAAACGACGCAATCTCTTGCATCAAATCGTATAAATTACGTTTTGTCTGATAACTCACATCCGGTTTATTGCCGAATTGATTTGGGCGTTTTTCATAAGGCACTTCAATTCCTGCCGAAGCAGCAAGTTCTTCAACGGCTTCAACAAATTCTAATTTGTCATAATCCATTAAAAATGAAATCGCATTGCCTTTCGCACCACAACCAAAGCAATAATAGAATTGTTTTTTTTCACTTACTGTGAAGGAGGGTGTTTTTTCGTGATGAAACGGACAGCAAGCTTGATAATCTCGTCCCGCTTTTTTGAGTTTCACGCGTGCATTAATCACATCGACAATATTCGATTTTGTGAGCAGATCATCAATAAACTGGCGTGGAATTGAGCCTTTCATTGCCTTGCCTCCTTGAATACGATGCGAAAGTGCGGTTGATTTTGCGTGACTTTTTCCGATGAGTTTAAAGCAACAAAACCGTGATACCCAAAAGGTTTCACGGTTTGTCTTAACTCGAGTTAGAAAATACTACAAATTAGTATAAACGGGTATTGCGCGCGTTTTCGCGAGCGTTACGTTTAGCGTGACGTTTAGCAAGTGTTGCTTTTTCACGTTTACGGATTGTAGTTGGTTTTTCATAGAATTCACGAGCGCGAACTTCTGCTAAAATACCAGCTTTTTCGCAAGAGCGTTTGAAACGACGTAAAGCTACGTCGAATGATTCGTTTTCACGTACTTTAATTACAGGCATAAGCCAATCACCTCAATGAGTTTAATTTAATTGCAATTTTAAATTTTTATTACTGCCGAATGAACGGCAAATTCAATAAAGGACGCAATTCTAATCGATCTTCCCTGCAAAAGCAAAGGAAAGATCGCCTATTTGCTGAAAATTTGGCGTTTAAACTGGTTTAAACGGGCCAAACAAGGTAAAATCTTTGCCAATTTTTTTAATAAAATGAGAAGAAAATGCGTATTTTAGGAATCGAAACCTCCTGTGATGAAACAGGTGTCGCGATTTATGATGAAGACAAAGGCTTAATTGCTAATCAACTCTACACGCAAATTGCCTTGCATGCGGATTACGGCGGTGTGGTGCCAGAACTGGCTTCTCGCGATCACATTCGCAAAACAGCACCATTAATTAAAGCCGCATTAGAAGAAGCCAATTTAACCGCTGATCAAATTGATGGTATCGCCTATACAAGCGGTCCTGGTTTAGTGGGCGCATTATTAGTGGGCGCAACGATCGCGCGTTCACTGGCTTATGCCTGGAATGTGCCCGCTATTGGCGTACACCACATGGAAGGTCATCTACTTGCTCCAATGCTTGATGAAAACCGACCGCACTTTCCATTCATTGCCCTCTTAGTTTCTGGTGGGCACACACAATTAGTGCGCGTTGATGGCGTAGGAAAATATGAAGTCATTGGCGAATCCATTGATGATGCGGCAGGCGAAGCCTTTGATAAAACCGCGAAATTATTAGGGTTAGATTATCCTGGTGGTGCGGCACTTTCACGTTTAGCCGAAAAAGGATCAAAAGATCGCTTTGTGTTCCCTCGACCAATGACGGATCGCCCTGGACTTGATTTTAGCTTTTCAGGTTTAAAAACTTCAGCGGCAAACACCATTAATCAGGCGATCAAACAAGAAGGTGAATTAACCGAACAAACCAAAGCTGATATTGCCTTTGCCTTCCAAGATTCCGTCGTGGATACACTCGCCATTAAATGTAAACGTGCCTTAAAAGAAACCGGCTATAAGCGTTTAGTCATTGCTGGCGGCGTGAGTGCAAACAAAAAATTACGTGAAACCCTTGGCACTATGATGAAAAATCTTGGCGGTGAAGTGTTTTATCCTCAACCTCAATTTTGTACCGATAACGGCGCCATGATTGCCTATACGGGCTTTTTACGTTTAAAACAAGGTCAGCACAGCGATCTCGCCATTGATGTTAAACCTCGTTGGGCAATGACTGAACTCCCTGCAATTTAAGGAAAAAATATGGAAAATATGATTAAAGTAAGAGCCATGCGTGCAGCCGGTATCGCTTGTTTTTTAGTGCTCGCGATTATTGGCGCATGGATTTTTACCACACCAAGTGGTGATATCGTTAGCGCGCTTTCAGCTGCCGGAAAAATGGTTGGCGGTGGTGCAACTTACGGTACCTTTATGCTAGCAGCCTGTCCACCTGTTGCAGGATTTATTGCCTATTATTTCTGGAAATGGGTGATTAAATAATGGCAAAACTCTATTTTTACTACTCTACGATGAATGCGGGCAAATCAACTACGTTGCTGCAGTCTTCCTATAACTATCGTGAACGCAATATGAACACCATGGTTTATACGGCAGCCATTGATGACCGCTTTGGTGTCGGCAAAGTCACATCGCGTATTGGTATTCACGAAGAGGCGAATTTATTTACATCGACAACGGACCTCTTTGCTGAAGTGAGCCAACGTTTACAACAAGAAAAAATTCATTGTGTTTTAGTTGATGAAGCCCAGTTTTTAACGAAACAACAAGTCTATCAATTAAGTGATGTCGTGGATAAACTGAAGATTCCTGTGCTTTGTTATGGCTTTCGTACCGACTTCCAAGCAGAGTTATTTGAAGGCAGTAAGTATTTACTTGCTTGGGCAGATCAACTAGAAGAATTAAAAACTATCTGTTATTGTGGACGTAAAGCCAATTTCGTTTTACGTTTAAATGAACAAGGTGAAGTCATTAAGGAAGGGGAACAAATCCAAATTGGTGGTAACGACTCTTATCTTTCGGTTTGCCGCTATCATTACAAAGAAAAGTGCGGTCAGCTTTAACCTCGTTTTTCAATTTTATACTCGGAGAACAATTTTATGCTAAAAAACAAAACATTCGGCAGTGCCTTAATCATTGCCGGCACAACCATCGGGGCGGGGATGCTCGCGATGCCATTAACCTCTGCCGGTATTGGTTTTGGTTACACCGTTTTCTTATTAGTCGGCTTATGGGCACTTTTGGTTTACAGCGGTTTGCTTTTTGTTGAAGTGTATCAAACTGCAGATCGCTTGAATGATGGCGTGGCGACTCTCGCGGAGAAATACTTCGGCATCACAGGGCGTGTCTTAGCGACTTTTAGCTTACTCATTTTACTTTATGCGCTTTCAGCAGCTTACATCACTGGTGGCGGTTCATTATTATCTGGCTTACCAACCGCTTTTGGATTTGAAAGTCTTTCCTCCCAACTTTCGATCATTCTATTTACCGTCGTACTCGGTGCCTTTGTGGTTGTAGGTACAAGAGGCGTTGATGGTGCCACTCGCATTCTGTTCATTGGTAAATTAATTGCCTTTGCTTTCGTGTTATTCATGATGTTACCCAAAGTGTCTGTCGATAACCTGATGGCCTTGCCTTTAAATTATGCTTTCGTGATCTCTGCGGCACCAATTTTCTTTACCTCCTTTGGCTTCCACATCATTATGGGCAGCGTAAACAGCTATTTAGATGGTAGTGTTACCCAATTCCGTAAAGCGATTTTAATTGGTACAGCGATTCCACTTGTGGCTTATTTAGTATGGCAATTAGCAACTCACGGTGTATTAAGTCAAAATGAATTCGTGCAAGTGTTACAAGCGGATCCAACCCTTAACGGCTTGGTCAATGCAACACGTCAAATCACGAACTCCCACATCATGGGCGAAATCGTTCGTGTGTTCTCTGCACTTGCATTAATCACTTCTTTCCTAGGTGTGATGCTAGGGGTATTTGAAGGTTTAGGCGATTTATTTAAACGTTACAAATTGCCACACAACCGTTTGACACTCACTATCGCCGCCTTCACCCCACCGCTTGCGTTTGCCTTGTATTATCCTGAAGGTTTTATTGCCGCATTAAGCTATGCAGGCTTACTCTGTGCATTCTATTGCTTGATTTTACCTATTGGACTAGCTTGGAAAACACGTCAAACAAATCCAAATCTGCCTTATCGTGTAATCGGTGGTAATGTGACTTTAGTGATTGCATTAATTATTGGTGTAGCGATTATGATCGTGCCATTCTTAATTCAAGCAGGCTATTTACCTGCAGTAGCAGGCTAAAGTGCGGTCAATTTTGAGCGTGTTTTGAGATAAAAAATGGGGCGTATCATCTACGCCCCATTTTGTTTTCTGACCGTTTAATTATGACTGAATTTCTGCCAGGAACTCTTCTTCCGTTAGAACGGTAACACCTAATTCTTGTGCTTTTGTGAGCTTAGAACCCGCCGCATCACCGGCAATCACAAAATCTGTTTTTGCTGAAACCGAGCCGCTCACTTTCGCGCCCATGTCTTGTAATAAGGCTTTAGCTTCATTACGTCCCATTTGAGTTAAGGTTCCGGTTAATACAACCGTTTTGCCTTTAAAGCGGTTTTCTGTCACTTCTTTGGTTTCCACGGTTTCCCAATGTACGCCTTGAGCGATTAAATCATTCACTACCGCCACATTATGTGGTTCGTGCCAAAACGCCAAAATACGATTTGCCACTACTTCGCCCACATCAGGCACTTGCTGTAAGGCTTCTAAATCTGCATTTTGCAACGCTTCTAGGGTTTTGAAATGATTTGCTAAATTCAATGCCGTTGCTTCACCCACTTCACGAATTCCTAAGGCGAAAATAAAGCGTGCTAACGTCGTATTTTTTGCTTTTTCAAGGCTCGCTAAGGCATTTTCGGCTGATTTTGCGCCCATTCTTTCTAAACGAGTCAATGTGGTTAAATCTAACTTGAATAAATCGGCTGGCGTATGAATTAATTCACGATCCACCAACTGCTCGATTAATTTACCCCCTACCCCATCAATATCCATGGCTTTACGAGAAACGAAATGTTTAAGCGCTTCTTTACGCTGTGCTGCACAGAACAAACCGCCTGTACAACGTGCTACCGCTTCTCCTTCAATACGAACAATGGCCGAATCACATACAGGGCAAGTCTCAGGGAAAACAATCGGTCTCGCATCTGCTGGGCGACGGTCGTGTAATACGCCGATAATTTGTGGGATTACATCCCCCGCACGGCGAATCACTACCGTATCGCCAATAGCAATGTCCAAGCGTTCAATTTCATCACCGTTATGTAATGTGGCATTACTCACCGTGACACCTGCTACAAATACCGGTTCCAATTTAGCTACCGGGGTAATTGCCCCTGTTCTACCCACTTGGAATTCCACGTCATTTAAACGAGTTAATTCTTCTTGCGCAGGGAATTTATAAGCAATCGCCCAACGTGGTGCCTTGGAGATAAAACCTAATTTCTCTTGTAACGCAATATCATTTATTTTCAGCACGGTACCATCAATATCATAGCCAAGAGAACTGCGTTTATTTTGAATATCACGATAAAAATCCAACACTTCATCCGTGCCATTACATAAACGGATTTCTGGGTTTACCGGAATCCCAATAGACTTCAGCCATTGCAAACGATCATAATGCGTATTCGGCAAATCTACCCCTTCCGCAATACCAATACCATAAGCATTCAATACCAATGGACGCTTACTCGTAATTTTCGGATCAAGCTGGCGCAACGATCCCGCTGCTGCATTACGTGGGTTAGCAAAAGTTTTCTCACCTTTCTCTAGAGCCTGTTGGTTTAAACGCTCAAAGCCTGCGTGTGGCATAAATACTTCACCACGCACTTCTAAACGTGCAGGCGGATTGTCCATTAAAAGCTGCAAGGGAATATTTCGAATCGTACGGATATTCGCGGTAATATCTTCCCCTGTTGTCCCATCACCACGGGTCGCGGCTTGAGTCAGCACACCATTCACATACAAAATACTCACGGCTAAGCCATCTAACTTAGGTTCACAGCAAAAAGTAAGGGGTTCAGGCAAACGAATAAGACGATCTTCAATACGTTTTACGAATGCATAAAATTCCTCGTCTGAGAAAGCATTATCCAAAGAGAGCATGGGAATTTCATGACGAATCTGAGCAAAACCTGACAGCGGTTTGGCGCCCACACGTTGAGTAGGTGAATCTGCCGTAATGAGTTCCGGATGAGCAGCTTCTAAGGCTTTAAGTTGGTGAAATAAACGGTCATATTCTGCATCAGGAATGGTTGGATTATCCAACACGTGATATTCATATTCATAACGACGAAGATCCTGACGTAATGTATCAATTTGTTGCTGAAGGCTCATAATGTTCTCTAACGGTTTACTCATTGAATTAAAATGGGCGAACCATCGGCTCGCCCAAAGTGCGGTTATTTTTTCGTGCGTTTTATGCGATGCGAGATAAATAATCCTGCTCAGCTACATCATCAAAAATCTCTTGCTGATCAGTCAACACCACGCCACCTAAATCTTCTGCGATGGTTTTCGCTGCGCGAATCATCATGCGTAAGTTCGCCAAATTATTACCTGGTGATGGTAGCTGCATAAAGAGTACTACGCCCATAGTTGAAAACTCTGCCATATTGTAATAATCAAACGTACCTGGCTGTTCAATGTTTGCCACACTAAATAACACAGGGCTTGCCACACTTAAATCAAAGTGGCGGTGATACATTTGACGCTCGCCAAAAATGAATCCAAGGTTTTCTAAAGATTGAGATAATTGTGGACCATAAAATTCACGATTTTGATTTGAAATCACATAAAGTTGAACAAAACCGGTGGTTTGTTTTGGTTTTTCCACTTCTACTGGTTCGTGATAGTTAAAATGCACGTTCTCATGAGCTGGTTCTTGAGTTGGATTTAATGACATCTCAGCTAACTGCTCACGTAATTCAGGCGAAGAAGAATTCACACCATCAAAATCATTGCTTTGTGCTTCTAACTCTTCGATTGTCATTTCTGCCACACGTGGTTTCGGTTGTACATTCGTTTCAGGATAAACCACAGGTTCAGGCTGTGGCGCAGGAGCAGGTTGCGCCGTTTTCATCTCATAAACTGGCTGATTTGGTAAGGAGATTTTAATATCATCGACGCTTTTTTCTATTTGACGCGCATCCACTTGAGCACGTTGCTCATCAAAATTAAATTGCTGTTGGCTTGCTGCCTGTGGTGCCACTTTAGGTTGAACACTTTGTTGTACAGGCTGTGCTGCTTGAGCGCGATGTGTTAAACGAATATCCGCATTAGGATCAGCGGCTTGCGAAAAAGGATTGACCTCACCGTTTTTAGAAGTGCGGTTAAATGTATTCGCGCTTTTAAAATATTTTGATTTCTCACGGCGATTTGACCATAATCCGTGTACCACTAAGGCAATTAAAGCAATTACCCCTAAAATAATCAAAATGGTATTTAAGTCCATTCTTGTTGCTCCTTAACGCAATGATTTTTTGCTAATCCTACCACATTTCCACAGGTGAAAAAATAGGAAAGCAAACAAGATATTAAAAGGGATGAGATGGAATTTTTCTCAAAAAATATTGTCTTTCTGTGACATTTTGTATTTTTTACTTTTTAATTTAAAGGAACAATGATGATCGATCAAAATGAAATAAAATCTGCTTTCAATCATTTCGTAATGGGTTGGCATTTTATTACTCAAAAAGGCCTCCGCCGTTTTGTGATTATGCCGATTTTACTTAACGTCGTCTTACTCACAGGTTTATTTTGGCTATTTGTTTCACAAATCTCCACGATGATCGACTGGGTGATGAGCTTTATTCCTGATTGGCTAAGCTTTTTAAGTGTGATTTTGCTCGTGCTGTCTATTGGCTCAATTCTCTTATTTTTCTATTTTGCCTTTACAACACTTTCAGGCTTTATTGCCGCACCGTTTAATGGATTGTTAGCAGAAAAAGTCGAAAAAATGCTGACTGGCGAAGCCGTTAATGATGATGGTTTGACTGAAATTATGAAAGATGTGCCGCGTATGCTAAATCGTGAATGGCAAAAACTATGGTACAGCTTACCGAAATTTGTGGGCTTGTTCTTATTGAGTTTTATCCCCGTTATTGGACAAACCATTATTCCAGTACTCACCTTCCTATTTACTTGTTGGATGATGGCGATTCAGTACTGTGACTACCCATTTGATAACCATAAAATTTCTTTTGGCATTATGAAAAATGCGTTAGGCGAAAGACGTTCTCAAAGCCTGACATTCGGGGCATTAATTACCCTTTGTACCGCATTGCCGCTCGTGAACTTAGTGATTATTCCTGTAGCGGTCTGTGGTGCAACGGTAATGTGGGTGGAAAATTATCGCTCACAATTAAAATTTGATATGAATTTTGACCGCACTTCAGGTTCAACACAAATTGTGACACGTTCTACGAGTACGGAAATTAAGCCTTCAGGAAATAACATCGTGAATAAATAGCATTTAGTTATAAAATATAGCTATTAACTATTTTTTTTATATAAAAGCCAGTGTTATAACTACTGCATCAACTCATTCCAAAATATAAAAGGACAGTAAGATGACAATTTATGCAGATAACTCATACTCAATCGGTAATACTCCATTAGTTCGTTTAAAACATTTCGGACACAACGGTAACGTTGTCGTAAAAATTGAAGGTCGTAACCCAAGCTTTAGCGTGAAATGCCGTATTGGTGCCAATATGATTTGGCAAGCAGAAAAAGACGGCATTTTAACAGCGGGTAAAGAAATTGTAGATGCAACCAGCGGTAACACCGGTATTGCTTTAGCTTATGTAGCTGCTGCGCGCGGTTATAAAATCACCTTAACCATGCCTGAAACCATGAGTCTTGAACGTAAACGTTTATTACGTGGTTTAGGCGTGAATCTTGTACTCACTGAAGGCTCAAAAGGGATGAAAGGTGCGATCGCTAAAGCAGAAGAAATTGTTGCGTCTAACCCAAATCATTATGTGATGCTAAAACAATTTGAAAACCCGGCTAACCCGGACATTCACCGTCAAACTACCGGTGAAGAAATCTGGAAAGATACTGAAGGTAAAGTTGATGTTGTGGTTGCTGGTGTGGGTACCGGTGGTACAATTACCGGTATTTCTCGTGCGATCAAATTAGATCACGGTAAAAAAATTACCTCTGTAGCGGTTGAACCAACAGAATCACCTGTTATTAGCCAAACCCTTGCTGGTCAAGAAGTGAAACCGGGTCCACACAAAATTCAAGGTATCGGTGCGGGCTTTATTCCGAAAAACTTAGATTTATCATTAATTGATCGCGTGGAAACTGTAGATAGCGATACAGCAATTGCGACCGCCCGTCGCTTAATGGCTGAAGAAGGTATTCTTGCAGGTATTTCTTCGGGTGCTGCAGTGGCAGCGGCTGACCGCTTAGCAAAACTACCAGAATTCCAAGATAAATTAATCGTTGCAATCCTACCTTCTGCATCAGAACGTTATTTAAGTACGGCGTTATTCGAAGGTATCGAAGCTTAATCTATTGATTGAATTCATTTTATCTAAGGTCTGTTTTTACAGACCTTTTTTGTTTATTAATTAAACAAATTTTATTTAATATAACTAAAGGAAATAATTCATAAATAAATAATACTTTTCTTTTCTTTTTCGCTTCTTATAATTCATTTCACTTTCGTTATTTATCTAAAAAAGGAATACTTATGAAAAAATCATTTTTTAGCACCGCACTTTTAGCGGCAGGATTAGCCCTTTCTACTTTTGCTAACGCCGGTGAAATTGCTGATCGCGTTGAACAAACTAAAACCTTATTAGTCGGTACTGAGGGTACTTACGCACCATTTACTTTCCACGATAAAGATGGCAAGTTAACCGGTTTCGATGTGGAAATTATCGAAAAAGTTGCACAAAAATTAGGTTGGAAAGTCGAATTTAAAGAAACCGCTTGGGACGGCATGTATGCAGGTTTAAATGCAAAACGCTTTGATGTTATTGCGAACCAAACCAATCCAAGCCCAGAACGTTTAAAAAAATATGATTACAGTGCACCTTATAACTACTCTGCTGGCGTAATCGTGACTAAAGCCGATAACGATAGCATTAAATCATTCCCTGATTTAAAAGGTAAAAAATCTGCACAATCTGCAACTAGTAACTGGAGCAAAGATGCACGTGATAATGGTGCGATTATCGTGACTGTAGATAGCTTGGCGCAAAACCTTGAGGCGGTAAAACAAGGTCGTGTTGATGCAACAGTAAACGATAAGCTTGCAGTATTAGATTACTTTAAAAAACAACCTAACTCAGGCTTAAAAATTGCTGTAGAAAGTGATAAAAAAATCCCAACTGGTTTTGCTTTCTTGAAAGGTGAAGAACCGCTTATTGCAAAAGTGAACCAAGCACTTGAAGAACTACGCAAAGACGGAACTTTAAAACAAATTTCAATCAAATGGTTTGGCGATGACATTACTCAATAATTGGTTAGCCAGCCTTCCATTTATGACCGCAGAACGAGCTGATTATGTAATCAGCTCGTTTTGGCCTATGATGGAAGGGGCAATTTTATATACGATCCCCCTTGCGGTCATTTCCTTCTTTTGCGGTTTATTCATTGCAGTTATCGTGGCTGTGATTTGCACATTGCCACATCCCAATTTAATGACCAAAATTCTGCAGGGCATTTGTCGCACTTATATTTCAATTATTCGCGGCACGCCAATGTTGGTGCAGATCTTCATTATCTTCTACGGTTTACCTGAAGTTGGTATCAAGCTAGAACCTTTTCCAACCGCAATTATTGCGTTCTCCATTAACATTGGTGCTTATGCAGCAGAAACGGTGAGGGCCTCCATTCTTGCGATTCCTAAAGGTCAATGGGAAGCCTCTTATGCGATAGGCATGAATTACACACAAGCTTTCGTGCGTACCATTATGCCGCAAGCTTTACGTATTTCCGTCCCTTCGCTATCAAATACCTTCATTAGCACAGTGAAAGATACATCCCTTGCTTCACTCGTTTGGATTGCGGAATTATTTCGTGTGGCGCAAAACATCACAGCTGAAAACTACGAATTTATTTTAATTTATAGTGAAGCGGCTCTCATTTATTGGGTATTCTGTTTTGTGCTGTCGATGGGACAAACCCGTTTAGAAAAACGCCTTTCTCGCCATTTATAAGGACTGTTTATGTTAAAAGTCACGAATATTCAGAAAAGTTTTAATGGCCACCATGTATTAAAAGGCATTGATTTTGAAATTAATAAAGGTGAAGTGGTTGCCATTCTGGGTCCATCAGGTTCAGGCAAGACGACTTTTTTACGCTGTTTAAATTTGCTCGAACGCCCGGAAAAAGGGGTATTAACATTTACCGATGGAAGCTTAACCATTGATTTCAGCAAGAAGATCAGCAAAGCCGATGAACTAAAATTGCGTCGTCGTTCTTCAATGGTATTCCAACAATACAATCTATTTCCCCATCGCACAGCACTCGAAAATGTGATGGAGGGGATGGTGGTTGTGCAAAAACAACCGAAAGAGATTGCACGTGAAAAAGCCTTAGCATTATTGGAAAAAGTTGGTTTAAAAGCGAAAGCGGATTTATATCCCTCTCAACTTTCTGGTGGTCAACAGCAACGTGTCGGGATCGCCCGTGCTTTAGCCGTTAAACCCGATATTATCTTGTTAGATGAGCCCACTTCTGCTCTCGACCCAGAACTTGTCGGTGAAGTATTGCAGGCACTCAAAATGCTCGCACAAGAAGGTTGGACAATGATTATCGTCACCCATGAATTGAATTTTGCCAAAGATGTGGCAGATCGCGTGATTCTCATGGAAAATGGTCAAGTAGTTGAACAAAATACCGCGGCTGAATTCTTCAGTCATCCACAGCAAGAACGCACCAAACAATTCTTATTGCAAGCTAAAATGCCAATGGAATTCGAAGATTATTGTATTTAATCAACCCCCTAAATATAAAAAGAGCGGTCAAAAAACATCATGAATTTTGACCGCTCTTTCTATTTGAATAAATTACATAATGGCATTATAGAATACTGTTGCTAAAGCCGCACCGATAAATGGACCTACAACTGGAACCCAACTGTATCCCCAGTCAGCTTTAGTTTTTAATGTCCCCCCCAGGAAAAGACCTAAGGTTAAACGCGGACCAAGATCTCGAGCTGGATTGTTCGCAGAACCGGTTGTTCCACCTAAGCTCAAACCAATTGCCCAAACTAGAATGGCTACTGGTAATGCCCCAATTGAACCTAAACCAATTGGTGTGCTTTCTGCTGTGCCAGGTAAAGTGATATTTGCTCCCGCAAGATAGAAAATCACGAAAACAAGCACGAAGGTACCAACGATTTCGTTTACTAAGTTGATTGGATAGTTACGAATTGCTGGTTCAGTACAGAAACAAGCGCGTTTTAAGCCCTCTTCTTCGGTCGCTGCAAAGTGATCTTTATACATAATGTAAACCAACAACGCACCAACCATGCCGCCCACTACTTGTGCCGCGATGTAGCCTGGTACCAATTCCCAAGCAAATGCGCCTTTCATTGCCACGCCAAGTGTTACCGCAGGATTTAAGTGTGCCCCACTGTAAGGACCTGTTACAACGACGGCCACATACACTGCAAATGCCCACGCGGTAGTAATCACAATCCAACCAGAACTTTGCCCTTTCGTTTTATTTAAACATACGTTGGCCACGACACCGTTACCTAACAGGATGAGAAGTGCTGTGCCAAAAAATTCTGCAAAATAGGCATTCATAAGAGAATCTCCAAATAATGATTAACTTAATGATTTCATTAAAGAAATCTTGCTTTGCAATTCGTTTCGTTGTTTGATCAAATATTGAGATACTCAAAGTGAGTGGCTTCATTATCTAGTTTTAACCAATTAATTCAATAGATAAACCGATCTATTTTCTAGAAATGAGACAATGATCACGTTATTTTGTGCGTTAATACGAGTATCCATATTTTTTAAGGGGAAAATCTGTGATAGCAATCACAAAACCCAACATTGCTTGTTCCAATTAGATTCGAATTCAATTAAGTTAGGTTCGCAATTTGTTCGTTTAAGCTCAAAATTTCTTCATTCATTTAATGAGAATGTCAAGCACTCTAAGGAATAGCACCATGACAGACAAAAAATACATCATCGCTTTGGACCAAGGTACCACAAGCTCTCGTGCAGTATTATTAGATCACAATGCAAATGTTGTCGAAATCGCCCAACGTGAATTTACACAAATTTATCCACGCGCAGGCTGGGTGGAACATAATCCAATGGAAATTTGGGCTACACAAAGTTCAACATTAAACGAAGTCGTTGCAAAAGCAGACATTACCTCTGACGAAATCGCGGCAATTGGTATTACTAACCAACGTGAAACCACCATCGTGTGGGAAAAAGAAACCGGTACACCGGTTTATAACGCGATTGTGTGGCAATGTCGTCGTACTGCAGATATTACAGACAAACTTAAAGCGGATGGTCATGAAGAATATATCCGCAACACCACAGGTTTAGTGGTAGACCCCTATTTCTCGGGTACAAAAGTGAAATGGATTTTAGACAATGTAGAAGGCGCGCGCGAAAAAGCGGAACGCGGTGAACTTCTATTTGGTACCGTAGATACCTGGCTTGTGTGGAAATTAACCCAAGGCCGTGTTCACGTAACGGATTACACCAACGCATCCCGTACCATGTTATTTAACATCCATACGAAAAAATGGGATGACAAAATGTTGGAATTATTAAATATTCCACGCTCTATGTTGCCTGAAGTGCGTAATTCATCCGAAGTGTACGGCAAAACCAACATCGGGGGTAAAGGCGGCGTACGTATTCCTGTTGCAGGTATCGCGGGTGACCAACAAGCGGCACTTTACGGCCATCTTTGCACACGTGCAGGCCAAGCGAAAAATACCTATGGTACAGGCTGCTTTATGTTGCTTCACACCGGTGATAAAGCCATTACCTCTAAAAATGGTCTATTAACCACCATCGCTTGTAACGCCAAAGGTGAACCTGAATACGCGCTTGAAGGTTCGGTATTTATCGCTGGTGCTTCAATCCAATGGTTACGTGATGAACTCAAAATCGTACATGACAGCCATGACTCCGAATACTTCGCACAAAAAGTTCCTGACAGCAATGGCGTGTACGTTGTTCCAGCTTTCACCGGTTTAGGTGCACCTTATTGGGATCCGTATGCACGTGGTGCCATTTTCGGTCTTTCTCGTGGTTCTAACCGTAACCATATTGTACGTGCGACCCTTGAATCTATCGCTTACCAAACCCGTGACGTGTTAGAAGCAATGCAATCTGACTCTGGCCAACGCTTACAATATTTACGTGTTGATGGCGGCGCAACCAACAATAACTTCTTAATGCAATTCCAAGCGGATATTTTAGATGTGAATGTTGAGCGTCCAGTGGTGAAAGAAGTGACTGCACTTGGTGCAGCTTACCTTGCCGGTCTTGCGGTTGGTTTCTGGAAAGATTTAGATGAACTTCACGACAAAGCACGTGTTGAACGTACCTTCACACCAGATAACGATGAAGAAAAACGTGAACGTCGTTATAAAGGCTGGAAAAAAGCCGTTAAACGCTCATTAGAATGGGCAAAAGAAGACGCGGAATAATCAATCCTTCCTAGCTAATAATAAAGTGCGGTCAAAATCGCTTATGTTTTTGACCGCTCTTTTATTTGGTATCTATATATCCTATGCTTGATAACAGGCAACATAATATCCAACATCTTTGTTATGATATTCATCTATAATATGTTCACCGCCTAGAGAAATAACTTTTTCCTGAGTCAGAATATATGAATAAAATGCAAATCCATCATCCTCATCAGGTGAAACTATCTCGATAACTAGATGATCAGGAATTGTTATTTTATAAGAATAAAGCAACTCATCTGTTTCATTACTATATACTTCAATATATCTCTCAACATTCATAATCACAATTTCATCCTCTAACATAATAAATTACAAAGTTAAGAGGCTTTTAAATTACTTTATCAATCAACTATACTGCTGCCGATACTTTTCTAAATTATCTTGAAAATGCTGAATGTAGTATTCGATGTCTTTTTCTCGGTAGCCAAGAATTCGGCCGATTTCACGTTCCACTTTTGGATCAAAACCATTCACAGTGCTTGCAGGAAGTAACACTTCCATTTGTTCAGCGAGTGCAAGAGATTGAGGTAAATAGACAATAAAATCAGTTAAGCAAACATCATTTACATGACGTTGCACTGTTTTTGAATGAAGCATTCCTAGCTCAAGATAAGGGAGAAAGGCGTCAGGAATGCCGAGTTCCTGATTGAATAATGCCACTTGCTTTTCGCCCCTTAACATTAATTCCAGCTCCTTGCCTTCATGCGGCCCAAGAATACCTTTTTCCATAAGAATATTCCTTTCGTTGAAATAAAAAAGGGGATTGGATGATTGACCAGATCCCCTTCATTGTACGCCTATTTGGCCACAATGTTCATCTAAATGACGAAATTATTTTTTCCAATTTTTCAACGCATCGGCAAAGGCATTACCCATTGCACTATTTCCTCTAGGATTACGATCTTGGCGAGGTGCATTACTTCTTGGTTTTGCGCTTAAAGTGCGGTCAGATTTGCCGTCATTTTTGACCGCACTTTCATCTAATCGCATCGTTAACGCAATACGTTTACGCGGCACATCCACTTCTAAGACTTTCACTTTCACGATATCGCCAGTTTTCACCACTTGATGTGGATCTTCTACGAATTTATCGCTTAATGATGAAATGTGTACTAAACCGTCTTGGTGAACGCCAATATCCACAAATGCGCCGAAGTTGGTTACATTGGTGACGGTACCTTCTAAAATCATACCCGGTTTTAAATCGGTGATTTCTTCCACGCCTTCTGCGAATACAGCAGTTTTAAACTCACCACGCGGATCGCGCCCCGGTTTTTCCAATTCTTTGAAAATATCTTGAACCGTTGGTAAACCAAATTGCTCATCAATAAATTGTTTTGCATCAAGCTGACGTACCACACCCGCATTACCCATTAAATCTTGGATAGATTGCGCGGTGGCTTGCAAGATTTTTTCCACTACAGGATAAGCTTCTGGGTGAACACCTGAAGCATCAAGTGGATTTTTCCCGCCTGCAATACGCATAAAGCCTGCACATTGCTCAAAGGCTTTTGGCCCTAAACGCGGCACTTTTTTCAATTCGCTACGGCTTTCAAAACGACCATTTTCATCACGATATTCCACAATGTTTTGCGCTAAGGTTTTTGTCATCCCCGCCACGCGAGCAAGCAATGGTGCAGATGCTGTATTCAAATCCACACCCACCGCGTTTACACAGTCTTCCACCACCGCATCGAGTTTACGCGCAAGTTGGGTTTGGTTTACATCATGCTGATATTGCCCAACACCAATGGCTTTCGGTTCGATTTTCACTAATTCTGCCAATGGATCTTGTAAACGACGGGCGATAGATACCGCACCACGTAAAGATACATCTAAATTCGGGAATTCATTTGCCGCAAATTCAGAAGCTGAATAAACCGATGCGCCCGCTTCGCTCACCACAACGGTTTGTGGTTTATTTTCTTTGATTTCTTTAATCACTTCTTTCGCAAAACGTTCGGTTTCACGAGAAGCTGTACCGTTACCAATAGCAATTAACTCTACGTTATGTTTGCGGATTAAGCTGAAAATCGCCACTTGCGCTTCAGCTTCACGGCCCGTGTGTGGATAAATGGTGGTAGTGTCTAATAATTTACCTGTATTATCCACCACTGCGACTTTAACACCCGTACGTAAGCCCGGGTCCAAGCCCATCGTACTTTTCGCGCCAGCGGGTGCCGCCATTAAAAGTGCGGTCAGATTTCGGGCGAAAACATCAATGGCTTCTTCTTCCGCTTTTTCACGTAAACTTGCCATTAATTCCGTTTCTAAATGCAACGAAACTTTGATTTTCCACGTCCACGCAATCACTTGCTCACGCCATTTATCCGCAGGCTGTCCTGTGAAACGGACATCTAAATAATCAAGAATAATCTCTTCACAATAGCTTTGACGACTTCCCTCTTCCGCATCAGGATCCGCATTTAAGCTTAATTGTAAAATGCCCTCATTACGTCCACGGAACATGGCTAATGCACGGTGAGAAGGCACATTTTTCAATAATTCTTGGTGGTCGAAATAATCTTGGAATTTTGCCCCTTCCGTTTCTTTGCCTTCGATCACTTTGGATACGATAACTGCATTTTTCGCTAAATAATCACGGACTTTCGCTAATAAGCCCGCATCTTCAGCAAAACGCTCCATTAAAATATAGCGTGCACCATCAAGCGCAACTTTGGTATCTGTTACGCCTTTATCTGCATTCACAAATTCAGCTGCTGCCGTTTCAGGATCATTTTTCGGCTCGTTCCAAAGTAGATCAGCCAATGGTTCAAGACCTGCTTCAATCGCAATTTGACCTTTGGTGCGACGTTTTGGTTTGTACGGCAAATACAAATCTTCTAATTCGGTTTTGCTTTGTGTCGCATGGATTTTGTCACGCAATTCATCGGTCAATTTCCCTTGCTCTTCAATGGATTTCAAAATGGTTTGACGACGATCTTCTAATTCACGCAAATAAATTAAACGGGTTTCAAAATGGCGAAGTTGGGTGTCATCCAAGCCACCTGTGGCTTCTTTACGATAACGGGCGATAAATGGAATAGTGTTGCCATCATCTAATAATTGAATGGCGGCGAGGATTTGTTGGGGTTGAACAGTTAATTCTGCCGCAATAATTTGGCTAATTTGTTGATTTAACATTGTCATACTTCTTTGTTATTAAAGGATTCGATAAAAACGGGAATAGAATACTGGTTTTAGACAACAGGCTCAAATATAATTCAAAAAAATTTCTTTTATTTTTATTATGGCAAAATCAAATTACATTACCCGTCAAGGCTGGCTTGCCCTTGACCAAGAACTTAAATTTTTGTGGAAAGAAGAACGCCCCAAAGTTACTCAAGCGGTTTCAGATGCAGCCGCGCTTGGTGACCGCAGTGAAAACGCAGAATATATTTACGGTAAACGTCGTTTACGGGAAATTGATCGCCGTGTGCGTTTCCTTTCCAAACGCTTAGAAGTGCTACAAATCGTGGATTACCACCCGAAACAAGAAGGCAAAGTGTTTTTCGGTGCCTGGGTTGAGCTAGAAGATGAAGAAGGTGAAGTGAAGCAATATCGCCTTGTTGGCTGCGATGAATTCGATCCCGCTAAAAACTGGATCTCCATTGATTCTCCCGTCGCACGTGCCTTAATCGGAAAAGGTGTTGATGATGAAATTCATGTGGAAACACCCTCGGGCAAAGTGGTGCTTTATGTGAACCGAATTTGGTATGAAAAATAGCGAAGTAGAAAAACAAAAGAGCGGTCAAAATTGATCGCTCTTTTTTATTCTATCAATCGGATAAATTATGCTTTATCACCAATTAATACAGACTCTAACGCAATTTCAATCATATCATTGAAGGTTAATTGACGCTCTTCTGCTGTAGTTTGTTCGTGTGTACGAATATGGTCTGAAACGGTACAGATACAAAGTGCTTTTGCACCATATTCTGCTGCTACGCCATAGATACCAGCCGCTTCCATTTCTACGCCTAAGATGCCGTATTTTTCCATCACATCAAACATTTCGAAATCTGGCGTGTAGAATAGGTCTGCAGAGAAAAGATTTCCTACGCGAACTTGCTTACTTTTTTCTTTCGCAGCTTGAACCGCTGCTTGTGCCATATCAAAATCAGCAATTGCAGCAAAATCATTATCTTTGAAACGGATACGGTTTACTTTTGAATCGGTACATGCACCAAGGCCGATAATAACATCACGTACTTTAACGTCCATACGTACGGCACCACAAGAACCAACACGGATGATTTTTTTCACACCGTATTCAGTAATTAATTCTTTCGCATAAATTGAGCAAGATGGGATACCCATACCGTGACCCATAACAGAGATACGACGACCTTTATAAGTACCGGTATAACCCAACATATTGCGAACGTTAGTCACTTCTTTCGCATCTTCTAAGAATGTTTCAGCAATATATTTCGCACGAAGCGGATCGCCTGGCATTAATACAACATCTGCAAATGCGCCTTCAGGAGCGTTAATATGTGGAGTCATTGTTTTTTCCTCTTGTTGATAAATAAAAAGTCATTTAAGCAAACGTTTTCGCTTGCTTTAAAGTACAACACCACGAATGATTCGTGGTGTTGAGAGATAAAGTGCGGTCAAAATTCACCACATTTTAATTACATTGCTACGCCGCTTAACTCGATGAATAAACCTGCGATAGTCGCACTCATTAAGTTAGCTAATGTACCCGCTACAACTGCTTTTAAACCTAAGCGAGCCACATCACCACGACGATTTGGTGCCATACCACCGATACCGCCGATTAAGATTGCGATAGAGCTGAAGTTAGCGAAACCACATAATGCGAAAGTAATGATGGCTTTAGTTTTTTCACTTAATACAACTGCTGTATCTGGTTGTAAGTATTTCGCGAACTCTAAGTAACCCACGAATTCGTTAACAGCTAATTTCATACCAATCATTTGACCCGCGATTGCAGATTCATCCCAAGATACACCAATTAAGTACGCTAATGGTTTGAAGATCCAACCAAAGATTGATTGTAATGTTAAATCACCGTAACCGAACCAGCCGCCTACGCCACCTAAGATACCGTTAATTAAAGCGATTAAACCCACGAATGCGATTAACATCGCACCTACGTTTAACGCTAATTGCATACCAGCACTAGCACCACCCGCCATTGCTTCAAGCACGTTAGTCGGTTTTTCGCTATCATCCGTTTCAGGTTGTTTATCGTTAAATTGTTCAGTTTGTGGGAATAAAATTTTCGCAAATAATAAACCTGCTGGTGCAGCCATGAAAGATGCTGCGATTAAGTAAGTCAATGGTACGCCCATTCCTGCATAACCTGCCATTACTGAACCCGCGATAGAAGCTGTACCACCCGCCATAATAGCGAACAATTCAGATTGGGTCATATTTTTAATGTAAGGGCGAACCACTAAAGGTGCTTCAGTTTGACCAACGAAGATATTCGCGGCTGCAGACATTGATTCTGCTTTAGATGTACCTAACGCAGCTTGCAATGCACCACCAATCACTTTGATGACCACTTGCATGATGCCTAAATAGTAAAGCACAGAAATTAAACCAGAGAAAAAGACGATGATTGGTAACACTTTCACCGCAAAGATAAAGCCGGCATTTGAAGGATCTGCTAAGCCACCAAAGACGAAGTTAATCCCTTCATTACCATAGGCGATAACATTTGATACACCATTTGCTGTCGCTTGTAATGCATCACGACCAAACGGCACATACAAAATAAGGGCCGCAAATCCGATTTGGATCGCCAAAGCCCCTAATACAGTACGTAAATTAATCGCCTTACGATTATTTGAAAATAATACGGCAATGACCAGTAATACGACAATGCCTAAAACGCTACCTAAAATACCCATTTTTTTCCCCTAGGTTGGTTAGATAAGTAAGTGAATAAAATTGTCCTATTTTACTTGTTTTTCGGTAAAAAGTCGGAATATTTTTGCTCCTTTTTGGCATGTTTGCTTATAAAATGGTCACAATTTTGGTCAGACCACAAGATTTCGCATAGTTTTCAAGCGCTTGGGTCTGTTCAACAGTTGGGACATAAGGGGTGAGGCCTTCGGCATCTCGTGCACCTTTTGTATGCATTCGGATAATTTTGAACAACACATCCGGATAGTTTTTCAATAAGGACGCAACCTTTTCCACCAACTTTTCTGCATCAAAAAAATTTGCCACATAAACTAACCGCACTTCTTCCACTTTATTTAATGGTAATAATTGCGCCAAATTCTTCAAATTGCGATCTAAGTTTTCTTGCTTGATATGTTGATGAGTGGGGATGATGTTTTTCGGGACAATGCCTTGGCGATTTTGTCTATCAAAGCACAAACTCTGTAAGCCAAGCCCTTCCCCTTTCAAATCAAAGAGAAATTTGTCTGTGACATCAATTAAAGGACGAATTGCGTCAAATTCAAAGAAACCACTGCTATCTAAATAGCAAGTTAGCCCTTCCTCACGTAGTTTTTGAAACAATGGAACGAGCTTTTTATGATGAATGGTGGGTTCTCCGCCAGAAACTGTTACGCCACGAATGAAAGGAACTGCATCCATTACTTGCTCATACAAATACTGCAGGCTGACTTGATGAGCGCCTTCTGCATAACGAGGAATGGTTTCTGGATTATGGCAATAAAGGCAGTTTAACTTACAACCTTGTAAGAAAATACTGGTACGATTCCCCTGCCCTTCTACATTAGAAAAAGGAATAATACGATGCAGGGGAACATAAATATCAGAAAGTGCGGTCACAAAAAACGCTATTTTCTAGAGTAAGTTATTACTTACACAAGCTTCATTTGGAAAATCACTAATTCCGCTTGGCAGCAGAATGTGAAAACCGCTTTAAGTACATATCCCTCTTCAACCTGTTGAATTTCAGATTGAATTTGGCAAGGTTCACTTTCTACATCACGTGCTTTTAATGTGAAATATTCCAATGCGCCTTCTGCATCTTGACGAGTCGCGTAAAACTGTTCGATAGGTAAACTACAATCACTGTTATCAAACAATGATTTCATATCGAAAGTATTACAGCCTACACATTCAATTGGTTTTTCAGTTTGAATGGCCATCTTTTTCTCCTTATCTAAAAAAGCCGTGATATAACACGGCTTATTAAGTTTAAAATTATTTTGCAGCAACAAAGCCGACGGCTTCGTACACTTTGGCAAGAGTTTCTTTCGCTCTTGCACGGGCTTTTTCCGCACCTTGACGCAAAATCTCGTCTAAAAGTGCTTCATCGTTACGATATTGATAGAAACGTTCTTGCAAACCTGCAAGTAAGTTTGACACTTCGTCAGCGACGGCTGTTTTTAAGTGTCCGTACATTTTGCCTTCAAATTCTTTTTCAAGGTCTGCCACAGATTTATCGGTTACCGCAGAAAGAATATCTAATAAGTTAGACACACCAGCTTTGTTTTTCACGTCATAACGTACAACAGGTGGTTCATCAGAGTCTGTTACCGCACGTTTGATTTTTTTCGCTACCGATTTAGGATCTTCAAGCAAAGTCACCACGTTATTACGGTTATCATCTGATTTAGACATTTTTTTATCAGGATCTTGCAAAGACATAATACGCGCACCTGCTTTGCCTAAGAAGATTTCAGGAATCGTGAAAATATCACCATAAAGGGCATTAAAACGAGCGGCAATATCACGGGTGATTTCTAAATGTTGTTTTTGGTCATCCCCGACCGGCACGCTTTTCGCTTGGTAAAGTAAGATATCTGCTGCCATTAAAACCGGATAATCAAATAAACCCACGTTAATATTTTCTGCATAACGTGCTGATTTATCTTTAAATTGAGTCATACGGCTCATTTCACCAAAATAGGTGTAGCAGTTTAATACCCAGCTTAGTTGAGTATGTTCTGGTACATGAGATTGCACGAAGATCGTGCTTTTATTCGGATTAATGCCACAAGCCAAGTAAAGGGCGAGCACATCAAGAGTTGCCTTGCGAAGCGCCGCAGGGTCTTGACGTACGGTGATGGCATGTAAATCCACCACACAGAAAATACACTCATAATCGTCTTGCATTTTCACCCAGTTGCGAAGTGCACCTAAATAATTCCCGATGGTTAATTCGCCGGAAGGCTGCACGCCACTAAATACAATTGGTTTTGTCATTGGTTATCCTTTTATTCTGTAAACTGAATTGGCGCTATGATAACAAAAGATAGGGCGTTTTTTAATGATTGAGTTCAAAACAATGTGTAAAAATGCTATATTACGCCAAAAATTTCTGCAGCTCACAATTTATAATCCCAATGAAAAATTATAATGATATGGCTCTGGCACTTGCCGGTGTTTGTCAATCAGTCTTATTAATCAGTCAATTAGCACAAAAAGGCGAAGTTGATAACCAAGATGCATTCCAAACAACCATTCATTCTCTTCTCATTACTCAACCCGAAGATACATTAGCCGTATTTGGCGGTGATGTTCAACATCTTAAAGTGGGATTAAACACGCTTATCGAGCAACTCACCCAATTGAATGACAAAAATTTATTAAATTATTGGGGCAGCTTATTAGCGTTAGAGAGCAAATTAAACAAACAACCTGAAATCAAACAAGAACTTGGCCGCCGTATTGCTCGTTTACCAGAACAACTTGCTTATCACGAAAATCAATTTGATGATGAGATATTTTCAATCATGGCAAATATTTATGTGGATACAATTAGCCCTTTAGGCAAGCGCATCCACATTATTGGTTCGGCATATCATTTACAGCAACAAAATGTGCAAGATAAAATTCGTGCGTGTTTGCTAGCAGGCATTCGCTCTGCTGTTTTGTGGCGTCAAGTAGGCGGCAGCAAATGGCAACTGTTGTTTCATCGTAAAAAATTAGTGCAAGCGGCACGACAACTCTACTCAACTTTAAATTAATCCTTGGAGAACTCTTATGCAACTTTCCGCATTAACCGCTCTTTCCCCGATTGACGGTCGTTATCAAGATAAAGCCACCGCATTACGTGGTATTTTCAGTGAATTTGGCTTGCTTAAATTCCGTGTCACCGTGGAAGTACGTTGGTTACAAAAATTGGCGGCGACCGCTGAAATCCAAGAAGTTTCTTCTTTGTCCAAAGAAGCAAACGATTACCTCAATAAAATTGTGGAAGAATTCAGTCTTCAAGATGCTGAACGTATTAAAGAAATTGAACGTACTACGAATCATGACGTTAAAGCGGTTGAGTATTTCTTAAAAGAAAAAAGTGAAGCCTTACCAGAATTAGCCAAAGTCTCTGAATTTATTCACTTTGCTTGTACCTCTGAAGATATTAACAACCTTTCTCATGCTTTAATGTTAAAAACCGCGCGTGAAGAAGTGATCTTACCAGAATGGCAAAAACTGATTGGTGAAATTACCCGTTTAGCAAACGAATACAAAACTATCCCATTACTTTCTCGTACACACGGCCAACCTGCCTCACCAAGTACTGTGGGTAAAGAAATGGCGAACGTGGTTTACCGTTTAAAACGCCAATTCAAACAACTCCAACAAAATGAAATCTTGGGTAAAATCAACGGTGCTGTGGGTAACTACAATGCGCATTTATCCGCTTATCCAAATATTAACTGGCATAAATTCAGTGAAGAATTTGTCACCTCATTGGGTTTAGATTGGAACCCGTATACCACTCAAATTGAACCTCACGACTACATTGCTGAATACTTTGATGCCGTGGTACGTTTTAATACTATCATCATCGACTTCGACCGTGACTTATGGGGCTACATTGCGTTAAATCACTTTAAACAACGCACTATCGCAGGTGAAATTGGTTCATCAACCATGCCGCATAAAGTAAACCCTATCGACTTCGAAAACTCAGAAGGTAACTTAGGTTTAGCCAATGCCGTGATGACTCACCTAGGTCAAAAATTACCAATCTCTCGCTGGCAACGTGACTTAACCGACTCCACTGTATTACGTAACTTAGGTGTGGGTTTAGGTTATTGCTTAATTGCGTATGCCGCAACGCGTAAAGGTATCAGCAAATTAGAAGTGAACGAACAACATCTCCGTGATGAACTCAACCAAAACTGGGAAGTTTTAGCTGAGCCAATTCAAACCGTGATGCGTCGCTATGGTATTGAAAAACCATACGAAAAATTAAAAGAGCTGACTCGTGGTAAACGTGTTGATGAAAAAGCAATGCGTGAATTCATCGAAAAACTGGATATCCCTGCCGATGAAAAAGCACGTTTACAACAACTCACTCCTGCAACCTACATCGGTGCAGCTATTGAGTTGGTGGAAAAACTTTAATAAAGTTTTCATGCCCTAAAAATAAAAGTGCGGTTAAAAACATCTTAGATTTTGACCGCACTTTTTATTCCTTATTCAAACATTTCCCGTTTCATCATTCACGCTTAATAAATAGCAATCGTGCGTGATCATACACCCAATTAAAAATAAAGGTATAAACGGTCACCATCACCGTTAAACTGAAATCCATCATAAAAGCTGTAATCCAATCCACTTTTAAAAAGTAAGCAATGATCGGCACAGTGAAAATAAGCAAACCACCTTCAAATGAAATGGCATGTAAAGTACGAAATATGACGCCTCGCTTTTCTCGCGGCCCCGTAAATACTTTATCAAGGAAATAATTAAAGATGAGATTCCATAGCATGGCAGTTAAGGAAACCAACACCATGGAACCAAAGAGAATAGACACACTTTCTTCTGTAAAGAAATACAAAGCGAAAACGGAAAGCAACACAACCGTGGTTTCAAACAAGATTGCGTGAAAAAGTCGCTCAAGAAAACTCATTTGTCATCCTTTACAAAGAAAAAGTGCGGTCAAATTCACCGCACTTTTCATCAATATTTGATTAATTAGTTTTTAATTTATTCCAATATTTTTCGTAAATATCCACTGCTTCACCCACATCGCCTTGCATAATGCCTTTTTCAATGTTTTCAGCAGATGGGAACAAGGTTGGGTTATTCGCCATTTCAGGTGAAAGTAACGCTTTCACGCCTTCATTTGGCATAGAGAAGCCCATTTTTTCAACGACTAATTTTGCATTTTCAGGGCGAAGTAAGAAGTCGATAAATTTATAAGCGCCCTCTGTATTTTTCGCACCTTTTGGAATCGCGTAGTTATCCATCCAGAAAATCGCGCCTTCTTTTGGATACACAAATTGGATACTTGGATTTTCTTTATGGGCTAAATAAGCCGAACCATTCCATAACATACCAACAGAGGCTTCACCTTGAACAAACGGTACTTCTGGCGAGTCAGAGTTAAAAGTCACCACATTTGGTAACAATTTCACTAAGCGCTCATAAGCCGCTTTAATCTCTTCTTCATTCGTGGTGTTTGGTGATTTTCCATCTAATATCAATGCAATATGGAATACTTCACGCGCATCACTGGTTAATAATACCTTGCCTTTAAATTCTGGATTCCATAAATCAGCCCAGCTCGTGATTTTGCTTGGGTCGATATCATCCGCATTCACGCCGATACCGGTTAAGCCATAAACATAAGGCAGAGAATATTTGTTATTTGGGTCAAATTCCTTGTCTAATAAGTTTGCCGGAATTTGTTTAAAATTACTTAATTTGCTGTGATCAAGCTCTTGTAACATATTTTCTTTCGCCATTTTATTGACGTAATAGCTTGATGGGAAAACTAAATCATAACCACTGCCTGTACTAGAAGTGAGTTTCAATTTAGCATACATTTCTTCATTACTTTCAAACGTAGAATAAATCACTTCAATGCCCGTTTCTTTGGTAAATTCTGCAACCAAATTTGATGGCACATAGTCAGTCCAGTTGTAAACATACAGTTTTTCAGCAGCAAGTGCAGCAGAAGTTGCAGCGAATGCAACAGCAGAAAGACAAAGTGATTTAATGTATTGAACAGCATTTTTTTTCAATTTATTGACCTCCTCAGGACAATCAAAATAAACCTTAAGTAATCGTTTACTTGTATAAACTTGGGGGAGTATAGCACCTTTTTAGCAAAAGGTTTGACATATTTTCCCATCAGGGTAAGATTCCCTCAATTTCAATTTTATGTTAATTAATTAGGCATCAATCATGCTCGAATTCGCTCATCAAGAACATATCAAATCTTATTATTTCGACAGTCGAAACCAAACCTTCGAATTGCCGCCTATCACTCAGCAAGAAGAAGCGGATGTTTGTGTTATTGGGGCGGGTTTCTTCGGTTTATCAGCCGCCCTTGAATTAGCAGAAAAAGGCAAGAAAGTGATTGTGCTAGAAGGCGCGAGAGTCGGATTTGGTGCATCTGGTAGAAGTGGCGGTCAAGCCATCAACGGTTTTGAAGAAGGCATTGATGAATATATTGCTCAAGTAGGCTTTGATAAAGCGAAACAACTTTGGGATATGTCACTCGAAGCCATTGATATTATTGATGAACGCATTGCGAAATATGGCATTCAATGCGATTGGAAAAAAGGTTATGCCACATTGGCGTTAAATGAACGCCGTATGGACGATCTCATTGAAATGGAAAAGGCCAGCCACGCGACTTTTGGCTATGACAAAATGCAACTTTGGGATAAGGCCAAACTTAAACAACATCTAGGCAGTGATATTTATGTAGGCGGGTTATACGATAGCAATTCTGGCCACCTACACCCATTAAATTATTGCTTAGGTTTAGCAAAAGCCTGCTTGGATTTAGGCGTACAGATTTACGAACAATCGCCTGTTGTGGATTTAGTAGAAAAATCAGGTTGTATTGAAGTTAAAACTGATAAAAGTGTGGTCATTTCTCAAGATGTTATTTTAGCCACCAACGCTTATATTGATGCGCTACCAAAATCCATTCATCACGGCATTAATCGTAAAATTTTGCCAGTAGAAAGCTTTATTATTGCAACCGAACCCTTAGATCAAGCTACAGCGGATTCCGTGATCAATAATGGCATGTCTGTTTGTGATAACAATATCTTGCTCGATTACTATCGTTTGAGTGCGGATAACCGTTTGTTATTTGGTAGTGACTCGAGTTCTGAAAAAGATATGGTAAAAATTATGCGTGGCAATATGTTGCATGTTTTCCCTCAATTGGAAAACGTCAAAATTGACTATGGCTGGGCAGGACCGATTGATATGACAATGAACGCTACCCCACATTTCGGGCGTATCTCACCGCACATTTATTTCGCACAAGGCTATTCTGGACACGGTGTCGCTCTCACTGGACTTGCTGGACGCATTATTGCAGAAGCAATTTTAGGTAATGACGAACGTTTGAGAATTTTTGAAGGGTTGAAAGTGCCTTCATTTTACGGTGGAAAATCCCTCAAAAACTTAGCCACCAAGATCGGTGTACTCTATTACAAATTCCTCGATCGTTATCGTTAATCAAAAAAAGCAAAGGCGTGTATCAAACACGCCTTTATTATTTCGATGACATTTAAGGTTTAATGTCTCGTAAAATAGGATTTTGCATGGAAATCAAGGTTTCCGTTGATTGAATTTCATCAATTAACTGGATCTTAGTCGCCAACACGGAATGTAATTCAGCAATGGTGTGTGTCATCACTTTGATAAAAATAGAATAGTTTCCCGTGGTGTAATAGGCTTCCACCACTTCATCAAAGGTCTCTAGCTTTTTAATCACTTTTTCGTAATCTTTTGCGCTTTTCAAAATAATGCCAATAAAGCAGCACACATCATAACCCAGTTTACGCTCATCAATAATCGCTTTTGTGCCTTCAATCAAACCAGACTGACGCATTTTCTCTACGCGAACATGAATCGTACCAGGGCTCACGCCAAAGTTTTTTGCCATTTCAGCATAAGGTGTACGTGCATCTTTAGTCAGTACACGGAGAATTTGTCGATCAAGTGTATCGATATTGTTCATAAAACACTCCTTATTAGATCTTTTTCAAAATATCTTCTTTATTTTTGATAATATTCAACATTCAAAACAATGTAAAGAAATTACTTGAAACAAATTGCAATTTTATTGAATAATGCACAACAAATCTTACCAGTTATTATAAAAAGAAGGATAAATATGAAAAAGACGTTTATTTTACAACAACAAGAAATTAGCTTTGTGAAGAACACCTTTACTCAAAACTTGATTGAACAACTTGGCATCATCGAAGTACAAGGTCCAATCCTTAGTGAGGTTGGCAATGGTATGCAAGATAACTTATCAGGCATTGAGAAAGCGGTTCAAGTAAACGTGAAATGTATCCCAAATGCGGTTTATGAAGTGGTTCACTCATTAGCTAAATGGAAACGCCATACTCTCGCTCGTTTCCACTTCAAAGAAGGGGAAGGCTTATTTGTTCATATGAAAGCATTACGTCCAGATGAAGATTCATTGGATCAAACTCACTCTGTTTATGTGGACCAATGGGACTGGGAAAAAGTGATTCCTGAAGGTCGTCGTAACTTTGCTTATTTAAAAGAAACGGTGCGTTCTATCTATCGTGCAATCCGTTTAACTGAATTAGCGGTAGAAGCTCGCTTTGATATTCCATCAAGCTTACCGAAAGAAATCACCTTCGTTCACAGCGAAGATTTAGTGAAACGCTACCCGGATTTAAGCAGTAAAGAACGTGAAAACGCCATTTGTAAAGAATATGGCGCGGTCTTCTTAGTCGGTATCGGTGGCAAATTATCAGACGGTAAACCACATGATGGCCGTGCACCAGACTACGATGACTGGACAACTGAATCAGAAAACGGCTACAAAGGTTTAAACGGTGATATTTTGGTGTGGAACGCTGAGTTAGGTAAAGCGTTTGAGCTTTCTTCAATGGGTATTCGTGTGGATGAATCAGCATTACGTTTACAAGTTGGTTTAACCGGTGATGAAGATCGCTTAAAAATGGATTGGCACCAAGATTTATTAAACGGCAAATTACCTCTCACCATCGGTGGTGGTATCGGTCAATCTCGTATGGCAATGCTTTTACTTCACAAAAAACACATTGGTGAAGTGCAATCAAGCGTATGGCCAAAAGAAATGTTAGAACAATATCAACATATTCTTTAATCGAAAGAGAAAATAAAAAAGTGCGGTGAAATTTCACCGCACTTTTGTTTTTTTGAAAAGATTAATTAATCTTGTAATGGACCGCTATTAAACATTGGCAACCCCATGGTTTTTAAGCTGTCACGATAGATACCAAGCAAGTCTTTCTCCGTAATTTTTTGTAACTGATCTAACGGTTTATCTAATGCGGCGACCGTTTCAATCACAAGACCTTGTGGACCGGATTCTTGTGTGGCAATTTCAAATAATGCCTGTCCACGACGAACATGACTACCCGAACTAATCAACACAGCATGTTTGATTTTATGTTTTGCTAAAGAGTAACGAGAGAAAAGCGCATTTTCGACTGTTGAACGTGCATAGTTGTCCGAATAAATACGGCTTGCATCCACGCCTTTCTCAATTAACCATTGCTTCATTAAATCCCCTTCGGTTTTATTGTTTTGCGGTACACCGCCTGTCACAATAATTAACGCATCGGGATTTTGATTCGCAATTTCTAAGGTTTTTTCTAAACGTTGCACTAAAATATCATGCATGCTGCCGTCTGGATTTAACGCATAGCCCAACGTAATAATTGCGGATTGTGCCGGTAACTTGGTTTCGAGTTTGTCGGTAATTGGTTGATTAGCTGCTTTATCAATCACCGCAAAAACTTTCTCTAATTTGCTCGCACTTTCAGGTGAAAGTTGTTTTAAGCGTTCTAAATGTTTTGTCGCTTCCGCTTGATCGCCTTTAAAACGATTCCATGCGGCCAAGTAAGTGTGTGCTTTCACATCATCTGGCGCCACATCAAGCACTTTTTGGTAAAGCTCAATCGCTTTATCTGTATTACCGTTATAAATATTGGCATTCGCTGCACCAAATAAAAAATCCACACGATAAGGCTCGAGCTTGTACGCTTCTAATAAAAGATCCGCAATACGCTCCATATTGGAAGGAAGTTTCGCGGTAAAACCTGCATTTGAAACACGAGCGGGCGAGTTTTGGATTTTCACCGCTTGTTCAAGCAACTCATCCACAACCTGTCTTTGAGTAAGAAGTTGTTGATAATTTAATTGAGGCTCAAGCACTTTCACTTCTGCCGTGCTGGCGAAGCTGTTTACTGCAAGAGATGAAAGCACGGCAAGTAAAGAAACCTTGAAGATTTTTTGCATAATTAATTCTCCATATTGGATTGAATAACAAAAAGAGCGGTCACTTTTTTATCAGTTTCCGCTCTTTTCACTAAGCTTGATTCATCGACATACACAATAATGTCAATGGATGGATACAAGTCACGTTAGATGACATATCGATCTGCCATTTACAAGTTTGGCATTCAGAAATCACGTAATCAAATCCACCTGCATTGATGTTATCGAATAAGTTTTTACCGATAGATTGGGAAACCTCGTAGTTTTCTTCTTTGAAACCGTATGTTCCTGCAATACCACAACATTGTGATGGTAACATCACCACTTCTAAACCTGGAATTTGTTTTAACACTTCCAAGGTGTATGGTGCCCAACCTGCTTTATCCACGTGACATGCGGTGTGATAAGCCACACGCAATTTGAGTGGTTTAAGTGGTAAGGTTTTACCTTCTTTAAAGAGTTGATATAAGAATGGTGTCACCATGTGAATATGCGGACGAACCTTCGCATTGTCGATACCTAAAATATGATGATATTCATCACGTAAATTTAAGGCACAACTTGATGCTTCGCTGATCACATCTAAGCCATTTTCATCCACCATTTTGCTGATGTAATCGGTGTTAAATTGTGCGATTTTCTTCGCTCGTTCTGGGAATTGGTTCACGCTCAATGGCAAGCCACAGCATTTTTCTTTTTCCAATAACACCACGCCAATATCCATGGCATTAAACACTTGGATAAATTCTTTACCCAATTGTGGATTATTGTAGTTCACATAACAGCCGTGATAATACGCCACTTTGCGTTCGAATTTTTGTTGGCTTTCCACCATTTTTTTCATATACCAGCTGCGGAACGTACCAAAAGAATATTTTGGTAACGTACGATGACGGCTAATTTTTAATGCTTTTTCCAACACAAATTTTGTCGCTTTCAAACCTGTAATCGTATTCACAATCGGCGCAAGTGGTGTATTAAGTGAACCCATAATATCGGTGTTACTTAAAATCGCATCACGTAATTTTTGCACTGCTGGCTTGTGTTGTTGAGCAATGTATTTGTTTCTTGCGCGAACAATAATATCACCAATTTTTACATCAGACGGACAGGCAATTTCACAACGTTTACAGTTGGTACAGTATTTCAATGCTTCATCATAAAGCTCGGCTGATTTTAAGCGTAAACGCTCACCATCTGGGCCAGATTGTTTTGGACCTGGATAGTTTGGATTTTGACGCGAAACCGGACACACTGCTGTACAAGCCGTACATTTAATGCAGCTCTCAAAGCTTTCATCAAACGCATGATGATGTTGTGGTGCATTAAGGGATTGCTTTGCATTATCAATTAATTGTTGAATGTTCATAACGCCTCCTTAATGTGTGTTGTGAAGAATTTCATCAGCAACCGCAAGCGCTGTTACCACTGCCACGCCTGAACCACAACCGAGTTCTAATGCATTGAAACCACCAATCACATTACCCACCGCATATAAATTCGTTAAAAATTGACCGCTCTTTTGTACTTGGCATTGCGCATTAATCGCCACGCCTGCAGATTGATACGGTTGTGGATTTGAGAAACGGTGATCAGTCCAAGTAAAGCGATCCGTATCGTTAAAGCCTTCCACACCGATGATGTCAGAATGAAATACGGGCTCGTAGATTTTATCGAATTCAGAAACTAAACCTTTACTGAAGAAACTGCCGGAAGCTAAGACAAAATGCTCAGCCGTGATTTCTTCCTCTTCGTGCAAACGCGTTTGAATGGCACGAACTTTGTTGCCATGAAAATGAGCTTTTAATGCGCTATCACCATTCATCATTAATCCGCCTAATTTCTCAAAACGATGGCGTAATTGAATACGTTGACGCATACCTAATAAAGACGGTGGTAAAGTTGGCAATTCAAATAATGGCAAGCCAGTTGCTTTACGAAGTGACTCCATAAACTCTTGATTTTCTAAACCGAAACAAGCTGGTAAGAAAATTGCTTCTGTGCCTTTTGCCGCTTCTTTCATTTCAGCCACAAGATCATCAAATTTCAATTTATATTCTAAAACTTGTGCAATGTTCACACTGCGGAACTCACGAGAGTTTGCACGTAACTGATCTAATTCTGGAATATTTAAAAAGCCTGTTTTTACTTCACAATGTGCAAACTGTGGATTCAGCGTGAGGTTATCTGCCAATAATTCTGGTTGGAAATCGTGATAGCCTTCAATGCCTAAAACCGCAATTTTTTTATAAGGGAATGGGGTTTCGCCTTGCACGGTTGGCACGCTATTTGGTGATAGCCATGCACCGCGTAAACTGCCTAAACCCGTTACGCGAAGATGATTTTCTTCACTTGAGCCAATTAAATCTAAATTCAACGATTCCGCTAACTTTTCGAAATCTTGCGCTTTCGCTAATACGCGTTCAGCACCCATAATGCTATAAGGGTGTTGTGGTAATTGAGCTGCAAGTGCGGTCAAATTTTCAGGAATATTTTTAACAAACGCACCATTTGGTAAACGGCTTAATAAATCTAATGAGCCGGATGCAAAATCAATCGCTGCTTGGCCGTTATTGATAATGACACAACGTTTGCCTTGTTCTTGTAGAGCGATGCCGCAAGTTAAACCTGCAAGGCCGCCACCAATAATCACTACATCAAAATTCATTGCTATCCGTCCCTTGCTGTTTGTCAGTTTCAAGCGGTTGAACATCATTTAAGCCCAACACACTGCCATACATCCACGAAGTAAATTCAGCTTCACGAATCGCTTCGCCCCATGCAATAGGCTCAATACCACGCCAACGCTCTTCCATGAAAGAAGTTAATTGTGTGGTAGATTGGCGAGGCGTTGCCACTTCAAAACGATGCATTAAACCTGCTGCACGGCATGCGCAAAGCTCAGCTTGGCAAGTCCCCATACCCACACGAGTACGGCGACGTAAATCCACTAAGTTATTCACATTTAATTCATCAACGGCATAACGGACTTCACCCGCTGTCACGGCTTCACATTCGCACACCATTGAACGATCGAGACGTTCTTTATCTAATAAACGAGTGGCGCGAGAACCATGACGATACACGGCTGAATAACGAATCGTACTTGGAAGTGAAATCACTTTCTGATTAGTTTCTGCGCGGCTTTCGGTTGAACCTGGCAATGGACGCTCAGCTGTCGTACAACGTGCTGTTTTGTTGAGTTTTTTACAAACCAGATCCGTTGCCCATTCAGCCATTAAGCGATAAGTCATTAATTTACCACCAGTGATAGTGATGAAACCATCTAAGCCATCACGCTCTGCGTGGTCAAGTAACACGATACCGCGACTTACGTTACGACCTGATGGATCGTCATCTGACGCGACTAACGGACGCACACCGGCATAAGCACGTAATACACGAGTATGACGCAAGCTTGGTGCAAGTTTTTCCCCTTCACGGAATAAAATATCTACTTCTTCTGGGGTGACTTCCATATTATCAATTTGATCGTAAGGAATACGGCTAGAGGTTGTACCGATAACACAAATGGTATCCCCAGGCACAAGAATATCCGCGTCCGCTGGTTTACGGCAACGGTTAATCACCATTTTATTGATACGGTGCCCCATAACAAGTAACGCACCTTTTGCTGGGAACATTTTGATTTTGAGATCCGCATATTCTGCGATGCCTTGTCCCCAAATACCACCCGCATTAACGACTAATGGCGCAAAGAATTTACGATTTACGCGATTTTTGTGATCGTAAACATCCACACCGATTACTTTGCTACCTTCGCGAATTAAGCTTTTCACTTCGCAATAAGTGAACATTTTCGCGCCATTTTCGGTGGCATCCATCACGTTAGAAGCCGTTAAGCGGAAAGGGTCGATTGAACCATCTGGCACAACAACGGCCCCCACTAAATCAGGGTTTACTGATGGTTCCATAATTTGGGCAAGTTTAGGATCAATAGCGACAGCTTCAATACCGGATTTGGTACAACTTTCGATGAAGGTTTTTTGATAATCAAGGGAATCTTCAGGTAAGGTAATAAATAAACCTTCTGTTTCATCCACACAGTGACGAGCGATATTGCGCAGAATTTTATTTTCTTTAATACATTCTTCTGCTGATTCTTGATCGTTTACGGCATAACGCGCACCACTATGTAACAAACCGTGGTTACGGCCTGTTGCACCTGTCGCAATATCACGACGCTCTAATAAAATACAGTTAATTCCGCGTAATGCGCAGTCACGAGCAATCCCCGCACCTGTCGCACCGCCACCAATGATAATCACATCCGTCGAGATAGGTGAAAAATCACCCACATCACGATACATATTAGGCGATAATCCCATTGTTACCCCCAAAGCCAAAAATATTAATAAAAAGAAACGTAAAAACTGTTACAAATTCCATGGCTATTGTATGGGAGAGCGGTTAAATTCACAACATTCTGAGCGAAAAAGAAAGCTGTTTTGTGAGATAGATCACACAATTTTCGAATTCGCTCATTTGTTAAAAAATATTTTGTGAAATGCATCACATTTTTGAATTATTTCTCTTTTTAATTTCTATTTTTATTTTATCATGCACGCTATCCCCATCATGGGGGTGGACTCATAATTAAAATGATTTTGGAGAGAAATTATGTTTGGACCATTTAAACCCGCTCCGCATATTGCGGAACTTCCAGCGGAGAAAATTGATTCCACGTATAAACGCTTACGTTGGCAAGTGTTTGCAGGGATCTTCTTTGGTTATGCCGCTTACTATTTTGTACGTGCAAACTTTGACTTGGCACAACCTGGTTTAATTCAAGCCGGCTTGTACTCAAAAGCGGAATTAGGTGTTATCGGCTCAGCTGCCGGTCTTGCCTATGGTTTATCTAAGTTCGTAATGGCAGGTATGTCTGACCGTTCGAACCCTCGTGTATTCTTACCATTTGGTTTATTGCTTTCTGGTCTTTGTATGACCATGATGGGTTTATTCCCATGGGCAACTTCAGGCATTGCCATCATGTGGGTAATGATCTTCTTAAATGGTTGGTTCCAAGGTATGGGTTGGCCTCCATGTGGTCGTACAATGGTACACTGGTGGTCTAAATCAGAACGAGGTACTATCGTATCTATCTGGAATACCGCGCACAACATCGGTGGTATGATGCCGGGTGCAATGGTGCTATTAGCAAGTGCCGTCTTCTTCAGCACTCATGGTGTCGAAGCACAAGCAAAAGATATTTGGCAACAATCCCTCTACTATCCGGGTATTGCTGCAATGATCTGTGCAATTCCAGTTTACTTCGTGATGCGTGATACTCCACAATCTTGTGGTTTACCATCAATCGAAAAATGGCGTAATGACTACCCTGATGACTATAACGAAAAAACTTACGAAAACGATTTAAGCACAAAAGAAATCTTCGTAACTTATGTATTGAAAAACAAATTGTTATGGTACATCGCGATTGCTAACGTATTCGTATACTTAATCCGCTACGGCGTATTAAAATGGTCTCCGGTTTACTTAAGTGAAGTAAAACACTTCAACATCAAAGGTACCGCATGGGCTTACACAATCTATGAATTAGCAGCGGTTCCAGGTACATTATTATGTGGTTGGGTATCAGATAAAGTCTTCAAAGGTAAACGTGGCTTAACCGGTTTCATCTTCATGATCTTAACTACAGCAGCAGTTGTAGCATACTGGATGAACCCAGCTACACCAGAAGCAGAGCTTGCAAACTACTCAGCTTGGTATGAAAACCCATATCAATTAACTGACTTCGTATTAATGACCTTAATCGGTTTCTTAATCTACGGTCCTGTAATGTTAATCGGCTTACACGCTCTTGAGCTTGCACCGAAAAAAGCAGCAGGTACAGCAGCAGGTTTCACCGGTTTATTCGGTTACTTAGGTGGTACTGTATCAGCATCAGCTGTTATCGGTTGGGCTGCGCAACACTATGGTTGGGATGGCGGTTTCTACGTCATGATCGGTGGTGGTGTCTTAGCGGTGTTATTACTCTTCATCGTAATGGTTGAGGAAGGTAAACACAAAGCTAAATTAGGTGATACCTACGGTAAATAATCTATAAATTAAAGGCGACAGGCGAAGGCTTGCCGCCTTTTTTATTACAAAAAACAACTGAATTTTTAACCGCACTTTAAAAGGAGATAATGTGATGAAATTGAATAAATTAACCATTATGTTAGGCGCGGCAGTTATGGCAAATGCAGCATTCGCAAATCAAACTTGTGAAGCGCCCTATCGTTCAGCCCTCCCCGCTTATACTTATAAATTAGACAAGGTGCTCGAAGTCAACGGACGTCAAGGCATTACCACTGATGGCAAATATTTATATGTATCGGGCAGTAAAACGCTCGCCAAATACGATATGGATGGAAAACTGATTAAAGAAAATAAAGATCCTTTTGTCGGCTATCAAAAAGAAGCCAATCACATTGGCGACATTGATATCTACAACAATGAACTTTATGTTTCCTCCGAATGGTTTGATGCCGGCGTAGGTAAAAATATTCAAATTGCGATTCACGATCCTGAAACCCTCGCATTAAAAAGATCAGTTGATTTTAATCCTGAGTCAGGTCAAGTCGAAGTTTCCGGCATCACCGTAGATACCGTTCACAATTCAGTTTGGATGGCATCTTGGGTCGGTGAAGAAAGTGGCCGTTATTTATATGAATACGATCTTTCAACAGGTAAATATAAACGTAAAGTACATTTACAACCTGTTCCACAATGGATTCAAGGTGTTTATGCCTATAACGGTGATCTCTACGTTACATCTGATGATGGTACGGCAGATGAAAAAGAACCCGATCATATTTATCGTGTAGAAATTTCAGATAAAAATAATGAAGCTCGCGTTGTTTTAGAAAAAACATTGAATGACATTCGAGATGTCGGCGAAGTCGAAGGCTTGAATGTGAATCCAAAAACGAAACAACTACTTGTCCATGCAAACCGAGGCAAACAAATTGTGTTAGGGATGCCAAAAGGATTTTATCCAGGATATGACCGTGAAATTAGTGAGATCTATTTTTACGACATGAAACCAAGATGTAATAAGTAAATCAAGGAGAACACACCATGAAACTCAAAACTTTAGCGCTTTCTTTATTAGCTGCAGGCGTACTTGCAGGATGTAGCGCACACTCTTCTGTGGACACTATGAAATCAGACAAAATTATCATTGCTCACCGTGGTGCAAGTGGTTACTTACCAGAGCATACACTTGAGTCTAAAGCGCTTGCATTCGCACAACATGCAGACTACTTAGAACAAGACTTAGCGATGACAAAAGACGGTCGTTTAGTGGTTATCCATGACCACTTCTTAGACGGTTTAACTGACGTCGCACAAAAATTCCCAAATCGTCATCGTAAAGATGGTCGTTACTATGTAATTGACTTCACCTTAAAAGAAATTCAAAGTTTAAATATGACTGAAAACTTTGAAACTAAAGATGGTAAACAAGTTGCAGTATATCCAGGTCGTTTCCCACTTTGGAAATCACACTTCAAAATCCATACTTTTGAAGATGAATTGGAATTTATCCAAGGTTTAGAAAAATCGACTGGTAAAAAAGTGGGTATCTATCCTGAAATCAAAGCACCTTGGTTCCACCACCAAAATGGCAAAGACATTGCAGTTGAAACCCTTAAAGTGTTGAAAAAATACGGTTACGACAAAAAATCTGACATGGTTTACTTACAAACCTTCGACTTCAATGAGTTAAAACGTATCAAAAACGAATTGCTACCAAAAATGGGCATGGATTTAAAACTTGTTCAATTAGTAGCATACACCGACTGGCATGAAACTGAAGAAAAAGATGCGAAAGGCAAATGGGTGAACTACGATTACGATTGGATGTTCAAACCAGGTGCAATGGCAGAAGTGGTGAAATATGCTGATGGCGTTGGTCCAGGCTGGTACATGTTAGTGGATAAAGAAAAATCTAAACCAGGCAACATCGTGTACACCCCATTAGTGAAAGAACTCGCACAATACAAAGTGGAATTACACCCATACACTGTGCGTAAAGATGCGTTACCTGAATTCTTCACTGACGTAAATCAAATGTACGATGCGTTATTAAATAAATCTGGCGCAACGGGTGTATTCACCGACTTCCCAGACACTGGCGTTGAATTTTTGAAAAAACAAAAATAATACGTAAGTAAAAGTAATAAAAAGAGCGGTCAAAATTCGTTGTGATTTTTGACCGTTTTTTAACAAAGAATACTATTTTTTAGAATAAATTAACTCACTAGTAATAATTATCCAGCTACTTTTTCCAACTTTGTTTACCCTGCACTACATTATTCGAGAAAGATTCACTCAGTAAAATCATCTTAAAAAATGAATATTTATTCAACATATTTATAGGTTATTATAAAAATAACAACCTCTAGCGAGACCAGATTCACAAGCCAATTTTCCATATTTCTTTGCTTGTTCTTTATCACGAATAGTACCAACACCTAAGGAAAAAGCTCTACCTACCTCAAGTTGAGCATAAGGATACCCATTATCTGCAGATTTTTTTAACCACTGAAATTTCTCTACAGCTGACTTCTCTTCCTTATAAGGTATCGTCATTGCAATAAAATATTGCACTTCAGGATCTTGCGTTTTTTCTTCTACTTTTTTATACCAATAACGTGCTTCTTTTAGGAGTCCTATATCATTGTTCTCAAATCCTTGATTATCTTGAACTGCATAATATCGATACAAAATAGCCAATAATCTCATGGCATCAACATCGCCCTGTTCTGCTCTTTTTTTTAACTCCTGTACATATGCAAGCCTTCCCTGCTCCGCAGCCTTAAGGAAATAAATTCTATCATCGGAACGATCTGGAATTTCCTCATAATTTTCAATTGCCTTTGCATAATCTTTTATTGTTCCTAATCCCATCTCATACATCAAACCAACAGCTCCATAAGGATCAAACATGCGGCCAGAGGTTAAAGTATATAAAAAAAAGGATTTTTTTCCACCTTCAGTTTCTAACCAATAAAAAGCATTTTTATAATCTTTTTGTTTAAAATATAACCTTCCAAGTGCCTGTTTTGCTTGATCATTACCTAATCTAGCAGCTTTTTTATACCATTCAATAGCAATATTTATATCTTTTGGTTGTTTTTCTATCGTCCAATCTATAAAGTGACTACGATTAATATCGCTGTTATCATCAACATCAGGGTCAAATTTTGCTGCAATATTCACCATGGCAAACTGATCTCCCATAGCTGCTCGACTAGAATAATTTTGAGGTAATTTATATGTTTGTGATTGAGCAAATTGAGTAACACACATTACCCCAATTAACATAAAATACTTCATCCAATTTTTCATTTTTTCTCCCCCTAATAATGCTCAAGCTCTGAATACACGTCTAAACACACTGTTTTCCCACCATTTTTCACATCCCTTGTTGGGATATTAAATATTTCTTTCCGTAATACAGTGCTAATTAAACATTCTGCTTGTATGTTTTTAACCTTTAAAATCTGGTTTAAACATTGATATTCTTTCAGCGCTAATTCATCCATATCACTTGATTTTAAAGATTTTTGACTAAATAAAATATCACGGGAAACCAGTAAAATACCACCCTGTTTAATGCCACTACTAAAAGGTTTGAAGCCCGCATCAGAGAGTAATCCCAAAAGCTGTTCAAGTAACATTTCAGATTTAATAACACTTAAAAAACGTACATAAGTAAATCTTGTTAGATCACCCATTCTTACCACCTGTAAATTTTACAATGATTATTTTAATTATATATTATTTAATCGTCCTTGCAATAATTATAATATATTGAATTATTAATGCTATTTCCATTCACCGCCATCTCTCTTTAAAATATAGACCCAAGAAACATATTCTAAAAATCATCCAGATACTATTAATTAAATAAAAAACTCTAGGCATAATATAATTAATCCATTCCCCCATATAAATACTATTAATCGCTTCTTCGGTATTACGTTTTTATTTCTTAGTAACAAAAAAGGCCTGCTATTTATCCCAGCAAGCCCTTTAAAATCTATTTACTACGCAAACTGCTTTTTATTCTCTAAATAACGTTTTGCACATTCTGCAGCAGCAACTAAGCCTCCCGCCATCATAATAATATCTTTAATCACGAGTCGGCCAGCACCTGAGAGATATGGGAAGCCATAATTAGGTGTTGGGAAATCCCCGCCTAAATTAGGCACCCAGGTTTCTGGCGTAAATATCAGGAACGACAGCGTGACTATCGACATGCCAAAGGTGAGCAAGCCTCCAAATAAACCTAATGTTGGAGACCAAATGCCCGCTAATACTAAAATACCAATTGTCACAATGATTGCGCCAATAATATAAGAAGCGGTATAGGTGCCATTGGCTTTATGCCATTCGATATTTTTTGCAACCATTTTGCCTTCAGGGTTTTTATATAAGGTATATTCTTTCACTAAAACACCCTTATCATTTGTCACTTCATTTGCACCGTTTTTGTAAAGAAAGCTTAAGAAAGGACTATTTGACACAAAGTGTGCGATACCATCTGCCTCATATTGGCAAACTTTTAAACCTCCAATCCAAACCATCACAACACAAATCGCAATGCGGATAAAGTTAATAAATTGACGTTGCAATGGCGCAACGATATTAGCTAGCAATGTAACTAATGCACTCATGTAGAACTCCTCATATAGTTCAATTGATATTACGGACATAATGCCCAAGAATTTTTATATAAATCATTTACAATATTACTCTCTAATATTGTTGGCATTTTTTTATTACTCAGGTTTATGCAATAAAAAAGAGACACCAATTTAATAGTATCTCTTATTTTTGATTAATTTTCTGTGAGCAATCTCACATTATTTAAAATTCACTCTCGCATTTCTAAAAATTCGCATCCACGCGCCATCTTCAGACCAGTCTTCTGGATACCATGAGTTGCTCACCGCACGGAATACACGCTCAGGGTGTGGCATCATCGCGGCAATACGACCATCGACGTTAGAAATTGCGGTAATACCTAGTGCTGAACCATTCGGGTTGGCTGGGTAGGTTTCAGTCACATTTAAATGGCTGTCGATATATTGCGCCACGATCAAGTTTTGCGCTTGAAGTGCGGTCAAATTCTCAGGTGTTTTGAATTCTACGCGACCTTCACCATGAGAAACGGCAATCGGCATATGTGAACCCGCCATGCCTTTAAACCATAATGAGTTGGTGTCGTTGATTTTCACCATCGCAGCACGTGCTTCAAAGCGTTCTGATTTATTACGCACGAAACGTGGCCAGTTTTCTGCACCTGGGATAATTTCCGCAAGGGTGGAGATAAATTGACAACCGTTACATACCCCTAATGAAAGGGTGTTTTCATTGGCGAAGAATTGGCTGAATTGATCGCGTAATTGTGGGTTAAATAAAATGGATTTCGCCCAGCCGCCGCCCGCGCCTAATACGTCACCGTAAGAGAAACCACCACAGGCTACCATCGCATTGAAGTCGTTTAAGTTGTAACGGCCTGCCATTAAATCGCTCATATGAACATCAATCGCTGCAAAGCCTGCACGGTCAAAAGCGGCTGCCATTTCAACGTGGCTGTTTACGCCTTGTTCACGTAATACGGCTACTTTTGGTTTCACGCCTTTGCTGATGTAAGGCGCAACAATATCTTCATTTACATCATAGGTTAAGTAAGCCGATAAGCCTTTGTTGTCTGTTGCTTTTTTCGCTTCAAATTCTTGGTCAGCACATTCTGGGTTATCACGTAAGCGTTGCATTTGGTGAGTGAGTTCTGCCCAAATACCGCGTAATTCAGAGCGTTTTTCGCTTAACAGTTTTTTGCTACCACGCGTGATTTCAAAACGATCTTCTGTGCTTACAGAACCAAGTTCATAAGTTAAACCAAGCAAGTCATGGGCTTTTAATACCTCACGCACCGCGCTTAATTCGCATTCTGACACTTGGATTACCGCGCCTAATTCTTCATTGAATAATACGGCTAAATCATTGTCGCCTAATGCAGAAATATCCACATCCACGCCACAGTTACCTGCAAACGCCATTTCTGCAAGTGTGGTAATTAAACCACCGTCTGAACGGTCGTGGTAAGCCAATAATTTACGCTCTGCCACCAATGCTTGCATTGCATCGAAGAAGTTCTTCAGTTTGGCTACGTTCACCACATCGGCTGGCTTATCACCTAATTGTTTATACACTTGTGCAAGTGCGGTCGCGCCTAAGCGATTTTTTCTTTCGCCTAAATCAATCAATAATAAGCGGCTTGCGCCTTTGTCTGTGCGTAATTGAGGTGTCACTGTTTTGCGGACATCTTCCACGCGTGCAAAAGATGAAATCACTAAAGAAAGCGGAGCTGTTACTGATTTTTTCTCACCATTTTCTTCCCAAGTGGTTTTCATCGACATAGAGTCTTTACCCACTGGAATGGTAATGCCTAATGCTGGGCAAAGTTCTTCACCTACGGCTTTCACTGCTTCATATAAGCCGGCATCTTCACCACCATGACCCGCTGCAGACATCCAGTTTGCAGACAGTTTGATGCGTTTAATATCGCCAATGTTGGTGCCCGCAATGTTAGTAATGGATTCAGCCACAGCTAAACGTGCAGAAGCACCAAAGTCTAATAATGCCACTGGTGCACGTTCGCCCATTGCCATGGCTTCGCCGTGATAGCTATCTAATGATGCAGTTGTGACGGCCACATCCGACACCGGAATTTGCCATGGGCCTACCATTTGATCACGCGCTACCATACCTGTTACCGAACGGTCGCCAATGGTGATTAAGAACGTTTTTTCTGCCACCACCGGTAAACGTAATACACGATGAAAAGCTTCTTTTAATTGAATATTTTCTGTTGCAAGCGGTTGATTTTCGACAGTTTTTGACGAAACCTCGCGCGTCATTTTCGGGGTTTTGCCCAATAACACATTCATTGGCAAATCAATTGGATTATTATCAAAATGACTATCGTGCAAGGTTAAATGTTTCTCTTCCGTTGCCTCACCAATGACCGCAAACGGCGCACGCTCACGCTCACAAAGTGCGGTAAATAATTCGAGTTTTTCTGGTGCAACCGCTAATACATAACGTTCTTGCGATTCGTTACACCAAATTTCTAATGGCGACATCCCTTTTTCATCACAAAGGATGGAACGTAAGTCAAATTTACCGCCACGTTCGCCATCGTGTACCAATTCAGGCATCGCATTAGATAAACCGCCCGCGCCCACATCGTGAATAAAGAGAATTGGGTTTTCATCACCTAATTGCCAACAGCGGTCAATCACTTCTTGGCAGCGGCGTTCCATTTCTGGGTTTTCACGTTGAACAGAGGCAAAATCTAGATCTTCTTTTGATTTCCCGCTGTCCATAGAAGACGCTGCCCCACCACCTAAACCGATGTTCATGGCTGGGCCGCCTAATACGATCAATTTCGCACCAACGGGGATTTCACCTTTTTGAACGTGTTCGCCACGAATGTTACCGATACCACCGGCTAACATAATCGGTTTGTGATAACCACGCACTTCTTCACCATTGAAGCTGTTGACTTTCTCTTCATAGGTACGGAAATAACCCAATAACGCAGGGCGACCAAATTCATTGTTAAATGCAGCGCCACCTAATGGGCCTTCAATCATAATATCTAAGGCTGAAGCAATACGATTTGGTTTGGAAAGTGGATTTTCCCAAGGTTGTTCAAAATTTGGAATGATAAGGTTTGATACCGAGAAACCGGTTAAACCTGCTTTTGGTTTTGCACCACGCCCCGTTGCACCCTCATCACGAATCTCACCGCCCGAACCTGTTGCCGCTCCTGGGAATGGCGAAATCGCGGTTGGATGGTTGTGGGTTTCCACTTTCATTAAGATATGTGCATCTTCATTGTGATAGCGATATTGCCCATCTTGATCAGCAAAGAAACGGCCAACTTTTGAGCCTTCCATTACTGCAGCATTATCTTTATAGGCTGAAAGCACGAAATCAGGGGTTTTCTCAAAGGTATTTTTAATCATCTTAAACAGGGATTTATCCTGTTTTTTGCCATCAATAATCCAATCCGCATTAAAGATTTTATGACGGCAGTGTTCAGAGTTGGCTTGCGCGAACATATAAAGTTCAATATCGTGCGGATTGCGCCCTAATTGAGTAAAGTTTTCCACCAAATAATCAATTTCATCTTCTGCCAGTGCCAAACCTAATTCTACGTTGGCTGTGACCAAGGCTTCACGTCCGCCTTTCAAAATATCCACGGTTTTAAACGGTTTTGGATCTTGATGACGGAATAAGATCTCTGCATCTTCAGGACGACGCACCACAGTTTCCATCATTCGGTCGTGTAAAAGTGCGGTCAATTTTTCTGTTGTTTTTTCATCAAGCGGTTGGCTTAACTCAAAATAATACGCCAAACCACGCTCAATACGCTCCACTTCACTCAAACCACAGTTATGCGCAATATCGGTCGCTTTGGAAGACCAAGAAGAAATTGTGCCTACACGCGGAATTACGATAAAGGTTTCGCCTTTGGCATCATGTTCTGCCAAAGTTGGGCCGTAATGTAATAACGCTTTTAATTTTGCTTCCTGCTCGCTAACAAGCGGTCGATTTAATTCCACAAAATGCAAATATTCCGCATAAACCGATTTCACCGGTAATTGATTTTGTTGGAATTTTTGCATTAAACCTTGAATACGGAATTCAGAAAGGGCGGGTGAGCCACGAAAAGTTTGAAACATACGGGTACCTTTGAGTTGTGTTTGAGATGAAAATCACGGGCTATTATAAAGGAAAACGCACTAAAACGAAAACGTTTGCGTCAATCATTTTCAAATGATTTTAAGTAGGAGAAAGCATATAATCATCAAGCAAATTCAAAAACAATCCAAAAACTAACCGCACTTTGAGGCGTCACTATGATCATCAACGACATCAATTTCAACGATCTCTATCAACAACATCTAAAAGCCTGTAATCACTATAATCTTCCACCGACAAAATGGGATAAAAAAGCCCCTAAAATGGCTGAGAATTTGGTGGGAAAGCCAAGCCGCTATAACGAAACGTTGCTTAAAGCCATGAATGTGCAACCCAATGAAACAGTGTTAGATATCGGCTGTGGCCCCGGCACCTTTGTGATTCCTTTAGCCCAACAATGCCAATCTGTTTATGCCCTTGATTACAGTCAAGGCATGTTAGAGATGGTTCAACAATATAAAGAAAAGCATCAACTGAATAATATTACGCTGTTGCATAAATCATGGTTGGATAACTGGGATGATGTGCCTCAAGCGGATGTGATACTCGCCTCTCGCTCGACGCTTGTGGATGATTTGGATGACATGATTGAAAAGCTGCAAAGTAAGGCAAAAAAACGCGTCTTTTTAACCTCGGTGACACAACGTCATTTTCTCGATGAAGGCGTATTTGAAGCCATTGGCCGTGATGATGTAGGATTTCCGACTTATATTTATTTAGTCAATCGTCTTTACCAAAAAGGCATTCACGCCAATGTGAGTTTTATTGAAACCGAATCAGGTCATTTTCAAGGTGAAACCTTTGAAGATTTAT
>CAJZKN010000005.1:0-89537 GCA_916050345.1 Parahaemophilus parainfluenzae | reverse complement strand
AACAAATGGGTGGTTTACGTTCTTGCATGGGCTTAACTGGCTGCGCAACCATCGAGGAATTACGCACGAAAGCAGAATTCGTTCGCATCAGTGGTGCTGGTATTAAAGAAAGCCATGTTCACGATGTAACTATTACTAAAGAAGCGCCAAACTATCGTATGGGCTAATCCGTAAGGTGGGCTTTAGCCCACCTTTTGTTGTTTTAAAGTGCGGTTGATTTTTGCAAAATTTTGGAAAAAATTGACCGTCTATACTATCAATAATAAGAGCATTATAAATGACAAATATCCACAACCATAAAATTCTGATCCTCGACTTTGGTTCACAATATACTCAGCTGATTGCGCGTCGTGTGCGTGAAATCGGTGTGTACTGCGAACTTTGGGCGTGGGATGTAACTGAAGAACAAATCCGTCAATTTAATCCAGACGGTATCATTCTTTCTGGTGGTCCAGAAAGTACCACTGAAGAAAATAGCCCACGTGCACCAGAATATGTATTTAATGCAGGCGTGCCTGTATTGGGTATTTGTTACGGTATGCAAACTATGGCGATGCAACTTGGCGGTTTAACTGAAACCTCTGATCATCGTGAATTCGGCTATGCTTCTGTTTTAATGGATAATCCGACCGCACTTTTCGCTCATTTAAATGATGGCGACAGCAAATTAGATGTATGGATGAGCCATGGCGATAAAGTAACGCGTTTACCAGAAAACTTCCAAGTTACTGGTACGACTCCAACCTGCCCAATTGCGGCAATGTCTGACGAAAATCGTCGTTTCTACGGCGTACAATTCCACCCAGAAGTGACCCATACTAAAAAAGGCTTGGAATTATTAATGAATTTCGTGGTGAACATTTGTGGTTGCGAAACCAAATGGACAGCTGAAAACATTATCGAAGATGCAGTAGCTCGCATTAAAGCACTAGTCGGCGATGATGAAGTGATTTTAGGCTTATCTGGTGGTGTTGACTCTTCTGTGGTTGCATTACTTTTACACCGCGCTATCGGTAAAAACTTACACTGCGTATTCGTGGATAACGGTTTACTCCGCTTACACGAAGGCGATCAAGTAATGGAAATGTTTGGCGATAAATTCGGCTTGAACATTACCCGCGTTGATGCGGAAAGCCGTTTCTTAGGTGAGCTTGCAGGTGTATCGGATCCTGAAGCAAAACGTAAAATTATCGGTAAAGTATTCGTTGATGTATTCGATGATGAATCGAAAAAACTCACTAATGTGAAATGGTTGGCACAAGGTACGATCTACCCTGACGTGATCGAATCGGCAGCAAGCAAAACCGGTAAAGCACATGTGATTAAATCACACCACAACGTAGGTGGCTTACCGGATTATATGAAACTTGGCTTAGTTGAACCTTTACGTGAGTTATTCAAAGACGAAGTGCGTAAAATCGGTTTAGCATTAGGCTTACCGGCTGAAATGATCAACCGTCATCCATTCCCGGGTCCAGGTTTAGGCGTACGTGTATTAGGCGAAGTGAAAAAAGAATACTGCGATTTATTACGCCGTGCGGATGCGATCTTTATCGAAGAATTACGCAACAGCGGTTGGTATGAAAAAACCAGTCAAGCTTTCAGCGTGTTCTTACCTGTGAAATCTGTAGGTGTAATGGGCGATGGCCGTAAATATGATTGGGTTATCTCACTACGTGCGGTAGAAACTATCGACTTTATGACCGCACATTGGGCTCATTTGCCTTATGATTTATTAGGCAAAGTATCTAATCGCATCATCAACGAAGTAAACGGCATTTCCCGCGTGGTGTACGACATCAGCGGAAAACCCCCAGCAACTATCGAGTGGGAGTAACCTAAATCAATTTAAAGGGCAAATTATTTGCCCTTTTCTTCTTTCATAGCACTAATTTATCTCATCAATATTCACTATGGACATCGCTTTTTTACTCGGCACTAAAATTATTGAACTGACACTCATTGTGCTTATTGGCTATGGGTTGGTTAAATCAAAATTATTAAAATCTGAAGATAGCAAGCCGCTTTCTATTATTGGGCTTTATGTTATCAGTCCATCAGTGATGATTGAGGCATTTCAAATTGATTACACACCTGAAATCCTGCAAGGTTTACAGCTTTCACTGCTTATGGCGGTGTTTCTTCAGGTTATTCTGATTATTATTGGCAGTCTATTAAAACGCCTATTAAAGCTCGATCCTATTGAGCACGCCACTTCTATTTATTCCAATTCAGGTAACTTAATTATTCCAATTGTGATGTCGCTATTTGGCAAAGAATGGGTCATTTATGCTAGCTGCTTTATTGTGGTTCAAACCTTTCTATTTTGGACGCATTGCCGCTTGATTATTGTAGGAAAAGGAAATTTATCCTTGAAGATGATTGCCAAAAACATCAATATTTGGTCAATTCTCGTTGGCGCATTTTTGTTTGCTTTTCAAATTAAGTTGCCAAACATTATCAATGGCACGCTCTCTTCGATTGGCTTGTTTATTGGCCCAAATGCCATGCTTGTTGCCGGTATGCTGATTGCGGCAATTCCTTTACGGAGCATCGTAGCATCCAAACGTATTTATTTAGTTACACTCTTGCGATTGCTACTTATTCCGCTTGCATTATTGGTATTAATAAAACTAATTGGGTTTGTGCATTGGGCTGAAAAAGGCGAGATCATTGTGCTAATTAGCTTTTTAGCCACCACCAGCCCTTCTGCATCAACCGTGACACAAATGGCGGTGATTTATAACAACAATCCACAAAAAGCCAGCGCCATTTATGGTGTAACGACGCTGCTTTGTATGTTTACTATGCCACTGGTCATTGCGTTATATCAAATGTGGGGGTAAATCGTGGGAAAGTGCGGTCAATTATTTAAGCACTTTTGATGCTGGTTGCTCTTTTTTCAAACGATAAAGTTGATATAAGTTAACGAAAAATAAGAATGCGTTTAGAAGCGCAACTGGATAAGATTTGATGATCAAACTGTAAATAACAAAGAGTATCGCCCCAATTGCATTGACAACTCTCAAGTGAACAATCGATTTAAATAAAAAAGACACGGCCACAAAGAATGTTGCCAAATAACCTAATAATTCGATGAAATTAAATTCCATAAATTTCTCCGTCAACAATGATTGAAACGGCATCATAAAAGATTTTGGAATTCATGGAAAGAGGCGAAATAAAGGCAACCGATTGCAATATCAAGAAATTTTTATTTCGCTCAACATTCGCTTAGATAAAGACTTTTTGCACTAAAAACATATAAAAAATTGTGCCTGCTGAGATAGAAAGAAACATGTTCTTTTTCCAGAAATGCAAGCCCAATACCAAAGCACCCGCAATGAAATCTGGCAAGCCATGATAACCACTCAACACATCCACATTTTTATAGCAATACACGACTAACATCCCAAACATCGCCGCAGGCAATACTTTGCCAAGGTAACGAATGTAGTCCGGAATCGGGCGGTTGGCGGGAAAAATCCAGAATGGCAATAATCGAGTAAATTGCACGCACACAATACAAATCACAATGGTGATAATTTGTTCCATCAATGTCATTTTAGTGCCTCCAATTTAGATGAAAGTTTAGGACGTCGTACCGTTAATAGAATCCAGATACTGATTAGCGTTGGCACTAAAAAATGCTCTTTCCCAACAATTAACAGTGATGCAAAAGCGACACCTAAACCTAATAATGAGCTTTCATGAGATTTCTCTTTAAGCCAATTTTCAGCAAAAATCACGAGGAAAAGTGCGGTCATACCAAACTCTACCCCTTTTAAATCAAAAGGAATGATTGAACCAAATAGATTACCTAATCCAGCTCCTACAACCCAATAAAGATGGAGATAAAAACTGACAAAGAACATGTACCAGCCTTTATCCAAATGATCAGGAATCTTCGCCATATAGTTCAGGGAAAAACTTTCATCGACTAGAGTACTAATTAAATACCAACGTTTTTTCCCTAGCTGAACACCATATTTTTCTAACATGGAAATGCCATAAAAAATCTGACGACCACTGACCATCAGCGTAACCAACGCAACACTTAAAGGCGAAAAAGGCATAACTAAGGCGGCGGCTGCAATAAATTCCACGGAGCCCGCATAAATGAGTGCAGCCATTGCAACGGGGAACCAAACACCGAATCCAAGTGCTTTCATATAAATGCCGTATGCAATGCCTAAAAATAAAAAGCCTGCAAGCATTGGCATGCTGTAAGGAAATGCCGCTTTTGCTGCGGCTTTGATGGGATTTTCTGTCACTACTTCTGACATATTGACCTACTACAACTCTAAAACAGACAAACCAGGTAAGGTCGAAAAACTTTGTGCTTTTACTGTTTGATGGAAATCTTCAATATAAGCTAAATTGGCATCTTCTTTACGAATTGCCGCATAAAGGTTGCTATACAACCCTTCTTCTGTAATTTTACGCGCCACCACATACCCTTTTTCTAAATAAGGCAAGGCAGCCCAATAAGGCACAGTAGCAATGCCACGACGACTCGCCACTAACTGGATCAAGGCGATCGTTAACTCTGTTGTACGACGTGGCGGATTAATACTCTTCGGTTTCAACACTTGACGATATAAATCTAACATATCATCAGGCACGGGATAAGTTACCCAGGTTTCTTCAGCAAAATCTTCCGCCTGCCAAACCTCTTTATTGGCTAATGGATGATCTTTAGAACAGATTCCCACCATTTCATATGAAAACAGCGGTTTAAACAAAACATCATCATTTTGTTCAACTTCTGACACAATCGCCCAATCTGCACGATGAGATAATAGTAATCCAACCGGATCTGTGTGGAAACCTGACACAATATCCAATTCCACCAAGCTCCAATGCTGACGAAACTCATCCATCGCCGGCATTAACCAGTCAAAGCAAGTATGACACTCCACCGCAATTCGTAACTGCCCTGCATCACCGTGTTTTACGCGAGCAAGCTCACGTTCTGCATCAACCACTTTTGGAAGAATTTCATTGGCAAGACGAATCAAACGATCACCTGCAGCAGTAAAACGCAATGGATTACTTTTACGCTCAAACAGAGGTAAACCGAATTGCTCTTCCATTAATTTAATTTGGTGAGAAAGGGCTGATTGTGTTAAATACACACGTTTTGCCGCCATTGAAACACTGCCCGTTTCCTTCAAAGCAAGCAAGGTTCTTAAGTGACGAAGTTCAAGAAATGTAGGTTTCATTAGAATAATTCATAAAGTTATAGCATTAGATGAGCAACATGATAACGCAAATTAAATTTATCGAAAAGAAAGTGCGGTCAAAAACGTTGATATTTTTGACCGCACTTAAGACGACTATTTATCTAACTGAACGGGAAGAAATAAGCTTAATGGACGTTTTTTCACAATTTGACAAACTTCATGCCAAATTGGCCACCAGCTATCAATTTCCGCATTCAAAGAACGCAATGCCACCCAAAGCGTTAATGAAAAACTGACAATTAAATTCACCAAACCAATCAACAATACAAAACCAATGCATTGTAAAAGCAATGAATAGGTGAAATGTCCGCTCACGGCAATATAACCGACATTCGCAGATGAAAATGCTACATGACGAATATCTAACGGAAGATGCGTTAAGTAACCCACTACACCGGTAATCCCAAGCAACATACCAAAGCAAAGATTACCAATAAGCGAACCATAATTTTCATGCATATAATTAGCAAATTTAACGCGAGCCTTCTCAGACATGAGTTTTTTCAATAACGGATGTTGTGTTAAACGCATGCGCATATTCAAATAATTGCTTCGGTTATCAAAATAGCCCGAAATAATCCCCGAGCAGAATAACCATACCCCAGCAATAGCAGCAAACCATAAGGTTCCCGCAAAAGGATCAATGCTATGCAACTGATACGCGATTTGATTGGCGTTCATCAATGGCTCACCCGTTTTATATTGGTAACCAAAAGCAATCAACGCAGCCAATCCCATCGCGATGAGCACATTGCCTAGCACTGCAATACTTTGAGAGCGAAATACATCCACTAATAATTGGGCTAATTTCATATTGACTGTTTTACCTTGAGGCGTTTTTTCTACAGCTTCAGCAAAACGGGCCGCAGTCATGGCTGGCTGTTTGGTTGCAACCGTGAAATGCAGCATAAAGATCACCATGAAACCTAAGCCGTAATTTAAGCCTTCTGCGATGCCTTTCCAGACTTTGTCATCAATGATACTGCCTAGATAGGTTTTAAATAGCGCCATCAGTGCAATTAATACACCACCACCGGCGGCAGAATAAAACATTGCCCAATACTCTTTTTTATCTCGAGTAATGTAATGCTCACCATGATCGCCTGCATTCTGCGTAACACTACGAGCCATTAATCCTGAGCTTTGTTTCCATAGTCGCGAAATACTATGACGTTCCGCTGCCGCACGGGCAAAACAACCGGTTAATAATAAGATTCGACGCGGTAAATAGCGATTTGAAACAAAAATCGCCATCAAGGTTTCTAATCGTTCTAAAGTCTGGGAAAGACGTTCCAATAAATACGCTGTATTTAAGGATGATCCCACTACTGCCCCGCGTTTTTGCAAACGCTCAACCAATTTTTTACATTGGCTAAACATTACCTGTAAATGGCTATCATCAAAAACAGTTGATTGACGGCGCGCCTGTAACCAATTCATCACTTCATGGTGCAACGCGATAAAAGGTGAATCCGCATTCAATAGAGAGGACTCCATTCGCATCAACTCAGGATCCATATCTTCAGCTGCAATCCAAATTGAAAGCATTTCAATGGCAAATAGCCCTTCACTTTCAATATGATTTTTTAAACGTTCACGATCTTTTTGTTCTGTATAACGGGTTAAAACGCCAAATACGCCTCGCCACGTTTTTAATGGGACGGCATCAATCCAGCGGGCATCATTTTTATCGCTAAACAATAAATAGAAAATATCACGTAAATCATTAATATCTTTAAACGACGGGTTAAAACGCTCATAAATACGCGTTTTCATTTCTTGCCCAAAACCGCCACGCGTAAGAATACCGCTACTAATAAACAACGGATAAAGGCGTAAACCACATAACCAACCACATAATAATTTCGAAACAGAATAGCCTAATTCTTTATCGTTCTTTAAGATAAACTTAAATAAATGCAAGGTCGGAGAAATTTTTTCTGTGGGGCTGCTACGTAATAATTGGCACAAGCCCTCTACGAGACCAAAAGCATCGTTTTCCGCCACTTTGTTACGCAAAAATTGCGGTAAGGTATCGGTTTTAATCATGAGCTTTCCCCCTTCTATCGTTTATATTCAAAAGCGAGACATTATACAGCTCTGTTAGATAAAGTAAAAATGAGCAGAAAAGTGCGGTCAATTTTGAAAGGATTTTAAAAGAAAAGGCGTATGCTTCCATACGCCTTTAAGTTGATATTATTTCTCTTTCTTCAACAAGAAAATACCTTGTTCAGAGAAATTCACATAAGCTTGTTTGAGATCAGCATTGAAGTCTTCTGGTTTGGTGTTAATGAGCAATTCTTTGCCTGCCCAGATTGCCACCACTTCCCAGTGGTTCCCCATATAGACCGCACTCTTGATTTCACATTGTTGTGCTGCCTCACCTTCTGCTTTTAAGTAAATCGCTTCAGGACGTACGCCCACTAAGCATTCACCATCCGGTAAATTGAATTGCGCCGCATTACTTAATGGCAATTTGTAGCCATTCACATCAATGGTGCCATTTTCTAATTTACCTTCAAAGATGCTCGATTCGCCCATGAAGTTTGCAAGGAATAAAGAATTTGGACGCAAATAAAGCTCTTTTGCTGGTGCTTTTTGCATGATTTTACCTTTATTCATGACGATAACTTCATCAGACACCGCAAATGCTTCGGTTTGGTCGTGAGTCACATAAAGTGAAGTAATACCTAAACTTTGTTGTAATTCACGGATTTTTTCACGCATAGAACGACGTAAGTTTGCATCCAAGTTACTTAATGGTTCATCAAAAAGCAATACTTTTGGCTTTAATACTAACGCACGCGCTAATGCCACACGTTGTTGTTGACCACCTGAAATTTGATCCACGAAACGATCTTCAAAACCCGCTAAGTCAACCAATTCTAACGCTTCTTTTACACGTTTAGCACGTTCTTCTTTACCCACGCCTTGCATACGTAAACCATAGCCGACGTTATCACCGATACTCATATGCGGGAACAATGCATAAGATTGGAATACGATACAAATATCACGATTTTGAATAGACGATTTGGTTACATCTTCACCATCAATAAAAATTTGACCTGAAGTTGGGTTTTCTAATCCTGCAACTAAACGTAACACAGTGGTTTTACCACAACCAGATGGACCTAATAAGGTCACCATGGTGCCACGTTTAATGGTTAAATCTAAATTATCAATGACTGTGGATTTACCAAAAGATTTGGTGATATTTTTTAATACTAAGAAATCATTATTACTCATAATATTTACCTACAACTTAACGAGTTAATTCATTTTTTTCGCTTTAGAACGGGAAATTCGGGTATCACCCACAATCCAGTCAAAGAATAAAATAATGGCCATCATCACGATGATTAAAATCGAACCGTATGCGATAGCAACACCATATTCACCATCTTCTACACGGTTTAAAATATAGGCTGTTGCCACACGTGTATCAGCGGTGACTAAGAAGATAATCGCACTCACGGTAGTCATCGCACGAACGAAGCTGGTGACCAATGCAGAAAGTAACGCTGGTTTTAACAATGGTAAAACGATAAACCATAATGTTTTCCATGAGCTACCTTTTAAAGAAAGCGACGCTTCATCGAGTGATTTATCTAATTGTCCAAGACCAGCAATCGCTGCACGCATACCGATTGGTAAATCACGCATCACCATTGAAATGATCACGATAATGCTGGTACCCGTAATGTAAAGTGGCGCATTGTTAAAGGCTAAAATATAAGATACCCCTGCAACGGTTCCTGGTACCGCAAAACAAAGCATGGTTAAGAACTCAAGAGATTTTTTACCTTGGAAATCTTTACGCACCACAATATACGCAATTAATAAACCGAAAAGTGCAGTCAATGGTGCGGCAATTCCTGCGTAGATTAAGGTATTAATCAATGATGGCCATGCCCCATCACTTAAGCCTTGTCCGAATAACATCGCATAGTTTTTCAAGGTTAAGGTGTAATCTACGCCCCAGTTCACTGTGAAACTACCGTAGAAAATACTGCCGTATAACGCTAAGTTAAAGAGTACCCAGAAACCAAGCATACCAATGATGGTATATTTCAAGCCGGTTGGTAGATCTTGTACGTCACCACGATAGGATTTGCCTGAGACGGTCACATAAGAGCGGTTACCAATCCAAATATATTGGATGATAAATACGGCTAATGAGAAGATTAAAAGCATCGAACCTAAAGTACTTGCTGAAGCATAATCTAATTGTGAGCCTGCGATATAGAAGTAGATTTGTGTCGCGATGACGTCAAAGCTACCGCCCAGTACTAATGGGTTACTAAAGTCGGCTAAGGATTGGATAAACACGATTAAGAACGAGTTTGCCAACGCTGGACGCAATAATGGGAAAATAATATTGAAGAATGTTTGGTAACGATTTGCACGTAAAGTGTAAGAGGCTTCTTCAATTGATGGGTGAACCGATTTTAATGCTCCATCTAAAATCATGAATGAAATCGGCGCAAAAGCAAGAATCTGTGCAATGGCAATCCCATTAAAGCCGTATAACCAGTTATGGTTCTCAAATCCAAATGTTGAAGCTAAGAACTCAGTCACATAACCAGAACGGCCAAGCATTAATGTTACCCCTAAACCCACAACGAATGGCGGTGTGACGATTGGTAAAATAGAGAAAATTTTACCAATAAATGCCGTTCTACGAGCAATACGGGTGGTATAAAGTGCAAAAGCTAAACCGAAAATTGTTGATACGATACCCACAAAGCCAGATAAGAATAACGAGTTGCTAATAACTCGAACAATATAGCTTTGAGTCAAAATTCGCATCACTTGTTGTGGTGCAAAGGTATCACCGTCATAAAACATGGATACAAAGATCGCCAATGTTGGGTAAACGATGAAGAAGAAAATTAATAAGATAATGCAAAGTAAAGAGGCAATAATAAATTTATCCCCTTGCATCACTTTTAATTTGGCGAAGGAAAATGTCGCCAATGCGGTTAAACTCGCGATTAATACAATCACAGAATAACCCATGCTGACTTTATAAATTGTCGCACTGACAAAGATAAACAACGTCGCCGCAGCAATAAGATACAGCTCAGCTTTCGCTTGCGTATCCTTCGGTAATTTAAGAAGTGGCATCAATCCGTATAAAATAACCGGTAAAAACCATAATGCCGTAATATTTAACGAAGACCAACCCATTGCACCTAAGTATTCATCGCTTGTGCTTTCAAACAAGCCATAATCTAAAGCGTGGGAAGGCAGAAGAAGAAATGCAATCACTGCAAGAATTATCCAAAAGTTAGCGGATTGGATAATAGGAAGTTTATTTGCGTTCATACAACCTCGCATAAAAGAAAAAAAGCGAAATAATATAATAGCTATTATTTCGCTATGTATACATCATTATTTTGCTAATTTAACATCATCAACCCATTTTGTGATCAAACGTTTACGTAAATCACTTGAGCCGTATTTGTCAAAATCATAATTAATTAAATTGATGGATTTAAAATCGAGCGCATAAGGCGATTGCTCAGCGGTGCTATTGGTTAAAATAGAATACGCTTCCCCTTTTTTCCAGGTTAACTCTTGCGCTTCTTTTGATAATGCCCAATCCACAAATAATTTCGCATTTTCAAGGTTTCTTGCACCTTTAATAATGCTCACGCCACCAATTTCATAGCCTGTACCTTCGCAAGGAACAACTAATTCAACTGGTGCGCCTTTTGCTTTCTCTAAAGAATATTCATGTAAAAAACCAATTCCGATTGCGGTTTCACCACGCGCTGTATTACGGGTTGCGGTGTTACCGGATTTGGTATATTGGGAAACGTTTTTATTGAGTTCTTTGAGATATTTGAATGCTTCATCCTCGCCCCAAAGTTGGATATAGGTGGCTAATTGTGTATAACCTGTTCCAGAACTTTGTGGATCAGCTGCTTGGATCTCATTACGGTACGCAGGATCGGCTAGATCTTTCCAACATTTTGGTGTCGGCAAATTGAGTTTTTTCAAACGTTCTGGGTTAATACCGAAGCCTAATACACCGAGATAAATCGCGGAGGAATAGTTGCCTTTAATTTTAGCTGGGTCTCTAAACTGTTCAGGAATTTGTGCAAGATTTGGTGACTTATACGCTTCAAGTAAGCCCATTTCACCCGCTTGAGAATGCGGATCAAGCGTACCGCCATACCACACATCCCCTTGAGGGTTGTCTTTCTCAGCATCAATTTTGGCTAAAATTGTGCCTGTACCACCACGGATAAAACTAGTTTTGATTCCGTATTTTTTCTCAAAAGCCATGGTTTCTTGCTCGCACATCGTATTTTGTGCACTACAATAAACCACTAAACGACCTTCTGCAGCAGATGCGTGAGAGCTTAGCAACACGCCACCAAATACAACACCAGAAAGTGCTAAAGCAACGTTAGACATTTTCATTGGTCCACTCCTGTGTTTATAAAATAAGATAAGCTAATACGCTCATCGTAGAAACCCACGTAAAAATCTATCTAGTGGGGCTAAAATGGTAAAAGTGCGGTCAAAAAATCTCATGTTTTTCAACCGCACTTTAAACATTATTTCGCTAATTTAACGTCTTGAACCCATTTTTCAATTAAGGCTTTGCGTTGTTCGGTTGCACCGTATTTTTCAAAGTCATAATTGATGAGGTTAAGTTTATTTGGATCAAACGCAGTTGGTGATTGTTCCGCTGTGGTGTTAGTTAAGATTTGTAAAGAGTCACCTTGTTTCCACGCTAACTCTTGACCTTCTTTAGATAATGCCCAATCCACGAATAATTTTGCGTTATCGATGTTACGCGCACCTTTTAAGATACTTACGCCACCTAACTCGTAGCCCGTACCTTCACAAGGTACCACTAATTCCAACGGCGCACCTTGACGTTTTTCAAGTGCGTAATCGTGTAAGAAACCGATACCTACCGCAGTTTCACCACGTGCCGCATTACGAGATGGAGTGACACCTGATTTGGTGTATTGCGATACGTTTGGATGTAATGCTTTTAAGAAATCAAAGGCTTTTTCTTCGCCCCAAAGTTGAACGAAAGTAGCCAACGCAGTGTATGCTGTACCTGCACTTTGTGGGTCAGCAATTTGCACTTCGCCTTTTAAGCGAGGATCAGTTAAATCTTTCCAGCATTTTGGTACTTCTTTAATACCTAATTTTGCTAAACGCTCGGTATTCACACCAAAACCTAAGATACCCATGTAAATAGCGGATACATAATGTCCTTTGGTTTTCGCTGGATCACGGAAACGTTCAACAATTTCATCAATGTGTTTAGATTTATAAGGTTCGATTAAACCCAACTCTGCCGCTTGAGCTTGAGGGTCGAATGTACCACCAAACCAAACGTCTGCTTGAGGGTTATTTTTTTCCGCTTCAACTTTTGCAAACGTACTGCCTGAACCGTTGCGAATGAATGAAGTTTTCACATCATATTTTTCGCCAAAGGCTTTGGTTGTCGTTTCACAAAGAATGTTAGTCGCACTACAATACACCACTAAACGCCCTTGAGCATTAACGGCTGATGATGTCATGAAGCCTGCTGCTAAAAGTGCGGTTGAAATGGAGAGAGAAATTTTATTCATTTTCATCGTACACTCCTCATAAATAACACTGATGAAATAATAAAAACGAGCACATCGTAAGCGAAAACGAAAAAAAATTCCGTGAACTACTTCACAAATTTAAAAAATTTAAATAAAAAAGAAAGGTGAATTTAAACTGATTTTTCTTTATAATCCTTGTAATTTTTACCTTCCGTTTTTGAGGTCGTTCTATGTCAGACTCATCTTGTATTATCATCGCTATCACGGGGGCATCCGCTTCAGGCAAAAGCTCCATTGCTTCCACCGTTCATAAAGAACTTTGCAACGACTTAGGTTGTGAAGAAATTGGGATTATTGCTGAAGACAGCTACTATAAAGATCAAAGCCATTTAGAGATGAGTGAGCGAGTAAAAACCAACTATGACCACCCGAGTTCAATGGACAGAGATTTACTTATTCAACACTTAAAAGACTTAAAAAACGGAACTGCTGTGGATGTTCCTGTCTACAGTTATGTTGAGCATACCAGAACAGGCGAAACCAAACACTTCACCCCGAAAAAAATTGTTATTTTAGAAGGCATCTTATTGCTTACTGATGAGCGAGTTCGCCAATTAGCCGATATTTCTGTGTTCGTGGATACGCCATTAGACATTTGTTTTATCCGTCGTTTACAACGTGATATGGAAGAACGTGGTCGTTCATTACAATCTGTGATTGATCAATATCGTGCAACTGTGCGCCCAATGTTTATGCAATTTATCGAACCATCAAAACAATATGCGGATATCGTGATTCCGCGCGGTGGTAAAAACCGTATTGCGATCAATATGTTAAAAGCTCAAATTCTTCATTTGTTAAACCAAAAATAGGTAAAATCATGCGTCTTTGCGATACCGATATCGAACGCTATCTAGATGATGGCATTATTTCTTTAACGCCTCGTCCTGAAAATGACAAAATCAATGGTGCGACCATTGATGTGCGTTTAGGCAATTCATTTCGCGTATTTCGTGAACATTCCGCGCCTTATATTGATTTAAGTGGACCGAAAGAAGAAGTCTCTGCTCAACTTGAATCAGTGATGAGTGACGAAATTATTATCGGTGATGATGAAGCCTTCTTCTTACACCCTGGTATGTTGGCATTAGCAACCACATTGGAGTCAGTGAAACTCCCTGCCAATATTATCGGTTGGTTAGATGGTCGCTCTTCACTTGCTCGTTTAGGTTTAATGGTGCACGTGACCGCTCATCGTATTGATCCAGGTTGGGAAGGTAAAATTGTGTTAGAGTTTTATAACTCAGGCAAATTACCTTTGGCATTACGTCCAAATATGGTGATTGGTGCTTTAAGTTTTGAAGTGTTAAGTGGCCCGGCAGCGCGCCCTTACACTAGCCGTAAAGATGCCAAATATAAACATCAGCAAAATGCGGTAGCTAGCCGAATTAATGAGGATTAATCAATGAAAAAGATCGCAATTAGCCTGTTGATCGTGCTGTTTGCGATCTTTACTTTTTTTTATATTCAACTCAATCAACTGAAAAGCAGTATCGTCGAGCATTTGGTGCAATATAACATTCAAGTAAATGATTTTTCAGTAAATCTTCTACCACAGCCAACGGTGAATTTATCTGAGGTAAAATACCATCAACTTTCGGCTGAAAACCTTGAGGCTAAATTTGCGCTCTTCCCGCTTTTTTCAGGCAATCCGATTTTAGAAGAAGTACAAATTACTCATTTCAAACTGAGTGAACAAGCCTTAAACCATGCCAATATTCATGGTCGTTTTACTGATTTTTCACTTAAAAATATTTTTAACCAAAACATTGCGTTTAAAGGTGAAAGTGAGATTAGTTTTTCTCTTGATAAACCTATTTATGGCACAAACACAAAATATCAATTTGCGTTCAGCAAGGGAAATATTAACCTAAACCATCAAGGCAAAAATCTGATTCAATTTGTCAATGCCCGTTTAAATCAACAACCTCTGGGTTACATTGAAACTTACGTTGATTTCTCAAAACCGATTAAAACAGTCAATGCCTATCTGCAGCCAGATTGCCAACATTGTTTAGCCACTTTTAAATTTAGTCATAAAGAGCAACAAAGTGCGGTCAATTTTTCCGGTAAAAATTTCCCAATGACACAGCTCACCGCCTTACTGAATTTTCCTAATACATTAACTGGCAATGCTGATTTTAATATCCAGCTCGCGCTAACCAATTCTGAACTCACCAAAGGAGAATTCAGTTTCGACGCTCAAAATGGTGAACTTTTAGGATTAAATTTATTGGATATGGCGGCACAGTATTTACCAATTAACTACAACAGTGATTTAACTGCCAGCAGAAATATGAACACACCTTATGAGCGTCTTGAGTCACATCTTTTGTTTGAAAACCACTTACTCACAGTGGATAAAATAAGCTTAAAAACAAGCGCACTTTTAGGTGAAGGTGCTGGAGCCATTGATTTAGATAATGTACAATGCGACATCAATTTAACTTTAAAATCAACTGACGAAAAATACAAAAAACTGGCATTGCCTATTCGCTTTTTCGATAGCTGCTATGCACCACAATACAAGTTAAATATTGATAAAAATTTCCGTCATCAACTTAAGGAATTAATTAAAGAGAAATTAAAATAATGTCATTTTATCAGAAAGCAGAAAGAACCCAATATTGGCGCGTAGTCATCATGGCTTGCGCCGCTTTTATTTTTAACACCACGGAATTTGTGCCAGTTGCGTTACTCACTGACATCGGACAAAGTTTTGATATGCAAAGCTCCGATGTGGGTTTAATGATGACCGTTTATGCTTGGACGGTTATGATTATGTCTTTACCCGCCATGCTCGCGACAGGTGATATGGAACGTAAAGGCTTATTGCTGAAACTTTTTGTGATTTTTATCATCGGCCATATTATCTCAGTCATTGCGTGGAATTATTGGATTCTTCTCATTGCTCGTATGTGTATTGCGGTAGCGCATTCACTCTTCTGGGCAATTACTGCGTCATTAGTGATGCGTGTGGCACCGAAGAATAAGAAAACACAAGCCATTGGTATGCTCGCTATCGGGACATCCCTTGCAACTATTTTAGGCTTACCATTAGGCCGTTTAGTCGGTCAATTAGTTGGTTGGCGTATTACTTTTGCAATCATTGCCGCATTAGCTTTGGTTGTGATGCTATTCATTATGCGTTTATTGCCAAATCTACCAAGTAAAAATGCAGGCTCGTTATCTAGTCTGCCAATTTTAGCGAAACGTCCATTACTGATTGGACTTTATGCCACAACGGTAATCATTGTTTCTGCGCACTTTACCGCTTATACCTACATTGAACCCTTTATGGTTCAAATCGGCGAACTCGATCCAAATCTTGCGACAATAATTTTGTTGGTATTTGGGGTGTCTGGCATTACCGCAAGTGTGATCTTTAACCGCTTATACCGTTTTGGTCCAACCCAATTTATCAGTACGGCAATGATTTTATTGGCAGTCTCTTTAGCCTTTATGCTTGTTTCTGCAAGTTATACCGCCACGATGTTTACTCTTGCTTTTATTTGGGGGATTGGCATCTCTTGTATCGGACTGGCGTTACAAATGCGTGTACTACAACTTGCTCCTGACGCAACGGATGTAGCAAGTGCTATTTATTCCGGTATTTTCAATGCGGGTATCGGTGCAGGTGCACTGTTTGGTAACCAAATCGCTCGTCATGTCGGTCTTGAATATATTGGCTTTACGGGGGCAGCATTAGCGATGATTGCACTTGGCATCTTTGTCTTCTTCAATTTCCGCTATCGTACTCAAAACCTCTAAAAAAATGACCGCACTTAATCAACAAGTGCGGTCATTTTCTTTTCTCTTTCTAATCGAGATGGAAACAAGCAATTAACTTACCATCAGGATATTTTTCCAATTTAGGCTGTTCATTTCGACATTTATCGGTCGCTTTCCAGCAACGTGGATTAAATGCACACCCCTTTGGTGGATTAATCGGGCTTGGTAATTCACCCTTTAATTTAATCCGCTGACGACGTAATTCAGGCGATAATCTCGGTGTCGCCGAAAGCAACGCTTGTGTATAAGGGTGCTGAGGATTATTAAAGATTTGTGTTTTTGTGCCCATTTCAACACAGCGACCTAAATACATCACCATCACCTCATCAGCAATATGCTCAACTACCGAAAGATCATGGGAAATAAATACGTAAGATAAACCAAGCTCAGCTTGCAAATCCATCATCAAATTCAGCACTTGCGCACGAACGGATACGTCTAACGCAGAAACGGGTTCATCCGCTACAACCACATCAGGATTAAGCATTAAACCACGAGCAATCGCGATACGCTGACGTTGCCCACCTGAAAACATATGTGGATAGCGATTATAAAACTCTGCACGCAACCCCACTTTTGCCATCATGGACAATACTTTTTCTTTACGCTCTTTTGCCGATAGATTGGTATTAATGACTAAGGGCTCTTCCAAAATCGTGCCGATTTTCTTACGCGGATTCAGTGAGGCATAAGGATTTTGAAACACGATTTGGATTTTCTGACGGCGCAATGCTTTCGTTTCATGATCATTGACTAAGAAATTTTGCCCGTTGTAATACAATTCACCTTCAGTCGGTTCTTCTATCATGGTTAAAAGACGACCAAGTGTGGATTTACCACAACCAGATTCCCCCACTACGGCAAGGGTTTTACCACGTTCTAAAGAAAAAGACACCCCATCTAACGCTTTCACTTGCTGTGTTTTTGCAAACATCCCTTTTTTCACAGGATAATATTTTTTCAGCCCGATAGCATTGAGCAATGGAGCATTCTCTTGTGCGACATTAGACATTGCTTGGTTCTCCTTGGGCATTTAATGGGGTATGACATTTAACTTGTCGATTTCCTACGTGACGTAATTCAGGTTCAACAGTTCGACAAAAATCGGTCGCATACGGACAACGTGGATTTAACAAGCAACCTTGTGGACGATCGTATTTACCTGGCACCACACCGGGTAAAGATTGCAAACGAGATTTACCTTCGGCAAATTCAGGTAAAGAACGTAATAACGCTTGAGTGTAAGGATGTTTTGGCTCACGAAAAATATCTTCTGCACGACCTTCTTCCACCACTTGTCCTGCATACATCACAATAATGCGATGCGCGGCTTCTGCGACTAACGCAAGATCGTGCGTGATCAGAATTAACGACATGCACTCTTTTTGCTGTAACTCAAGCAACAAATCTACAATTTGTGCTTGAATAGTCACATCCAGTGCTGTAGTTGGTTCATCTGCAATGAGCAATCTCGGTTTACAAGCTATCGCCATAGCAATCATAATGCGTTGGCTCATCCCGCCAGAAAGCTGGTGTGGATAGACATCAATACGCGATTCAGGATCAGGAATACCGACTAAGCGTAATAGCTCTAAGGTGCGCTCACGGCGTTCTTTTTTACTACCGCCTTGATGCGCTTTAATGGCTTCCATAATTTGGAAACCCACCGTATAAGCAGGATTTAAGCTTGTCATCGGGTCTTGGAAGATCATGGCAATATCTGCACCAATCAATTCTTGCTTTTCTTTTGGTGCTAAACTTAAAAGATCTTTCCCTTCAAACGATAAGCCTTTCGCTGAAACACGACCAGGAAAATCAATTAAGCCCATCACGGCAAGGGAACTCACGGATTTCCCAGAACCAGACTCGCCAACAATGCCTAAGACTTCACCTTGATTAACTTGATAGCTAATGCGATCGACCGCTTTAAAAGGTGTTTTTTCATCACCAAAGTGAACAGAAAGTTCTTTTACATCTAATAATGCCATTCTGCCCCCTATTGTTTTAATTTTGGATCGAGCGCATCACGCAGCCCGTCACCCATTAAGTTGAATGCTAAAACAAGCGATAAAATCACTAAACCTGGAATCGTAACCAACCAGTTGGCCGCCTGCATAAAACTACGCGATTCAGATAACATGGTCCCCAATTCCGGTGTTGGTGGTTTTGCACCAATACCTAAGAAACCTAAGGTTGCTAATTCTAAAATGGCATTAGATATCCCCATTGTCATTTGCACAATGAGAGGCGCAAGGCAATTCGGTAAAATGACAATAAACATCAAGCGTAATACACTTGCTCCAGCCACTCGTGAAGAGGTGACATAATCTCTGTTTTTCTCATTTAATACCGCTGCACGTGTTAAACGCACATAACTTGGAATCGAAACCACGGAAATCGCCAACGTCGCATTGGTTAAAGATGGCTCTAAAATTGATACGACCACAATGGTTAAAAGCAAGTTTGGGATAGCCAACATAATGTCAATAAAACGAACAATTAATGTATCCAATGCGCCACCATAATAACCGGCAAGCAAACCTAGGCTCGTTCCTAAAATACAAGATAGAATGACAATAATGAAACCTGCAAAAACAGAAATGCGCGTACCATAAATAATGCGAGAAAGAATATCTCGACCAATGTCATCTGTACCCAGTAGATAAGCGGAATTGCCGCCTTCATACCAAGCTGGCGGTAACAATAAAGCTGAACGATTTTGTTCAATAGGATCAAAAGGTGCTATCCAAGGGGCAAAAATACTGATTAATGCTACAGCAAGAATAAAAGTGAGCCCAATCACTGCCCCTCTATTTTGTTTGAAATAAAACCAAAACTCCTGCAACGGTGTGCGAGGCGCAATCGTTTCAATAGATAAAGTTTGTTCCGTCATTAATAAGGCTCCTTATTGATGGCGAATGCGTGGGTTTACCACGCCATAAAGTAAATCGATCGTCAAATTCACCACAATAATAATTGTAGCGATAATCAACACGGCGCCTTGTAAGACAGGATAATCACGATTGGAAATCGCATCAATAATCCATTTACCAATACCCGGCCATGAGAAAATCGTTTCGGTTAAAACCGCACCGGATAATAACTGTCCTACAATCAAGCCCACCACTGTCACAACAGGGATAAGCGCATTACGTAGCGCATGTACAATCACAATTCGGGTATAACTTAAGCCTTTCGCTTTTGCGGTACGAATATAATCTTCCCCTAACACTTCCAACATCGAAGAGCGTGTCATTCGGGTAATTACCGCAAGTGGAATGGTACCTAACACAATAGCAGGTAGAATCAATGACTTAATTGCATTCCAAAAGGCGCCTGGTACGCCTGAAAGCCAAGTATCGATTAACATAAAACCCGTTGGTGTATCGATCCAGAAGCTATCTTCTAAACGCCCCCCTTGTGGTAAGTCTAACCAAGGTGAAACATATAAGATCAAAATTAATCCCCACCAGAAAATTGGCATGGAATAACCCGTTAATGACATAGCTGTCACGGTATGAGAAATCCAGCTATCTTTCTTGACGGCCGCTATTGTTCCTAGCGTAATGCCGGCAATTAACGACCAAAATAGTGCAAAGAAAGCCAATTCAAAGGTAGCAGGAAAAAGTGTGAAAAACTCTCTCAGGACAGGTTGTTGGGTGCGGAATGATTCACCGAAATCGCCTTGTATTACATTACCAATATAATTGAAATATTGCTGATACAACGGTAAATCGAGACCAAGTTGCTTCATCATTTGTTGATGAACTTCTGGCGTTAAACCTCGCTCTCCCATCATAATCTCCACAGGATCGCCTGGAATAAAATGAATGAGCGCAAAAGTCACAAAAGTAATGGCGATAAAGGTAGGAATCACCATTAAAATACGTTTTAAAATAAATTTAAACATCTACTTCCCACATGATAAAAGTGCGGTCATTTCTTCGAATGCTTTCGCACTTGGCACCTTGAGCACAAACATCAATATTCATGCCCGCTGCAATAAAATCCTCCCGATTCTACCGCACTTTTTCTAATTTTGCCAAATGCGCAATCAACCACTTAATACCTTGAGCTTGGAAAGCGATTTGTAAACGAGTGTTATTATCTGAGCCTTCAACGTTTATCACTGTGCCAAAACCAAACTTTTCATGCTTCACTTTTTGTCCCATTTTCCATTCGTTCTCAGGCAAATTCGCGCTTAAACTTCCCACTTTCGCTTGGTTTAATGCTCGAGTCACCGTTCCACGCAAGCGGATTTCTTGAATGCATTCTGATGGCAATTCGGTAATAAAACGTGAAGGCAAATGACGTTCTTCTTTTGTATAAACGCGACGACTTTCTGCATAACAAATGGTGAGTTTTTGCTTAGCTCGCGTAATGCCCACATAAGCAAGACGACGTTCTTCTTCTAAACGACCGGGTTCTTCAAATGAACGGAAACTTGGGAATACGCCCTCTTCTACCCCCACTATAAATACGCGCGGGAACTCCAAGCCTTTTGCAGAGTGTAAGGTCATCATTTCCACACAAGATTGATGCGGCGAAGCCTGCTCTTCTCCCGCTTCTAAAGAAGCATGAGTTAAAAAGGCGGTAAGATCGGTCATATCCTCTGCTTCATCAGGTTTGATAAATTCTCGGGTTGCCGTCACCAATTCTTCTAAGTTTTCAATACGCACTTCACCTTTCTCACCTTTTTCCTGTTTATACATATCGTATAAGCCAGAATGTTTAATCACAAAATCAGTTTGTGCAAATAATGGCATTTCGGCTGTATCCACCTGTAAAGAATTAATCAACTCTTGGAAACGCAACAATGCGATTGAAGCACGCCCCGTTAGCATATTTTCTTGTGTGGCCACTTGAACAGCTTGCCATAACGTAATTTGACGTTCACGGGTTAAATTTCGTAACACATCTAAAGTACGATCGCCAATACCACGTGTAGGGGTATTAATCACGCGCTCAAACGCCGCATCATCTTGACGATTATTAATTAAACGTAAATACGCCAACGCATCTTTAATTTCTTGGCGTTCGAAGAATCGCATTCCACCGTAAATACGATAAGGAATTTGGCAACGAATCAAGGCTTCTTCAATAACACGAGATTGGCTATTACTACGATATAAAATAGCACAATCATCTAATTTTCCACCGTCATCTACCCAGTTTTGGATTTGAGAAGCCACAAATTTAGCTTCATCTAACTCATTAAATGCCGCATAAATACCAACTGGCTCGCCCATTTCACCATCGGTCCATAAATTCTTACCGAGACGATCGCTATTATTCGAAATAAGTTGGTTGGCACTTTTCAGAATATTGCCAGTAGAACGATAGTTTTGCTCCAAACGAATCGTTTCAGCCTTGAAATCTTTTAAGAATTTTTGAATATTTTCAACTTGCGCACCACGCCATCCATAAATAGATTGGTCATCATCACCCACAATCATCACTTTACCCGTATTGCCGGCAAGAATTTTGATCCAGGCATATTGTATTTTGTTGGTATCTTGGAACTCATCCACCAAGATATGCTGAAAACGTTGTTGATAGCGTTGCAAAATCACGGGCTTTTTAGCAAATAATTCATAGGCACGAATTAGTAATTCGGCAAAATCGACCAAACCTGCACGATCGCAAGTATCTTGATAAATTTGGTAGATCTTAATCCACTCTTTTTCCTGACGATCGCCAAAATCATCGATATCTTGCGGTCTTAAACCTTCATCTTTTTTATTATTGATATACCAGCACGCTTGTTTCGGTGGAAACGCTTTGTCATCATAATTGTGTAATTTCATCAAGCGTTTTACTAAACGAAGCTGGTCTTCAGAATCCAAAATTTGGAAATCTTGTGGCAAGTTCACATCTAAATGGTGAGCACGTAATAATCGATGAGCAATGCTATGGAATGTCCCAATCCACATGCCAAATAGATTCGATTGAGCATGTTTGGATAAAGTATCTTGAATACGGTGACGCATTTCAGCAGCGGCTTTATTCGTAAAGGTTACCGCCATAATGCTGCCTTCAGAAATATTTTCTACGGCAATCAACCAAGCAATACGATGAGTCAGTACGCGAGTTTTACCACTTCCCGCACCGGCAAGTACAAGGTAATTACCAAGCGGTGCTGCCACTGCTTCACGTTGTTTATCATTCAAGCCATCAAGTAATTCTGAAATATCCATTGCTCTTATTTTAATCTGGTTAAATTTACAGGGATTATAGTGGGAATTATATTTTTAAACAACCTGATATTTACAAATTTACTCCGTCCCTTTATATTAGCAATATCAAATAATTACTAAATATTGACGAAGTTAAAGGAGACACAATGTCAATAAAAACAACGCTAAAATTAACCGCACTTTCAGCCCTAACCGCCCTCGCGTACACTTCTCACGCACAGGCTGAAGGAAAACTTACCGTCTATTGCAGCGTGCAAAACGTTGTATGCGAAAAAGTCACGCAAGCCTTTAGTAAAAAATACAATGTAGATGCACAATTTGTGCGTAATAGTACTGGTGTAGTGTTAGGCAAAATTAAAGTGGAAAAAGAAAACCCACAAGCTGATTTCTGGTTTGGTGGCACCATTGAACCCCATCTTCAAGCCGCAGAGTTAGGCTTGCTTGAATCCTATCGTTCTCCATTACAAAAAGATATCATGCCGCAGTTTAAATCTTTAATGGATCAACGCGGTAATTTCACCTCTGTGATTTACTTAATGGAACTAGGCATTGGGGTGAATACTAAAAAATTGAAAGAATTGAATATTCCTGCGCCAAAATGTTATGCAGATCTACTAAAACCTGAATATCAAGGGCAAATTCAATATCCAGATCCCCGTGTTTCCGGCACGGGCTACTCACTTATCAGTACTTTTTCCACATTATGGGGAGAAGAAAAAGCTTTCGATTATTTGAAAAAATTAGAACCCAATCTCATGCAACATACCAAAACAGGTCTTGCGAGCAACTATTTGGCTAACGGTACCGTGGCGATTGATTTAGGTTTTATGCTGGTTTACCCGCGTGAGAAGAAAAATGGTGCGCCAGTTGAAGGCATTTTACCATGCGAAGGCGTAGGCTATTCTTTAGGCGGGGCAAGCATCATTAAAGGATCGAGAAACCTTGATAATGCCAAACTGTTTATGGATTTCGTGCTAAGCAAAGAAGCCCAAGAAATTCCTTGGAAAGAATCAGACTCTTATCAACTTCCAACCAATATCCATGCAGAACCTGCACCAAGTTTCCTACCGGCTAGCAAATTAAAACTAGTGGATATTGATTTTATGAAATTTGGTACGGATCAAGAAGGCAAACGCCTGACTCAACGTTGGGTCTCTGAAGTCCTCTTAGATAGCAAATCACCGAAGGAATAAATAAAAAGCGCGGTCAAAATAAGAATGTTTTTGACCGCACTTTTTTAATAGATAAAACTAAGCTAAAACCAACCGCTCTTTTCCCGCATAGATATTAGCTTTTCCTGGGCGAGCAAAGCCGATAAGGGAAAGATTGTGTTGTTCTGCCATATTGACAGCAAGATCTGTCGCAGCAGAAATCGCCACAAGTAATTCGATACCACAAGCTACCGATTTTTGAACCATTTCATAACTGGCTCGGCTCGAAACAAGTACAAATCCTTGCGGTTGATTTTGTTTAGCATGCCAGCCAATTAATTTATCTAGCGCGACATGTCGCCCAACATCCTCTCGAATCGCCAGTAAATTGCCGGACAAATCAAAAAAGGCCGCTGCATGTGTTGCACCTGTTTCTTTCCCGAGTTCTTGATTAGCTTGTAATTGTTCTAAGCAGCCATCTAATAAATTTAAATTAAATTGGAAAGTGCGGTCTAATTTTGGCAATTTTTTATAAACTTGTGAGATTTGTTCTGTGCCGCAAATGCCACATCCTGTTCTGCCTGTTAATGTTCGACGATGATCTTTTAATGCCACAAATTGACGGCTCGATAATTCAATTTGCACTTCAATACCATTGCATACTTCCACCACATCAATGCCATAAATATCTGATTTTTTCTCAATAATACCTTCTGCGAGTGAAAAGCCTAAAGCAAAATCCTCTAAATCTCGTGGAGAACACATCATGACGGTATGCGCAATACCATTATAAACAAGAGAAACAGGGACTTCCGCAGCCAGACTATCTTGTTTTTCAATGAAAAGTGCAGTCGGATTTTCAGATGTTTTTTTAAAAAAATTGATTGTTTTTTGGATTATCCAGTGCATTATTTTTTCCCAATAAAATGGTTGTAGCAAAAATGTTACTTTTTTTTAACAAAAAATGTTTATTTTGTGATCTAGCTCAAGTTTTAAAACGATTATAACAAGTTTTGATTATGGATTTTCGGTTAAAAAATAGTTAAAATCGCCTATGTTTAAATTGATCATTATTATAATCAATTTAATGGTTGATACGTTATTTTAACGAAATCAAATAAATTATCTACACGAATTTATACTATCGAAATATCTTAACGGTTCGCCGTTATGAAGGAGTGATTATGCAGGTCTCTAGACGTAAGTTCTTTAAGATCTGTGCAGGTGGTATGGCGGGGACGTCTGCGGCAATGTTGGGCTTTGCACCATCATCTGTTTTAGCGGCACCACGTGAGTACAAATTATTACGGGCTTTTGAATCCCGTAACACCTGTACATATTGTGCAGTGAGCTGTGGTATGTTGTTATATAGCACAGGCAAACCTTACGATGCTTTAAGTAGCCACACCGGTACCAATACCCGTTCTAAATTATTCCACCTTGAAGGTGACCCAGACCATCCGGTAAGCCGTGGTGCGTTATGTCCTAAAGGTGCTGGCGCATTAGACTATATTAATAGTGAAAGCCGTGCTTTATACCCTGAATATCGTGCACCGGGTTCTGACAAATGGGTTCGTCTTTCTTGGGAAGAAGCAATCAAACGCATTTCTCGTTTATTAAAAGATGACCGTGATGCTAACTTTGTTGAAAAAGATGCAAGTGGCAAAACTGTTAACCGTTGGACCTCTACAGGTATTATGACCGCCTCCGCCATGAGCAACGAGGCCGCACTTCTTACTCATAAATGGGTTCGAATGTTGGGCATGGTACCGATGTGTAACCAAGCGAATACTTGACACGGACCAACGGTAGCAAGTCTTGCTCCATCATTTGGTCGCGGTGCCATGACAAATAACTGGGTTGACATCAAAAATGCCAATCTTATTCTTGTTCAAGGTGGTAACCCTGCTGAAGCTCACCCTGTTGGCTTCCGTTGGGCGATCGAAGCGAAGAAAAACGGTGCGAAAATCATCGTGGTTGACCCTCGCTTTAACCGTACAGCTTCTGTAGCTGACCTTCATGCTCCAATTCGTTCCGGTTCTGATATCGCATTCTTAATGGGTGTGATCCGTTACTTATTGGAAACTAACCAAATTCAACACGAATACGTTAAACACTATACCAATGCTTCATACTTAATTGATGAAGGCTTCAAATTCGAAGATGGTTTATTCGTAGGTTTTGATGAAGAAAAACATGCTTACGATAAATCAAAATGGAATTACCAATTCGATGAGAATGGTTTTGTTAAACGTGATATGACCTTACAAGATCCACGTTGTGTGATTAATATCTTGAAAGATCACGTTTCTCGTTATACCCCAGAAATGGTTGAACGTATCACAGGTGTAAAACAAAAACTCTTCTTACAAATCTGTGAAGAAATTGGTAAAACCTCTGCACCGAATAAAACTATGACGCACTTATATGCGTTAGGCTTTACTGAGCACACAATCGGTACTCAAAATATTCGTTCAATGGCAATGATCCAATTACTCTTAGGTAATATTGGTATGCCAGGTGGCGGTATTAATGCGTTACGTGGACACTCAAACGTACAAGGTACAACAGATATGGGCTTATTGCCGATGTCTTTACCGGGTTATATGCGTTTACCGAATGACAAAGATACGTCTTACGAACAATACATTAATTCGATTACGCCAAAAGATATCGTACCAAACCAAACAAACTACTATCGTAATACCTCGAAATTCTTCGTGAGTATGATGAAAACGTTCTATGGTGATAAAGCAACCAAAGAAAATGGTTGGGGTTTCGATTTCTTACCTAAAGCAGACCGCTTATACGACCCTATCACTCATGTTAAGTTAATGAATGATGGCAAATTGAACGGTTGGATTTTACAAGGTTTCAACGTATTAAACTCATTACCGAACAAAAACAAAACTGTTGCAGGTATGAGCAAATTGAAATTCTTAATCGTGATGGATCCGCTTCAAACTGAATCTTCTGAATTCTGGAAAAACTTTGGTGAATCAAACAATGTGAATCCAGCAGATATTCAAACTGAAGTATTCCGTTTACCAACCACCTGTTTCGCAGAAGAAGATGGTTCTATTGCTAACTCTGGTCGTTGGGCTCAATGGCACTGGAAAGGCTGTGACCAACCAGGTGAAGCGTTACCAGATGTTGAAATTCTTTCTATGATTCGTGAAGAAATGCATCACCTTTATCAAAAAGAAGGTGGTCGTGGTATCGAATCTTTCGAAGCGATGACTTGGAACTATGCTCAACCGCATTCACCAAGTTCTGTAGAATTAGCGAAAGAATTAAACGGTTACGCACTTGCTGATCTTCTCGATGCAGATGGCAACGTCATGTATAAAAAAGGTCAATTGCTCAGTGGATTCGCTCATTTACGTGATGATGGTACAACTTCATCAGGTAACTGGATCTATGTGGGTCAATGGACTGAAAAAGGTAACCAAACCGCAAACCGTGACAACTCTGACCCATCAGGTTTAGGTTGTACATTAGGTTGGGGCTTCGCATGGCCAGCAAACCGCCGTATCCTTTACAGCCGTGCTTCACTTGATATTAACGGTAACCCTTGGGATAAACACCGTCAATTAATCAAATGGAACGGTAAAAACTGGAACTGGTTAGATGTAGCTGACTATGGTACACAACCACCGGGTTCTGATGCAGGTCCATTCATTATGTCTGCAGAAGGTGTAGGTCGTTTATTCGCTGTAGATAAAATTACAACGGGTCCATTACCTGAGCACTATGAACCAATTGAAAGTCCGATTGACACTAACCCACTACACCCAAGTGTCGTCTCTGATCCGACTGTTCGTATTTATAAAGAAGACCGTGAATTTATCGGTTCAAACAAAGACTTCCCTTATGTGGCAACGACTTATCGTTTGACCGAGCACTTCCACAGTTGGACTGCTCAATCTGCGTTAAATATCATCGCCCAACCACAACAATTCGTGGAAATTGGTGAGAAATTAGCAGCTGAAAAAGGCATCCAAAAAGGTGATATGGTGAAAATTACTTCTCGCCGTGGCTACATTAAAGCCGTTGCAGTGGTAACAAAACGTTTGAAAGACTTAGAAGTCGACGGACGTACCGTACATCACGTGGGTATTCCAATTCACTGGAATATGAAAGCCTTAAATGGTAAAGGTAACCGTGGTTTCTCCACCAACACCTTAACACCATCTTGGGGTGAAGCAGTCACTCAAACACCAGAATATAAAACATTCTTGGTAAACATTGAGAAAGCGGAGGCATAATATGGCAGGAAGTGGTCAAGGCGTTCAATCGCAAGACATTATCAAGGTCTCCGCTACGTCTGGTTTAACACCAGCACCTCAAGCGCGTGATCATAAAGTTGAAGTCGCAAAATTAATCGACGTATCCACCTGTATCGGTTGTAAAGCCTGTCAGGTGGGCTGTTCAGAGTGGAATGACATCCGTTCTGATGTTAATGCTCAATGTGTGGGGATCTACGATAACCCAGTAGATCTCAACGCAAAAGCGTGGACGGTAATGCGCTTCAATGAAGTTGAAGAAAATGATCGTTTAGAATGGTTAATCCGTAAAGATGGTTGTATGCACTGTTCAGAACCAGGCTGTTTAAAAGCTTGTCCTGCACCAGGCGCAATTATCCAATATGCGAACGGTATCGTGGATTTCCAATCAGATAAATGTATCGGTTGTGGTTACTGTATCGCAGGTTGTCCGTTCAACATTCCACGTATGAACCCAGAAGACAACCGTGTGTACAAATGCACTCTTTGTGTGGATCGTGTTTCTGTGGGCCAAGAACCGGCTTGCGTGAAAACCTGTCCAACTGGTGCAATTCGTTTTGGTTCTAAAGAAGAGATGAAACTCTACGCAGAACAACGTGTTGCTGACTTAAAATCACGTGGTTACGAAAACGCAGGTATCTATGACCCTGAAGGCGTAGGTGGTACTCACGTAATGTATGTATTACACCATGCGGATAAACCTGAGCTTTATTCTGGTCTTCCAAAAGATCCAAAAGTTGACCTCACCGTCACCCTTTGGAAAGATGTCTTGAAACCGGTAGCGGCTGTAGCAATGGGTGGTCTAGCTCTTGCTGAAATCGCTCACTACTTAGCTGTGGGTCCAAACGTTGAAGAAGACGTAGAAGATCATCACCATGAATTTGAAGAAGAAGATAAAAAAGGGGGCAAAGATGAGTAAGATTGAGATTAGCAATGATACTCGAATCATTCGTCATAGAACGCCTGCTCGTTTTAGCCACTGGTTACTCGTAATCTGCTTCTTTATGACGATGTTCACTGGTGTGGCATTCTTCTTCCCAGATTTTGCGTGGTTAACTGAAATTTTAGGTACTCCGCAACTGGCTCGAGCAATTCACCCGTTCACCGGTATCATTATGTTCGTTGCCTTTATTTTCCTCGGCTATCTTTACTGGGATCACAACATTCCAGAGAAAAACGATATTCGTTGGTTAAAAGGTATTGTTGAAGTATTAAAAGGGAATGAGCACGCTGTTGCAGATAACGGCAAGTATAACCTTGGTCAAAAAATGTTATTCTGGACATTGAACTTGGCGATGGTCACTTTACTTGTAACCGGTATCATTATGTGGCGTCAGTATTTCTCGCACTACTTCTCTATTCCGGTATTACGTTTTGCGATTTTCCTTCACTCTTTAAGTGCATTCATGTTGTTCACCGGTATTTTGGTACACATGTATATGGCATTCTGGATTAAAGGTTCAATCCGCGGAATCGTTGAGGGTTGGGTAACCGTTCGCTGGGCGAAAAAACACCACCCGAAATGGTATCGTGATGAAGTACTTCCTAAGCTAGAAGAAGACCTTGAAAATGAAGCTGAAGGTAAAAAAGTAAAAACCAAAGCATTGTTCAAAGGTATCAATGGCTAAAATCAAAAAGTGCGGTTAAAATGACCGCACTTTTTATTATCAATACTTAAGAGACTATTATGAGTATCAAAATCTTATCTGCAGACGAAATCAAACAAAAAAAGAATTCATACGATATTCCACCTGTTTTGTTTGCGAACCCTAAAAATCTTTATCAACGTCGTGCAAAACGTTTAAGAGAATTAGCGAAAGATCATCCATTGGCTGATTATTTACTCTTTGCTGCAGATGTTGTGGAAAGCCAATTAAGCGTATTTGAAAAAAATCCATTAGAAAAACAGTCATTCGATAACTTAAGTGAGATCGAACCGTTAAATGCTAAAACATTTAAACGTTCTGGCATCTGGATTGAATACCTGAAAGAAATTTTACATAGCATTAAACCCAAAGCGAATGAACAGGTTGTTGCTACCATTGAAAATCTAGAAAAAGCTTCAGAGAAAGAGCTTGAGGAAATGGCTACCCATCTTTTAAGCCAAGAATATAACTTAGTAAGCACCGATAAAGCCGTCTTTATTTGGGCTGCGCTTTCTCTTTATTGGTTACAACTGGCTCAACAAATTCCTCATAACAGCCGCCAAGAAGGTATCGATAATTTGCATTACTGCCCTGTTTGTGGTTCTGCCCCTGTTGCTAGTGTGGTACATATCGGTACATCGCAAGGTTTACGTTATTTACACTGCAGTCTCTGTGAAAGCGAATGGAATTTGGTTCGTGCCCAATGCACTAACTGTAATGAACACAAAAATCTTGAAATGTGGTCATTAAACGAAGAACTTGCTCTTATTCGTGCTGAAACCTGTGGTGACTGCCAAAGCTACTTAAAAATGATGTTCCAGGAAAAAGATCCAAATGTTGAAGCCGTAGCGGATGATTTGGCATCAATTTTCTTAGATATTGAAATGGAAGAAAAAGGCTTCGCTCGTAGTGGATTAAATCCATTTTTCTTCCCTGCAGAAGAAGTGTAACGTCTTATTTTTCAGATAAACAAAGTGCGGTCAAAATTGACCGCACTTTTTCATTCTAGAGATAACGAGCCATCACGACAGCATTTTCTCGTCCACCATCTGGTTTGGGATAATAATTCTTACGAATATCAACCTCATTAAACCCCAACTTTTCATAAAGGAAACGAGCGGGATTCGATTCACGCACTTCAAGCCAAAGGGTTTGAATACCTTTCTCTTTTAGTTTATCCATTAAACCTTGCAATAAAAACGAACCGTAGCCCTTTCCTTGTTGAGCGGGGTCAATCGTAATATTAAATAATGTGGCTTCATCCAATACCGTTTGGCAAATAGCAAAACCCAGCACTTGCTCCTTTTCCACTAATTTCAAATTGAGATAACGCTCGCCGACATTATTTTTCAATGTTCCCAATGACCAAGGCACAAGGTGTGCTGCTTGTTCAATTTCATATAAGCGATCCATATCGCATTCTTCAATAGGAAAAAGAGAAGTCATCATGATTAAATTTGTTGGATTTGTTGCCAAAGCTCACGCTTAGCTTGGCTATCTTGCTGGAATTGTTGCCAATTAACAGAGCGATAAACACGCTCTGCATTTAAGCAATAAGGCAAAGTGCGGTCGATTTCATCAGCATTTTTAGCCAATAACCAATACCGCACAGAATGCTGTAAAGTGATATGTTGAATTTGATCAAAATTCAAGCAAAGGCAATCTTCTTTTTTGAGCTCTAGCGCAAGTCGAATATCTGCAAAAAGCGGTGAACTCGAGAGATTATCATTAGCCACCACAATAAATTTCACTTGTTCAGAAACACTCACACCTACCGCCCCTTGCAATACTTCAGGACGATAGAGTTGCCAACGGGTTATCCCCATTTCATTTAAAAGAAGATTGCGTCTATCCATAGATTAACGAGCGATAGTATCTAACGGATAATCTCTTAAACCTTTAACAATCGCTTGTTCTTGCGCTTCGGTTGGTTTTTCTTGATACGCTTTTAAGCTACGGAAAGAAAGAATGTTTTTCGCTTGATAAACCACGGCAATAAAACGTTGGAAATCTTTGCCATCACAAGCATAGTAAACATCTGAAGCGTTACCAATTGTTTTTAACTCACATACTTTTTTGTTTGCATCAAGATATTTTGTCGTTAATGCAGGAACATGAGAAACATCTTTTAGATAATAGGTTTCGCTCATAATGAATTTACGATTGCTACGATCTACATTCGCCGCTCCACTTAAGAAACGCGGATCTTCTGATTTATCAAAGGCTTTCGTTTGTTTATAGAATTTCTCACCGTTGAATGTGACTTCTTGGTTACCTTTTTTAATGCGCTCAAACTGCGCATCTAAGCTTTGCGCTTGTGCAGCAGGTAATTCAATTTTTGAGCTTGTTGTTGGTAAGGTTGAAGTTTTTTGTTTGCTACCTTGAAGTTGTTCGATTAATTGACAGCCAGACAATAAACTTGCCATTGCGACTGCGGTGATGATTTTTTTCATAAATAATTCCTTAATAAATACGTTTAAATCGTTTTCTTTTGTTAGAATAACACGTAATTTTAACCAATAAACCACAGGATTTAAAGCGTGATTTCTCTCGAAAGCGAAGTTTTACAACGCCATCTTCCCCTTTTTAGCGGTAAATCAATTCTTCTTACCGGCGGCATTAATGATGATTTTCCTCAAACATTGCAAAAACATTGCCAATCTGTGCAGGTTTGGAGTTGGTATTTTGATTATGCCAAAACCCAAAGTGCGGTCAATTTCGAGGTTAAATTTCAGCCGCAAGCGGATTTGATTATTTATTATTGGACGAAGAATAAACAAGAAGTGAATTTTCAGCTGATGCAACTACTCGCCAAAAGTAAAATTGGTCAAGAAGTGTTGATTATCGGTGAAAATCGTTGCGGCGTCCGTTCAGCTGAAAAACTGCTTGAACCTTATGGTGAAATTGGCAAAATCGACTCTGCGCGTCGTTGCGGTTTATACCATTTTTCCTTACAAAAACAACCGCACTTTGATCTTCAATCTTATTGGAAATGCTACCAAAATGATGCATTAGGCGAGCTCTGTATTTGCAGCTTGCCGGGTGTATTCAGTGCCAATGAACTTGATAGCGGCACGTCACTTCTACTTTCTACTTTAACGTCACCAATTCAAGGCAAAGTGTTAGACGTTGGTTGTGGGGCAGGTGTCATTGGTTCCATGATCAAAAAACATCATCCTAAAGCGAATGTTACAATGACTGATATTCATGCAATGGCAATTCAATCTGCTCGTCAAACGCTTGCTGAAAATCAGCTTGAAGGTCAGGTTATCGCAAGTGATGTGTTTTCCCACATTGAGGGAAAATTTGATCTGATTATTTCAAACCCACCTTTCCACGATGGAGTTGATACCGCTTATCGTGCAGTGAAAGAACTTATTCAACAGGCTAAATGGCATTTAACGGCAGGTGGAGAACTGCGTATCGTTGCTAATGCATTTCTTCCCTATCCCGATTTATTAGCACAACATTTCGGGAAATTTGAAATCCTTGCTCAAACCACCAAATTTAAAGTGTATTCCGTGAGAAATTAAGGAGAAAACAATGTTTATAACCAGTTCAGCCATTCAAAATGGTGCCTTTGAAGATAAATATGGTAAACGCGGCACACAATTTAGCCCAAATGGTATGCCAACCTACTCTATTCCATTTGAAATTCACGATGCTCCTCAAGGTACTCAATCCTTTGCAGTTGTTTTAGAAGATAAAGATGCGATTACGGCAAGTGGCTTTGTGTGGATTCATTGGCTCATTGCGGATCTTGAACGTACCGTTATCCAAGAAAATGAAAGCCAAACTGCAACAGATTATGTACAAGGTGCAAATACTTGGGCGAGTAAATTAGGTCAATTTGATATCGAAGAAGCCTCATTCTATGGTGGTATGGCACCACCAAACTGCTTGCATCGTTACGAGCTTATTGTATATGCGCTCGATACCAAACTTAACCTTAAACCGGGATTCCGTTTCAATGATCTACATTTTGCGATGCAAGGGCATATTCTAGATCAAGCTGTGGTGATGGGCACTTATGATGTTTAATCATTTATTGTTCATCCTAAAAACACCATAAAAAATGACCGCACTTCAACAAAGTGCGGTCATTTCTTTTAGGATTTTATAAGGTGATTTTATTCGCGTCTTGCACTAATTTCGCGTGTGCTTTTTTCTGTTCTTTCATCTTATTACTCGTTTCACGGCGTTGAGTAGAAAGTTCCGCATTACGAATGTTGTAATCATCTACACGGCCTTCATAGTCATCACGCATATTTTCGATAATTGCACGAACATCTTCAATGCTCATATCGTCACGGATATATTGATTTAAGTTATCTAATAATAAGACACGTTTTTGGTTATCACGAATTTTGCGGTTGTTGTCTTCAATGTCGCGTTTAAGTTTATTTTTTAAACGATATAAACGTACATACTCTAACACTTCTTGGAAGGATTTATTTACATTTCCCATGATCGACTCTCTCAAAGTTAAAAACAAACTTCAGGTAATGTAGCTTTTTTTTTCGTCTCCGTCAAAAGCTTAAATTTAAATTGATGGATTAGATCAAAAAACTGTTTGATTTAGTTGATTATCCTATTCGGTAGTGGTAAAAATGAAGAATCTATTCAAAATAAAATAAGGAAACACAATGTCAAAAGTCTTTAATTTTAGTGCTGGTCCAGCCATGATTTTCCCTGAGGTACTACACAAAGCACAAGCTGAGCTAACCAACTGGCTTGGTCAGGGTGTATCGGTAATGGAAGTCAGTCACCGTGGCAAATATTTTATGGAATTGATTGCTCAAGCAGAAAAAGATCTACGTGAGGTGTATCACATTCCAGATAACTATCGTGTGTTATTCCTACAAGGTGGGGCTCGCGGTCAATTTGCGGCATTACCGATGAACTTAATTGGTGAGAAAGGCAAAGCGCTTTACTTAAATAGCGGCCACTGGTCTGCAACTGCAGCGAAAGAAGCACGTAACTTTGCTGAAATTGATGAAATTACCATAGTGGAAAATGGTGATCACACACGCATTACTAATCTTGATTTCAGTGACATTGCGGAACAATACGATTACGTTCACTATTGCCCAAATGAAACGATTAGCGGTGTTGAAATTTTTGATGTACCGAACGTGGGCAATGCAGTGCTTGTAGCCGATATGTCATCTAACGTTCTCTCTCGCGAAATTGACATTAGCAAATTCGGTGTCATTTATGCGGGTGCGCAAAAAAACCTTGGTCCTGCAGGGATTACGCTTGTGATTATTCGTGATGATTTAATTGGTCATGCTCGCCAAGCAACCCCATCTATTTGGAATTACGCCACACAACGCGATGCTGACTCCATGATCAATACCCCACCAACATTTGCTTGGTATCTCTGTTCATTAGTCTTTAAACACATTCAAGCAATCGGCGGCTTAAAAGAAATTGCAAAACGTAACGCAGTGAAAGCACAAACCCTTTATGACTACATTGATAGCAGTAAACTCTATCGTAACGTCGTAGCTAAAGAAAACCGCTCAACCATGAATGTGACATTTGTGACAGGCAATCCTGAACTTGATGCTAAATTTGTCGCAGAATCTACAGCTGCCGGTCTTCAAGCCTTAAAAGGCCACAAAGTGCTAGGTGGCATGCGTGCCTCTATCTATAATGCGATGCCATTAGAGGGTGTACAAGCGCTCATTGAATTCATGAAAAAATTTGAAGCTGAAAATAGCTAATTATCTGATTCATTAAACTCAACGTGCGGGCTGAAAGGCCCGCTCGTTTTTATAAGGAAAGCATATGCAATACATCAACGTCGCCAATCAAGGCGTAAAGTCTCTTTCGCCTTATCAAGCGGGGAAACCAATCGAAGAACTCGAACGCGAATTAGGCATTACTAATATCGTTAAACTTGCCTCAAATGAAAACCCTTTCGGTTTTCCTGAAAGTGCGAAAAAAGCCATTCAAGCCCAACTTGATCATTTAACTCGTTATCCTGATGCGAATGGTTTTGAACTTAAAGCGGCTATTGCAAAAAAATTTGGTGTGCAACCAAACCAAATCACCCTTGGCAATGGTTCTAACGATTTATTAGAGCTCTTTGCTCATACCTTTGCGGGTGAGCATGATGAAGTGATTTATTCACAATATGCTTTTATTGTTTACCCTTTAGTGACCAAAGCCATTAATGCCGTCGCAAAAGAAATTCCAGCTAAGAATTGGGGTCATGATTTAAACGGATTTTTGACCGCACTTTCAGATAAAACCAAGCTGATTTTTATTGCCAACCCAAACAATCCAACGGGGAATTTCTTAACGGAAGCAGAATTGGATGCCTTCTTAGCCAAAGTGCCTGAAAATGTGATTGTGGTATTAGATGAGGCTTATACCGAATTTACTCATCCAAGCGAACGCGTTAATTCTTTTGCATTACTGGAAAAATACCCGAATCTTATCGTTTCACGCTCACTATCGAAAGCTTATGGACTTGCGGGTTTACGTATTGGCTACGCGGTCTCTAATCCTGAAATTGCAGATTTATTAAATCGTGTTCGTCAGCCATTTAACTGTAATAGTCTTGCTTTGACCAGTGCGATTGCGGTGATGAACGATGATGCCTTTGTCGAAAAAGTGGCTGAGAACAATCGCCAAGAAATGAAACGTTATGAGGCCTTCTGCCAACAATATGGTTTAGACTTTATTCCATCTAAAGGTAACTTTATTACCATTGATTTTAAACAACCGGCCGCACCAATTTATGATACATTATTACGTGAAGGCGTCATTGTTCGTCCTATTGCTGGTTATGGCATGCCAAATCACTTACGTATCAGTATTGGCTTACCACGAGAAAATGACAAATTTTTTACTGCACTTAAAAAAGTGCTTAATTTAGGAAATGAAAAATAGGAGCTTTTATGACTCAAGTAACAATGATGGGTAATCCCATTGAAGTAAGCGGCAACTTTCCCCAAAAAGGAGAGAAAGTGACCGCACTTATGCTCACCAATAAAGAACTCGCTGACGTCACGCTTGATACTTATGCAGGAAAACGCAAAGTTTTAAATATTTTCCCAAGTATTGATACAGATGTATGTGCAACTTCTGTTCGCAAATTCAATCAACAAGCAGCTAATTTAAAAAATGCTGTGGTACTTTGCATTTCAGCTGATTTACCTTTTGCACAAGCACGATTCTGCGGTGCGGAAGGTATTGAGAACGTAGAAACGCTTTCTACTTTCCGTCATAAAGAAGTCCATGAAAACTTAGGGGTAAACATCACAACTGGTCCAATCGCGGGCTTGACTGCTCGTTCAGTGATTGTCTTAGATGAAAACAATAATGTGTTACATAGTGAATTGGTGTCTGAAATTAAAGATGAGCCAAATTATGAAGCTGCGTTAGCCACACTATAATGAATAAGGCGCTTTTTCATAAAAAGCGCCTTTTTATTTATTCAGGGAAAATCTCATTCAATATCAATGCAATCCCATCATCATTATGCGAAGCAGTGACTCGATTGGCGGCCTGTTTAATCTCATCCGGCGCATTGCCCATTGCAACGCCTAATCCCACGCTTTCTAGCATATCTAAATCGTTAAAGTTATCGCCGAAAGCGACACATTCTTCCATCTTCACATGAAAATAATCTTCAAGAAAACGTACCGCATTACCTTTTGTCGCCGATTTATGCATCACTTCAAGGAAATTCGCATGAGAACGGCAGATACTTAAATGTGGGAATTTCTCTTTCAAGATTTGCTCAATACCAATCACTTCATCCGTTTCACCAATGATTTGAATTTTATGTGGAGAATAGATCGCACTTTCATCATAAGGATCAATCTGAATGCCTGTTACGCTACGTTCGTAAATTACCCATTTATTATCCAAATCACGAGCGACACAATCATCATAAGTATAATAATTGACACCTAGTGCAGGATGATCTGCTAATACTTGGTTAATGGCTTGGATATCAGCTGGATCTATTTGTACCGAATAAATAGGCGTGGCGTTTTTATCTAAAATCAAGGCACCACTGAATGCCACAATGATGTTGTAATTTTCAATGAGTTTCGCATAAGGCCAAATACCCAGCGGTGAACGAGCAGAGATTGGTGTAAATGGAATACCTTGTTTTGTAATGCGTTGAAGTGCATCTAAGGTTTTAGGCGAAATTCGATGATCCGAAGTTAATAAGGTACCATCAAAATCGCTGAATACGGCTTTATACATAATTGCTCCAAATCGTCATTATTTTTCGGAAAGGTAAGGATCTGCAAAACCTAAACTCTGCATAATTTCAGTTTCTAAACTTTCCATTTCTTCGGCTTCATCATCTTCAATGTGATCGTACCCCAACAAATGTAAGCTGCCATGCACAATCATATGCGCCCAATGTGCCATTAAAGGCTTTTCTTGCTCGATAGCTTCGCGTTCTACTACCTGGCGACAAATCACCAAATCGCCCAACAGCGGTAATTCCACTTCGTCAGGACATTCAAAAGGGAAAGACAATACATTGGTTGGACGATCTTTACCACGATAAGTCAAATTCAAGTCATGACTTTCCGCTTCATCCACAATGCGTACCGTCATTTCGACATTATCACTTTCTGGTTGCACTGCAGCGGTTGCCCATTGCAGAATTTGCGCTTCTGATGGCAAGCCTTCTGTATTTTCACAGGCCAGTTGTAAATCGATAATCATATTGCCCATACTATTCTCCTAAATTCGTTTCATTTTCTGACCGCACTTTTTGTTCACGTTCAGCTCGACGCTGCGCTACGATTTCTTGACGGCGAATTTTATCTTGGGCTTCCCATTCTTCGTAAGCTTGCACCACTTTTGCCACCACAGGATGTCGTACAATATCTTTACTTTCAAAGTAGTTAAAGCTTAATTCCGATACTTTGCTTAATACTTCCATAGCGTGGCGTAAACCCGATTTTGTGCTGCGCGGTAAATCGATTTGGGTCACATCCCCTGTAATTACGGCTTTGGAATTAAAACCAATACGGGTCAAAAACATTTTCATTTGTTCGACCGTCGTATTTTGGCTTTCATCTAAAATAATAAAGCTGTCATTAAGTGTACGACCACGCATATAAGCTAATGGTGCGATTTCAATCACATTACGCTCCATCAATTTTTGTACACGTTCAAAGCCAAGCATTTCAAATAACGCATCATAAAGTGGTCGTAAATAAGGCTCAATTTTCTGACCTAAATCACCGGGCAGGAAACCTAATTTTTCGCCCGCTTCCACCGCGGGGCGAGTCAGCAAAATGCGACGAATTTCTTGACGTTCTAATGCCTCTACAGCTGCTGCTACGGCTAAGAAGGTTTTCCCTGTACCAGCGGGGCCAATCCCAAAACTAATATCGTGCGTAAGAATATTATGTAAATATTGAATTTGATTTTCACCACGCGGTTTAATCAAACCACGCTTGGTTTTAATTGTGGTGCTATAGACGTGATTTTCACTACATGACTCACTTCCCGCTTGCGATAACATTCTGCTCTCTTGCAAGGCAATATGCACATCTTCTAAATCAAGTTCCTTCACTTTCCCTTTAATTGGTGCAGTCTCCACATATAATGTTTGGATTAATTTAGCCGCACGATCAATTAATTGTTCATGGTGAGATTTTGGATTTTCATCATTTGATTTCACAGTAAAAGTGAAGTTATTGCGAGAAATATTGAGGTTAAATTCTTTTTCAATCAGTTTGATATTTTCATCGAATGCACCGCAAAGGGATTGCAGACGATCATTTTCTTGAGGTTCTAAGGTAAAAGTTGTCATTAAATTTCGTTTTAGAATTGTGAATACTGTTTCCATTTTAGCCTAATTACGATGAATGTAAAACGGGCTTCACCAACTGATGAAGCCCGATAACCAAATTAAGGCAATTCTGGGAAAAGCATTTTAATCACATTCATTGTCAATCGTCGAGATTGTCCACTAAATGGGAAAATATGCATCATCATCATAGGATTAAAGTTTGCCTCAATCACACCCCACGAACGTAAACTCGGTTCTGCCGGCTGTTTCAAATCAGGAATAATTAAATCTACGCCACAAACTGCCGCCCCCATTGCCTTGCTAATCCCGACCGCAATTTCTTTGTAACTGGCATGCATTTCATCCGTCATATCAATAGAATCGCCGCCTGTACTAATATTGGAATTCGCACGTAATTGGACAAGTTGATCTTTCGCTGGAATAGAATCCACGGTTAAGCCTTGTTCCTTAAGCTGCAACTGCTCAATATCCCCTAATGCAATTTTTTTCAATGGTGTTCGACTACCATCGCCCCGTAAAGGATGATCATTTTTAGCCGCCACTAATTCAGCAACGGTATGTACACCATCTCCAATGACATTTGCTGGAACACGTAATAAGACAGCTAACGTTTTATCACCCAGCACAAAGAAACGGTATTCGGTGCCAAGTAGATAATCTTCAACCATGATCTCTTTATCTTCACGGAAAGCAATTTCTACTGCTTTTGCAAAATCATCTCTATCCGTTACACCTTGTTGGAAAATACTGATCCCCAAACCAAAATTCGTTGATTTTGGCTTAATCACGACGGCTCGATTTTCAAAAAGTGGGAAATTTTCGACCGCACTTTTCACATCGGTAAACTCGATGCTTTGCGGTACATTAAATCCAGCTTTCGCTAACACTTTCTTCGTCACCACTTTATTTTCCATGATGAGCGGGGAAATATAACTATCGTGAGAAGTCATATTACCATTTTTCACATATTCCAAATGGTCGCCAAATTGAAGACTGAGAAATTGATCGCGTTCATCTAAAATTTCAATCTTTAATCCTTTTTGAATTGCATCAAATAATAACGCCTGTGTGGACAGCTCCATATTATCAAACGCACTTAATGCATAAAAACGTTCAAAGGCTTTTGCTTTATTGGATTGCGCGATATCAGCACCTAATTGTTGATAACTACCGACCTGTTCAATTGCCGCGACCACTTTTGCACAAAGCGTTTGGCTTGGATCCGCAAATTGCCCTAATTTGTCTTTAACAATCGTTTTTATCTCATCACTCACATTAAGTTGTTCAAGCATCTTGAGCATTTCAAGGAGGACTAATTCGCCTTCTACCGCATAAACACTTTGCTCTCTTGGATCTTCCCATGCCACTTCAGCAAGACGTGCTTTGCCTAATTTTATGCCTTCTTGATCAGCGGTATCATCAAGCCATGCCATTAACAAAATAAAATAATGAATGAATTTCGCATCAGCAAGTTCCATTCCATAAGGTGCAAACGGATTGAGATCAAACAAACGAAATTCTAAATATTGAATTCCTTTTTCAAGTAAATCTCGTGCTTTTTTAGCCCCACGCAAGCGTACACTCGAGTAAAATTCTTTTTCTGCAATCAAATCGCCCGATTTCACCCAGTGTTCTAACGTCTCAACATACTCTTGCAAATTGTCATAAGAGACATGGATCTTCGGATCATTCACATAACCATATTTCCCTGAACGTAAACTCCGCACATATTGATGCGGTTTAAGGGGGGTATTGTCTCTGAAATATTTTTCCTCTACCGTCGGTGTCGCAGAAAACAGATAAAGCAGAATCCATTGATAGCGTAAGAAGTTTTTTGCTATTTTTAGGTAAAAATCATTTTGAAAATCAACCGCACTTTGTGTTTCATTTTGTGCATGAAATAAGGCATCAATAAACTTAGGATCAATTTGAAAATTGTAATGAATCCCGCTGACCATTTGCTTATATTTACCGTAAGACTGGACTAAATGCTCACGATAAGCCACATCTTCCTGATTATCTAATTGTGCGACCTTAATGTGCTCTTCTAGCGGTAACCCTGCAGGCATACTAAAAGGAAAAATAAATTCATCCTCTGGTAATGTACGCAAAGTCACTTCATGAATGGCTGAAAGCCAACGTAGTGTATCCTCTAACTTTTTCATTGGGGGAGTCACCAATTCCAATTGACTTTCTGCAAAATCTGTTTGAATGTAAGGGTGGAAACGACGATTACCAAAGGCTTGGGGGTGCGATGATGTCACTATTGAACCATCTGCATACACCCGTTGACTTTCCTTTTCAATCCCAAACGACCCTTGCTGGAATAAAAGCGCTAAATGATGTTGTTTAATGATTTGCTGAATATTCATATCTGTCCTTATTAGAAATTTCTACCAGACATTATGGAGAAAAATCAACGTGGGGCGAAGTAAGAAAATAGAATGAAATATGAAATTTTGATATAAGAGAAAAATATCTGAGAATTATTTGCATTATCTATTCTGAGTTATTAGAATGGTACGATTCTTGTTTTTAGAAAATGGGCAATTTGTCCAATCACATAAAGGAGTTTTCATGAAAATTAAGCATTTCCAAATTGCAGCCCTTACCGGCTTAATGGCATTTGCAGGGTTCGCTTCTGCAGATATTACCGTTTACAACGGACAACATAAAGAAGGCGCAAAAGCCGTTGCTGATGCGTTTACAAAAGCAACAGGCATTAAAGTCACCTTAAATAGCGCGAAAAGCGATCAACTTGCGGGCCAATTAAAAGAAGAGGGAGATAAAACCCCTGCAGATGTATTCTATTCTGAACAAACTGCACCTTTCGCTGCGCTCTCTGATGCGGGGTTATTAGAACCACTTTCTGCAGACACAATTAAACAAACTGCACACAAAGGTGTTCCTGTTGCACCGAAAAAAGACTGGATCGCATTAAGCGGCCGTTCTCGTGTTGTGGTTTATGATCACACCAAATTATCTGAAAAAGACATGGAAAAATCCGTGTTAGATTATGCAACACCAAAATGGAAAGATAAAATTGGTTACGTTCCAACTTCAGGCGCATTCTTAGAGCAAGTTGTTGCGATTACCAAATTAAAAGGTAAAGATGCTGCACTGAAATGGTTAAAAGGCCTAAAAGAAAACGGCAAACTTTATGCGAAAAACAGTGTTGCCCTTCAAGCGGTTGAAAATGGTGAAGTACCGGCAGCGTTAATTAACAACTATTACTGGTATACACTCGCGAAAGAAAAAGGTGCTGATAACCTCAAAACTCGTCTTTACTTTATTCGTCATCAAGATCCTGGTGCATTAGTGACCTATTCTGGTGCGGCTGTATTAAAAGGTTCTAAAAATAAAGAAGAAGCGAAAAAATTCGTTGATTTCTTAGCAAGTAAAGAAGGACAACAAGCGTTTGTTTCAGTACGTGCAGAATACCCACTTCGTACCGATGTGGTTTCTCCATTTAACATGGAACCTTATGCAAAATTAGAAGCACCTGTTGTTTCGGCAACGACTTCTGAAGACAAAGACAACGCAAACAAACTTATTGAAGAAGCTGGTTTGAAATAAGTTTAATTTGCTATGCAATATAGGGCGTGTAATACACGCCCTTTTACTATTTACTCTACACTGATATTTTTAAAGGATTTTTCTGTGTCTAATCGCCCACCTCGCTGGCTTATTGCCTTAATCGTGCTGATTAGTTTGCCATTATTACTCCCTTTTTTATATGTTATTGAGCGAGCTGCAGATGTTGGATTAGATCGCAGCATTGAATTACTTTGGCGCCCAAGAATGTGGGAATTACTTAGTAATACGCTACTTTTAATGGTATTTGTCACGCTTTTTGCCATTATTCTCGGTACGCTATGCGCATTTTTGTTAGAACGTTATCGCTTTTGGGGAAAAGGCTTTTTCCAAGTTGCCATGACGCTTCCCCTTTGTATTCCTGCATTTGTCAGCTGTTTTACCTGGATCAGTCTCACCTTTAGAGTGGAAGGCTTGTGGGGAACTATCGGCATTATGACGCTAAGTTCTTTCCCACTCGCTTATCTTCCTGTCGCGGCAACCTTAAAAAGACTCGACCGCTCTTTAGAAGAAGTGAGCCTTTCACTAGCGAAAAGCCAGGCTTACACATTTTGGCATGCGATTTTTCCACAACTCAAACCTGCCATCGGTAGCAGCGTATTATTAATTGCGCTTCATATGTTAGTGGAGTTCGGTGCGGTATCCATTTTAAATTACCAAACTTTCACTACCGCCATTTTCCAAGAATATGAAATGGCCTTTAATAACAACACCGCCGCTTTACTTTCTGGTGTGTTAATGGTCATTTGTATCCTTGTGGTGATGGGCGAAATTCGTTTTAGAGGTACGCAAACACTCTATCAAAGTGGCAAAGGCGTAATACGCCCTTATCCATTGAAAACGCTCTCTGTTGGAAAACAAATTTTAGTCGTAAGCTTTTTCACAACCATTTTTGTGCTCAGTATTGGTGTGCCGATTACCATGCTGATTTATTGGCTAAAAGTAGGAAATTCCATTGAAAGTGCGGTCGATTTTGGGGAGTTTTTTACCGCCTTTACAAACTCACTGACTATATCAACACTGGGTGCAACACTTACCGTTATTTGTGCCTTACCATTAGTATGGGCGGCAGTACGCTATCGCAGTAAATTGACGATTTGGCTTGATCGCATCCCTTACCTACTTCATGCCGTACCAGGGCTCGTGATCGCATTATCGTTGGTTTTCTTTACCATCAACTATGCGTATTCCCTTTATCAAACCTTTGCGATGGTTGTGGTCGCCTACTTTATGCTTTATCTTCCAATGGCGCAAACGACCTTACGAGGATCGCTTGAACAGATGTCTGATAACATCGAAAAGGTGGGGCAAAGCTTAGGGCGTAGCAACTTTTATATTTTCCGTACCTTAGTCATCCCCGCTATGTTACCTGGGATTGCTGCCGCCTTTGCTTTAGTTTTTTTAAACTTAATGAAAGAGCTCACCGCAACCCTATTACTGACCCCAAATGACATTAAAACGCTTTCAACCGCAGTGTGGGAATATACATCCGATGCGCAATATGCGGCAGCCACGCCTTATGCCATTATGTTAGTGCTATTTTCTGGGATTCCTGTATTTTTACTGAAACGATACGGTTTTAAATAACGAAAAGATAAAAATGACAACATTACTCGATATTAAAAATTTGAATAAATCCTTTAATGGGCAACAGGTTTTACACAATATCTCGCTACAATTAGAGAAAGGTGAAATCCTATTTCTTCTTGGTGCATCCGGTTGTGGGAAAACCACCTTATTGCGTAGCATTGCTGGTTTTGAACAACCAACAAGCGGTGAGATTTGGTTAAAAAATCAACCTATTTTTAACGACAATATCAATGTGCCAACCCAACAACGCAAATTAGGCTATGTGGTACAAGAAGGCGTGTTATTTCCGCATTTAAATGTTTACCGCAACATTGCTTATGGCTTAGGCGATGGTAAAGGAAAAACCGAAGAGGAAAAACAACGCATACTGGAAGTAATGAAACTAACCGGCATTAGCAGCTTAGCTGATCGTTTTCCTCATCAGCTTTCAGGCGGGCAACAACAGCGTGTTGCACTTGCTCGAGCGCTTGCACCAAGCCCTGAATTAATCTTGTTTGATGAGCCATTTAGTGCGTTAGATGAGCATCTTAGAAATCAAATTCGTTACGATATGTTGCAAGTATTAAGAGAAAGTGGCTCATCCGCTATATTTGTGACCCATGATCGTGATGAAGCGCTCAGTTATGCAGATAAAATTGCGGTGATTCAAGAAGGAAGAATCCTCCAAATTGCGACACCTAAAATACTGTATTGGTCACCACAACATTTATCCATCGCAACATTTATCGGAGAAAGTATTATTTTCCCTGCAACGTTAAAAAATGATGCCATCGCGACCTGTCAATTAGGTGAGGTTGCTGTAGAAAATAAAGGAAATGGTCATACGCAAGGGAAGGTTTTATTCCGCCCTGAGCAATTCTCTCTTGCAAAAAAAATCCAAGATCCGACAGCGTCTTTTAAAGGTGAGATTAAACAGATTGAATCGAGAGGACGCGCCATTAATCTTTGTATTGATGTAGGCGGTTATGAATTTAATCTTAATGAAGATCTCATTAATAATTACCAAATTGGAGAACACGTCACACTGTATTTATACGGGAAAGGGGTTTTCTATCATCACTAAAAAAGGCGGAACATATTGTTCCGCCTTTTATATGATTAATGTCCAAGTGTTTTTCGCATCTTAATGTTGAGCATTTCCACCACTGCAGAGAAGCCCATGGCAAAGTAAATGTAGCCTTTCGGAATATGAATATCTAAGCTTTCCGCAATTAAACTTACTCCCACTAAAATTAAGAAGGCTAAGGCTAAAATCTTCAATGTTGGATGAGTATCTACAAAATCACCAATTGGTTTCGCCGCAAACATCATGACACCAACCGCAAGCATAATCGCCAAAATCATCACTGGAAGGTGGTTTGCCATGCCTACTGCCGTAATCACAGAGTCTAAAGAAAACACAATATCTAAAACAGCAATTTGGATTAACACGCCCAAGTAACTGACTTTCTTCTTGTTCGTTTCTTCTTCATGATGTGCTTCAGGATGCATCGCTTCTTTGATTTCGCCTGTACTTTTCACTATTAGGAATAAGCCTCCAAGGAATAAAATCAAATCGCGACCTGAAATTTCCTGACCGACTAAAGTGAATAGTGGTTCCGTTAATTTCATCATCCAAGAAAGAGAAACAAGAAGTAAAATACGGGTAATCATCGCTAATCCAAGACCGATAATACGACCAGATTGGCGTTGATTTGCGGGTAAACGTCCCACTAAAATACTAATAAAAATAATGTTATCGATACCCAAGACGATTTCAAGTGCGGTCAAAGTAAGCAATGAAATCCATGCTTCGGGATCAACAAGCCATTCAAACATAATATGTTCCTATATAAAATCCGAAAGGTTGAATCATAGACAGTTCGCGTAGAAAATCAAGATTTTTCCTAACTTTTTAAGGTCTCGAAAATCTTTTCTGCTAACGCTTTAGAAATACCGGGTACAGAGGCGATTTCATCCAACGTGGCATTTTTGACACCTTGCAATCCACCTAAATATTTCAACAAGGCTTGACGTCGTTTGGCGCCTACCCCTTCAATGGTTTCCAATCCACTTTGGGTAAAGGCTTTTTGGCGTTTTTGACGATGACCGCTAATCGCATGATTATGGCTTTCATCTCGAATATGTTGGATTAAATGCAGCGCAAGGCTATCATCTGGCAAATGGATTTCACGATCTTGTTTGCTGATAATCAACACCTCTTGTCCTGCTCGACGATCCACACCTTTTGCCACACCAATTAAGTGCGGTCGATTTTTATCCCATTTTACGTTGAGGTGATGAAAAACCTCTAAGGCACGATTAAGCTGCCCTTTACCACCATCAATAAAAATAATATCGGGGATTTTATCTTCATCAAGATCGCGGTCGTAACGTTTCTTTAAGGCTTGCTCCATCGCGGCATAGTCATCACCACCGGTAATGCCTTCAATATTAAAACGGCGATAATCTGATTTCAGTGGGCCTTCTTGATTAAATACCACGCAAGATGCCACGGTTTGATTCCCCATCGTATGGCTAATATCAAAACATTCCATACGTTTAATTTCAGGCATATCGAGCAATTCGCAAAGCGCTTGATAACGTTCGTGCATTCGAGAAGATTGTTTGAGCTGCGTTGCCAAAGCTGCTTTGGCATTAATTTGCGCTAGTTGTAGATATTTACCTTTATCGCCTTTAGCGGATTCTTGTATCACCACTTTTCGACCGGCTTGTTCAGTTAACAAGGCTTCAAGCTCAGCTTTTTCATCTAATTTATGATCCACAATAATACTATTAGGAATACTTCTGCCCTGATGACCTTGCAAATAAAACTGCCCAACAAAAGTGGCTGTGAGTTCAGATAAATCTGTATTAGCCGGCACTTTAGGAAAATAACTGCGGTTGCCCAATACTTTACCTTGACGAATAAACATCACCTGAACACAAGCTAAACCATGTTGATACGCAATAGACATAATATCCATGTCGTCCAAACGCTCATTGGATACGAATTGTTTTTCGATAACTGCACGAACCGCTTGAATTTGATCGCGATAACGTGCTGCCCCTTCAAAATCTAAGTCTCGGCTAGCCTGCTCCATTTTGCCAATCAGGTAATCTAATACTTGCTGATCTTTTCCTTGTAAAAATAGTCGTGCTAATTCAACTTGTTGGTTATATTCTTCATCGGTCACATAACCTGGCACACAAGGTGCTGAGCAACGCCCGATTTGATATTGCAAACAAGGGCGGGAACGATTGTTATAAACCGAATTTTCACATTGACGAACAGGGAACAATTTTTGCATTAACGACAAAGTTTCACGCACTGCACCGGCATGAGGATAAGGGCCAAAATATTCGCCTGCAATTTTTTTCGTTCCGCGATAAGAAGTAATACGAGGATGACGTTCTTTCGTCAGTAAAATAAAAGGATAGGATTTATCATCTCGCAATAATACGTTATAACGAGGCTGATAAAGCTTAATGAAATTATGCTCAAGCAATAACGCTTCAGTTTCAGAAGAAGTAATGGTTGTATCGATATGATGAATTGACGACACCAACGCTTCTGTTTTTTTGCTGCTTAAGTTTTTGCGGAAATAGCTGGAAAGTCGCTTTTTAAGATCTTTCGCTTTGCCCACATAAATAACCTGATCTTTATCGTCATACATACGATAAACACCAGGTTCATGAGAAACGTCTGAGAGAAACTTCTTGGAATCAAACATCAGTAAAAACTACGCCAAAATTGACCGCACTTTTTCTAAATCTTCAGCCGTATCCACACCAACAGCCGGGACTTCTTTCGCCAATTCCACATGAATACGCTCACCGTACCACAATACACGAAGTTGCTCTAACTTCTCTAAGTTTTCCAACTGCGTTGGTGCCCATCGCACATATTGTTTAATAAAGCCTGAACGATAAGCATAAATACCAATATGACGAAGATACGCATCAGCCAATTGCGCCTTTGAGGTATCCGCTAATTGCATAAATTGATCACGATCGTAAGGGATTACTGAACGAGAAAAATATAAAACATAGCCATCTTTATCCGTAACGACTTTCACAGCATTTGGGTTAAATAACTCTTCCGCTTCGTGAATTTTTACGGCAAGTGTCGCCATATTCACGTTAAACTTCGCTAAATTCTCTGCCACCTGACTCACAATAACAGGTGGAATTAGCGGCTCATCCCCTTGGATGTTTACAATGATTTCATCGTCAGCAATACCAAGCTTACTTACTACTTCCGCTAAACGCTCTGTACCGGAATTATGCGCTTCTGATGTCATACACACTTCTGCCCCAAAAGCTTTTGCTGCCTTTTCAACTTGTTCGTTATCTGTCGCGATAATCACTCGGCTCGCACCTGATTGTTGAGCTTTTTCAAAAACATGTTGAATCATAGGTTTACCGGCAATATCTGCTAAAGGTTTACCTGGTAAGCGGCTCGATGCAAAACGAGCAGGGATAATAACTGTAAATGACATAATCATTCCTTATTCTTTCAATATTTCGGCTTTTTCTGCCAACAAAATCGGCACGCCGTGTTCAATAGGATACGCCACTTGCTCAAAAGGGCAAATGAGCCGTTGATTTTCTTGATCGTATTTCAATCTTGCCAAACACCGTGGGCAAGCGATCACGTCTAATAATCGAGGATTAAGTTTCTCACGCATATTTCACTCGAATAGAGTTAAACTAAATGACGAATTTTTTCCCACAATGGTGGAAGTTTTTGGCCTTGGTTTTCAGCCTCAACAATCTCCGCATCAACTGGAACATACCACCAATTCTCTTTAGCAAACGCTTGGCATTTTACGGCATCCTTTTCGGTCATAAAGAGCGGTTGGTTTTCAGCAAGTTTTTCTAACAATTGTGGTTCAAAATGTTGGTGATCTTGAAAAGCTTTCGTATTTCCTAAACGAATATTTAAATTTTCCAACATCGTGAAAAAACGTTGTGGGTTGCCAATTCCCGCGATGGCTGAACCTTGAGTAAATTCACTTAACAAGCGTTTTTCAGCCGTCACTAAATTAATCGCATGGTGAGGAACTAACGTCATAATGACATCAGAATAAGCGTTTTTTCCACCATTGGTAATCACAAAGTCCACATTTTTTAAACGACTTGGTAATTCACGCAAAGGCCCTGCGGGCAAAACAAAGCCGTTCCCTAAAGCACGTTCTGCGTCCATCACCACAATTTCAATATCACGCTGCAACTTATAATGTTGTAATCCATCATCCGAAATAATGAGATCGCAATCCTGTGTTTTCAAAAGTAATTCGATAGCTTGCTGACGATTCGGTGAAATCACCACAGGCACACCTGTTCTTTTGGCGATTAAAACAGGTTCATCGCCCCCTTGAACGGGATCGGTTTCAGGCGTGACAAGCAAAGGATAAGTTTTAGATTGGCTACCATAACCACGAGAAATCACGCCTACACGCAATCCTTGTTTTTGTAACTCTTCCACTAGCCAGACAACGACAGGCGTTTTACCATTTCCGCCAACAGAAAGATTACCGACAATAATGACGGGTTTCGGGGATTTATAAGAGGATAAGATATTAAGAGAAAATAATGCTCGGCGAATTTGGCTAATCAACCAAAATAGCAGTGAAAAAGGCAGGAACAACCAAGCAAGTTTTGAATTAGAGTACCAAAAAGGCATTTCATTTATCCTATATTGATTTTGGGCGAACACATTGGTTCGCCCTTATTATATTATCCGCTAAACTGCATACTGTGTAATTGTTTATACGCACCATCAAGTGCTAATAAATCTTGATGCGTACCACGTTCTTTAATTTCACCGTGTTCAATAACTAAGATTTCATCAGCATTTTCAATGGTTGATAAACGATGTGCAATTACCAATACCGTACGATCTTTTTTCAGTTCCTCTAACGCAGACTGAATAGCACGTTCAGATTCGGTATCGAGTGCAGATGTCGCTTCGTCTAAAATTAAGACCGGTGAATTACGTAATAACGCACGAGCAATGGCTAAACGCTGACGTTGACCACCAGAAAGGGTTGCACCATTTTCACCAATAATGGTATCAAAACCTTGTGGAAGTTTCTCGATAAACTCCAGGGCGTAAGCTGCTTTTGCTGCTTCAATAATTTGCTCACGCGTGTATTTATCTTCTGCCGCGTAAGCAATATTATTGGCAATCGTATCGTTAAATAAATGTACTTGTTGAGAAACGACAGAACAATTCTCACGTAAATTAGATAAACGATAATCTTGAATTCTTACGCCATCTAATAAAATCTCACCTTCGTCAATATCGTAGAAACGCGTCACCAAATTAGCAATCGTTGATTTTCCCGAACCTGAACGTCCAACTAATGCCACAGTTTTGCCTGCAGGCACATAAAAAGAGATATTATTTAAGGCTTTCTCTTCTTTACCCTCATAAGCAAAACTCACGTTTTTAAATTCTAAATCACCTTTTGCAGGTTCTGCTTTATATGTGCCATTATCTTTCTCAGTTTCTAAATCTAAAATAGCAAATAATGTCTGACAAGCGGCCATACCACGTTGGAACTGTGAGTTCACATTCGTCAAGGATTTTAACGGACGCATCATGGCTAACATGGAAGAAAATACGACAGTGAAAGAACCCGCAGTTAAATTATCATCCGCAATTAATGGTGTGGTTGCCAAATAAAGCACGGCGGCTAACGCCAAAGAAGCAATGACTTGCACAACAGGATCAGAAATGGCATCCGCCGTCACCATCTTCATGCCTTTACGGCGCATATCGTTACTGACTTTATCGAAACGCTCTTCTTCCACTAACTGACCACCAAAAGACAGCACCACTTTATGCCCTTTTAGCATTTGTTCCGTTGCAGAGGTCAATTCCCCCATGGAATCTTGCATGTTTTTACTAAGCTTACGGAAAATCTTAGATACCATGCGAATCAGTACTGCAATAATCGGGCCAATCACGAAAAGTACAAGTGTTAATTCCCAACTGGTATAGAACATCACAACAAGCAACGAAATTAAATAGGCGCCTTCGCGAACAATCGTCACTAATGAACTAGATGAAGAATTGGCAATCATTTCCGAATCGTAGGTAATACGAGAAAGCAATTTGCCTGTTGAATTACGATCAAAGAAGCTTACTGGCATAAACATTAAATGTTTAAACAAACGGCGGCGCATAATCATTACTACTTTACCAGATACCCACGCCAGGCAATAAGTAGAGACAAAGTTAGTTATACCACGTAACATAATCATGCCAACCACAACAAATGCCATCATTTTCAAGAAAGAATGATCTGCTTTACCAAAACCGTCATCAAGCAAAGGCTTAAGCATATAAATCAAACCTGAGTCAGCCAGGGCATTAAAAATTAAAGCAAAAGCTGAGACTAACAAACCTGATTTAAAAGGTGAAATCATTGGCCATAAACGCTTAAAAGTTTGTGTGGTTGAGAAATCTTTATCTTGCATAGCTTGTTCTTACATCAATTATCTTAAAAAATTGGCTGCATTGTACCTGTTATTTAGGGGATAATCCAATTACACGGGCAAACCAAGGTGAAAAATCCTCTCTCGCCTTTTCTATTTCAACCCCTTTTTCAGTAAAGTTTAACCTAATATGGCCTGAAATAGCGGTATTTTCGACCGCACTTTGATAACGATTTAATCGTTCAATCACGGTTGGATGAGGAAAATTCCACGCATTCCATCGTCCACTTGAAATTAAAGCGATATCCGGTTTTGTCTGTGACAGTAAAAACTCGCCTGTTGAAGTTTTACTACCATGATGCCCTACCTGTAACACGTTAATTTTGCCGAGGTTTTCAGCAAAAGATCTTTCTGTTGCCACATCCGCATCACCGGTTAACAGAATCTGATACTGTCCATCCGTGAATAAAATCACGCAAGATTGGGGATTCTCCGCCCTATCTGTTATTTGCGTTGGTGAAAGAACTTTAAAATCAAGCCCTCGCCACTGCCATTGTTTCCCCTGAAGACAAAAAGTGCGGTGCATTTCGCCATAGTTTTTACGAGAAGGTGTAATCAGTTCAATCTCTGGATAGGCGGCTAAAATCGCTTTAGCGCCGCCTGAATGATCGTTATCATCATGGCTTAAAATCAAGGTTTCAAGTTCAATACCTTCTCGTTGAAGATAAGGCAATATTTCTAATTCCGCCATAGAAGAGCTACCTATTCCACTCTGCCAAGCGGGGCCAGTGTCATACAACACACCTTTCCTCTCTTTCACAATTAATGTTGCTAAACCTTGTCCCACATCTAACGTATCTAACTGCCATTTGGGTTTCGTGATATATCGATACCCAAGCGTGCCAATACAAAAACAAAAAATAAAAATGACACTACGAAGCGCTTGTTTATACTCTTCTGGTGATAAGATTTTTGTGCTGTTTAATGTGAAAAATCGACTTGATTTTAGCGGTGTGTTTTTTGTTTTCCCTTGAGATGCAAAATACAAACCATATAACATTCCGCCAAAAACAAGGCTTAAAAGTGCGGTCAGAATGAGAGATAAATTAATCGAAATCGGCATATACGAGCCTTGGAAAAAACTGAGGCATTGTGTAATACCTTGAGCAATCACATTTGCAAGATGCCAAGAAGAAAATGCACCATGGGTTAATACAGCAAAGAGAATCAATGGCACAAGTAAGAAGCTATACAAGGGCACCGCAATTAAATTCGCCAAGAATCCATTTAACGCCAAGCCATTAAAAAAGAAAAGCTGAATGGGCGTGAATAAAATTAGCAGCCCTAACTGCAAATGAAACAAGCCTAAAATCCACCGCACTTTGCGGGATAATTTTTGATGTCGCCATTCAATGATTGATAAGGGAACATATCGGTACCACACAATCAGACAGGTAACGGCACCAACTGAAAGCCAAAAGCTCACCGAAAGTGGCATAAGCGGATCGCAAAACAACAAAAATGCCACTACCAAACACAGCATTTGCGAAGGCGCGTAGTATCGTCGAGAACATTGAAGGATGGCAATAAAAAGCAATGCCATCATTGCACGAAATGTCGGTAAACTAAATCCGGCTAAATAGGCGTAACCTAAGGCAATCAACACGCCAAAGCAAAGCGGAAACCATGGCGAAATAAAGCGTGTTGGTAAGAGTATTTGCAATAATCGAGCAAAGAAAAAGCCTATCCCCATTGCTAAACCGATATGTAACCCTGAAATAGCAATTAAATGTGCTGTATTCGTTTGTTGGTAAATCAGCCACGTTTTATTATCCAGCCAAGCCCGCTCGCCAAATGCCAATGCGATAAGTAAACCTTGTAAAGAAAGACCTTCCGTCTGCTTGAGGCTATTCTGTAGAAAATCTATGCGGAAAGAAAAATCGTCTCCAATTTTGACCGCACTTTTCACATTCCCTACGGCAATAATCCTTTTAGAAAAATACCATTGTTGTCGATCAAATCCCCCATGATTTAGTCTTGCAGAAATAGGACGAAGACTTACATCCGCCCGCCAAATTTCACCTACTTGTGGCTTTTCTAGCGCTTTCCAATTAATAAAAATTTGTTGTGCTTTTCCATCAAATAAAGACGTTATTGCAACCAACGTTTGATAATCTTGCTGATGAAGAATTTCTGAAATGTGAAGATCTAAGGTGATTTTATTTGGTGAACTTGAAATTCTCTCTGCTTGTCCCAATAACGATAAAGCTGGTGAATGCGCATAAGCCAAAGTAATCAAAAACAAGATAGCGCTCATGCAAAAATTTCTGGCTTTAAAATAATTGAACCAATGGAAACAAAGTGCGGTCATAACCAACATTAAAATGCTCAACCCTGCCTGTTGCCAAGTGAACAGTAAAAAATCTGGCACGACAAGCAAGGATAAGGCTGAGACAATGAGCATCATGCACAGCTGAAATAGCGTGATTTTCATGTTAAGTATGATTTATAGCGAGAAAGTAAGGCAAACTAGCCTTAACCTCATAGATAAGCAAATAAACATGCTGTTTTTTGCGATCACGATCGCAAATTTGAAATTTCTAAGCTAAATTTATTTGCTAAATAGGTGAAGTTCTGCTATTTATATCGCCCTTAAAAAACAGGGTTCTTATGTCAGCTATTTTTTAGCCAATAAGAATCAATCAAAACAACAAGACAGGAAGTCGTTAAAATCTTTACTAAATTAGGAGTTATCAATGTCTAAGGCATCTCTAAGTTTGCTGGATTTAGCCGGTGTTAAGCCTTATCAACCAAAGAAAGATGAAGAATACATGAATGAAGATCAGATTCTTCATTTCAGAAAAATTTTAACTGCGTGGCACGAGCAAATTGTGGAAGAAGCATCAAGAACTGTTGCTCATATGCAAGATGAAGCGTCAAACTTCCCAGATCCTGCTGACCGTGCGACCCAAGAAGAAGAATTCAGTCTTGAATTACGTAACCGCGATCGTGAGCGTAAATTAATGAAAAAGATTGAATACACATTGAAAAAATTAGATACCGATGATTTCGGTTATTGCGATTCTTGTGGCGAAGAAATTGGCATTCGTCGTTTAGAAGCACGCCCTACTGCTGATCTTTGTATCGATTGCAAAACCCTTGCTGAAATTCGTGAAAAACAAGTCGCAGGTTAATTGATTCAAATAACCCAACGAAAAGTGCGGTCAAAAACAACCGCACTTTTCGTGTTTTTATCAAATGCGCATTTAACACAGAGAATGGAGTAAATTATTCTTACTTATATAAAAAATTTATTTGGTAAAAAAACTAAAAAAGAAACTGAAACCAATATAAATTCGCCCGTTCCCAAAACGGCGTCAAAAAGCAAAAAATCAAACGTTTCAAAAACAGAGCGTTCACAACCCAAGATCGCCCCGTCCTCTTCTCACCATAAAAAAACCAACACACAAGCATCTCGCTACGACAAATATAGCGTGAAAGCCTCTCATTTGGGCATTAATCCACGTATGTTTAGCCGTAATGCCATTACCGTGGTAGAAAAATTGCAACGTCAAGGTTATGACGCTTATATCGTTGGTGGTTGTTTGCGTGATTTATTGTTGGGTAAACATCCAAAAGATTTTGATGTGGCAACCAATGCACGTCCCGACCAAATTCAAGCGGTATTCCAACGTCAATGCCGTTTAGTTGGTCGTCGCTTCCGTCTTGCGCATATTATGTTTGGACGCGATGTGATCGAAGTGGCCACATTCCGTGCTAGCCATTCAGATGCGCGCAGCGAAAATCAAGCAAAACAAAGTGATGAAGGGATGTTATTACGTGATAACGTGTATGGCACCATTGAACAAGATGCGGAGCGTCGTGACTTTACCGTAAACGCCCTTTACTACAACCCGCAAGATAATACGTTGCGTGATTACTTCAACGGAATTGATGATCTGAAAAACGGAAAATTACGTCTGATTGGCGATCCCGTTACCCGTTATCAAGAAGATCCTGTGCGTATGCTACGCTCTGTGCGCTTTATGGCGAAATTGGATATGTTCTTGGAAAAACCAAGTGAACAGCCCATTCGTGAGCTTGCGCCATTGCTTAAAAATATTCCACCGGCGCGTTTATTCGATGAAAGCCTAAAATTATTGCAGTCTGGCAATGGCGTAAAAACCTACAAATTACTTCGCCAATATGGCTTATTTGAACAGCTTTTCCCAAGCTTAACGCCTTATTTCACCGAAAAAGAAGACAGCCTTGCGGAACGCATGATTTTAACTTCGTTAAATTCAACGGATGAACGTATTGCCGACAAATTACGTATCAATCCTGCCTTCTTATTTGCGGCATTCTTCTGGTATCCACTACGCGAAAAAGTGGATGTGTTGAAAAATGAAGGTGGTCTAAACAATCACGATGCTTATGCCCTTGCAGGCAATGAAGTGCTTGATCAATTATGCCGTTCATTAGCCGCACCTCGTCGTCACACCTCTGTCATTCGTGATATTTGGATGTTGCAATTACAACTGCTTAAACGTACCGGTTCTCACCCTGCTCGCACTATGGAACATCAAAAATTCCGTGCAGCCTTTGATTTATTGGCGATGCGTGCTGAAGTGGAAGGTGGCGAAACCGTTGAATTGGCAAAATGGTGGCATGAGTACCAACTCAGCAATCAAGAACAACGTCGCCAGTTGGTTCAAGAGCAACAAAAATTGCATCCAGCGCCGAAGAAAAAATATTACCGCAGACGTAAACCTAAGGCGGCTAACTAATGGTTCAAGTGTATATCGCCCTTGGCAGCAATTTAAATGCGCCTACAGAACAATTAAATTCGGCATTAGAGGCAATTTCTTCGCTACCTAATACCGAATTAAAATTGGTCAGCGGATTTTATCAAAGCAAACCATTAGGTCCGCAGGATCAACCAGATTATGTGAACGCAGTGGCAATGATCGAAACCACTCGCCCACCTTTAGCTTTGCTCGATGAATTGCAACGCATTGAAAATGAACAAGGTCGCGTACGTTTACGTCGTTGGGGTGAGCGTACACTGGATTTGGATATTCTGCTTTATGGCGATCAAATCATTCAAAATGAACGCTTAACCGTGCCTCATTACGACATGAAAAATCGCGAATTCGTGATCGTGCCGCTTAATGATATCGCACAAGATTTGGTTTTACCTGAAGGTGAAAAAGTATCGGATTTGGTGAAAGCCTTTGAAAATCATCAAATGCATAAAATCAAAAACAGCGAGAAAATTGACCGCACTTAACTCAAAACAAAAGGGCTGATATTCACTATCAGCCCTTCTTTTTTACCTATCAAATTAGGCGGCAACGGAAACAAAGATTTCTGTGCCGATAATCACACAAATAAAACCAACCAACATTGGGACAGACATACGTTTTACGATTTCAAATGGTGAGATTTTTCCCATACCAGATACCGCCACAACCACACCAGAAACCGGTGATAAACCACGACCTAAGTTAGAGGCTTGTAACATTGGAATGGTTAAGAAAGCCGGGTTGACGTCCATTTGTGTTGCTAATTTCGGAATTAATTCTGCAAAAGCATAGAACGCTGCATTACCTGAACCTGTCGCCATGGTGGCTAAAATGGTAATCACCGCAAGCACTAACATCATAAAGAACGCTGAACCGCCGAAGGATTGTGCAGAATCGATTAAATTAGTGATAAAGCCGATTGTACTTAAACTTTGCGCAAATACACCCGCCGCCACTAAAAGCATTACCACGCCCGCAAAGGCATCTGCCATACCGCGATATGCCACCACGAGATTATCGAAGGTTTGTTTCGCGTTAAAGCTACGTAAGAAATCTACCGCAGCAGTAATGATAAAGCAAAGCACCATCACGGTAACGATGTGTAAATTTGGTAAGCCCCATTTACCGTCAAAAATCAACACACCGATAATTGGTAATAATGGCAAAATCGCATAGTAATTTGGTGCAGTGGTTTTAATTTCATCTGCATTAATGCGTTCTACTTGCACGCCTTCTTTTTTATCCAAATAACGCTGCCAGAAGAAGTGTGCGACAGCAATTCCTAAAATCGCAAAAATCGAAACCGGCAATGCGGTGCCAAAGGCAAACTCACCTAAAGGAATTTTTGAAATTTCAGCAGAAAGCACCACGTCGCCCGATGTTGGAGAAAGGATAATCGAAATTGGCGATGCACAAATTGCCGCTGCAGCCCCACGTGAAATCCCCACGTTTACCATAACAGGGAATAATGTTGCCATTAATAACACGCCTAAACCCGTTGCAGATGACACAGCAAAAGACATTAAACATGCAAGGAAATAAGCAAATACCATTAAAATATAAGGTGAACGGATGTTTTTCAGTGGTTTTGACACCAATTTCACCACCACATCATTCGCACCAAGATGGGTCATGTACACGGAGAAACCACATAATACCATAATCATCAAGCCTAAGCCGCCGCCACGATTACCGAGTAGATATTTCACATATTCTAAAATATCAAAATAGGTGGAACCGGTGCTTTTCACTCCTTCTGGTAAAATCGAATGTCCCATCAGTACTGAAATGAATAACAAGACCAAGCCACCGAACATCAACACGCCAGTCGCTGAATAGCCTTTCACGATATAATATGCCACCAAGACAATGGCAATCAAACCTATAATCAGATCCATAATTTACCTCTTTATTAAAATAATAATATCAGCAAGATAGCGATTGAATTGGCAGTTGTAAATCAGTTCAGTACGAAAATTTGAGATAGATCACAAAAATAATTATTGAAAATAGAAGTTATTTAATAAAAGATTTAGTATAAAACCTTTATTAATTATTTTATTAACCTAGGGAAAATATAAATGGCCTATAAGTTTAGAAAAAATATTGAAATTGGCAAGTTAGATGCTGAAACAGACTCATTTCTTGACTCTTGCTTTTACAAATCGGAGGTTTTCAAAGGCATTGTTAATTTTGATGACAGTGAACAAAACCCTGACTTCACTAGAAGAATTATTGTTGGTAGAACTGGCAGTGGGAAAACAGCCTTACTTAAACAAATTTTAAATGATGAACATATTCGTAACCATGAAACTATTGAAGCTGAAAATACTGTTTTTGAGCATATTCAAAATAATGTTTTTATATCAACCCTAATGGAGAAAGATATTGACTTACGAGTTTTTTATAAGTCCTTATGGCTACACGTATTACTTATAAAAGTAATACAGATTTTATATAAAAAATCTTACGATAGTTTCTTTGACTTTGTTAAAAATTTAGTGGGAAAAGAAAAAGTAAACTATCGTCCAGAACTCGCTGATGAATATTTAGAAAAATTTAAGGATCATTTCTTTAATAGTAATGTTATTACAGAAATAACTAATAGATTACAAGATGACTTATCATGTAAATTAGGGAATGATTTTATTGGAGTCAGTGGAAAACTTTCAGAAGAAACCCAACAAAAAGTACAAAAAGAAACCTCTAGCTATGTTAGTAAGGAATTATTAGCTAAACAGAAAGAACTAATTAAATTACTAAAATCAGAGTTATCCAATCAAAAACAAATAAAAATTGTTATTAGTATAGATGACCTTGATAAATCATGGTTAAGTTCAAGCTCTATAAGATATGACTTTATTAATGCGCTATTAGATGCATTTAGAGAATTATTAGATATTAAATCTGTTAAAATTCTGATTGCCATTAGAACAGATATTCTCATGGGTATTTATAAAAATAGCTTAAGACAACATGAAAAGGATCAATCTCTAATCTATCCTATATCATGGAATAAAAAGGAAATAATTTCAATTTTAGATATCCGTATAAATCATCTTATAAAAAATCAATATTCAGGATCTGCAAATACAAAATTTAATGATATTTTTGGTTTTACAGTTAAAGGAGAAAGAGCAATTGATTACATTATTGATAGAACAATGCTAAGACCAAGAGATGCAATAAATTTTGTAAATAATTGTTTTTCTGAATGTGATGGTGAAATTGAATTAAATGAAGATATTGTAATTGCGGCTGAAGAAAAATTTTACTCTTCACGAAAAGGAGCTCTTGTTCAAGAATGGGCAAGTATATATCCATGCGTTATGGATTATATTGACTCATTATCATTTTTAAAATCACAAGAGTTTATAGAGGAATTACTTGATAAAAAAGACATAGAGAAAATTCAGGATTTTTTAATGGATAGAGACAAAAGCACTTCTACAGATAAATCTCATGAAAATATAATTTTGAATTTTAAAGAACTTATTAAGGTCTGGTTTATTATTGGAGTTATTGGCATTAAGAAATCCGATAGTGTTATAATTTATTCATCATTTGAAAAACCTGAGTTGGATATAACAGATCTAAATAAAACATTTTTCATTCACCCACTATTTTTTAGAAACTAGATAAAAAAATGGCATAAATTTTTATGCCATTTTTTATAATTTAAAATTCAAGTATCGCATTCAAAATCCGCTTATCCGACACCTGATACTTCGTCCCTAACTGCTGCGCAAATAAACTCACACGCAATTCCTCAATCATATAGCGAATTTCTGCAATTTCATCGGAAATTGGTTTAGATTTTGGCAGTTTGGCAAGAAGTTGTTGGTAGGCTTGTTGTACTTGTTCCACGCGTAGCATCGCTGCACGATCACGGTTTACATCTTGAGCCAGTTTATCCATACGTTTATCAATGGCTTTCAGATAGCGCTGTAAATCAGGTAGGCGATCATAACCGCTCTTTTGTACAAAACCTTGATACACCAAGCCTGAAAGTTGTGATTTGATGTCGGACAATGCGAATGCCATAGTGAAATCCATTTTGCCTTTTAAACGTTGGTTTAAGGCATGGTTAAGGGATAGGATTTGCTCCACTTTCTGCGCAATATCTACAGTCACTTCGTTAAGGTTTTCTCGTACAAAATCACGCAATTTTTCAAAGCCTGCTTCATCCCATACAAACCCGCCAAAATCGGCAATCAGTTTATCCACGGCACAAGCGATACAGTCATCAATCAAATCCAACACACGACCGAACGGAGTAAAATACAGCCCCAATTTGGCTTTATTCGGCAATTTTTCATGCAGATACTTAATTGGTGATGGCACATTGAGTAGCAACAATCTACGCAAACCTTGTTGCATCGCCACTGCTTGCTCAAACTCTGTTTCAAACAGTTTGATACCTACGGCATCTTTTTCATCTACAATAGCCGGGAACGCTTTGACGCTAAAACCACGTTGTTTTTGTTCGTAAGATTGTGGTAAATCTGCAAAGCTCCAAATATGCAGCCCGCTTTGTTCAATGCCATCATCCGCCACAGCAGAAATACTTTCCTGTACGCGATCTTTTAAGTTGAATTTCAGCTCATCCAAATTCATGGATTCGGCAATTTTCTTGCCGTTTTCATCTACCACACGGAAGGTCATTTTCAAATGGCTTGGAATTTGTTCCCAATTCCAATGTTCCGCTTCTACGGTGACGCCCGTCATACGACGCAATTCATAAATTAGCGTATCCAATAATGGCTTTTCCAATGGCACGGCACGACTTAAAAAAGCTTGAGCATAATTAGGTGCAGGCACGAAGTTACGGCGATAAGATTTCGGCAGAGATTTAATCAGCGCAATCACCAGTTCTTCCCGCAAGCCTGGAATTTGCCAATCAAAGCCGGTCATTTCCACTTGGTTGAGCAATGGCAACGGAATATGCACGGTCACCCCATCCGCATCGGTACCTGGTTCAAATTGATAAGTTAATTTAAGTTTTAAATTGCCTTGATGCCAGAAGTTTGGGAAATCCAATTTGCTCACTTGCTCCGCATCATCATTAATCAAGAATGAACGTTCAAAATTAAGCAATTCATGATCTTTTTGCTGCGCCTTTTTCCACCAGGTATCAAAATGTTTTTGGGAAACGACTTCCGTGCCAATACGCTGATCGTAAAATTCAAAAAGCGTACGATCATCCACCAAAATATCGCGGCGGCGGCTTTTGTGTTCCAACTCCTCCACTTCTCGAACGAGTCGTTGATTTTCTTTGAAGAATTTATGTTTGGTATTCCAATCCCCTTCCACTAAGGCAGATTGAATAAAGATCTCGCGGCTCACCGTCGGATCAATAGAACCGTAATTCACTGGTCGAGCAGCCACAATCGGCACACCGTAAAGCGTCACTTTTTCATCAGCAATCACCGCGCCACGAGATTTCGACCAACGCGGTTCTGAATAGGATTTTTTAATTAAATGCTCGGCAAGTGGCTCAATCCATTCTGGCTCAATTTCCGCCACCATACGCCCCCAAAGTTTGGAGGTTTCTACTAACTCTGCCGCCATCACCCATTTCGGTTGTTTTTTGAAAAGTACAGAATTAGGGAAAATCGCAAAATGGGCATTACGTGCACCAAGATATTGTTGTTTCTCCGCTTCTTTTAAACCAATATGAGAAAGCAAGCCGCTTAAAAGTGCGGTATGAATTTGCTGATATTCTGCTTTTTCAGAATTAATCGGCAAGCCCATTTCACGCACGGTTAAACGAATTTGATGATAAATATCCTGCCATTCGCGAATGCGTAAATAATTTAAGAAATCCTTTTGGCATTGACGACGGAATTGGTTTTTACTTAATTCTTTTTGTTGTTCTTGTAGGTAACACCAAAGATTGAGGAAAGCCAAGAAATCTGATTTTTTATCGGCAAAACGACGATGTTTTTCATCGGAAGCTTGTTGTTTTTCTTGTGGGCGCTCGCGAGGATCTTGAATAGACAATGCGGCAACAATAATCATCACTTCATGCAACGCACCTTGTGAGACAGCGGTCAGCAACATCTTCGCTAAACGAGGATCCACAGGGAGTTGAGCTAATTGACGACCTACTGCCGTTAATTGACGTTTCTCGCCCGCTTTGGTGCGAACTATTTCAAACGCACCCAATTCTTCCAACAGTTTTATACCATCTTGAATATGGCGTTTATCTGGTGCATCAACAAACGGGAACGCTTCAATATCATCCAAACCCAATGCCGTCATTTGCAAAATAACAGAGGCTAAATTAGTGCGTAGGATTTCAGGAGCGGTAAACTCTGGACGAGAATTAAAATCTTCTTCCGAATATAAACGAATACAAATCCCTTCGCTCACACGACCACAACGACCTTTACGCTGATTAGCCGATGCCTGTGAAATGGGTTCAATCGGTAAACGTTGTACTTTGGTGCGATAGCTATAACGGGAAATGCGCGCAGTACCTGGGTCAATCACATATTTAATGCCTGGCACGGTCAATGAGGTTTCTGCGACATTGGTCGCCAACACAATGCGATTTAATCCACTCGGATGGAAAATTTTATTCTGTTCTTGCGCAGACAAGCGAGCAAAGAGCGGTAGAATTTCCGTGTGTTTTAGATTTTGTTTTTGTAAAGCTTCGGCGGTATCGCGAATTTCACGCTCACCGTTCATAAAGATCAAAATATCGCCACGACCTTCAGCCTGCAGTTCATCCACCGCATTAAGAATGCCTTGTAGCTGATCTTGATCGTCTTCCTCTACTACCGGACGATAACGCACTTCAACGGGATAGGTTCTACCCGAGACTTCGATAATCGGGGCATTGTTGAAATGTTTGGAAAAGCGTTCCACATCAATGGTCGCGGAAGTGATAATAAGTTTTAAATCACGACGACGTGGTAAAAGCTGTTTCAGATAACCGAGAATAAAATCGTTATTTAGGCTACGTTCGTGGGCTTCGTCAATAATCAAGCAAGAATATTGATTGAGGAAACGATCGTTTTGAATTTCTGCTAATAGGATCCCATCGGTCATCAACTTGATTTGCGTATCATCACTGATTTGATCGTTAAAACGAACCTTATAACCTACTAAACCGCCAAGATCTGTTTCCAGCTCTTCTGCAATACGCGCCGCCACCGAACGAGCAGCAATACGTCTTGGCTGAGTATGACCAATCATGCCCAAATTGCCGAAACCTAATTCCAAACACATTTTTGGCAATTGGGTGGTTTTACCAGAACCAGTTTCCCCTGCCACCACAATGACCTGATGTTCAGAAAGCAATTTTTGAATTTCTACTTTACGTTGGCTAACAGGCAAACTCTCTGGAAAAACAATCGGATTTTGCACCGCTCTTTTACGATTTTCTACACGTAATTGCGCCTGTTCAATTTGCTGTTGGATTTCAGCCGCCACTGCTTGCTGAGCTTCTGGACTTTTAATTTTTCCAATACCATGAATTCGGGCAGATAAACGACGCTGATCCACCAACATGATATCCTTGAGTTTCAAAAAGAGAGATTGTTGTATCGGGTTTAATTCACGTTTGACTGATTTATTCTTCATATCTATTTACTTTTAACACCACCGTAAGCCAAGCAAAGCCAACCAATTAAAAATAAGGTTCCGCCAATTGGTGTTACCCAAACGAGGAATTTGCCTGCACCAAGCGCAAGTGCATAAAGGCTGCCACTAAAAAGAAGAATGCCGTACGCCCAAGCCCCTGCAGCGAAATTAGCCATTTTATTTACAACCAATGATTCACGGCATAATTGCAAAATGCCAATCGCTAAAATCGCAATGGTGTGGAACATTTGATATTTCACACCCGTTTCAATCCAGGCTAATTCTTTAGGTTCTAAAACCTTGCTTAATCCATGTGCCGCAAAAGCACCAATCGCCACACACAAAAAACCGCTTAATCCTGCGATAAATAACCATTTGTTTTTCATTTAAAATTTTCCTATTAATACCGATAAAATCCCTGCAGCGATGAGAGGTCCCACCGGAATACCGCCTAAGAAAGATACACCAATAATCGTACCAATTAATAACCCTGTGACTAAAACAGGTTGTTCACTCATTAATGGCACGCCTTTCCCCGCGAGCCATGCGACGAATATTCCCGTTGCAATCGACACACCCATTTTCCAGTTTAAAAATGAACTTAAATCTGGAAGCTGAATTTTTCCCGACACTAACGGTGCAAGCACACCAATCGTTAAAATGATGATCCCGATTTTGACACCGTATTGTTCAAGTATGGGAATGTATTTGGATAATAAGGTTTGCTGCATGATTAACAGCACGGCGGCTGAGATGGTAATCGCGCTATTTTGGCTAATTAAACCTAAAACAATTAAGAAAACCAATAACAACGCGACCATATTGAATTGTAATGTCATAATACCTCTAAAGTGCGGTCAAAAAACTGACCACTTTTATGCGTGTAAAGTTTTTGTAAATTATACCAATTTCTTGCTTTTCTGTGTTTTTTATTTAGTGAAAAAAGGCTAGAATACAACTCAACTTTCTTCTCATACTCCCTGTTTTTACTAAGGTTTTTTGCCCTATGTCGAATGTCGTCAGCCCTGAATTAATTAAAACTGTTGTTCTACTCGCTACCAGTGTCACTATCGTGCCACTTTTTAAGCGTATTGGCTTAGGTAGCGTGTTGGGTTATTTAGTGGCAGGCTGTTTAATTGGACCTTCCGTATTTAGTTTTATTAAAGATGCGGAATCAGTGCTACATATGGCAGAACTCGGCGTAGTCATGTTCTTATTTATTATCGGCTTAGAAATGCACCCCGAACGATTATGGGCAATGCGAAAAGCTATTTTCGGGCGAGGTCTTTTACAAGTCGGGCTATGTGGTGTTCTGCTTACCTTTGCTGGTATCTATATTTTAAATCTTCCTAAAGAGGTCGCATTTATTGCGGGTATGGGCTTTACCCTTTCTTCCACCGCTATTGTTATGCAGGTATTAGAAGAACGCGGGATTACGAATACACCAAAAGGCCAACGCGTTATTTCTACCTTAATTTTTGAAGATTTATCCATTGTGCCATTATTGGCTTCTATTGCCTTTTTAACGCCTGAAACCAAACATATTGAACATCACACAAACTGGACATCTATTGCTATTGCACTCGGTGCCGTTGTCGGTTTAGTGGTTGCGGGTAAATGGTTAATGAACCCAATTTTCCGTTTGATTTCCAAAGCTCATATTCGCGAAATGATGACAGCTGCCGCCTTACTTGTGGTGTTAGGTGCTGCATTAGCCATGGAAGCGAGTGGCCTTTCAATGGCGATGGGCGCATTCGTTGCGGGTGTAATGCTTTCAGAATCCGCATTCCGCCACCAATTAGAAGCCGATATTGAACCATTCCGTGGTTTATTGCTCGGTCTCTTCTTTATGGGCGTGGGAATGTCGCTTGACCTCAGTTTAGTCTTCAATGATGCGGTTTGGTTGTTAGGTATTGTATGCCTTTACATCGTCGGCAAAGCCTTAGCCGTTTATACCGTGGCACGTATTACAAAACTAGACCGCACCGAATCAGTTGGGCGAATGACCATTATGGCGCACGGTGGTGAATTTGCATTCGTACTCTTCTCTGCTGCGACGACTGCAGGCGTGATGACAAAAGATCAAAATGCGACTTTTACTGCAGCTGTCATTATTTCGATGCTATTCTCCCCATTGATTGGTTTATTGATGCGTAAAATTAACCAACGCAAATCAGCGAATCAAGAGGAAAAAGTCGATACTAGCGATCTTGATCCAATTGTGGATTTAGAAGATAGCGTGCTCGTGATTGGTTTTGGTCGTTTCAGCCAAATCGTGTGTCAATCGCTTCTGGTTCGTGGCATTAACGTCTCGGTGATTGACCGTAACATCGAAAACATCCGTGCGGCAGCGAAATTCGGTTTTAAAGTTTATTACGGTGACGGTGTTCGCCTTGATGTTTTACGTGCAGCGGGTATCGAAAAAGCCAAATGTGTTGTCATCGGGATTAACGATACACAACGTATTGAAAACATCGTTCAGAATTTGAAAGATGCTTATCCGAAACTCCCAATTTTGGCGCGAACTTATGACCGCCAAACAACCGTGAGTCTTATTAAGCAAGATGTAGACTTTATCGTGCGTGAAACCTTTGAATCTGCATTGACGCTCAGTCGTGCAACACTAATGCAATTAGGTATCAATAAAATTGAAGCTGATGAGGTCATTGCTGAAGTTCGTTACTTAGATCAAGAACGATTGAATGAAGAAGTTTTACATGGTTTTTCTACAGACATCATCCGAAAATATTGGATGCCAAAACCTTTCGTTAAACCACATTCTGATGCTGAAGCACTCAATGAAGAAACGGCTGAGATCTTAGAAAAAGAAGATGACACCAATGACGAAGCAGTGGTTGAAATCCTTCTTCATGATGATTCAGAAACAGAGAAACAAAAAGAAGTTGAATAATAAAAAAGCCCGATAAATCATTATCGGGCTTTTTTTTAAGCTTTCATTGTCACAAACCAGCAATTATGGATTTGTTTATTACGCTCAAAATCAAGCGGTAAGGTTTTAGCTGAAATTTCGACCGCACTTAATCCCAATTCATCTAACGCCTCAAAATCCATTTTAAAACCACGTTTATTGTTCGAGAACACGATGGTGCCGTTAGAGCGTAAAATACGTTTAAGATTACGCATCAATTTGATGTGATCACGTTGTACATCCCAGCTATCTTCCATACGTTTAGAATTCGAGAATGTTGGCGGATCCACGAAAATTAAATCAAACTGGCGATCACATTTCTCTAACCACTGCAAACAATCTGCTTGTATGAGCTTGTGCTGCTTGCCTTCAATATCATTTAAAATCAGGTTTTGTTCTGCCCAGTTTAAATAGGTGTTAGACATATCCACGGTCGTCGTCGATTTTGCCCCGCCTAATGCCGCATGCACTGTTGCGGAACCGGTATAAGCAAAAAGATTGAGGAAATCTTTGCCTTTTGCCATTTCGCCAAGCATTTTACGGGTTAAGCGATGATCTAAAAATAATCCTGTATCCAAGTAATCCGTCAAATTCACCCAAAGCTGAGCGCCGTATTCATTCACATAGAAATATTCGCCTTTATTGGCCAATTTTTCATATTGATTCGTACCTTTTTGTTTTTGACGCACTTTCAAAATCAGTTTATTGGTTTCAATACCAGTGACTTGCAAGGTTGCAGTCACTGCATCTAATAAACGTTGACGCGCTTTATTTTCATCAATATTTTTGGGTGCGGCATACTCTTGCACCACAATATGATCACCATAACGATCCACTGCCACGTTATATTCCGGTAAATCGGCATCATATAAACGATACGCATCAAGACCTTGCTGCTTCGCCCATTTTTCAATTTTCTTGATATTTTTCTGCAAACGATTCGCAAAATCCACCGCTACCGTTGAAGTGCGGTCAAATTCAAGCGGATTTTCAGCCACACTTTCTTTACGTTCTGAAATTTGATAATTCTTCTGAACACAATCTAACGGACCGTTTTTTGCTTTAAATTGACGATGTGAACGCATACGCAAACAATCAAGCAACGTAGATTCACTACTGAAAATCGACGCATTCCAACCACCAAATTCATTTTTAAGACGTTGCCCAAAGACTGAATATAGTGCAATCAAAGCAGGAGTTGTACCTAAACGCTCACCGTAAGGTGGGTTACAAATCACTGTTCCCACTTCATCTGGACTTGGATTTTTTAATGCGGCGACATCACCTTGTTTCCAGTGAATTAAGTGTGCTACGCCTGCATTTTGTGCGTTCTTTTGCGCTTTTTTCAGAACGCGATGATCGAGATCGAAGCCATAAAAATGCGGCTTTGGATTTTGATTAAAATAAGTTTCAGCTTGCTGTACCGCTTCTGCTTTCACCTTATCCCAAGCATCTTGATTATGCCCTTTCCAGCAATCAAAGCCCCAATGTAAACGATGTAATTGCGGTGCAATTTGTGCTTCCATTTGTGCAGCTTCGATTAACAAAGTACCCGAACCGCACATTGGATCCACTAATGGTGTCCCTTTTTTCCAACCTGAACGAAGCACTATCGCAGCGGCTAAGGTTTCACGTAAAGGCGCTTGGCCTGTATCTTCACGATAGCCACGTAAATGCAATGCTTCGCCACTTAAATCGAGTGAAACGACGAGTTCTTCTTTATTTAAATAAGCATGAATTCGCACATCTGGATAGTCTTTATCCACATTTGGACGCGCTTTCCTTTGGCGTTCAAAATAATCCACAATGGCATCTTTCACTCGCATCGCACCAAATTGGGTGTGACGAATTTCTTGGTTTGTCCCATTGAAATCAACAAAAAATGTGGCTTTCTCATCAAAATAACTTAACCAATCCTGCCCTGTCACAATTGAATACAAGTCTAAATCACTATATACCTTTCCATTTACAATCGGTAACAAAATACGCGAAGACAAACGTGACCATAATAAGCTGCGATAAAGTGTTTCATCATCAGCATGAAAATGTACACCGCCTTGTGCAATTTTACATTCTGTTGCACCAAGCTCTGTCAGTTCGACTTTTAAGAGTTCTTCAAAACCACGGGCAGTTGTGGCAAATAATTGTTTCATGCGTTTTCTCGATAGGGAAAAATTGGGCGGATTATAGCATAGTTTTAATTAGGATTTCGCCTAAGGCGACCTACTTTTCTTTGCTTGTGCAAAGCAAAGTAGGCAAAAGAAAACACACCCCAATTAAATCGCTAATCCTCATTCTCTTTCAATTTTTAAGAAATTTTCGAACTCGCTTCGCTCAAACAAGCGAAAATTTCTTAAAAATTGAAAATCATTCGGACGATTTAGATGGGGCAATAAAAAACAGCCTTAACGGCTGTTTTTAAGATAAAAGTAAATAAGATTATTTACTTAAACATTGAGCATAGCTATCAGCGGTGGCTTGAAGGAAATTCGCATAAGAATTTGGACCAAGCTGTACGTTATCGCCAATAGGATCTAAACGACCTACGTTAACTTTTGTACTTTGAGCAAGAGAATCAATCACTTTTGGTGTGAATTGAGGCTCCGCAAAAAGACAATTTACACGATGTTCTTCAATTTCTTCTTTGATGTGAGCAATGGTTTTTGCACCTGGTGCCACTAATGGATTAATAGTGAAATAACCGGTTTGATTTAAACCATACGCATCATTGAAATAGCTATAAGCATCATGGAACACAAAGAAGCCTTTATCTTTGAGTGGCGCTAATTGTGCTTTGATTTTCTCGCTTTGCTCAGTTAAAGTGCGGTTAAAATCAGCTAAGTTTTTCGCAATGAGCTCTTTTTTATCCGGATGTTGTTCCGTTAATTTATCCGCTACTTTTTGTGCCACAATTTGGCTGATGGCAGGTGAATACCATAAATGCCAGTTCACGCTTAACCCATTTTCATCTACATCGTGGTGGTGATGCTCATGGTCATGACCATGTTCGTGCTTATGATCGTGTCCATGTTTGTGATCATGGCCGTGCTCATGTTCATCGCCTTCATGATAATGTTCATGATGGACTTTGCTTAAAAGCGGTTTAATTTCTGGAATATCAGAAATATTGATGACTTTTTTGCTGTCAATTTGGCTAATTGGTTTAGCTAAGAAAGCATCAATATCTTCACCAACCCAAAGCACTAAATCCGCCGATTTCACTTTTTGCACATCTGAAAGTTTTAAGCTGTAATCATGTGGAGAAGCACCTGCTGGCACTAAAACCTGTGTATCTGTTACACCGTTTGCAATCGAAGAGGTAATAAAACCGAGCGGTTTCACGGATGCCAATACATCTGCATTTGCCATCATTGGAAGCGCTAAAAGTGCGGTAGAAATTGCACTCATTTTTAATACTTGTTTCATGTTTGTTTCCTTACTTTTATTGGGAATTATTCTCAAAGCCAACATAGACTACGCCTTTTTGATAAAATTGCAACATTCCAAATAAAAAAATGAAGTGATATTTCTTCATCTTGTTAAATACTTTCATTCATAAAGAAATGAAGCAACGTTTTCATGTTGCTTCATTTCTTTATTTTAATAACTTATCGATTACCCTAGAAACGGCAAAAAAACCAAAGGTTGCGGTTATCATGGTTGCAGCACCAAAACCATTTGCACAATTCATAGTGGCGGATACTTCACAGCCCTCGCTCATTTTAGGGAAAATCAGAGGTTGGCTAGAAAACACCGCATCAACTGCAAACTTACGTTGTGGATTTTGGGTAAAATTGAAATCCTTGCGTAAAACTGACCGCACTTTCGCCAATAATGGATCTTGGATCGTTTTACTTAAATCAGCAATTTGGATTTTCGAAGGATCAGTCTGACCACCTGCGCCACCAATAGTAATAATTTTGATTTTATTACGTTTACAATAGGCAATCATCGCCGCTTTCGTTTTCACGCTATCAATAGCATCAATGACATAATCATAGCCACGATTTAAGTATTCGGCTTGATTATCCGGTGAGATGAAATCATCAATGATATTCACCGCACATTCTGGATTAATCAGCTTAACGCGCTCGGCCATCACTTCCGTTTTAAGCTTGCCAATATTACCGCTTAACGCAGGAAGCTGACGGTTAATATTGGTCACACAAATATCATCCATATCAATCATGGTGATCTGCCCTACACCACTTCGTGCAAGCGCTTCCACCACCCACGAACCTACGCCGCCAATACCAATGACGCACACATGAGCCTGACGCAAGCGTGCCAAGCCTTCTGGTGTGTAAAGGCGACCAATGCCGCCAAAACGTTGTTCGTAGTTATCGACTCGAGCCATTATTGTAGAACCCAAACACGTCCATAGTGTTTTGATAAACCTGCGATATGGCCTGCCTGATCACCAATACCACGATATAAGTCAAAGTGGTGACCATTTACCGCACCACCCACATCAAGTGCCACCATTAAGTGTAATTTGTGTGTACCCATCCAGTTACCATCATTATCAATGTCCGGTACTTCAACCAATAATACGGTACCAGAAGGAATGACATTTCGGTCAGAAGCGACAGCAGCCATAGGCACTAAAGGTACACCTGCAGAACCTTTCACTTTACCTGTCGGATCGTTTTTAAAGAAAACATAAGATGGGTTACGTTCTAACAATTCTCGTACTCGAGATGGGTTTGCTTTCCCCCATTCACGAATCGCTTGAATAGACATTTTTTCTTTTGGAATTTCACCATCTTCTACTAACAAACGACCAACCGCTTGATATTTATAGCCATTTTGGCCAGCATAGGCTAAATAATTTAAATTGCCATCACCGTAATCAACATAGCCACTCCCCTGCACGCCTAATAGGAAGTTATCCATCATTGAATCACTGTAAGCGAGCTCTAAGCCTTGTCCTGCCAATGCACCATTATAAATTTCTGCACGGCTATAACGTTTATAGCTTGGCATCGCATAAATTGGATGTTGATATTGACCTTGTGCAGTACGGCGTGCATGAATCACCGGCGAATAATAACCTGTCATCAACACGTTTTGATAACCATCAAAACCTTTCATAATCTGAGGATTAATGCCGTATTGTGCTAATTCATTTACATTTGCTCCTGCAAGCACCCAGTTAGTGATTTTGCCATAATTCGCCGCAAAGCGATTTGTTAATGAATTTGAATAATCTCGAACATTCGTCAACTGCGTTAAAAAATCACCTTGGTTAACGACCGCACTTTTGTTCTCCACGGAGGCTACTGGACTTAAAATAGCTTGTTGATAAGTACGTCCACTATACTTTGCTCCGAATTTTTGAGGATCGTCGCCTGTCGCAGTACGCGGCAAGCTAGAATTATTTTTTGAAGAGACTTTACTTGGTGCCGATCCACATGATGCAAGCACCGAAACAGCCGCCATCACAGAGAAAATTTTTACGGCGAGATTTTGACGAAATTTCATTCTTATTTTCCTAAATTAAACTAACTAATACAAAGTTGCATACGCTATCAAAAATTCCCTTTTAGGACTAGCACTATTTCATAAAATGATTAATTAATATTCACATTGTTTATTTTCTTAACAAACGGAAAGTCAAATTCAGTTTAAATCTTGCAATAATTTTTGAAACGAGTATATTACGCGCCATCAGACGCGGGGTGGAGCAGCTTGGTAGCTCGTCGGGCTCATAACCCGAAGGCCGTCGGTTCAAATCCGGCCCCCGCAACCAAATTACAAAGCACCTAAACTTCGGTGCTTTTTTCATTTTTAGATAAAGGTAAATTTAATCGAAATAAAAAAGCACAATGTCGTAAAACATTATGCCTTTATCTATCAATCTTATTAGATTTGGTATTTTGTCTTATCGCCGATATCAAAATGCAATGGCATTCGCCATTTTTGAACCGCAAGAATCAATAATAATCCACCGACGATCAACGATAAAATTCTGGCAATCCAACCACCTTCAAATACCCAAGCAAACCAAAGTGCGGCGACAAATGCAGGTTGTAAATTTAATAGCGGTACTCTAAAACAGAAGTATTCTTTAAAGCATAAACCGCCAAGTGTGACCAATGCACCACCTAACGCTAATTCATGCCAACCTAAAAGCGCACATAAGAGTGCGAGCCACGTGGCAAATTGGAATGTTAAGCGGAAATGTTTTAAATAAATATGAAGGGATGATGCACAACAAGTTGCCGCAACCAACACGGCAATTTGAGCCTGTTGAGGATACCAAGTTAAAGCCAAGATGCTAAATGCCGCAATGACAAAGCCTGTGCGATAAATAATGACGGTGAGTTTATCCCAAACATCCATTGGAGATTGAATATGTGGATCGGCCATGTAATTTCCTTATTTTTGATGATAAAAAGTGCGGTCAAAAACACTCTCATTTTTGACCGCACTTTACATTGAGATTATTTTAATCGATCTAAAATCTTTTGATGAATGCCACCAAAGCTACCGTTTGACATCACAAGAATGTGATCCGTTGGTTTCGCTTCAGCCACAATCATATCGACTAACTTATCAATGCTTCCTGTGTAATGTGCCGGTTGAACACATTGTCCTGCAATTTCAGCCACATCCCATGGAATATTATCTGGTTGTAGCATAAATACGGCATCGGCACGTCCAAGTGCGGGTGCAATTTCATCTTTATGGACGCCCATTTTCATGGTGTTTGAACGAGGCTCTAATACGGCAAGAATACGTACGCCACCGCCAACTTTGTCACGCAACGCAGTGAGTGTCGCAAGAATGGCTTCTGGATGGTGAGCGAAGTCATCATAAACCGTAATCCCGTTTACTTCCCCCTTCACTTCTAAACGACGTTTTGCATTGATAAAGCTGCCTAATGCCTGACATGCATCTTCAATTTTCACACCCGCATGGTAAGCCGCCGCAATCGCCATTAAAGCATTGTGCATATTGTGCTGTCCGACAATGTTCCATTTCACTTCAGCCACTTTTTTACCGTGATGGAATACGGCAAATTCAGAACAATCATTGCTAATACGTTCCGCAAACCATTCTTTATCTTTACCGATAAATTGCTGTTCTGACCAACATCCCATATTGAGGGTTTCTTTCACGCTTTGTTCATCTGCAAAAGAAAGAACGCGTCCTGTAGAAGGAATAGTTCTGATCATATGATGAAATTGACGCTGGATCGCATGAAGATCGTCGAAAATATCAGCATGATCGAAGCTAATATTGTTAATAATTAAGGTTTTTGGATTGTAATGCACAAATTTAGAACGTTTATCAAAGAACGCTGTATCATATTCATCCGCTTCAATCACGAAGAACTCACTTTCTCCTAAACGAGCAGAGGTACCAAAATTCCCTGCAATACCACCGATTAAGAAACCGGGTTTTAGCCCATTTTGTTCTAAAATCCAAGTCAACATCCCCGTTGTTGTGGTTTTACCATGTGTACCCGAAACCGCTAACACCCAACGATTACGCAATAAATGGTCGTGTAACCATTGTGGACCGGATGTATAAGGCAAGGCATTATCCAAAACATATTCCACACAAGGATTACCGCGTTTCATGGCATTTCCGACAATCACCATATCGGGTGCAGGCTGAAGTTGAGCCACATCATAATTAGGAATAATTTCAATACCTTGCTCTTGCAAAAAAGTGCTCATTGGTGGGTAAACATTGGTATCGGAGCCTGTGACTTTATAACCCATTTGTTTGGCAATCATCGCGACACCGCCCATAAAGGTCCCGCAGATGCCTAAAATATGAATATGTTTCATTATTCTTCTCTAGTTGCTAAAAACGCTGACTATGATAAATCAACTCAAAGATTGAGTAAATAAGGGCTGTTTACATAAACAGCCCTCTTTATTATTTGATTCGGTCAAAGCCCGCTTGAAGATCGGCAATTAATTCATCTGTGTCCTCAAATCCAATATGCAGACGAATTAATGAGCCCGTTAATTTACGTTCAATACCCGGGCGAATTTTCGCAATTTCTTCTGGTTGATTACATAAAATGAGAGATTCAAACCCGCCCCAAGAATAAGCCATCGTGAAAAGCTCAAAATGATCCATAAAGTCGGAAAGTTCTTCATCATTTAAACGTTTATGTAATTCAAAAGAGAATAAACCGCTTGCACCCGTAAAATCACGTTTAAAGTTTTCATGACCTGGACAGCTTGGCAACGCTGGATGATAAACTGCTTTCACTTGTGGTTGCTCACTTAACCATTTGGCCACTTTTAAACTACTTTCATGATGTTGTTTTAATCGTACACCTAAAGTGCGAATGCCACGAGCTGTCGTATAAGCGGAATCAGCATCAACCATTTGTCCCATTAAATAAGAATGTTCACGCAATTTATCCCAAGTACGTGCATTAGCCACGGCTGTACCGATCATAATATCAGAATGCCCCACTAAATATTTGGTTCCTGCTTGAATAGAGATATCAATACCGTGTTCTAACGCTTTGAATAGTACGCCTCCCGCCCATGTATTATCGATCATAATGACGATTTCAGGGCTCACGGCTCGAACGGCTTTAACAATCGCAGGAATATCTGGCACTTCCATTGTTAAAGAACTTGGTGACTCTAAAAATAAGACTTTCGTATTTGGCTGCACAAGTTTCGTAATCTCCGTGCCTATCATTGGATCATAATAGGTCGTATCAATATGCATTTTTTTCAAAATCACATTGCAAAAATCTTGTGTTGGCTCATAGGCAGCCCCTGTCATTAAGACATGATCGCCTGTTTCCACAAATGATAAAATAGCATTGGTTACCGCGGCAGCACCACAAGGATAAAGATAGCAACCCGCTCCGCCTTCCATTTCACACAATAAATCTTGAAGAGCAAAGTGCGTTAACGTGCCACGGCGTCCATAGAAAAGCTCTCCCTTGTAACGATTTTTTGTACAATGTTTTTTATCTGCAATAGTGTCAAACACTAAAGAAGAGGCACGTTGGACCACCGGGTTTACCGCCCCTTGGGTAAAACGTTTTTTACGTCCGGCATGAACCAGTGTGGTTGATAAAGTATGATGTTCTGACATATATTTCACCTGTAACTTAGACAATATTAATTAATTCAATAGATAAAAACAGCTGTTAAAGTGCGGTCAATTTTTTTAGAATACTACCGAGTTTTTGCGTTAGCAAAATTTTTATTAACATTTATATAGGAATTATGACTATGGTATTAGTAACTCGTCAAGCTCCAGATTTTACTTCCTCTGCAGTTTTAGGCAATGGTGAAATCGTTAACAACTTCAATTTCAAAAAACACGTTAATGGTAAAGCTGCGGTATTATTCTTCTACCCATTAGACTTTACTTTCGTTTGCCCATCTGAATTAATCGCATTCGACCACCGTTATGAAGAATTCAAAAAACGTGGTGTTGAAGTGGTTGGTGTATCTATCGACTCAGAATTCACTCACAATGCATGGCGTAATACCCCAACTGAAAACGGTGGTATCGGTGCAGTTAAATATGCATTAGCTGCTGACGTTAAACACGAAATCGCTAAAGCATACGGTATCGAACATCCAGAAGAAGGTGTGGCATTACGTGCGTCATTCTTAATCGACAAGAACGGTGTTGTTCGTCACCAAATCGTAAACGACTTACCATTAGGTCGTAACATCGATGAAATGTTACGTATGGTTGATGCGTTACAATTCCACGAAGAACATGGTGAAGTTTGCCCAGCTCAATGGGAAAAAGGTAAAGAAGGTATGAAAGACAGCCCAGAAGGTGTTGCTAAATACTTGAAACAAAACGCTGACAAACTTTAATTTTTAAGAAAAAGCCACATTAAGTGGCTTTTTTTATTTTTGTAGATCCTTTAAAATGAACGTATCTTTAACCAAAGTGCGGTTATTTTTATGAAATATAATATTCCCATTTTCCTGACAATTCTCCGAGTGATTTTAATCCCATTCTTCGTCTTGGCGTTTTATCTCCCTATCCCTTCAGCGCCTTTTATTACCACTCTTATTTTCTTTATCGCGGGTGTCACTGACTGGTTTGATGGCTATCTTGCTCGAAAATTAAAACAAACAACCCGTTTTGGTGCGTTCCTTGATCCTGTAGCCGATAAAGTGATGGTGATTACTGCGTTAGTATTAATTGTGGAATATCAACATTCTTTCTGGATTACTATCCCCGCGATTATAATGATTTCACGCGAAATCATAATCTCTGCTTTACGTGAATGGATGGCTGAATTGGGTGAACGTAATAAAGTAGCCGTTTCATGGCTAGGAAAAGTAAAAACTACCTCTCAAATGCTGGCTTTAGGTGGATTACTCTGGCGATATAACGTTTATATGGAAACATTGGCAATCATACTACTCTACTTGGCGGCGATTTTAACAGTTTGGTCAATGCTCCAATACTTGAAAGCAGCGAAAGGTAGCTTGTTAGATAACATTGAATTATAGAATTGACTAAATTTTAAATAAAAGGTGCGGTTATTTTAATCGCACCTTTTGTTTTTGAATTATTTTTAACCAATCAAAAAAATTTTTTACGAATTTTATTTGACACAATAAGATAAATCCGTAAAATACGCCCCGTTGTTTGGCAACAAGCAAACGCGGGAATAGCTCAGTTGGTAGAGCACGACCTTGCCAAGGTCGGGGTCGCGAGTTCGAGCCTCGTTTCCCGCTCCAATTTGCCCGAGTGGTGGAATCGGTAGACACAAGGGATTTAAAATCCCTCGCCTTTCGAGGCGTGCCAGTTCAAGTCTGGCTTCGGGCACCATTTCAAAATCATACCAGTGGGTCGTTAGCTCAGTCGGTAGAGCAGCGGACTTTTAATCCGTTGGTCGAAGGTTCGAATCCTTCACGACCCACCACTTTAAATCAGCACCTTAATTGGTGTTTTTTTATACCTAAAATTTAAGATAAAGACTTTCCCACTCTCTTTTCTAAAAAAACACATAAAAAAATAACCGCACTTTCGTACGGTTACTTATTCATATTCACTTTAAACGATTATCCGTGATAACGTCCTACACCTAATTCATCTTCTTTACGAGTACGATTCATCACTTCTTGTGGAGATTGTGCAATACGTAATCCCATTTGATCTTCTGTACGCACTACTTCACCACGTAGGGAGTTAGTATAAACATCGGTAATCTTGATATCGACAAACTTACCAATCATATCTGGTGAGCCTTGGAAATTCACAATACGGTTGTTTTCCGTACGTCCTGTTAATTCCATAATATCTTTCTTAGATGGCCCTTCTACCAAGACACGTTGCTCTGTGCCAAGCATACGACGGCTATATTGTGCCGCTTGTTGGTTGATACGCTCTTGTAAAAGATAGAGACGTTGTTTCTTCTCTTCTTCAGTAACATCATCTGGCATATCTGCTGCAGGTGTGCCTGGACGTGCGGAATAGATAAAGCTGAAGCTCATATCAAAATTCACTTGCGCGATCAGGTTCATCGTTTGTTCAAACTCTTCCTTGGTTTCACCTGGGAAGCCAACAATGAAATCTGAGCTGATTTGAATATTTGGACGCACCGCACGTAATTTACGAATGATCGATTTATATTCTAACGCGGTATGACCACGTTTCATCATGGTTAAAATACGGTCAGAACCAGCTTGTACCGGCAAGTGAACGAAGTCCACTAATTCTGGTGTATCACGATACACGTCAATAATATCGTCAGTAAATTCGATTGGGTGACTGGTAGTAAAACGTAAACGATCGATACCGTCAATAGATGCTACTAAACGCAATAATTCCGCAAATGTACAGATACCACCATCAAATGTCGGACCTCGATACGCATTTACATTTTGGCCTAATAAATTGATTTCACGTACACCTTGATCAGCCAACTGTGCAATTTCAAATAACACATCATCAACAGGACGGCTGACTTCTTCACCACGGGTATAAGGCACCACGCAGTAAGTACAATATTTATTACAGCCCTCCATAATAGACACAAATGCAGTTGGACCTTCTGCGCGAGGCTCTGGTAAGCGGTCAAATTTCTCAATTTCAGGGAAACTGACATCCACCACCGAACTTTTACCGCCACGAATTTGGTTAATCATTTCTGGTAGGCGATGTAAAGTTTGCGGACCAAATACGATATCCACGTAAGGTGCACGATGACGAATATGTTCACCTTCTTGTGAAGCCACACAACCGCCCACACCGATAACTAGGTTTGGATTTTGTTTTTTTAATTCTTTCCAACGACCTAACTGATGGAACACTTTTTCTTGTGCTTTTTCACGGATAGAACAGGTGTTAAGAAGTAACACATCTGCTTCTTCAGGAATATCTGTCAATTCCAAACCATGTGTATTTAAGAGAAGATCGGCCATTTTTGATGAATCGTATTCATTCATCTGACAGCCCCATGTTTTAATATGTAATTTTTGCGTCATATTGCTTAAAAATAAAGATTAGTAAAAAGATAAAATCGGTCGGCTATTGTACAGATTTGTGGGAATTCTGGCTAGTGTAAAATGGACTTTTACCCATTTCGGTATAGAAAAAGTGCGGTTAAAATCACCTGAATTTTAACCGCACTTTGTTTAGTATCCTTCTTCCTCCATATTCGGTAGGAATGTTTTTTGTTTGATTCGTTTTACTCTCGTTTCAATTCGTCCATCTGGGTGTAGTTCAATTTCACGCCAGCCTGGTTGTAAGGTATCTAACGCAAAATGATTGCTATCCGGCTTAAATTGAATACAAGTCGCTGGCGTTGCCATGGTTTGATAACCCTGCCAATAGCCATCAACCTGTTGATGAATATGCCCGTATAAAATCCCTTTTACATTGTTGAATTGAGCAAGAACGGCTGAGAAGCTATGTGCATTACGCAAGTTATGCTGATCAAGCCATGCTGAATTCGTTGGTAATAAATGATGATGCAATACGACTAAGCTATGACGCGCTGGATTTTCAGCTAATTTTGTTTTTAACCAATCTAACTGATAAGCGCTCAATTCACCATGAGGCACACCAGATACTTGGCTATCTAACAAAATCACTTGCCAATGTTTACCTAGAAGTAAATGTTTTGACGCGTTAATCGGCGGTTGGCTTAAATGTTCGACCATTTTGGGTTGGAAATCATGATTACCCGGAAGCCAAAATACCCATTTATTTAACGGTTTAACCATTTCAACAAATCGCAGATAGCCTTCGTCGCTACTATCTTGTACCAAATCCCCCGTTGCAAGCACGACATCATACTCAAAAGACTCCAACTGAATTTCTTTTAACACCTGAGAAAAACTTTCGTGCGTGTTGATACCTAATAATTCTTTGTTTGTATCTTTAAACAAATGAGGATCGGTAATTTGTAATAATTTGACGATTTCATTTGCGGGTTCGTATTCAAATCTATTGTTCATGGGACTCCTATTGCCAGCGTTGCTGCAATTTGGCGTAATTTAATTGAAGCCATTGCAAGCCCATTACTGCAATGCCATTATCAATTTTGCCATCACACATCCATTGATAGGCTTGCTCACGTTTCACCACATGAACACGAATGTCTTCATTCTCTTCAGCTAAACCATGAAGTCCCTTAGCTTGCGAGCTATCTACTCGACCGACAAACAAATGAATACGTTCGACGACACCGCCCGGGCTATCCCACACGCTTAAACAATGTGTGAGATCTTGAACGGATACGCCTGCTTCCTCTTCACTTTCACGCAAAGCGACTTCTTCAGGTTGTTCCCCCTCTTCTACCATCCCGGCGATCAATTCTAATAACCAAGGGGAACGAGCTGATTCAGGTTGATATGCACCAATACGTACTTGCTCAACTAAAACCACTGCATCTTCTTCCGGATCGTAAGCAATCACTGCAGAAGCGGCACCTTTGACCAATAATTCACGCGTCACTACACCACTTTCGCCACCGGCAAAAAGCTTATGTTTAAACTGTACTTTCTTAAGTGTAAAAAAACCTTTATAAACAGTTTCTTCATTAAGAACTTCTATATCATGCTGACTAAACTGTTGAATTTCTGACATCATTACTCTCCTAGTATCGAGGTCGCATAATACTCCCATAAAAAAATAAAAAAAACTGAACCCTCTATTTTTTTGTCGAAACTTTGAAGCCGGTCACAAAAAAAGAAAACCTATGATGATTTCTTATTCATCATAGGTTTACATTAAAAATTTATTTAAATTAACAAACGCGGCTGGTAATTTCCCCATCAGCCACCTTAGTTTTAATCGTATCGCCTGTTTTGACTTGTTTCACACTCACAATGGCATGTCCTTTGGCATCTTCCGCGATGGAATATCCTCGAGCTAATACTTTTAATGGGCTTAATCCATCTAACTTGCCACACAATGTCGCCAATTTATTTTGACGCTCCGTGACTTGACGATTCGCCCCTAAATTTAACCGCACTTGTAACTGAGCTAAATATTGGGATTGTTTTTGCAATCGATAAGGCAACGGATTTTGTTTTAAGCGCGCTGAAAGTGCGGTTAATTTTTGCTGCGTTTTATCCATTTGACGCTGCATCGCTAACAAGAGACGATGATGTAATTGCTCCGTTTTGGCTTTTTGCATCAATAATTGATTTTGCGGATGTTGGTTTTGCAGGCGTAAACGTAACTGTTGTAAGCGCTGTTGTTGATGACTAAAAATACGATCCAACGCCATCTCCAAGCGCTGTTGCTTATAAGCTAACTGTTGAAGTAACTCCTGCTGATTACGACTCACTAACTCCGCCGCCGCAGAGGGTGTCGGCGCACGTAAATCAGCCACAAAATCGGCGATAGTGACATCCGTTTCGTGACCGACTGCACTGATAATGGGTAAATTAGAACGAAAAATCGCACGTGCCACTTCTTCTTCATTAAAGCACCAAAGATCTTCTAAAGAACCACCACCACGGCCGACAATCAATACATCCACTTCTTGACGTGCATTAGCGAGTTCAATCATTTGGACGATTTCAGCCGTTGCTTCTTTGCCTTGCACTGCCGTTGGATAAATCACCACTTTTAAACTGGGATCTCGGCGAGCCAAAATATGCAGAATATCTTGTAAAGCAGCGCCAGTCGAAGAGGTAACAATGCCCACTGCTTTAGCAAAATCCGGCAAGCTTTTCTTCAAGTTTTGTGCAAACAACCCTTCAGCCGCCAATTTCATTTTTAGCGCTTCAAATTGCTGTTGCAACAATCCTTCGCCAGCAGGGTGCATGGATTCAATAATCAGCTGATAATCACCACGAGGCTCATATAAACTGACATTCGCCCGCACCAAGACCTGCATACCATTTTGCGGACGAAATCCCACCCGCAAATTTTTCATGCGGAACATCGCACCGCGAACTTGGGCATTTTCATCTTTCAGAGTTAAATACCAATGCCCAGACACTGGTTGAGTGAAATTAGAAATCTCCCCTGTAAGCCAAATCTGTGAAAAATTCCCTTCTAGCATTTGGCGGGCTGCGCTGTTAAGCTGGGAAACGGAGTAAATGTTTTCAGACATTATTCAATCAACACCCAACCGTCATCTAACCAGTTACAAATCGAATCGAGCAATAATTCGATTGTACTTTCAGGATCTTCTGTATCATTCACTAAATTATTTAAGAATGCCCAATCTAGCGCTTCACCATCGGAAAGACGTTTCAATACTTCTGCTTCAATAACATTCACTTCATCCAACCATTCGCCATTAGCATAAATGCGGAGCGGATTTTCGGTGTAAAGTAATTTGCAGTTATTGTCCTGCATTAACACACCTTGTTCCTCTTCTAAAATTGACCGCACCTCGTCAGGATCGGACATTTCATCGGATACCAACATTTCATAGCGACGTGAACTCACTGTACTGGCTACGGCTTGTTTGAACAAGGCATCAAAGGCTTCTGACTCAGCCAATTTCGCTAAGAATTGTTTTTTCATTGCCTGGATATTTTCATCTGCCAACTTGCCCGTGCTCTGCTCCGCTTGCGTTAAGCGTAACGGTAATTGGAATTCGCTTAAATTCAATTCAGGATCTTGATGACAAAACGCTTTATTCACGTTATCGAGAATGTCCGATAAATTCGGGTAGCGCAAACCAAAAGAGAAGGTCAAACAATCATCTTCAGCCACACCATAATGCGACATGCGAGCTGGAATATAAAGAATATCTCCCGGGTTCATCACTTCATCAATCACCAATTCACCCATATCGTCAAAAATACGAATCGGCTGATTCGGTTTAAATTCAGTGGATGAATCACACCATTTACCTAACTGCCAACGGCGATGACCATAGCCTTGTACCAAGAACACATCATATTCATCGTAATGTTTACCAACGGAACCGCCTTTAGGTGCATAGGACACCATAATATCGTCACGTTGCCATTGTGGAATAAAGCCAAACTTATTCCAAAGCTGACCGAGTTCTGTACTCCATTGTTCTAGATTTTGGACGAGCACCGACCATTTCTCGGGTACATCTGCAAAATCTTCTTCAGATAACGGACTAAAAAACACTTTCCAATTATCATCTGAAAAGGTTTTTACCAAACGTGCGGTCACATCTTCGCCTTGTGCTAATTCGATAATATCCTCAGGCTCGAATTGTCCAACAATTTCAGGCAAACCATTACGAATAATCAATGGCTTTTTCTGCCAATAATCACGCAGGAAAATTTCAGGGGTAATGCCATCTAGCAGACAATATTGGTTGGAAAGTGCGGTCATTTTTTACTCCTTTTCCTGTTTTTCTTGTTGGGCTTTTTCTTGTGCGGCTTTGGCTTGCTCTGCTGCACGTTTACGACGAATTTCTTTCGGATCCGCTAACAATGGACGGTAAATTTCAATACGATCACCATCTTTTAACTGATCCGTTAATTTGGCTAGACGGGAATAAATCCCCACTTTATTTTCACGCAAATCGATCTCGGTAAATTGTTGTAAAATGTCTGATTGTAAAATAGCCGTTTGGATCATCGTACCTTCATCCACTTTGAAGGACTTCAAATAATAGCGATCCGGCAAGGCATAAGCGATTTCAATATTAATTTGTTTCATGTCTTATTCTGTCTTAATGAGTTTTCCGTTATTATAGCGGAAAAGTGCGGTCAATATTAACGATAAAATAGGAGCACATCATGAATTGGGTATTTTTTGCTATTGGTTCAGCCTTTTTCGCTGGACTTACCGCTATTTTAGGCAAATTAGGGGTTGAAGGCATTAACAGTAATCTCGCGACCTTTATCCGTACAATTGTGGTGTTACTCGTTACAGCAGGTATCATTAGCGCACGTAACGAATGGCAACTGCCACAACATATTGCGGCAAAACCACTCACCTTTTTAATTCTTTCCGGTGTTGCTACAGGTCTATCTTGGCTTTGTTATTATCGTGCGTTGCAAATGGCGCCCGCCTCTTGGGTTGCTCCCATTGATAAACTCAGTGTCGTGATTGCCATTATTTTAGGCGTAGTATTGTTAGGCGAACCTTTAAGTATGAAATTAGTTATGGGCAGTCTATTAATTCTCTCAGGTGTTTTAGTCTTAGCCTTATAGATTGAGAAATTAGCCCTTTTTCGCTACAATACGCCACTATTTTTATTTAAGCAGAAAACTATGTCTGAAATTAAACTCATCGTGGGGCTGGGAAACCCCGGCGATAAATATGCGGAAACCCGCCACAATGCAGGTGAATGGTTGATTGAGCGTTTGGCTCGTCGCTTTAATGTTTCGCTTAATGCAGAAAATAAATTCTTCGGTTACGTAGGAAAAACGCTAATTAATGGCAAAGAAGTCCGTTTTTTAGTGCCAACGACATTTATGAATTTAAGTGGAAAAGCGGTAGGCGCACTTGCTAATTTTTATCGTATAAAACCAGAAGAAATTTTAGTGCTACACGATGAATTAGACTTACCGCCAGGCACCGTAAAATTAAAACAAGGTGGCGGACATGGCGGACATAATGGCTTAAAAGATATCGTAGCTCAACTTGGTAACAGCAACAATTTCTATCGTTTACGCATTGGTATTGGTCATCCTGGACACCGTGATTTAGTTTCAGGTTTTGTGCTTAACAAACCTGCGCCTGCAGAAAGAGAAGCACTCGATAAAGCGTTAGACGAAGCCACCGATTGCATTGAATTGCTTTTCAAAGAAGGCATGGTGAAAGCCACCAATCGCTTAAACAGTTTTAAAATTTAACTCAAAGTTCGGTAAAAAATACCATAAATTTTAACCGCACTTACGCTCACAATAAGGAAAACATCATGGGATTTAAATGTGGTATCGTTGGTTTGCCAAACGTCGGTAAATCTACCCTTTTTAATGCATTAACCAAAGCCGGTATCGAAGCGGCAAACTATCCGTTCTGTACAATCGAACCCAATACTGGCGTGGTACCAATGCCAGATCCGCGTTTAGATGCGTTAGCGGAAATTGTTAAACCTGAACGTGTGTTGCCAACCACCATGGAGTTTGTGGATATCGCTGGTTTGGTTGCGGGTGCAAGTAAAGGTGAAGGCTTAGGGAATAAATTCTTAGCTAACATCCGTGAAACTGATGCAATTGGTCATGTTGTTCGTTGTTTTGAAAATGATGACATCGTGCACGTTGCGGGTAAAATCGATCCATTAAGCGATATCGAAACCATCAATACCGAATTAGCCCTTGCTGACTTAGACAGCTGCGAACGTGCAATCCAACGTTTACAAAAACGTGCTAAAGGCGGTGATAAAGACGCAAAATTTGAGCTGTCTGTGATGGAAAAAATCCTTCCTGTACTTTCTGAAGCAGGCATGATTCGTTCTGTTGAATTGGATAAAGATGAATTATTGGCGATTAAAAGCTATAACTTCCTCACATTAAAACCAACCATGTACATTGCGAACGTAAATGAAGACGGTTTTGAAAACAACCCATATTTAGACAAAGTACGTGAGTTTGCAGAAAAAGAAGGCTCTGTTGTGGTGCCTGTATGTGCGGCGATTGAAGCAGAAATTGCTGAACTTGATGACGATGAAAAAATCGAATTCTTACAAGATCTTGGCATTGAAGAACCTGGCTTAAACCGTGTAATTCGTGCTGGTTATGCCTTATTAAATCTTCAAACCTACTTCACTGCGGGTGTGAAAGAAGTACGCGCATGGACGGTTTCTGTTGGTGCAACCGCCCCTAAAGCAGCAGCTGTCATCCACACAGACTTTGAAAAAGGCTTCATCCGTGCAGAAGTGATTGCTTACGATGACTTCATCCAATTCAAAGGTGAAAATGGTGCAAAAGAAGCAGGTAAATGGCGCTTAGAAGGCAAAGACTACATCGTCCAAGATGGTGATGTCATGCACTTCCGCTTTAACGTATAAAACACTTCAGACCGCATAACTATGCGGTCTTTTTGTATTTATAAAAGGAAAAAACAATGTCGGATAAATTAAATCAACTCATCGAATTGTTAAAACTAGAAAAAATTGATGATCTTATCTTTCGTGGTGCAAGTGAAGACTTAGGTTTTCGCCAAGTGTTTGGTGGCCAAGTCGTGGCGCAATCTCTTTCTGCAGCGATGCAAGTTGCACCACCGGAGCGCGTACTTCATTCCTGCCATGCTTACTTTTTAGCGCCGGGCGACAGCCAATACCCGATTATTTACGATGTGGAAACCTTACGTGAAGGTCGCAACTTCTCTGCATTACGCGTAAAAGCGATTCAGCATAAAAATGTGATTTGCCACGTCACCGCCTCATTTCAAATACCTGAAGAAGGTTTCGATCATCAATCCGCTATGCCACAAGTACCAGGCCCTGAGCAATGTATTGATGAACACGAAATCATGTTAAAAGTGGCGCAGACTTTACCTGAAAGCTTGAGTGAAAAATTTGCTCAAGAGCGACCATTTCAGATTCATAGCCGATATTTGAACAATCCATTTGATGGTCGTGAACTGCCACCTGAACAATATGCTTGGTTTAAAACCAATGGCGAAGCGCCATTAGATTTGCAGACACAACAATGTCTCTTAGCGTATTTTTCTGATTTCCACTGTATTTTGACCGCACTTCACCCACATGGGAAAGGCTTTTTACAGAAAGGGATGAAAGTGGCTACGATCGACCATAGTATTTGGTTCCACCGCCCTTTCAATTTAAATAATTGGCACTTACATGCTATTGAAAGTAACAATGCTTTTGCGGGACGAGGTTTAGCGAGAGGACAAATTTTTGCTGCAGATGGCACATTAATTGCCACCACACAGCAGGAAGGTTTAATTCGTTATCAAGAATAACCGCACGTTAAAACCAGGTGCAGACTAGCCTTCGTAACCAATATCTTCTAAAGTTGGGTTTTCTGCGCCTTGTTTGGCTAATTCATCACAAATTTCATTTTCACGATGGCCAGAATGGCCTTTCACCCACTGCCAATCAATGTTATGGGTTTGAATTGCCTGATCTAATGCAATCCATAAATCCTGATTTTTTACCGCTTTGCCCGTGCTGGCTTTCCAATTGTTTTTCTTCCAATTGTAAATCCATTGTGTAATGCCATTTCTCATATATTGGCTGTCGCTATAAAGCGTCACATGGCAAGGCTCTTTCAAGCTATTTAAGGCCTCAATCACTGCTCGTAATTCCATGCGATTATTGGTAGTTTTGAAATACCCTTTTGAAATATGTTTTTCATGCTGTTTATAGCGCAGGACAATCCCTATGCCACCGGCTCCCGGGTTGCCTAGGCAAGATCCATCCGTAAAAATTTCAATCTGTTTTTGCATAACTAATTCGAGCTTGTGTAAAATAGACTGTATTTTAAAGGAAACAAATAGGTAGAACAATGATAAATCCGGATCGCCAAATTGTACTGGATACTGAAACCACCGGTATGAACCAAATTGGTGCGCATTACGAAGGACATTGCATTATTGAAATTGGCGCGGTGGAAATGATCAACCGTAAATATACGGGCAATAATTTTCATATTTATATTAAACCGGATCGTTTGGTTGATCCTGATGCCATTAAAGTTCATGGTATTACAGATGAAATGCTGGCGGATAAACCGGATTTCAAAACGATTGCACAAGACTTTATTGAATACATTCGTGGTGCCGAACTACTGATTCACAACGCCCCCTTCGACGTGGGCTTTATGGACTATGAATTCCGTAAACTCGGGTTAGATATCAAAACAACCGACATTTGCCTCGTCACCGATACGTTGCAAATGGCGCGCCAAATGTACCCGGGGAAACGTAATAGCTTAGATGCCTTGTGTGATCGTTTAGGCATTGATAACAGCAAACGCACACTCCACGGCGCGTTACTGGATGCGGAGATTTTAGCCGACGTTTATTTATCCATGACAGGCGGGCAAACTAGCCTATTTGATGAAGACCATGCGGATAGCCCAATTATCCAAGCTGGTACCAATATGCAAGATCTTCAAAGTGCGGTCAATTTTTCGCAAAATTTAAAAGTGTTACAACCCACCGATGATGAACTCCAAGCTCATTTAGATTTCATTAAATTGGTCAATAAAAAAAGCGATGGCAAATGTTTTTGGTCGATTCGTACGGGTGATGAAACCTCACATTAATCGGTTATCTATTAATCAGATAAACATAAAAAAGAAAAAAAAGATTGACGGTTTTAACGTTCATCATTATTATACCCAGCACTTAGCGGAGTGGTAGTTCAGCTGGTTAGAATACCTGCCTGTCACGCAGGGGGTCGCGGGTTCGAGTCCCGTCCATTCCGCCAATTTAAAACTTGTCTTAATATACTCACGGAGTGGTAGTTCAGCTGGTTAGAATACCTGCCTGTCACGCAGGGGGTCGCGGG